>DATHJH010000001.1:0-6540 GCA_035489815.1 Candidatus Limnocylindria bacterium
CTTTAGCAGCATTAGCAAACAGGAGCTTGACCTAGCGGTCACGCTCCTGAATACTAGACCCCGCAAACGACACGGCTACAAAAGCCCTGCCGAGCTACTCAAGCCTTACCTGGGTGTTGCGATTTGAGTGGGAATTCAGGAGAGTAATCAATCTACTATGCTCAAGAGGCTCAAGAGAACGGTTCTCTAGAAAGCTAACAAAGTTGTTTAGTATATGTCATTCGCCAGTTCGTGCTTGATACTCTCTAGTTCTCGTTGCGCTGCTTCATAATCCTGAACGAAGGTCCTGTATTCATTTCTTGAAGCAAATAACTCCAGTATTCTCTTTGGTCTGAGCCAGTCTGTGTTTGGTTGCCCTAAATAGCTAGCGAGTGATGAGTATGGATACGTCCTCCATCCTTTCGGGTTGAGATGAATGTACCTTGAAATATGTTCCAAATAAGTCTGATTTGAAATGAGTGAGGCTTTATATCGGCTTTCAAACAATGAACCGCTACGCTTGTATTTGGTGTTGAAGTACCGGCTATAGCCGGTCATAACGCCGCGCATCAATCTCTGCATGGCGCCTGCCTCAACTTGGTACAATAGCAAATGAAAGTGGTTAGGCATCAAGCAGTAGCATAGTGCTTCAAGTGATTCGTATAGCTTCTCGTATGGTACACCGGCAGAGTTTTTGAGCTCTTGTTGGCTCAAGTACCTCCGGAACAATTGCAAAAAGAACCGGTAGTCTGCATCTTCCAGAAAGATCTCTCTTGCCGACTGGCACCACGAGCATAGACGTGATAGAAGCTCTCTGCGATATCCACCTTAAGGACGTTGCGGCTAGGCATATCAACAAGTATACTAGAACATAGTAGCGCTTATCTAAAGAACCGTTCTCTTGAACCTTGAACCTCTTGAACATGCGTTAACACCTATAGAAGTCAGACTTCGTTCTTTCAACAAGGCCCATCGGAGGCGAGATTTGGAATGGGTCTAAGCCTCTGTGCCAAGGGACTTGCTAAGGGTTAGCGACATCGGTATGACTTGGTATAGGAGCCGACGCGTGAAACTTAGCCCACTCGCGTGCAGACCACTCCTCATAGTGACGCCAGCCCATTTCAAGGCTCAAGCTACAAATTTTGTTGTATTGGGCGCGCATGAAACAATCGATTGCGTAACGGCCCGCTGTCAGGCACATACCGTTTATACAGGCAAAAATTTCTTCGTCTTGATCCACATCAGGCAAAAGCATGCCCGTGTCCAGCAAATCTAATCCTATACGGTAATCTTCAACAGGTATCCTTCGAAGGATCGGGAATTCGGCAGTAGAGCCTTTAGTATCCTCAAACGATCCGGGCATAAAAATGTCGGATGCGAGCGCTAGAAGCGTACCTGCCATAATAAGCGGTTTGACTCGATGGATAGTTCCGTCGCCTTCATAACTATACCCGCCGAGCCAATTGTCTTGGCGAATTTTGGCTACGGGAGTCGTTGCGGAGGCTTCGGCAATTTGATCATTAAGGTATAGTTTGCCAAGCAGCATTTTTTCTCCGCCATTGGATAGTCCGATTTGGCGGTCAGGTATGTCGTGCCACCCTAATGCCCCCTTGCTTGCCTGTACAGTCCTTGCCGCCCCCAGGTTGATCTGAATAGGAGTGAAAGCCCTGTTCGAAAAAGTCGTTTTTGCTTCTGCGGGAGGCGGATTCAGGGCGTCCTGCAGATCAGGTGCCTGCCAAACGAGCTCCGTGACACTGGCCTTCCGTGCCAGTGCCAGGGCATAGTCGTCGTCAACTATAGTAGTCAAGGTAGAAATTGTGTGGGAATGAGTATCAAGATCGTTCCGGGCCCCCAACCACACGCCAAGCTTCTCCACGGGCGGAGGCAACCCCTGATACCCCCGATGGATGCCGCCCGAAAAATCGTATTCCCGGTATCCCTGAACGACGGTTGCTTGGAGCACCACTGGTACACCCGCTTCAATCGATTCCCGCACCGTAGCCGGATATGCAAAACCTGGGTACTCAGCTCCCTCAACTATCTCTGGTGAGAACGATAAATCACACGAACGTGCCATCTTGGTTAACTAGTATGACAATAAAGATAGAGTGTAGCAAGATTACCCAAAGGTGTTAATACTGAAATATGTGCTACCCCGACCCATGTAGTCTATTACATAATATTGACCTAGTATAAAGAATAGTGTGCAATACTTCTCATTGTTCAATGTGTAAGTAATGGATATTTGGAGTTTTATTCATGAGCGAACGTAAATTCGTAACACGCCGTACTGTACTTTTGACGGTTTTGGCGATCCTGCTTATTATAAGCGGCATTGTGTTTTCTGTTGGCAGCAAAGACAACAAAAATGTTGCTACTGGTACGAGTGACCACACACAGCATGCCAGTGCAAACCAAAGCGAAGAGGCTAAGGTAGAAAGCGCGACCACTACTGACGTCGACGATCCTGAAGATCAAACTGAGTCTGGCACAACCGGCACGCCCCCTGCACAGGTTGCGTCGGCTGCTACCAGTACACCAAAGAAAAAGCAGCCTACAACCACTGCGCCCACAGCCACCCCCGAAATCCCTCAGAACGAAAACCCGGTGCCTGAGGAGGAAGCTCCAGAGGAAGAGCCGGCGGATGAGCCTGAAGAAGAACTAAACATGGTATTTGTACCCGTTAGCGGTTCTAGCGACAGCTTTACCCTTGAAACCACGGACGGCAGCGTTTTCCGTTGGTTCCCGGCGTGCCCGGCTACCTGGAACGGTGAAACTCTTCCTGAGGACAAGCCTCTGGCTGACATGTACATGGTTCTGGAAGATCCGCAAGTTGCCGACGGTCATGTTGGCTCCAGCGTAAGCTTCCACGTACGCGCTCAGGATTTTGCCATTCCTGGTGATGAGTTTGAGTGCGGCTTTTACGTCATGGATGACACGACTGGTGATGT
Organism: Candidatus Limnocylindria bacterium; assembly: GCA_035489815.1. Classification (GTDB taxonomy): domain Bacteria; phylum Patescibacteriota; class Saccharimonadia; order Saccharimonadales; family JAGQNK01; genus DATHJH01. Next base: position 2,931 of record DATHJH010000001.1, read on the forward strand.
ATTTACTTATACCTTCACGGTAGTGATTGTCCCGGCAGACTTCGAAGTCGAAGAACTTTAACGCTCAACCACATAAAAACGAAAGAGTCCTGGCCAACAGGACTCTTTCTATTTGTACAGGCTACTTCATCTGGGTTTTTTGACGGCAACTGTTTAAACGGTAGCTTTTATCTCGGCGGGCTTTTTAGCTTACTCAACAATATGTAGCGGTAGGTCGGCAGGGGTTCGCTCCAGAGAGGGAATTCAGTATTTATGCCTGTCAGGAGCATGCCCATTACCAAATCCCAAAACACCCTTTACGCATACTTGAGCCGCTGTGTTTTGACCGTCTTGGTTGGCGGTTATATAGTCTAGCTATGGATGTGCCCGTGCCTCACTTGACGCCTGAAGTAAATGAATTGGCAGAGAAAATGGTTATTACCAATATTGCTCGATTCCCCCAAACATGGGATGGTCCCAACGTTTTGATTGCCCATGCAGCATTAGGAGAATTCGACCAGAGTAAAAGCCCTACTGGCATAGGGATCAGAGAACTTGCGTGCCTTCGGCCTGACCCGCAAAGGGCGGCTAACCTGGCCAATCAGATTCACGATACTTATGGTATTCCCAGGCATGTGTCAGGAGACAAGGCTGAAAGATTTGTGATTAAAGGTGCAAGATATGGCATTGAGGAGGTTCGAAAGGCGGCTATGGATGCAGCAAAAGAAACCGGATCAAGTATACCTACAGGGCTCAATGATCGACTAGGTTATCCTGGCCGTTTAGAAAGAGCCGAACCCTCTACCGTGTGGCGGCATACACAAATGCTCCATACGCTTTTGCGCGAGGATGATCCTGTGCGCGACCTCACTCTTCAGGCAATTGGTCAAAGGGCGAAGACCATAAGATCGGACTCAAGACAACAGCAACAACGGGCGCAAAGCCGGGTTAATCCATGACAAGCCATAGTAGTTAGAGGCAAAGTACTGCTATCCGCGTTTTTTGGCAGCTGCTTTTTCCGGGGCGAAGAGCAGGGCGTAGGTCTGCATGCCGACTAGTGCGCCTGCGAATGGGGCTACAACGTAGCTGGCACTCCAGGAATTTACGCCGAGGGCCACGGCCGGGTTGAGTACTCCGGCCGCGCCGAATGATGCCAGCAGTACGCCGACGAATAATGACGCCCCAATGGTTGCGGCCAGCTGCGTACCTTCGTAGCCTTTATACACTGCTGCGGCAATGCCAAAGGTGAATACAAAGGTCCCGATTGTCTCGGCAGCTACTACCCGCCAGTCCCAGTTGACGGCAGCGGAGTTTGCAAATACCTGGTTCGCCAGATACTGATTGGTACGCAGTGCTACAAAACCGCCCAGCATTTGTGCGGCGACAAATACCACCGCCTGCCGGCCTGGAACTTTGCGCACTGTCCACAGGCCGAAGGTGACTGCCGGATTGATGTGCGAACCAGATACGGAGCCGATTACCAGCACCATAACCGCCAGGGTTACACCGGCCGCTGCCGCTCCAAAAAACGGGAACGGTGTCCGGCTGGCCATTGCAAACACTGCGCTAGCCAGGGCATAGGCGCCCAAAAACTCTGCTGCCGCCATAGCGACCTTTTTCTTTCCAAACATAGATCCCTCCTAATGTTGATACTCTTAAGCATAGAGAGCAGCCGGATAAATTGCAATTGGCGGTCTGATCGTGGGGTACTAGGTTTCGGAGCTTACCGGGTCCTCGACAAAGTCGTAGTGCGATTGCAGGTAGGCCAGGTGCTTTTCCCGGTACTTTTTGAACTCGGATTTCTTCAGCCCGCTCTTTTTTATAAACGCGCCGATCTTTTCTGACCCGATGTAGTGCGGCAGCATGACATAGGCAGCGCCCAAGGTGTACAACTCTGCGGCTTCATCCACCGTATCCGCGGTACAGATATATACAGCGTGAGGGTTTTCTTTCTCCAGCCAGCGGCTCAGAAACACGTTAGTCTGAAAGTCTGTGACTGTAGACACTATCAAGTGTGCATGACTGAGGTTAAGTTCCTCTAATAGTTCCATATCTGTGACATCCCCGTATACAAAGTTAATGTGCTTGTCCTCCAGGGTGTCTATAATGTGCGGGTCGTAGTCTACTACCACATAAGATTTTTTGAGCTGGTGGAACACCCGCACAAACTCATGACCGCCCTTTTGGTAGCCCAGCAGCACCAGGTCATAGTGGTGGCGGGTCTCTTTCTGCTCGCTGACTACTTTGCGCTCAAACATGCGGATGTATTTTTCAAATAGATTATAAAGCTGGTCGGCATAAGTGATGGTATAGGTAGACACGGCAATGGTTATAAAGGCGACAACCGTGATGAGTGTCGTGATTTCCTGGCTGATTTGTCCGTGGTTGACGGCCAATAACAGCAGGATGAGGGAAAATTCGCTGATCTGGGCCCCGGTCAGCCCGGCCTTGAAACTGGTCTTTTTGGTATAACCGCCCAGGCCCATCACAGACATCACAATCAAGGGGTTAGCTACCAACACCACCGCAGAAAACACAGTGGCATGGGGCAGGGCGTCAATAATCTGAGAAAGCTCCAGGTGCGATCCCAGTTGGACAAAAAACAGCACAATGAAGAAGTCGCGCAGCGGCTTGAGCCGGGAGGAAATCTCTGTCGCATACGGCAGTGAAGCCAGGGTGACACCGGCAATCAAAGCACCGATCTCCAGGCTGAATCCGACCCAACTGTACAGTGCGGCAATACCCAGTCCCCAGCCTATGGCAAACAGGAAGAGGAATTCCTGGGACCGGGCAATGATGGTGTTGAGTCTGGGCAGCACAAACAACCGGACCAGGATCAGCCCCAGCAGCAGCCCCGTAATCTTGGCCATCAGTTGTATAAACACACTCATGGTCAGTTCACCTTGGCTGGAGGTAGAAACACCCACCAGTATAAGGGTGGCCAGAATGTCCTCTATCAACAGGTAGCCAATGGCGACCTTGCCGTACAGCCGGGTCTGTTCCTTCTTGTCTGTCAGCAGCTTCAGGATGATGATGGTGCTGGAAAAGGACAGGGCAATGCCAATGTACAGGCTTTCGGTAGTTGTAAAGCCCAATACTTGGGACAGCAGGAAGCCGATTCCGGTAACCAGCAGTACTTTAACCAGGGCAATATAGCCGGCAATTTTACCAACCTCCCGGATAACCCGCGGGTTTAGCCCCAGCCCCACAATGAGCAGCAGCAGGGCAATGCCAAAGTTGGAAAACACTTCCAGCGTTTCCTGGGAGGATATCAAGTCCAGAGCGGCCGGCCCGACCATGACTCCGGTCAGAATGTAGCCAATGGTCAGCGGCTGCCGAACGGCGCGCATAAACAGGCTGACCAGTACGCCAACGACGATTATCAGGCTGAGTTCATTAAAAACAGTATGCATAGGCAGTTATTTGTATTTTGTACGATCTACAGAGTATATTGTACCTGAAAGCCATGTGATTATGAACCCACTTCAAACCCCCTCCCAAGTACGAAAACCCTGTCCTGGTAGTGCCAGATGGTGGTTTTCGTGACAAAGCATACCTATTGGTATGCTGACATGGTCTCTTTTTGGAAGCCAGGCAGGCTAAGCCTGCCTGCTTGCCAAAAAGCCACGAT
>DATHJH010000002.1:0-20545 GCA_035489815.1 Candidatus Limnocylindria bacterium
CCCGACCCGGGATCCAGTCAAAGCAGATCAACTGCGTCTTTGTTATCCTCAAGAAACTGCTCACGAAAGTACCTCGCCGCCAGCCACCCTATTCAATCTAACGAGTATTTTTTCTTATTCCTGATACTTTTGCGGTCAAAAGTATCCAAAAACCTCCCCGGACGGTTACGAAAACATGACTGTTCGGGTTCTCCCAAATTGTCTGGCAGCTGACATGATCTCTTTTTTGGCCTGCCAGCGAGCTAGGCTCGCTGCGCTGCCAAAAAAGCCACGATCTCGGAACTCCCTGTTCGGTCAAACATCCTCGCTGCGCAGGCGATCCGGGAGAACCCGCCCAATCAGTTTTCGTAAAGCCCGGGAGGGCTGCAGGAAGTTAACAATCCCTGAAGGATTGTGACAATGATTGGCCAAGGCCAATATAGCTGAATGCCAGGCTTTGAGGCTACCCGGCTAGGTGGCTGTGCCGAATTGGGGAATAATTGCCGAGGATCAGTCCTATTTTAAGTAACTAGAAAAAATGAAAATAGGACCGACCAAAGGGAGTCCCGCAGGCACCCCAATTCGGCACAGCCACCTACCGAGTGGGCTCAATTGCCTGTGGCTTTTTTGCATACTTTTGCAGCTACTGGCAAAAGTATGTTGCCAAGCGGCCAAAGGCCGTGGCGAAACTGAAGCTTATTTATTTACTGACTGGATCCCCGGGTCTGGTCGGGAATGACGGGGGGGCGGGGCGAGGGCGGGAGGGCAGCAACCGGAGGTCCGCGAATGACAGGACAGGCGCGTAGGTCAGGGGGCGGGGTGACGGCAGTTGGGAATCGAATGGAAAAACGGGGATTAGGATTATAAGGTCTCACCTTGAGAGGTGTTATTTTGTGTCATTTGTTTTGGAGGGCTTGCAGGCCGGGTAAGGCTTGGCCGCTCATCAGTTGTAGGCTGGCGCCGCCGCCGGTGGAAACAAAACCAAACTTGTCTTTTATACCCGCCATTTCTACAAATGCGGCTGTATCGCCGCCGCCGATGAGGCTGGCAGAGCCAGAGGCGATGATGGCATGCGCCAGGACATGTGAACCGTTGGCAAATTCTGTCTTTTCGGCGATTCCCATCGGGCCGTTCCAAATCACCGTTCCTTTTTGGGCCAGGACCGGTTCCAGCAGTGCAATTGTCTTAGGCCCCACATCCACGATGATGTCATTGGCGCTCACCTCATCCGTTCCAACCGTACGCACATTTTTAGGCGTATCTATATCTTCGGTCACAACTACGTCCAGCGGCAGGAACAGGTCAATACCCTTGCCTGCCGCCCCCTTCATAATCCGCCTGGCCAGGTCCGCTTGGTCTGGTTCCTGCAGGCTTTTGCCCACCGATTTGCCCTGGGCGGCCAAAAAGGTGTTGGCCATGGCCCCGCCGATCAGTATGGCGTTTACCTTGGGCAGCAAGTTGTCCAGCAGCTCAATCTTGGTAGAGACTTTGGCGCCGCCCACAATAGCCGTCAGCGGCCGCATGGGGTCCTCCAGCGCCTTAGTGATAGTCGTCACTTCTTCCTCCACCAAAAAACCGGCCACGGCCGGCAGGTACTTGGGCACCCCGACCACAGAGGCGTGTTCACGGTGCATCACCGTAAAATCATCATCCACGTAGATGTCACCCAACTCTGCCAGGGATTTGGCAAAGGCGTCGTCATTGATTTCTTCTTCCGGGTGGAAGCGCAGGTTTTCCAACACAACGACCCCGCCCGGCCTTAGTCCTTGCACGTCTTGCCGGCACTGTGCGTCCTGGCAGTCTGGTAGAAACCGCACTTCGCGGTCCAGCAGTTCGCTCAGCACCGGTACTACCGGCTCCAGGCTCACCCCCTCCTTGCTGTGATGGCTCATCAGCACCAGGCTGGCGCCATGATCCAAGAGGTATTTCAGCGTGGGCACCACTGCCTCCAGGCGCATCTTGTCGGTAACTTTGCCGTCACTGATAGGCACATTCAGCGGTGCCCGCACCAAAACCCGCTTACCCTTCACGTCAACATCCCGAACCGTCTTTTTACCAAAAGCCATGGAACTATCCCCCTATATTCTTATAAAGTATAGGGGATTCCGGGCTGATTTTACACCCGCTGGCACCGAGACCCACGCTACTGCTCGCGCTTTACCCGCGATATGGTCAACATATAATCCTGGTCTTCTGTAAGGCTCGTTTGTAATAAATAGAATCCGCTGCGATCAAGCTGCCGGGTAACATCAAAGGGCGTTTGATGCCAATAACGCCATACCAAGATGGTATCATTCTTATTAAACTTGATAACACGGTCACCTTTTTCCAGAGAAAACGTAATCGCCAAAGCTACTTTAAGCCTAATGCGAATATATCGCTCACGCTGTTGATCATCGTAGCCCGCTTCGACGTCATACAATGACTCTTCAATGTTAAGTAAGTCGACCATCATCTTCTCGTGTACATCGAATGGGGCTGACTTTGTACGAAGACCAAGGTCGAAATATTGTCTAGTTGTTTTACTATCAAGTTTGAGATTGTGGACAAATATGTCTTGCCGGTTCATGCTGCTACGAACTGTTTTGAATGCATCATCGGGCGAACGCAGATTACTGAAACCTGCACCGAATGACACCACTACATTAATGACGCTGTCTGCATTCTCACCTAGCGAGTCTTCAGCAAGTAAGTGAGCAAACCGATCATATTTAATGTCGGCTTTGTGGCCTTCAAATAATACTTTAGAGCCAAACCAACTTTCTATGTTTCGCTTGGCGAGTTTTAGCATTGAGGGGCTTATATCGAGCGCGATATACCGGCCTAATTTGCCTTGGTCAAGCAGATGCTGCAAGAACTCTTTTACGGGTAGCGCGTTACCGGGGCCTATATCAACAATATTTACGCGTTTGTACCGGGAAGTTAGGTCATCAATGTAGCCCTGGTTAGCTTTTAGCTGCTTGATCGTACTTGTTAAAAGGTTGGGCAGTTTTTCGGAAGCCAGCCTTTGGGCGTACTTATCCCAATAGTCCACCCCTCCGTCAAAGTAAGTATAATCAGGGGCAATCTCGTGATACATGTCCAGACTGGAGGTGAGATCAAATATCTGCTGCTGATTATATAGTTCATAAAACGCGGGCTTTGGGATGACGGCCTTAAGTCCGCGGGTGTTGCGGAATTTTCTTCGCCTTTCCACTAATTGCTCAATGAGTTCGTTGTTTTTAGTGGTATTAGCTACCCACGTTCGTCCGTTCCCTTCATGCAGTTCAAGGTCTAGCTTGCCTTCCTGGGCGGCCTCTATCCAGTTACGGACCGTTCCTAAGGATATGTGGTATTTTTCGGCAAGTTCTGTATTTTTGAAATAAAGCATTGGATGAAAAGCGGCCCTTATATATTCATTATGTATAAAATGTTTGACATGTTACACCCGGTAAGTGTAACGTAAATATGGGTACTTAAATAGATCTATTTCCCCCGACAGGTATTTCTCAGTTACTAACAGTAACATTTCTATTGTTTTACTTCAAGCATATCCATTAAGTTGCATGCTCATTTAATTAGTAACCCCAAACGTCAACAAATAGCTGCTCATCCCGTAAATAAACTCTCCCCTAAAGTCACCTACGCTTATAGATATCCAGGAGACAGTTGGCGGTATGAGGCCAGGTTAGTTAGCAAGATTTGAGCATTGCGCACTAAAGAAAGGACATTCCATGATGTCTAGCACAAAGGCAACTGTCGATCAGGCAACATTAAAACAAACCGCAACAAAGGATCTGGAACCCATAAACGAAGTACATCTGAAGCCGCAGGAAGAGCGGCACATATCGTTAGGGAGGTTCACAGCCAAAAAGTCGCCAAAAGGATTTTCGATAGGGTTCACGCCCGACCCTGATCCGGTTGAGTCAGTTGTATCAGAGATAACCAGCCTGGGATCACCAAGCTACTACGAACTGATCCTGCGCATCGCCAACAATAGCAACAGGCCAGTAGCTGCCAAGGTATGGCAACTATAAAACATAGAATCAAATAGTTAGCTAAAGAGTTACGAGAAAGAGGCCATGTTTTGACACATGGCCCCTGTTGACAGTTGAGGTAATTTTTTAAAGGGATTTGAACGGCAGGTGTATTTGGGGCTATGGCTATGCATGAAAGCCGAAGAGTGAATCCCGACCTGGCGTATTGGGGCAGTACAGACATATACACGTCACTGATTATTGGTACCAAAACATATACAACACTAACTACCGAATTTGTCGGATAGCGTAAGTCTTTTATTTATAGGGAGCACCATGCCGAGACAGCCAGTAGAAATAGATAATTCAATGACAGGGCGTGGAGAAGCAATCGCCGGACATCTAGACATGTCACTCGAAGTTTTTCCCGGAAGGCCGGAAGAGCACGTTGCATGGCAGCAGGATATAGTGCAGCAAGGGATGTTCTTGGCTCTGCCAGATGGGCCGACCGCAATTAACGTTTATCCAGAGGTTCTGCGTCTATCCACAGCCGCTCAAATTGAACTACAAAGCCGGGCATCAGCAGTAAGTGAAGCACTTGATGGGGCTATTCAAGCCGTTGTTGCAAATCCCGCTTATTTTAGGGAGCGTGGAATTATTCCAAGTCCTCTCGCTCCGGGCGGACACCCGAATGAAGCCGAAGCACAACAAATTATGGAAAGTGATAGGACGCCTGTTGTGGGTTCAGCCATAGGATTCGGCCGCCTAGATATGTTTCCGGTAGAGGCAACTGATGGCAGCCTGACTTTTCGAGCAATCGAAGCGAACATGCGTTGCGTAGAGGCCGCTGGTTATTCAAGTGTTGTTCAGCGTGAAAGTGCTCTGCAATACGGAGTTAGCCCAGGAGTACTGCCGCCAACAGCAATTGACATGATGATGTCGGTAGCACGTGATGCGCATATTGCTCGCACTGGTGAAATTGCCGGGCAAGAACCCAACATCGGCTTTGTCTATTGGCCAAATGACGCCGTAAAGTCGGTAGAGACACCAATATTAGAAGACCACGTGAGGCGTCATGACCCAGATGCCAAGGTTTGGCTCGGTCGTCCAGACAGACTACTTAGCGTCGAAGGTGAAGATGGCAAGAAAGATGTGTACTTAGCCAACGAGGAGAACGGCGATCCAGTAAAGATAGATGTAGTGTATCGCAATATCGGTCTACACGACTTTACCTGGCAGGTTGATGGTAAAGTTACTTGTGCTGATGTGCTAGCCGACTTGATTGCTCATCCGGAGGCATATAACTGTACTGTTGTGCCAAGCGCAAGACAGGGTTGGGCAGGCTATAAGTCGTTTTTTGCGATGATTAGCGATCCTGCGTACGAAGAGGCATTTACCGCGCAAGGAATGGATATTGAATCGTTGAAGCTTGCCCGCGAAACCGTAGGCTGGAATCGCATGTTGAGCGATATCGAGCCGGGTGTCCCTGACGCGCAAGCACTTGTCGAGACTCCCCACCGTTTTGTCATTAAACACATTGCAGGTGCGGGCGGTGCAAATGTCATTCTGGGGTGGTCAGAAGAAAGTATCGTGAAGGGTGTAGCCATGTTTGATGGTGATACCGAGCAAGCCAAACAGAACCCACAAGACGCTTGGAACTGGGTCTTGGAGCAAGCACGCATAGCCGGTGGATGGGTAGCGCAAGAAAGGGTTGATTCTGTACACCTGGAGGACGGTAGGGTTATAGATGTAAATCCGTATATTGTGCAAGGCAAATCACAAGGTCAAACACTATGTCGAGCTGGCAAGAGCCATCCGATTAACATTAAACAAGGTGGTGGTGTGATGCCGATTGCATGGGATAATACAGCTGCGTGAGTACCGACACATCTCTAATCAATGACATTGCCCTCGTAAAACAACTCGCGGCGATCAATAGTGGCACCCAAAATAAGGCCGGTGTTGATAAAGTGGGTGGGCTTATCGCTGAACAGTTTGATGTCTTGGGCTTTAAGCTGCATCGATTTAGCCACAAACAAACAGGCGACCTTCTCTATTTGCAAAGCCCCGTCCAGCATACGGACAAGCCAAAGGTACTCATCAGCGGACACCTGGACACAGTATTTGAACCAGAATCTGGATTTTTAGAAATAACCGAAACTTCTACGCAGTTGTATGGGCCGGGCGTGAACGACATGAAGAGCGGGCTAGTCATTGCATTGCGGGCATTGCGCCACCTTCATCAAAGTGGTAACGTTCCTGCTAACGTCGGGATTTTATTAAGTCCTGATGAAGAAACCGGGTCAACTGCACATCGCCAACGCATGCAATCAATCGCCAAGGACTATGATGTAGCGCTTATCCTAGAGGGCGTCGGTGAAAACTGGGAACTTTGCCATCAACGTAAAGGCACGGCCGAACTGCAAGTTGAGACCTATGGTAAAGCTGGCCATTCTGGCCATTGGGGCAATCGTAGAACCAACGCCATTGATGTGCTCGCCAGCCTTATTACGAATATCGTGGGTTTGGCAAATCTTGAACAAGGTACAAGCATCAATACTGGCATTGTTGAAGGTGGCGGGAAGATAAATATAGTTGCCGATCACGCCTCTGCCAGATTCGACATGCGCTTTGTACATGCCACCGAGCTTGAGCGCGTCAAGAAGGCATTACATAAGCTTTCGAAACATTACGGCGCAACCTGCGAACTCATACCAATGTTTCCACCCATGACGGCGACTGCCGCCACTAAGAAGCTCATGGATGACGTGAGCCGTGCTGGTGAGTCTATTGGCCGTACGGTGACGTTTCAGGAGCGAGGGAGTGCCTCCGATGGCAATATGTTTGCTGCCGAAGGGTTGGCAGTCCTCGATGGTTTTGGCTGTAAAGGATACGACCACCATACCATTAAAGAACGTATGTTTAAGGCCAGTATCAAAAAACAAGCGGACTTACTGGCTGCTGTCGTGCAAGAGGTTACAGAGTAGCCGAATTTGGGCCGATTGATGTTGAGGAACTGGTAGCCGAAACACCGCCTGTTAGAGAGGCCTATGACACTATCAGGTCAGAGTTTGTAACATACACCGAATATGTAGCCGACAAACTAGAGGATGAGTCGCTAACTCCTAATGATATGGATTTGGCTATTCGCGAGTCAACAACGCCAGAGGGGCTGCGAGATATCCATGTTATTGCCGCTCGAACAATGCTTAAGATCATTAAGGGCAAACAAGACGCAGCGGTATTAGGTGAGCACCTGAGCGTTCAGGGAGAGAAACTGACCATTACACTCATCCAGCCCATGTATCATGAAAGCACGCGTATAAGCCCACGCAGCATGGCCAACCCGCACGGCGAAGACGCGCTTCGGTACAAGCTTGACTTGCTGGAAGATTGGCACGCCAGCCACCCTGGAGTCGAGCCACGCCTTTTGGTAGTCGATGATGGATGCGACGGCAATGGCGACCAAGAGCAACCTAGCGGCGTAGTCGCTCAGCGCATCATTGACGCGTGGCAGGCGGAAGCTCCGCGCCCCATTGCAACACATGTTATCTATCTAGCTGACGCTATCGAAAAGAGTACGCCCCTATTGCCGTCTGGTATTACTTCAACGCGAGACAGTGTAAAAGGTGGCTCAGTCTTGTATGGCATGGCTTATGCTACCCAAGCATGGTCTACTCCCGAGGGTAACCGACACATATTGGTCGATTCTGATGCTGATTTGTCTGTCCACCCCGCCCAATTACCATCACTAATACGTCCAATCATCGAGAAAGAGGGAACTGTCATGACAGCCGCTTCACGCCGTGAGAAAGATTCAGTGCGTCTGATTGGCGAAAGTCGTGATGGTCGCGGCATATTCTTTATCGATGTCTGGCAGCAGCTACTCCCTACCTTAGCAGTCTGCATAACCGATACTAATAGGGGCTTCAAGGCAGTTGACGCCAATTTCGTACCCACTCTACTCGAAAAAGTGACAGATCGTAAATTCCCTTACCAGATCGAGGTGCTACTGATAGGCACCCGGGAGGGCACAGAAGCAGTAAGGCCTGTGGCCGTTTCGTATATTGATTCCGAGGCACTCTCTACTCAAGGTGGTGAAGATGTGGTTCAGACATACCTAAACCAAGCTCAGGGGCTCTTAGCCATGGCTCGACGCCACAGTGAGCCGTACAATGAGCAGCTCGCCTCCCTTATTGACGAACTAGCAATCCACCCCAACGGCGAACAAATTTGGTCAGAGGCAGAACAACGTTACACAAATGTCGCCACTTTTTTGGCTAGTCTAGCTTAGCCAGTACCAAAAGTCGATACTACAGGGTAGTTCACTCTGTTAAGCCTATGTCATTTCATATATGCACGGGTATTCTTATACTTAATCTAAGAGACCTATAAGGGATGGTGCCGCGAGCAGCTCACCCCATTCGTTTTATTCCAGCACCCGGACCTTGATAGTGTCGGTGGTACCTACCACACCAGGGTAGCGGCCAGAGGCGGATACCACCATGTCGCCTTTGTGCAGGACTTTGTTTTTCAAAAGCCAATCAGTCAAACGAGTGGCAGCGTACTTGCTGTCCGGACGGACGTAGCTTTTGGTGCCAAAAGTAATGGCCAACTGCTGGGCCACCCGCGCGTCAGAGGTAACGGCGATGATTGGCCGCTTGGGTCGGCGGGCCGCAATATGCAGGGCCGTGGCACCGGACCTGGTCTCTGCCACAATCGCCTTGGCGTTCACGCTGGCTGCCAGGCTCATGATAGAGTTGCAAATGGCTGCCTGGCGGCTGGTTGTGTCTTCGTACTCTGTATTGAACTGCACACTGACCGGCGGGTTGCTTTGGGTATAGAGAATAATGCGTTTCATAATGTGCACCGCCTCTATCGGGTATTGGCCGTTGGCCGTTTCGTCACTCAGCATGACGCAGTCAGCACCCACAATGACCGCCGTTGCCACGTCCGACACCTCGGCCCGCGTCGGTTCCGGCATATCGGTCATGCTGGCCAGCATCTGAGTAGCCACCACTGTCGGTTTGGCGTACTTCAGCCCCAAGCCAATAATCTGACGCTGCACAATCGGTACTGATTCTGGCAGGGTTTCGATAGCCAGGTCGCCGCGGGCCACCATGACGCCGTCGGCTTCCTGAAAGATCTCGTCCAGGTTTTCTATGGCCGCCTTGGTCTCAATTTTTGCCATAATCTTAGCACCAGAGCCCAGGGTACGCAGCAGCTTGCGCAAGCGGCTGACGTCGTCGGCTGTCTGCACAAAGCTCAGCGCTACCCAGTCAATGTCCTGGGTCGAACCAAAAGCAATGTCGTTCTTGTCCTTTTCGGTAATGATGTCGCCGCCAAAGTCGGTGTCCGGCAGGTTCATGCCCTTGCGCTTGATCAAAATACCGGCGTTTTCTGCCCGGGCGTGGACCACACCGTCCTTGACGCTGGTTACCGTGGTGCGGACCTTGCCGTCATACAAATAAAGACTTTCGCCCCGTTTGATCTTTTTGCTTAGGTCATACTGCGTGGGGATAATGCCCGAACCGTCATAGTCGGCGCCGTACTGGAACCGCAGGCTTTGCCCGGTCTGAACGTTGATAATCCCCTCAAAATCCCCCAGCCGGATCTTTGGCCCCTGCAGGTCCTGGATGATCGCCACCGGTTTGCTGTATTCGCGGGAGGCCTTGCGGATCCACTTAATCTGCTGAGCCTTTTCCTCGTGATTGCCGTGGCTAAAGTTCAGCCGCAGACCATTGGCCCCGGCCTTGATGAGTTTTAGAACCGCGTCATAGCTCATCGTCGAGGGTCCCACTGTGGCGATGATCTTTGTCCGCTTTAATTTGTCTACCGGCACGTTGGGCGCCGTGTGTGTGATTTTATTCATAACTTACCTTGTATTAGTGTACTCGCTTGTGCTTCTCCCGGACAAGGGAATTTTATCTGTATAGCAGCCCTGTCAGCCAAAAACCCCACCAGAAATGATGAGGCAAACTGTCCGTCTGGCCTTTATTTTACTCCTGTTACCTGCAAAGGTAAAGCGACTCGACAGCTGGACGCACGGTCCCGGCGAACGGTGTTAACGTTCTGCGCCTCTGACTTGGGCAACCTTGCCAAGTATGGAATCCAAAAATCCAAAAGGTCCGACCTTTAACAGATAGGGAAATTGCAAGTTTTATCGTTCTAGCTTACTGGCCCAAATGCTGACTGCTTGAATGTGCGAGCATTCACCCGGCTGACCAGTGTAGGGGCCCGTGCCGTTGAAGAGACGGCACTCGCAGGCGTAGGCATCGCCCTGCAAGGTGACATGATACTGGCCATGGCGTCCGCCGACTATCCAGTGGTCCGGACCATCCTGCAGTACTCGATCCTCATGAATGTACTTTAGCGCGTTGTCCATTAGTTTTTGGACTTGGAGCAGTTTGGCCTCGTTAGCATACCGCTGCAAAAGCTCAAAAAACGCAGCCTTCTGGTGCATACTTAACTTGTTAATTTTCTTACGATTGATAATGAGGGCCGCCAGTACCTCCGGTAACGTATCACGATTGTCCAACGTAACTTCCAAAAGCACGGCACGGGCAGCAGTACGGTAGGTGGCCAGCTGTTCATCCTTGTAGTGAATGGTGGCAATGAGGTCGGGATCGCCCGTAAATACCTCTTCCAGCGCAGCTGTAAAGGCTGGCGATAGCAGCTGGATAGGACCAATCTCGTCCAAGATAGTCAGAGCCCCGGGCTTAGTCGCACCTTCAAGTGCCTGGGCAAACATGGCGTCCACCGCCACCAAATCGACATGATTTTCACCAATAATAACGTCTGACGGGATGTCTGTCTTATGTGATATGGTCCGGGTCACACCGGCAGAATTGGTGGCCGAAAACCCGGCGCGTCCGCCCTCCGGACGAGGGATGCCAGCGGTTACCACCCAGGTTGCCGGTTCTTCTGGTTTTTTATTGAGCTGGATCAGCTTTTCAATCACGGTCGATTTGCCAATACCCGGCTTGCCTGTCAGTAGGATAATCATTGCCGGATTATACCAAGGAGGGGCATGGTAAGATACAGCCCATGATAGCTATCAAAGCCGCCTCCGCAAACGATGCCTGGCACCAAACTATGACCTCCCTCTACGACCAAGGGCAAGACACTGGTATAGAAAAATACTTCCGCGACGAGATGATGGTCATAGAAGTCGCCAATCCCATCGTCGAACCGGCCGACCCGCTCTTTCCCATGCAGCAGACGGACCTGGACGTCATCAACCGCTATATGGTCACTGGCCAGGATGAAGACAAGGTCGCCCATGAATGGACTAAACTGTATTATCACCGCGCGTTTGATGAACCGAACTCCCAGGTAGAGTTCCTGCTGGAGTGCCTCAGCCCCGATCAGCCAATCGGCGAAGCCCAGATTTCCATGTGGGACAAAGCCCAGGACCAGCACAGGGGCATCTGTCCCTGCACCCAGATTGTCTGGGCGCGCATCAAACACGGCAAACTGGAACTGCACGTCCACACTAATTCCAGCGACGCCTACAAAAAACTGCTCATGAACATGCTGGAATTCATTGCCCTACACCACTACCTGGCCAAGCGGGCTGGAGTACAGGTCGGCAGCTACTATCACATTCTGGATTCCTGCCACTTCTACGGCAAAGACAAGGAGGCAATCGAACGGACGTTAACAGCAACAATGCAGCCCCAAACAAAGTAAGCTTGGTAGGCATGCCTGTTGACGGATGAGGATTACGACGGTATATGAGTGACCGTCGCTTTTATTATCAGGGCTTTGAGTCTCAGATCGACGCAGTTGATGGCGGCATCTCGGCAGCGGTGGGGCACGAGATTGGCGCTAACCTTACAAACAGCATGCTGGGCTCACCTGAGCTGGCCCCTTTGCAAGCAGAACCTTTTGATAGCCAACATAAATGCGAGGCGGCGTGGCGAAGGCCGCTCTACTTGCCAGGCGTGGAAGTAAAGCGATATGCCACGGATCCGGACACCGGCGTCACGCTGGATGTTACTTTTAATCCCAAAATTTATGACGCAGCACAATGGAAGGGCTTTCCCGGCAATCGCACCTTTGCCCTTGAGGTTGAGGGACGCTTCCGCCCTAAAGGTGCTCACGCCAAAACACATGATGGACCGACGGTTCCCATGTACCGGGCTGAGGTCAGACGACGTGTAGGCTATGAGGACCTGGAGTCCAGACGTAGCAAAGGTGGCAGAATATACCCTGTTCAAGCCCACATAGGTCCTGTCGCAAGCGCGAGCTTTTTCCGCTACACCGGAGAAACAGAGGTTTTCGAGGGTGGCTACGAAGCCCCAGAGCGCGTGGAGCTACAGCCAGATACTCCCAATTTTAGTGAGCTCGGAGGATTGATAAAGACATACGCCCGACGCCAAAACAGGCTTAACCAGACGGATTCGGATGTCACTGCGTAAGCAGCCCAGCGCCCGGACGTAACTGCTCACACCCTACCCAAGCGCAGCAAACCAATGTAACATACTAGTTTGAAATATAGTTGCACAGCAGTCACTTTTAGAGTAAAATACAGTAACATATTTTATCGGTGGCGTAGGAGCAACAGTGCAGGAACCAAAACACAATTTTACCGAAGAATTTCCCGGTGTCTATCCCGACCTAAGACATGGCAAGACCGGAGACAGATACAGATTTGTAACGAATGTATATATTTCACCTGGCACCGACCCCATACTAGTTGCCACCGACCTCGCGGAAGATTACGGCCAGGGAACTTTTAACAACCAGGCTAAGTCACCCGACGGCAAGCCGCTTGGTGACAGGTGGCTGGCATATTACGCAAAAGTCGATGAAGTTGCCACACCGCAACCGACTGACCTGGTTGCAACTGCCTAAGAACCCATTCCGAATCTCGCTTCCGATGCCAAAATTGTCCCATTTCGCGTGACAATTTGTTCAAATCTGCCCGGCGTAACCGTAGTTACGGCTGGCAGATTTGGGCGGATTGGCGCCGGAATGGACGGTTTTGGGGCGGAATTGGAGATTTGGAATGGGTTTTAAGAACCCATCCAAAAAAATTCACCGCGGCCGGGAGCATCGACAAGCTCTACCCGCCGGACGCGTCCTTTCATAAAATTTATTGTTTAGCTAAGCTTTTAAGGCAACCTTCTCTGGCCGCAGCCACGCCTTCATTTGCTGGCCATACTGTTCTACGGCTGCGCTGGCCAGGGCTGTATCAGGCTCGGCGTTCCTGGTACCAGCAAAACTGACGTCAAGAAACTTTTGCACGTCACCAGTTTGACTCTGGCAGTCGCTATAGGTTACCCGCAAGCAAGTACCAGCCGCATCCCCTACCTCAATATAAAAGGCATGTTCCTTGACCAAATAATAGTTGTTCTCATAACTATATTCCGGGCAAGTTGGTGCTTCAAACTTGAAACCCAGCGCCTCTATAGGCCGAGAAAGCAGCAAATGCCCAATAAGAGAAGGGGCCGTAACGGGGGCTAAGAAATATCCTGATGTATTCTCTACAACGCCAACTTTCTCATCTGTTTCTCCGCCCTGGTAAAAATGCAGCCGGGACAAATGAGCAACATAGGGTGTATCTGGAACGAGCGGCTGGAGCTTAGGGTGATCAGCAACCCACTCGCTCACTTGGTCCAGAACGGCTAGAGACGACTCCGGGGGCACAGTATAGACAGCCGGCTCTACACCAGTATCTTCCCGGGCAGTATCGTGAGTTATCCGTTGCTTGATCATATCCGTCAGAATAGGCTCGTAGGGCAAGTAAGGTACGGGGTAGCTTATTTCATCCAAAGCCGTTGCAGCCAAGACACGGCCAATCTCCGACGAAACAGGCGATTTGATCTCCAGGCGGGGCGCCAGCTCTCCTACATGCCGGAGGCTGTGATCGGCCGCCAACGCGTACAGGCGGCGACTGGCTTCAAGTGTCAGCCGACGGGCAGCATTAAGCTCGTCGGTGCGATCAGTTCTATAGGTATACTGGTGGTCTGCGGCAGTGGTTGCAAAGTCTGAGTGTTCGTCATCTCCCAAATAATAGTGCTCCCTTCTGGCAAGACGCAGCGCATAGGGGACAATGCGGAGGCCATTTTGCCACACATACGGCGTGATGTTATCTATTGTCCTATGTTTTACTTTTAGTCCGCTGCCCGACTTTCCCTGTAGTTCCCATCTGCGTACCCCGAGGTCATCTAGATTTTTCAGATTTTTTAATCCGTCCTGGCCGCCAAATGTGTCAGGATATGCCCGGGCTCTCAGCCCTGGATCTTGTTTCATACTCCCGTCAACTGCATAGAACACGGTTGCCACTGCATCGCCCGGCATAGGGAGATGTTCAAACGTGCCCTCTACACAGTCCCGGACTGCCAGCAAATCACTAGCAAAGAGATTTCCACTCCATTCGTTACGCAGAGATGCGCCTTTCATGTGTTATAGCATAACACCTATCGTTCACAGTTTTGACTCTCAAGAGGTGAGAGTGGTATAATACTGTCTACATACAGCTTAATGCTACATGCAAAAAGTTAGTGGCTATCACCCACGAAGTAGCAGGAAGAACGGCCCTCCATTTGCGATCCAGCCTAGTAGAACCTGACGGATTGGCACCGTAACCAGCCTTTGAACTAAGCGCCAAAGAGAAGAACTCTATACTGATTTCTAAGCCTCTTTTGGAAGCCGGATGGTACCGCCCTACGCGCAATTGCACTGGGGTTCCGGCCTTCAGAAGAGGTATTTTATATTCTAAGGAGCCAGATTCCTATGTCAGACCCCAAAAAGTCATCAAACAAATCACCCGTCGCTCAAAACGAAGAAGCCGTTTTAGAGCGCTGGGCCAAGGAAAAGACCTTTGAAAAAAGCGTAGCCAACCGCAAAGGACAGGAAGTCTTTAGTTTTTACGACGGCCCGCCGTTTGCTAACGGCCTGCCGCACTTTGGCCACAGCCTGGTCACGGCTATCAAAGACTCCTTGGGCCGCTACAAAACCATGCGCGGCTACTATGTAGAGCGGCGGCGCAACGGCTGGGACTGCCACGGTTTGCCGGTAGAGTTTGCTATAGAAAAACAGTTGGGCATCAGCGGCAAAAAACAGATTCTGGGCCTGGGGCTGGACAAGTTCAACGCCGCCTGCCGGGAATCAGTATTTATGTACAAGGACGAATGGGAGCAATTTTATGCCCGCGCTGGCCGCTGGACAGACACCGAACATGCCTATGCCACCATCAACCGCGACTACACAGAGAGCGTCTGGTGGACCATGCAACAGGTCCATGAAAAAGGCCTGCTGTACAAAGGCTTCAAAAGTATGCCGTACTGCCCCCGCTGTGAAACGCCGCTATCCAACTTTGAACTGAACGAAGGCTACCAGGACAACGTGTCCGACCCCAGCCTCTACGCAAAGTTCAAGTTGGCAGATGAAGACGCATATCTACTGGGCTGGACCACCACCCCGTGGTCACTGCCGGGCAACGCCGCCATTGCCGTCAAGCCGGGGGAAGTCTACGTTTATGCCGAACTGACGGATGAAAACGGCCAGTGCGAAACCCTGATCCTGGCCCAAAAGCGCCTAGGCGACGTCTTCAAGAACGAGGAAACCTACAAAGTCGTCAAAGAAGTCCAAGGTTCAGAACTGGTTGGCAAGCGCTACGAACCGCTCTTTGCTCTGGACAACCTGCAAAAATACCCCGGCTACGAAAACTTGTATAAAGTCTGGCCCGCAGAATTTGTCAGCATAGAAGACGGTACCGGTGTGCTGCACATTGCCCCCGCCTTTGGCGAGGATGACCTGAGTCTGGGCCTGGATAACGACTTCCCGGTGGTCCCAACCGTAGATACCAGTGGCAAGCTGATGGGCGACATTGGGCTAGATGAAATTAAAGGCATGTTCTTTAAAAAAGCCGACCGCTATGTCATCGCCCACCTAACCAAAGCTGACCGGGTGTTTGCGGCTGAAACATTGCAGCACACCTACCCCTTCTGCTATCGCTGCGACAGCCCGCTGCTGTACTACGCCATCAGCACCTGGTTTATCCGGGTCTCCAGCATCAAAAAAGAGTTGCTGAAGACTGCCGCGGACATCAACTGGAGCCCAAGCCACATCAAGGAAGGCCGGTTTGGCAAATGGCTGGAAGGCGCCCGCGACTGGGCCATCAGCCGCAATCGTTACTGGGGTGCGCCTATGCCCGTCTGGGCCAATGTGGACGACCCGGACGATTACATCGTAGTCGGCAGCATAGAAGAACTCCAAAAACTAGCTGGCACAGACGCCAAACTGGACGACCTTCACCGGCCCCTTATAGATGAAGTTACCTTCCAAAAAGACGGCAAAACCTACAAGCGCATAGAGGAAGTCATAGACTGCTGGTTTGAAAGCGGTTCCATGCCCGTGGCCCAGCAGCACTATCCCTTTGAAAATGTCGAGAAGTTCAAACAGTCCTTCCCGGCAGACTACATCGGCGAAGGCCTGGACCAGACCCGCCTGTGGTTCTATGTCCAGCACGTCATATCCACCATTTTGTTTGACAAACCAGCCTACAAAAACGTGCTGGTCAACGGCATGATCATGGCCGCCGACGGGCAAAAGCTCAGCAAACGACTCAAAAACTATCCGCCAGTAGAAGACGTCTTTAGCCAGGAAGGCGCCGACAGCCTGCGGCTGTACCTGCTGTCCAACAACCAAGCCGTCAGCGCCGACTACATGCGCTTTAACCGCGACGGTATGAAGGACATCAACCGCAACGTCATTGGCACCCTGAACAACAGCTACCGGTTCTTCAAAATGTACGCAGACATAGACGGCTGGAAACACACCGGCAAACTAGTAGCACCAAAAAGCACCAACGTCCTGGACCAGTGGATGCTGGCCCGCATCGCCGAAACCACAGAAGAAGTTACCCGCCAGGCAGACGCCTACAAACTGGCTCACGCCATCAACCCCACTTTTGCCTTAGTAGAAGACCTGTCCAACTGGTTTATCCGCCGGTCCCGCCGCCGCTTCTGGAAAAGTGAGGACGATACCGACAAAAAGCAAGCCTATGCCACCCTGCACTACGCCCTGGTCCGCACCACCCAACTGCTTGCCCCGTGGGCACCGTTTGTCACCGACAGCATTTACCGGGAACTCATGGGTGGCGAGTCCGTCCACCTCAGCGACTGGCCGGAGGCCGGTAAGCCAGACCACAAACTGTTGGACGATATGAAGACCGCCCGCGAGGTGATTGCAGAGGGCCTGCGCCAACGGGCAGAGGCCAAGGTAAAAGTCCGCCAGCCGCTGGCCAGTCTGACCGTCCCGGACATGCCCAAAGAATACCTGGACATCGTGGCCGAGGAAGTAAACGTAAAGGAAGTCGAAATCGGCAAGGCCGTGAAGCTGGATACTAAATTAACTGACAGCCTGCGGGCCGAAGGCGTCATGCGTGACCTGGTCCGTCAGATCCAGTCCTTACGCAAATCCGCTGACCTCCAGGTAGACGACCGCATCACACTGCACATCGAAAGTGACGATCCACTCATCCAGCAAGCCGTAAAAGAATTCGGCAAAACCATCCAGCAGGAAACCCTGGCAAAAGAACTCACAGACAAACCCCAAACCCACAAAACCGAGGTAAAACTCGACGGCGCAGCAGTCAAACTGTCGCTTGAAAAAGCCTAGCCGACATAAGCAGTGATGAAGGCGCGGCTTAAACTTCTGCGTGAACAAGTCCGTCAGATGCAAGAACAGGCGGATTAATCTTTACTACAAGACCTCCAAGAGCTTTCTGACGCCTGCGTCCATCATCTGGCAAGCCGGGGAGATCAGGCGGGACATATTCGGACTCATTCTCACCCCAATATGTCCGGTAATATTGAAGGTTGGGGTCAAGTCCAAGCCGCTCTGCAAGATGATTCGGCAAGGGGACTTTGGTAAAAGGCTCGGGCTCAACGGGCAAAGCTTCTAGTTCTGGTAGGGCCTTGAGGACTTTCAGATTGGGTGTACCATCACGGTTGGTCAGACAAATTTCTAACTCGAATCTATGAAACGTCATGCCCTCCGTGCCCTCATCCCGGAACAGCTCCTGCAACCCTTGCTTGCCCATCTGGAGAATTATATCTAGTGCCGCATCAAAGTGCTGGAGTTTTTCCTGGTCACTTCCAGTCCCAAGGCCGAGGCTGTCAATCTTTACTTCCGCAACAAGTGACCGTGATACGTATTTATAAAACGGGGTGTTTACAATAATCCCATTTTCAAAACCCAGTACCCGGGCGGCCGCATAAACCTCCGGCGGAGCAGTTTGCCCAACCTCAAAGTGTTGACTGCCATACCTTGTATTGTGGCCGTCGATCACGATGCGTTCAGGGTCCATACTTGCAAACAACCGCTTTAGCGCCTCGGCGACAAGAGTTTCGTGAGCACCCGGACTCACGTCAGGGTCGTAGCAAAAGACTAAGTTATGATCTTTAAACCGTTCACCATTGTCAGCAGCCTTGGGGTTGGCTCTTATCGGCAAAAAACCATCGACTTTGGGATCCTGCTGTCTCTTCCTGATGATCTCATCCCAAAATAGTTCATTGCCGTGAGTAACGGATAGTGCAGCCAGCCAACAATCAGCCAGCGTTTCGGGGCTAAGGTCCAGCCAATCCGGAAGCCCAATAAGTTCGGGGCCTCGATACGGTTGATTCGGGGTCCATAATTCTGAGGTTGTGCTGTCCAGAGAGGCCAAAGGGGTTTGCATGGAATAATCCTACAGTAATGTACCCTAGCCGTACATCTGTCCTTAAATCCTTAAGGTGTCTTTTCTTTAAAGGTCGGACCTTATAAGGTGTTAAATGGTGCATGTTTGCGGCCTGTTGTATCCTATTCGTATGCCCTCCCGCAACATCCAAAAAATTGATTTATCCGACACTTATTATCATGCCTACGCCCGCGGCAACAGCCAGCAAAAGATTTTTCTGGATGCCCAAGATTATCGATATTTTATAGGTTTGTTTGCCCGGTATCTATCAATCGGTCCGAAAACAGGCAAAGCCGACGTGGTGTATCCACACTACCGCGACAAAATTGAACTATTAGCATATTGTCTGATGAAAAATCATTTCCATTTGCTTCTATTCCAAAGGGATCAAGGTGTTATGAAAAAGCTCATGCAGAGTATCATGATTAGCTATTGCCGCTACTTCAATCAAAAATACAAAAAAAGTGGCGGCCTATTTGAAAGCCGCTATAAAGCATCTGCAATTGGAGCCGATGAATATCTGCAACATGTGAGCCGCTATATTCACCTTAACCCTCGCAACTATCGCGGCTATCGCTACTCTAGCTTGCGCCAGTACCTGGATGTCGAACCAGCCGAGTGGCTGCAGCCACAAAAAATTCAGGCCCTGTTCGCCAGTACCGCCGATTACGAAACCTTCGTCTCTGACTACGAAGACCAGCAAAGGATGCTGGACAATATCAAACACGAACTCGCTGGCTACTGAACTTGCACCACATTACACCTTAAAAGGTCCGACCTTTTAAGGTAATTTAGCACCTACTAGGCATCACCCTCTGTCTTGGGGCGACCTTTTTAGTTGATTGTTGTCAATAATGAACTTGTTTTCATGTCTCATGTGCCTACACTCATCAATAATGAAGTCGTCATTACTATGAAGAGATTGCGGGCAACCGAATCAAAGGTCTACAGCTTGGTGCAAACTATTGCGCCGCTCGACCAACTTGAACGCCAGCACATTGCAGATGTACTAAGCTGGATCAAGAGCGGAACAAACATTTACCGAATAGAAAAACCGGACAAACCTCCCAAACATCTAGTGTCTTACTTTGTGCTCATAGACCCAGACCACGACAGCTTGTTGCTTGCCGATCATGTAAAAGCACAGTTGTGGCTGCCTTCAGGCGGACATGTTGAACCAAACGAGGACCCCAAAGATACGGTTACCCGCGAAGCCGAGGAAGAGCTGGGTCAGCAGGCAGTCTTTCTCCGGAATAACGACAAGCCGCTCTTTGTTACCGTCACACAAACAGTAGGCTTAACGCCAGGTCATACCGATGTCAGCCTTTGGTACCTTGTCAGGGGGAGCATCCATGACCACATCAACTTTAACCGCCGCGAGTTCAACGACGTGGCCTGGTTCACCTTCAAAGAAATACTAGAATCAAGTCCAGTTATTTTCGACCCGCACATGCAAAGGTTCACCCAAAAGCTCATTACCTGGCTTCAGCCGCAAAAACCCGACCCTCATTAAACCAGTACAGTCAGCACATGCTATCTGCACCTTGGAACATTCCGGGAGTTTTCGATATGTTCCAAATATACACCCGTCTGCCCAAATGGAAAGCCTATAGACATCACGCTTAAGCTTACCCTGAGACCAAACCCTGGTCACTTTTGTTCCGACAGTTATTCTGACGAGGAAACGGGGGCCCAAGAAACCTGTTTCTTGGGGTTTCAAGCATATCCGTAGATATGGTTAGTAGGGAATGCCAACTTTTAGCCGTCAAGCCGCGGCTCTTGCATTCCATCCCGAAACGCAACATAACCACAAACAAAGGGTGGCCGCGTCAGCGGCTACCCTGAGCTAGCTAAAAAGCACCCCTGTTCCTTGTCTTGTAGACTAGTAGTTACCACAACAACTAACTCTTCAAGGAGA
>DATHJH010000003.1:0-54845 GCA_035489815.1 Candidatus Limnocylindria bacterium
ACTTTAGCAGCATTAGCAAACAGGAGCTTGACCTAGCGGTCACGCTCCTGAATACTAGACCCCGCAAACGACACGGCTACAAAAGCCCTGCCGAGCTACTCAAGCCTTACCTGGGTGTTGCGATTTGAGTGGGAATTCAGGCTTGGGTAACTGCTCACTACCCCTTGCCCCATAGGGGCAGTCGGACTAGACTTTAGTCCGAGGACCGAAATAAAAACAAACTCAAACATGTACGGTAAAAAACTCACCGACCAAGAGATTCAAGCAAGACTTGTCGAGGGCCGGAACTACAAGCGGTTGTACACTGAACTCAAGGGCAGGTACGACGAAGTTACCGGGCAGCTAAAACAAGAGAACCAGGAACTACGCCAGCTCCTCAACCAAGCTCTTGAGCAAAACAAAACCCAGGCCATCCAAATCGCTGAACTCCAAACCATGGTCTTTGGCAAGAAACCGCAACCTCCAATGGGCGGTACGCCCATTGGAGCAGATGCTGTAGTGAAATTGCCCCGAACCAAAGGATCGTACCGCCGACCCGTACCGCCAGCCAGTGCAGTAACCTCTGAAGTAGTGGTTTCGCTGCCCGAAACCTGTGCCTGTGGCGGTAGTTTTGCTCCTGCATCCGTCACCACACACGAACGGTACGAGGAAGACATCCCACTGCCAGAACTGACACCAGGCTACCAGGTGCACCTGGTCACCAAGTACGTCATTGAGCGAGGCAAGTGCCTCGCTTGTGGCAAAGCCACGAGCGGGAAAGACTTAGGTGGTCAAGCTGTCCAGCTTGGCCCGAACGTTCGACTGCTGGTCTGCCATTTGGTAACGACTGTTGGTTTGAGCTATGCCCAAACAACAAACCTGTTGCTCAGCCTGTATGGTCTGACTGTCTCTGACGGTGAGATTGCTGGTACGCTCCAAGCAAAACATGCTGCCTGGCTTCCAGCCTACAACCGACTGCAAGCTGACATTCGGGCAGCGCCAGTGAAACACTACGATGAAACACCATGGGCAATCCAAGACCAAGGTAACGCTGGTTATGCCTGGGTGATGAGTGCGGCGGGCAGTCCCAACACGCTATTTCACCTCGCTACCAGCCGTGGCACCCGGCATGCCCGTGATCTCCATGGGGATACTCCATGCACAGGTGTCCATATTTCCGACGACTATGGTGTCTACCGCAACCTGTCGGGCAGCCAGCAACTGTGCTGGGTACATCTGTACCGCGTGATCCGAGACTTACGCTACAATGCCAATCTTCCAAGCGAGCAGCTACCCTATGTTACTCAGTGGTACGAACAGTTTGCCGCCATCTACCAAGATCTGAGACTGTATCTTGCTGAGCCCTACGACGAAGTCGTACGGGCGACCCAAGCCAAAGAACTTTGGCAACGAACCCAGAAGCTCGCTCACCAACCCGCACCACGGGCCGGTGAGCCAGACAAGCTTGCCAGGCTCAAGGCCCAGCTCATCCGAGCTGGCAAAGACAGGCTCTTCGTCTGTCTGCCCAAAGACACGCCCTGTGACAACAACCGGGCGGAGCGGGACCTGAGACAGCTCGTCCTGAAGCGAAAGCGCAGCTTTGGCAGCAAGACACAACGCGGGGCACAGGCCTTAGCTGCCGTACTCTCTATCTGCACCACTACGTGGCGCAGTAACCCTACGGGTTACTTTTCTACGCTCGCTTCGCTTTCTGAGTTGTGAGCAGTTACAAACTTGGATGACTTTCAGAACCCCCAGTCCTGTCATGCCGGGCTCCCGTTCTCCGTAGCAAGACTGCGAAGGATGAATGACCCGGCCGTCCAGTTAATAATAAGTATAAAAAGTATTTTTGTCCTGGATTCCGGCTCGGGGGCCGGAATGACGGCGGCGGGGTTGAGGGTGTGGGTGGTCCAGAACTTGGCGTACCCCTACTTTTTTCGAAGGGCTATTTCAAACCACTGTGTATTGCCTACGGTGACGAAACCTCCATCGATTTTTGCAACTTCGTATTTGTCACCTGCCAGCTCAGTTATCACTTCTGGGTTATAGAAGTAAAAAAGCCGCACCCCAAACTGGTCCTCTTTTACTTTTTCAGTGTACTCTGGAGCGAGTTTCAGCGAAATAAAGAAAATTCCACCTGGTTTCAGCGCCTTGTGCACTTTTTTAAATAAATCTTCGACTTCATCTTTGTCCAAATGCAGGAGCGATGCAAAAGCATATACTACATCGAGCCCACCGGGATAGTCGTAACCTGCTGCATCGGCTACTATAAACCTACCTTTTGGCACATGTTTGCGTGCCAATTTGATGAGCTCCTCTGAAATATCAAAACCAACGTAATTTGGGGTTCTTTGAACTATTGCTTTGGCATCCCGTCCATCGCCGCAGCCAATTTCCAATACCTGAGGATCTTTGGGGTTGCCAGCCAGATTTATGGCCAAGTCAATGTCATCGTCACGCGGGCCAATGCCTCTAAAATATTCGGCCAGCTCCCTTGCTGATTTATTATAAGTTTCAACTGTTCGTTGCCGTAGGTCTGCCATATTCTACTCCTTATTTTTGGTCGCGCACTTTCGTTTGTTTAGGATCTTATATTTGCTCCTGTCTCACCTATGCTCACTGCTTGTCCCGGTCTTTCCCGTAAAACATTTCTTGAACGTCGGGGTCAACACCCGCCAAATCCTCATCTTTGATATCTAAATCGCCCAAAAAGCCGAATTTTACCTTACTCATTTTTTGGCGGAGGAGATTCAGATCCACCGCCCTTTTGGTGTGGCTCTCGTCATTTATCCAGGCTTTTGTGACCTCGGCACAGTACAGTCTGGCTGCTGCATCTCCCCGGTAATTTGAGACATCCGGAGTTCCGGAAGCCTTTGCGGCAAAACGAACATATAGGAGTCGTTTCAGTTCTGTTGCATCAGACACCTCCCTGGCGCGAGCTTTTAGGTAGAGGCCGAAATCGCCCACTTCAGGCGTATCGCTGCATATGCAGATCGCCACATCGGGGTGAGTCCGGACATGTTTTGAGTGTTCGGTATTTTTGAGGGACTGCCAAATAATATTTAGCTGATTGTCGTAGGCCAAAGCCAGGCAGACCACCCACGGATTGCCCTGCCCGTCAATGGTGCCAAGGGTAAACAGCTTGTGCCGGCCCAGGTTGTCAATGATAAACTGCGAGATTTCCTGTTGGTTCATGGGAAGTTTGTTCTAGACAAGGTAGGCTTTTCCTGACGCAAGTTCTTCTGGGATGACATCTGCTAAGGTTCTGTTATTCAGCTTTAGCTCTTGACCAGTCTGGTTTATGACAATGTCGACCCACTGGTGGCCGGGGTTTTGCTCCATTTCGTATTTCACACCTTTATGGTCCAGCACGGCACGAATGGCCACAAAGTCGGGAAAGTAAAATTCCATGTGTTCAAACCCAACCACATCTTTGCCGACCTTTTCTGGGCGTGGTTCCATGATTTCTACCCACTCAACACTCCCAAAATTGCCGATCGCTATTGGTTCTTTTAGCCACGCCGTAGCTAAACGACGTCCATCCATATCTATACAGGTCAGCTGCTGTGCCAACGGTCGAAATAGTTTCAGTAACTGTTCAAAATCTGCGGCGTCCCTACCCTTAACCGCTACATGATCTGCCACCCCGAACCACTCACCCGGCAGCTCATGCACCGTAATGAACCGGCGGAGTCCCTCGACGTACTTTTGGGCCTCTTGCAGGAAGGTCGTTTTGTCCATGACGATTATAACTCACCCCAGTTTTTACCTGTGGAGGTGTCTACGGTGAGTTTTATGGGAAGTTTGTACGCCCCTTCCATGGTTTCTTTCAGAAACTGGGCTGTCTTTTCGGCCTCTGCTTCCGGGCACTCCACTATTAGTGAGTCGTGTATCTGAAGCAGGATTTTGCAGCTGCTGCCCTGGAGCTTCTCCCCCACCCGGACCATGGCCAGCTTCATAATGTCTGCCGCACTGCCCTGGAAGGGCATGTTTACGGCAGCCCTCATAGCGGCCTCGCGCACGACGAAGTTGGATGAATGGACGTCAGGGGTTGGGCGGCGGCGGCCCATTATGGTCTCTGTGTAGCGGTCTTTTTTGGCCTGTTCCTTCACGCTGGCTATGTAGGCAACCAGCTTGGGCCGGACCTCGAAATACTTCTCTATAAAGTGCTTGGCTTGTTCGTATGTCATGCCGGTTGCGGCTACCAGGCCGTGGGTGCTCAGGCCGTACATGACGCCAAAGTTTACGACCTTGGCATCGCGGCGCATGCTTTTGGTGATGTCCTCTGGCGTCCGGCCGTAGACCTCTGCCGCAGTGGCCACATGCACGTCTACATCCTGGTTAAACATTTCTATAAGCTCTTCGTCACCCGCCAGGTAGGCGGCAAGCCGGAGCTCTTGCTGTGAATAGTCGGCACTCACCAGCATGTTGCCCGGGTCGGCTACAAAGGCCGTGCGGATTTGTTTGCCGAGTTCTGTGCGGACCGGAATGTTTTGCAGGTTTGGTTCGTTGCTGCTAAGCCGGCCGGTTGCGGCGACGGTCAGGGCGTAGGTGGTGTGCAGGCGGGAATTTTCGTCCACCTGTTTTGGCAAAGTATCTACATAGGTGTTTTTGAGCTTGGTCACTTCCCGCCACTGGCTGATAAGGTCGACCATCGGGTGCAGACCACGCAGTTTATCAAGTTCCGACGCAGCCGTGGAGTAGCCGGTCTTGCCCTTCTTAATCCCCTGGGTCGGCAGTTGCAGCTTGGTGAACAGGATATCTGCCAGCTGGGCGGGTGAGCCAATGTTGAACTCGGTATCAGCGTGACCGTAGATTTGCTGTTCCAGGTCAGAAACACGATCGGTAATTTGGTCATGCATTTTTGCCAAGTAGCCAGTATCCAGCTGAATGCCTTCGCGCTCCATGCTGGCTAGCACGGTCGTAAGCGGCATCTCCACTTCATCGAATAAACTTTGTAGCTTTTCGTTACCTTTTTTGGCCAGCTCGCGTTTGAACAGGCTGTGTAGTTTTTGCAGGACGGCCATTTCCAAACGCAGCCGTTCCAGTTCGTCCAGCTCCTCTGCCTCAATTTCCAGATCCAACCACTCCCGCGCCAACCCGGCCAGCGACTGATCGCGGGTAAGCGAGTTTAACAAAAATGCCGCAATCATCACGTCAAACGGTTTGTCGACGTCCGCACCCCAGGTCCAGTAGTGTTTGATGAGCGCCTTGGCATCATAAGTCACCACCTCGCCCCCCTTGACTTGGAGTGCCTGCAGCTTTTTCTGAACGTCCGGGCTGGCCAGTTGTTCGGCAGAAATAATAGACCCCTTGCCGTGTTCATTGGCCAGCGCCAGGTGTGATATGGTTTTTTTCTGCGGGTCGGCGTAGGCGGCCAGTGCAAAATAAGTGTTCTGCGTAGGCTCATGGGCAAAATCCTTGGCGCTATCGAGTACATGTAAGTCAGACGACTTCAGCCCGGATTGCTTTATGGCGGCTTTTTCCTCGCTGGCAGTTACCTGCATGACTTCTGGCAACCGCCGAACAAGGCTGCCGAACTCCAGTTCTGTTAGTACCTGCTTGACCCGCTCCGGCTCGCAGTGGGCCATGTCCAGTTTTTTTAGATCCAGCTTGATTGGCGCATCGGTCCAGATAGCTGCCAGTTCTTTGCTGAGGTAGGCAGATGCTTTGCCCGCCACCAGCTTTTTCTTTAAGTTGTCTTTGATGAGTTCGATGTTTTCGTACACGCCGTCCAGTGTCTGGTGAGCTTTGAGCAGTTCAAGCGCACCCTTTTCACCGATGCCTGGCACACCGGGGATGTTGTCCGAACTATCGCCTTTTAGGGCCTTCAGGTCCAAAAACTGCGTGGCTTTGATGCCGTATTTGGCCTCAAAACTCTTTGGTGAGTACAGTTCAATATTACTCAGGCCGGTTTTAAGCGCAAAGACATGGATGTGCGGGTCCACCAGCTGCAGCATGTCCATGTCGGATGTTATCAGCATGGTTTCAATGTCCTGTTGGGCGGCCTGCACCGCGAGGCTACCCATGATGTCGTCGGCCTCGTAATCGTCCAGCTCGTACAAGGGCCAGCCAAAGGCCTCCAGGAGTTTGTGCAGCAGCGGGATCTGTTCGTGAAAATCAGGGGGCGCGGGTTTTCGGCCGGCCTTGTAGGCAGGATACAGTTCCAGTCGCCGGCGGATATTGGTCTTGGGCTTGTCCCAGGCCACACAGACGTAGTCCGGATCCAGCCGCTTCATGACCTCCAGCGCCATAGAGGCAAAACCAAAGACTCCGCCCGTCGGCGTGCCATCTTTTTTGCTCAGATTCGGCATAGCGTAGTACCCCCGGTAAAACACCGACTTGCCGTCGATGATGGCCAGAACCTTTTTGCCGGTTACCTTGTTCATAGGAACAGTATAACCCGCTGGCTACCTATCAAGCACGAACGTCATAGGGCGGGAGTAAGTGTTGCACCTTCGAGCGATTCCAAAAGCGACTCCAGTCGCATTATATCCTGCGTCAAGGCGCTTAAATCTGGCGGTACGTCGTTCAGCCCGCCATAGCTCTTAACACTACCGTCAACAAAAGGTTCGGGCGTAATGTCAAAGCCCCAGACCTCCTGGTTCATACCAGGACCACTGTTAGGATCAGCAAACTTTACGTATTCAAAGGTTTCACCTTGCTGTTGCCCGTCTGCTGATGTCTTAGTCTGTGTAAGGCCTACCCGGTAAATGTTTGCCTCATCCAAACTTCCGTCAGCCCGATCCCGACTGATTGAAATCTCTAATTCACCTGTTTCGCCAGCTTGCTGATAGATAGCTTTGTAGTAGAGTGCGCTTTCACCACCAGCTCCCTCTGAAACTGGAATGGGGCTAATTGCTTTTGTATCCATAAGTTCCTTCAGCTTCCGCGCTGTATCCTCCGCTCCGCCACCTATAACTTCATTGAGGTCCCCCTTCTCGGGGGTCGGTTCAGTAACGCCGCCAGCTGGCGCAGGAGACGCTGGTTCACCAGAGTCATCGCCGCAGCCTGACAGTAGTAGTACACCAGCCGTTACCGCTCCGACCACTGACCTCCTTGTGCGGCGGCTTTGCCTGTTGGGATTTGATGGTTGTTCGAATAGATTTCTCATAGGTGCGGGTATTATAAAGCATCTTTCATAAACTACACCATAAGCATTTCGGCTACGTTATACTGGAACGGATGGGTGGTAAGCCGCACGACAGATTAGACTTTTACCGGCTGGAGGTAGCCGAGGCTTTAGGGCAGCTGGAATCCGGCAAGGGTGGCCTGGACGGTGCCGAAGCAGCTCACCGGCTGGAAGAACACGGCCCGAACCGGCTGGCTCAGATCAAAAAGGACTCTTGGCTGCGCAAATACTTCCGCCAGTACCGTGACCTTATGATTATCCTGCTGCTGGTTAGCAGTTTTTTGGCCTTTACCATATTGGACGACAGCCGGACGGGCCTGATTCTCTTTCTGTTAGTGCTGTTTAACACCATCATTGGCTTTACCCAGGAATTCAAGGCTGAAAAGCTGATGGAAAGCCTGGAAAAACTGGTGGTCAGCACCGCCAAAGTCCGCCGGGGCGGCAAGATGGTGGGTATAGATGCCAGCCAGCTGGTCCCGGGAGATATCGTGTACATAGAAGAAGGCGATAGCGTTCCCGCCGACCTCCGTTTGATAGAGGAAACAGAACTGGCGACCAACGACTTTGCCATGACCGGTGAAAGCCAGCCGTCGCGTAAGTTCACCCATGCTATAGCCACGGATGTGGAGCTGGCCAATCGCCACAACCTGGTGTTTATGGGCACCACCGTGGCGACTGGTAACGGCTACGGCGTGGTTATTGGCACCGGCATGCAGACGGAACTGGGCCGGATCGCCAGCCTCAGCCAATCAGCCACCAGCGGTCCGAGCCCCCTCCAAAAAGAGATGAACAACATTGCCAAGCGGGTCACCCAGGCGACTGCCGGGCTTTTTATAGTGCTGTTACTCCTAGCCTTTCAGACTGACCTGGCTGGCAAAGAAGCCTTTTTGTTTGCCGTGGGCATTGCGGCTTCACTGGTACCAAACGGCTTGCCGGCTGCCATTAGCACCGTCCTGGCGCAAGCGGCCAGTCAGCTGGCCCGCTCACGGGCATTGGTCAAAAAGCTTTCAGCGGTAGAGACACTCGGCGCTACCAGCATCATCTGCACCGACAAAACCGGCACCCTGACTAAAAATGAGATGACTGCAGAACAGCTGTTCATCGGCAAAACCGAGTACAAGGTAACCGGCAGCGGCTACATTGCCAACGGCCACGTGACAACCGCCCGCGGCAAGCGGTTGCAACAACAGGAACTGCAAGACCTGGAGCTCTTCTTTGCTACTGGCCCGCTGGCCAGCAATGCACGAGTCAGCGCACCAGATGACCAGCACGCTGGCTGGTATGTGTTGGGTGACCCGACGGAAGGCGCACTCATTACCCTGGCCAACAAGGCCGGGCTAAACCCTATCGAGCTGGATCAAAAGCATCCAGAGCTGAAAGAGTTCGCCTTTGACTCCGCAAGGAAGCGCATGAGTTCTGTCCGGCAGTACGGATCAAGCCAACAACGCTTTGTTTTTGCCAAGGGCGCACCTGAAAACATCCTGGAACGGTGCGACGACATCTGGGATCACGGCCACGTCCGCCGGATGAGTGCCCAGGAGCGCACAGACATCTTGGCCCTGCACGAAAAACAAGCCGCCCAGGCCATGCGCAACCTGGCCCTGGCCTACCGCATCTTGCCCCCAGAAACCAGCCTCCAAAAACTGGACATGGAAACGGCTGAGGACAATCTGGTCTACCTGGGCATGGTGAGCATGATTGATCCGGTGCGCGAGGAAGTGGCCGAAGCCATGACTGCCGCCCGGGCCGCCAACATCCGGGTCAGCATCATTACCGGAGATTTTGCCACCACAGCCAAAGCCATCGCCATCAAGGCCAAACTGGTGGACAAACCGGAATCTATCGAAATCGTGGCCGGCGAAGAGCTACGTCATTTATCTGACGAACAAGTTATTTCCATGGTACTCCGCGGCGGTGTAGTTTTTAGCCGGGTCAGCCCGGAGGATAAACTGCGTATTGTCGGGCTGGTCAAAAGCAGCGGCAAAGTCGTGGCCGTCACCGGCGACGGCATCAACGATGCCCCCGCGCTCAAGACCGCCGACATCGGGGTGGCCATGGGCATCACCGGCACTGACGTTGCCAAACAATCGGCTGAAATTGTTTTACTGGACGACAGCTTTCATACGCTTGTCAGCGCCGTGCAGCAAGGCCGGGTGATTTTTGCCAACATCAAAAAAATCGCACTCATGTGTTTTGTGGCCAATGCCTCGGAGTTAGTTGTAAACCTCTTCTCCCTGGGCGGCGCTACTTTGTTGGGCATACCATTAGCGCTCAGCGTGCTGCAAATTTTGGCCATTGACCTCATTGCTGAATTGTTCCCCGTGGCAGCATTGGGCTGGGATCAGGCAGATCATGACCTTATGAAAGAACAGCCGCGGAATCCGCACGACCACATCCTGAACCGGAGCAGTGTCACCACTATCATTGGACGGGGCCTGCTCATTGGCGGTTTGGCGTATGGTAATTACCTTTTGTTCTTTTACCGGGCTGGTGTCTCCCCGGGCATTGTCGCCTCCCGCTCTTCTTTCCACATGAAGGCCATGGCACTCACCTACCTGACCATCGTGCTCTGCCAATGGATAAACATTCTGCACTCCCGTAGTCAGAAAGGCTTCTTCACCCGTTATCAGTTCCACAACAAAAAGCTGTGGATTGCCTTTGCCGCCTCCGCACTCTGTGTGCTTAATATCATCTATAACCCGGCTATAGCACCGTATTTTAACTCTGGTCCGCTGACCGCCACCGACTGGCTGTTCGCGGCCGCCAGCGCCGGCATCTTCCTGGTCATCAGCGAACTCCAGCGCCACAGCAAAAAACATGGCCACACCCGCAACCATGTTTTAAGCTTACTCGAACAAAAAATCTAATAAATCCTCTCGGCTCTAGCCTTGCGTCTATAAGTACCTCTAGGCCAACCCATACAACTGACATCTGGCTGCCTAGTGGTCGCTACCAACTAGCTTCAACTCTTTGCCCAGTACGCCCGCAACCCGCCCAACAGTTCCCACTGTAGGGTTGCTTGTGCCACTCTCTAGACGGGCAATCATAACCTGGCTCACGCCGGACTTCTTGGCAAGTTGTGCCTGGGTCATTTTCTTCGCCAGACGTGCCTCAATCAAACTGTGTGCCAGTCTGTATTCTGATTCCAGCTCATCGTATACCTTTTTGACTTCGGGGTCCTTGAGCAATTCTTTCCTGATGTCTTTCCATTTCGCCATAGCATTGTGCCTTTGATTAGCTACTCGGAATATAACTTATAAGTTATAAGGTGTCAACCGCTTTTTATTACTTATAAGTTATAAATCTTTAACTTCTGCCTGTCGTTGTCGTGCTATCTCAAGTTCTTTTTTCGGTGTCTCCTGGGTCTTTTTCTGGAGTGCATGCAAGAGGTATATCCGAATACCTTTTACGAAAAAACATGGCCACACCCGCAGCGATGTTCTTGCCCTCCTTCAGCCAAGTCGTAAAAAAGTCAGTAAATCGTCTAGTGGTTTTATGCAAATGTAACGGTTTTGTGGTATAATTATATTTATATGAGTAGAGGTAAGCCGCTACAACTCAAAATTGAAGGTCCTGCTTACGGCATTGACCCGGCTGGTGCCGGGGATATTGACCCCGATGTGATCGGGTTCGTCAAGGGGCCTGCAGGTTCATTGGGCAGATATGCTTTGTGTCCGCATGTTGATCAGGCAATAGAATTGATCAACCAATCCCTTGTAGAGGACAGGCCGGTTGGTAAGGTGGCTGATGAGATAGGTGCGGCCATAGAGGCAGGCCGTTATCATCTGGGCCGCTGCGCCGTAAAGCCATTCCTGCCGACACTTCAAGCTATAACAAGCTGACTTTGCTACCGAGACCGGTGTGAACCCCACCGTATGCTGTCTACTTTTTTGTCCGAGGCAGTATAGAGGGTGATTTTGCCTAGTTTGTGGGACAGGTTTTTTGGGATTGGTGTTTTTACTGAATAGGTTCTTTTTCTTCGGATAGAGGTATCTGCTGGGAAAGTATAGAGGATTTTCTTGCCGGCTTTTATGGTCCAGCCGCTTACGTTTACCGGCTGGCGACTGGAATTGTACAAAAGTATGTGTAGGGTTCTGGGCTTACGGGTCCAGGGTTTGCAGCTAAAGAACACTCTTTTTATATGTATGATGCCCCTGCCCGGTTCGGGTTCCGGGGTCGGCGGTTCAATAATGGCCGCGGAAATAGTATTGCCCGTCAGCACCGCGGAGCTCTGCAAGGCTGCCTGAGCCGGCGCTGCCATACTGCCCGTGCCCACCAGGAGCACTGCTATAGCCGGCACGGCAGTTCTGGCCACGCGCCCCGACCGGCGCTTGCGCCTGGCCAGTATCTCGGCCAGGACGTAAGGTTCCTGGCTTTTGTAGTACGCTATCAGCCGACGAATCTCTGCCACGATTACCGTGAGTGCAGGTATATAAATGGCCAGCAGCAGGCCCATAGGTTTACGAATAAAGTCCAGTCCGTACCCAACGTACGGCACTGAAAACTGCACCTTGCCCACCACAGACCTACTTGTAACCGGAGCATCTGGCTGCGGGTTAGCGTCCCCTTGGGTTATGAAGTGTGGCTTGGCCCCAACAATCCTACTGGGCAAGGTGCCTATAATTCGATGGGTAATAGTCTGGCGTTTGTCAGCCGGACTTGTGAACGTAATGACATCTCCCGCGACCAGGCGGTCGGTAGAAACATTTGTTACGGCCACAAGGGCGCCTTTATGAATGTTTGGTTCCATGCTGCTGGTCTGGACACTGAGGAACTTGCCGTCCCGGGCCTGAAACGCTACCAGCCCCACCCCTGCCCCAATAAAGAGCAGGAGTGTGGCCACCGCAATACTGCGTGTGAGGTAGCGTTGTTTCATAGACGCCTAACCTGGAGTTTAGCTTTCTTCGTCTTCGCCGCTACCGACTATAGTGCCTGTGAAGGTATAGTCAAAACTACCGACGTTTACGTCGTCATCCGTGACGTCTTCCGGAAGAATCTTGTAGGATACGCTGTAGTTGCCTTCGGTTTCTTCCACGCCTCCGTTACCCGTAGCATCTTCGCTCAGTGAGTTACACGGTAGCTCAACGTCACCATCTACCAGTGCCAGTTCGGCCAAAGTAGTCTCTACAGTATTGGCGCCCTCACACTCTGGCGCATAGCTGGTGAATCTGACTTTGACGTCTTCGGCGGTTATCCCTTCAAGTGTAGTAGGAGCTGACGCCGCTGCCTTTACATCTAAGTTGGCATCACTGTCGTTTTGGAAGTAGAAGAAGTTTTCTTCTGTCCAGTCACCCGGCACCAGGTCTTCTACGGCAAACCCGGGTGCTGTGGCCGCAAACACGGCACCATCCCAGATCAACAGCGACGAATCTGGCGCTGAGAGTGTGTTGTTTGTTAATGTTGCCTCACTTTGCAGCGCCGCAAACGTGACACCGCCCACCAAAACGGTGACAGCACTAATAACCCCAATGGCGCGTGCCACTGGGCTGAACTTGAGTAGTTTCATACTCGTCCCCTCCCTTTAATTACCTAATCAAAGTAACTTACTTTAGCCCCTTATGCTATTAGAAAGTTCATATTCTGTAAGGTAATTATGTTTAATTCAGCAGTAAAGCTAATTGCTGTTCAGCCTGGGACTTGAACGCTTCCAAATCATCACTGTTGTTTTCCAGAAAGATATCAGCCTTCCCTTTGACCGCAGACATGTTCAGGGTGGCGGCGTCACCTTGGGTGGTCATTTCGGCTTGTTCTTCGGCCATGAACTGTTCAAATGTCTTGTCATCTTCCTTGCTGCGCTTGCGGCTAAAAATACGCCCGTAACGCACACGCGGGTCGGCATCTACCCACACCAGTACGCCACCCAGATCCTTGAGGTGCTGGGCCTCGCCAGGATTGCGCATGGGATCAACTACGAGTCCCTTGTACTTGTCCCCTGCCCGGTCAAAGGCTTCTTTTGCCTTGTCTACCAACACACCCAGCCCGAACTCCCGGCGCCACTCGGCACTGATGGTTCTGAGCACCTCGCGCTCCACGGGCAGGCCGCGCCGCCGGGCTTCCTCGCGCAGCAAATCAGATACTGACACAAACAAAAAACCATGGCGCTCAACCAGCATCTCGCCCACCGTTCCCTTGCCCGCACCGTTTGTGCCGCATAAACCAATAATCTTCATATTTTGGCCTCGTTCCTATTCTCCTTCAGACGGTTATACAGCTTTAAGAGAGGCTTATCAAATGTTTCCAACTGTTCTTTTGTCGCTAACGCACGGATAGCCAGGTAGCAATCCGGGAAATCCAACCTGGTTTCGGCGTAAAGTTGCAAGCTTTTTTGAAGTATAATGTCTTCCAAAAAACTAGCACGATTCGTTAGAAGCAGAAGTGCCTGAGCGCTTTGTTCTCTTGAATAACCCCGACCGCCTAATACATACAAGACTTCCGCAGCAATAATCGGAGTAGTGACAAGAGTCGCCAGACCTGCGTCCTGTACAACGTGAAGCGCCTTTTGGAAAAGCTGTTCGTCGTCTTGCAGGATAAGACGAAGTAGGATGTTGGCATCAACGAGCTTTTTGGAAGAACTCAGCATATTTCTTTTTCTTCATGACCTGAGGGATGATAAGCTTTTCTCGCTCTGTGAATGGTTTTTTGCCAGCCGGTTTGCCGACAATAGTTCTAATGTCTTCGATAGCCACCGGCTTATGCAGCGTGAGACGACCTTTGATATCTACATCAAGTGTAACTTTTCCAGGAGCATCAACTCCTAGACGTTCACGCACGTCTTTTGGAATAGTCATTTGGCCTTTTTTAGTAATAGAAACCGTATATATCATAATATAACTTATACTAAGTGAGTAATACCAAAGAGTCAACGGTATTACTTAAAAACCCCTAGATGTTTTGTGAATGGCTACTTATACCCTTCGGCCTGGGCTTCGAACATTTCTTTGTACAGGCCTTTGTGGGCCAGGAGGTCTTCGTGCGATCCGTACTCGGTTATTTCGCCGTTCTCCAGGACAATAATCTTTTCTGCCTTGCGCACGGTGCTAAAACGGTGACTCACTATAAGGGTAGTTTTGTCCTTTTGTGATTTATAAATATTGTTGAAGATTTCAAACTCTGCTTTGGCATCAATGGCACTGGTCGGTTCATCAAGCAACAGTATGTCGCCGTCGCGCAGCAAAGCCCGGGCCACACCCAGCCGCTGCCGTTGCCCGCCCGAAAGCCCTGCTCCGTCGTCGAATGATCTGTCCAGCCGTGACTTGAAACCGTGTTTCAGCTTTTTGATAAACTCATAGGCGCCTGCCAGCCTGGCCGCTTCTTCGACATCTTGCTGTGTGACGGATCGCTGCAGCCCCAGCTTCAGGTTGTCCTCGATAGGCAGGTGGTACACGGTCAGGAATTCCTGGCTAAGCGTACTAATGGCCTGGTAGTAGCTGTTTTGTTCAACCTCCCGAATGTCTGTGCCGTTTACCAGGATGGTTCCGCTTGTTGGCAGGTACTGACGCAGAATGAGTTTGATCAGGGTTGTTTTGCCTGCACCGTTTTCACCTACCAGGGCGAGCTTGCTACCAGGATGAATGACAAAAGATATGTCTTTGAGCACCGGCTGATCGGTGCCGGGATAGGTAAAGCCGACTTTTTGGAACTCTATAGTCAGCGGCCTTTGTACTTTGGTTTTGCCGAGCGGAATTGCCGCTGGCGTGTCATAGACTTCACTAAAATTGCGCAGGTTGATGGACAGTTCATGCAGACGCTGCAGGGACTGGGCCAAGGCACTGGCGGCGCTGGTTGCCTGTTCCAGCAGGCCCCTGAGGAAGATAAATCTGTCCAGGGCGAGTGATCCGGCAGCCAGCAGCCGGAAGAAATAGACATTGGCGCCTACCGCAATAACCGGCTCCACCACCTCTGTACCTGCGTCAATAGCAATCATTTTCTTATGGGTAACTAATGTGATGGCCTGGGATTTTTTGAGGCTCTTTTGCCAAGCCGCCACCAGGTCCCGAAAAGCGTTCAGGGTCCTGATTTCCGGCATCATGGTTGGGTCGATCAGCATCCACCGCGTGCGGAAAGCCACGCGCTCGTACGGTTCGACCTTTTTATACATCGCCTCGTATGTTTTATTCTGCCGGGCACGCAGAAAGGCTATAGGGATGACAGTAGCAGCTATGATAAAGCCGACCACTGGTGCTACGACAGCAATGGCGCTAATCGCCCCCACAAACCGAACCGCCGACGAAAGGGACCACGATAGCTCGTCTAAAAGCCTATCCACCTGCCCCAGACTGTCGCGGGCCCGCCCGAGTTTGGTGTTGAAGGCCTCATCATCAAACTGCTCCTGACTGAGATCGTAGACCTTGGTCATGAATCGTTCGTTGGTGGCCAGTTCCATTTGTTGCTGAAACCGGATTTCTGACATGCGGTTGGCGTTTCGCAGCACTACTCCAACCAGTTCCAGCGCCAGCAGCAGGCCAAGCCATTCATAGACATCACGTGTCGCCCCTTGGGCAAAACTGACCGCCGTTACGCTGCTGATCAGCTTGGCCACCACATAGGTAACAGCAATCGAACTGGCCCCGTCATAGGTACTATAAATAAGCTTCCAGGCAAAGAACCACCGCGACACCCGTGCCTGGAGCCGCAGCGTCCACCATACCGAACCAAATGTTTTTCTGTTCATTCTGGGACCTATTATTTCACAAGTTCAGCACCTGATGCCTGTTTGGCAAGCTTTTGGTCAAAGGTCCTTACTTTATATAGTCGTGGAGTTTTTTACTGTCTTTGTGCTTGCGCAGTTTGGCCAGAGCCTTGGCTTCTATTTGGCGGATTCGCTCGCGGGTGACGCTGAATTCCTGGCCTACTTCCTCCAGGGTGTGGCTTTTGCCGTCCTCCAGGCCAAAACGCAGTTTGAGGATTTTTTGTTCGCGTTCGGTCAGGCTGCCCAGCATATCTTTGACATGTTCTTTGAGCAGCTGATTAGTGGCTGATTCTTCCGGTGAAATGGTATCCTCATCTTCAATGAAATCTGCCAGCACAGAGTCCTCTTCGTCATCACGCACTGAAGCGTCAAGCGAGGAAATGTCCTGCTTGATCTTCATGATGTGCTCTACCTTTTCTACGTCGATCTCCATTTCTTTGGCGATTTCGTCGTTGGTGGGTTCGCGGTTGAATTCCTGTGTCAGACGGCGCTGGGTACGAAGCAGCTTGTTGATGGTTTCTACCATGTGCACTGGAATACGGATAGTACGGGCCTGGTCGGCGATGGCGCGGGTAATGGCCTGGCGGATCCACCAGGTGGCGTAGGTGCTGAATTTAAACCCTTTGTCCGGGTCGAACTTTTCGACGGCACGAAGCAAACCAGTGTTACCTTCTTGGATAAGATCCAGCAAGTCCAGGCCGCGGCCAACATACCTTTTTGCAATGGACACCACCAGGCGCATGTTGGCCTCGGCCATTTCGTCTTTGGCCTTTTTGTCACCGGCTACCACGCGCTGGGCCAGGGCCAGCTCCTCCGGGGCAGTCAGCAGCGGAATTTTACCGATTTCGCGCAGATACAGCCGGACTGAATCGTCGGCGATGTCGTCCAGGTAGACTTGCTCGCTGAGGTCAACCTCTTCTTCGGCTTCCTCCTCCTCTGCCCACTCGCCAGACAATGCCGCAGCTGGTTCATTTGGTGTGACGACAGACAGGTTTGCGTCAGCCAGTTCGGTGTACAGCTCGTCCAGGATATCGGCGTTTTCCGGGGTTTCCGGGATGGCGGCAAAGATGTCCTGCTGCGTTATCTTGCCGTCTTTTTTGGCTTTGGCAAAAAGTTCTTTCTTTGCCTCTACTTTCTTCTGATCTTCTTCGGCCATAGGGCTTCTCCTCTGTTGATATATAAGTCGCTAGCGGTCCGTATTTGCTTGTTTCAGGGAAGCAGCGATACTTATTTTATTATTAAAGTCTTTTGAGTAGCTTGTCGAGTTCTTTGGCTTGTTCCAACAAGCGGGTGCGTTCCGGCTCCCCGGCGGTTGCCAGGGCGCGGGTGATAGGTTGTTTTTTGATTTGGACGTATTGTTTTATCAGTTTTGCCTGCAAGTGAGCGGCTTCGTTACGAAGCTCCAGTAGCTCATGCTGTCGATATAATTCATCGAACTGTAATCCTAAGATTTTAACATAATCTGCAATACCGTTCAAGGGACTGGCCTCCTGGTGATCGCCATTGAACTTGGGGTTCTCCTGCAGAAAACCGAGCAGTTGCTGTGCCCGGTCGTCACTGAACATGTCAGTTGTAAGAGGTTTCAGGTAGTGCCGCAGAGCTGGCTGCATCAGCATCAGACACAGAAACTGGTTTTGGGTTTTGGCCCGGTCGATCTGCATGGGGTCCAGTTTATGTTCTACTTTGGGCTTTTTAAGGCGGGTGCTGTCGGCGGCCCCGCCGGAACGCAACTTTTGTTCCAGTGCTTCGCGGCCAATGCCGCTGCGTTTGGCGATCTCGCCCAGATAATGATCCTGCTCCACCTCATCCGGCAACTGGCGGACTACCCGCAGGGTGACGTCGCTGAACTGACGCTTGCCTACAGCAGTGCCGAGGTCCAGTTGGGCAGCATAGCGGTCCATGAGCCAGTCCAGAGCATACTGATTGGTTTCGATCACCGTTTGCCAGACCTTGGGGTTCTTTTTGATAAGTTCGTCCGGGTCTTTGCCTTCTGGTACGGTGATCATACTCAGTGTTACCCCTACCCTTCCGGCCAGCGGAATCGCCCGCTCGGCGGCCGCTAGGCCGGCCTTGTCCTGGTCAAAGGCCAGACGAATGTCGCCGGTAAAACGGTTCAGGGCCTTCAGGTGCATCTCGGTCATAGCCGTGCCTGCGGTAGCCACTACTTGCGATATACCGGCCTGGTGACTGGCGATGACGTCCAGGTTACCCTCTGTCACCACCACATAACCAGACTTTCTGATGTCCTCCTTGGCCAGGTGCAATCCATACACGTGCCGGCCCTTGTCATACAAAAGCGTCTGGGGCGTATTCAGGTACTTGGGAGCACCTGGATCATCAACCAAAAGTCGGGCGGTAAAGCCGATGACCCGCCCCTGGGGGTCCATCAGCGGAATTTGTATCCGGCCGCGAAACATATCCCCCGCTCCGCGGTAGCGTTTGGTGATCAGGCCGGCCTTACCCAGCTCCTGTTCGGTAAAGCCTTTTTTTTGCAAAAAATCCAACAGTGCCGTGCCGGTATTGGGCGAATAGCCCAGCCGAAAGGCCAGGGCGACTTCCTTGGTAAATTTACGTTTTTCAAATATGTATGTCAGCGCAGTTTTGTGCTGCCTGAACTGCGCCTGGTAAAATTTGGCGGCCAGTTCATGGGCCTCGTACAGCCGCTCTTTTACCTTGCCAAAATCTGCACTGCGGCCGGTCTGGTACTGTGCCAGGTCCACTCCTGCCTTGCGGGCCAGGTGCTCCAAAGCGCCCTTAAAATCCAGGCCCTCCAGCTCCATGACAAGGCTGAACATGTCCCCGCCCTTGCCCGAACTGAAGTCGTGCCAGATCTGCTTTTCCGGACTGACCATAAAACTGGGTGTTTTTTCGGCGCTAAAAGGGCTGAGGCCCTTGTAGTTACGCCCGGCGCGTTTGAGCTGGACGTATTCACTAATAACGTCCTCTATAGCCAGCCGGCTCTTGACCTCCTCGACCGCATCCATAGAGATAAGTATCAGGGAGCGCATAGAAAGTAGCAAGGGTAAGCAGTTATGCACCTCACACTCTTACTTGCTCCTTACTGCATGCTCCTTGTATGCTTAGGTATATGCAGCCGGATACTGATCAGTATGGTTTTATTATGAATCCCGGCACCGGGCAGCCCAGGAAAAGCCTGCTGCCAGGCAGAGGTTTTCTTAACCTGCCCAGGAAACAACTTATATTGCTGGTGGTTGGCGCTGCAATTGTGCTGGCCATACTAGTTACTATTGTCCTTTCGCTGCTTGGCGGAGGGCCGACCAACGAAGACCAGCTCGTGGGCGTAGTGCAACGTCAGCATGAACTCATTCGCGTGTCAGATATTGCTTTAAAGGAGGCGCGAGGCACCCAGGCCCGTAACCTGGCTATGACCACCAAGCTCAGCCTGCATAGCGACGAAGTCAGCCTGGTAGCCGCACTGAAGCGGCAAGACGTAAAGATCGGCTCTAAACAGCTCGGCGCCGGTAAGGACCAGGAAACCGACAACAAGCTTACCCAGGCCATCCAGAACAACCGCTTTGATGAAGTCTATCTGGAGTTTATCCAAAGCGCTCTTGCCGACTACCAGCGCAACCTGAACACTGTATACAAAACCACCACCAGTACCAGCCTCAAAGAGACCTTAAAGGTTCAGTACCAGAACGCCAGCCTGATCATAGGCGCAGAACCAGAGGAATAGTGCCTGACCCACCTGCACTTTTCACATCACCTTTCACATCCAAAGAGGCTGACGTAGTGTGAAGCCGACGTCCGCCATGCGGACGTCGCACGGAGCGTCTCTTTGGAGTGAAGAAGTGCGGGTGGGTCAGGAATAGTACGATTGAGCTAGAGTGCGGGACCCGTGACAAGATCATAACTGTGGCGGATGAGGCCTTGCACTTCTTCCCAACTAAGCTGGCCGCTCAGTACAACGGTATTCCAGTGTTTTTTGTTCAGATGGTAGCCCTCCATAACCTCGGTATACTTTTCACGCAAAATTTTTGACAATGCAGGGTCGCATTTGAGGCTGATGCGCACCGGGTCCTTGCCTTCGGCAATAAGGGCAAACATTTTAGCTTGCCCTGAAGGCTTCAAAGGATCATGTACTT
The DNA here is from genome assembly GCA_035489815.1 of Candidatus Limnocylindria bacterium. Taxonomy (GTDB): domain Bacteria; phylum Patescibacteriota; class Saccharimonadia; order Saccharimonadales; family JAGQNK01; genus DATHJH01. The sequence goes on from DATHJH010000003.1 coordinate 19,907, forward strand.
TATACACGGCTACGCCTTCGCCAAACGGATAGTCCAGTTTGGCACCTGGCATACTCAATACATATGCTTCGACGGTTTTATGATCCACCACCTTACCTCCTGGCATCCATACCCGACAATTCAGGCCAGCGTACAGCTAAAATTTTGTGGTCTGCGGTAAGTAGTACGAGGTTTTTAGCTGCAGCCTGAGCCATCAGAGCGAAATCGAATGGATCTTTCCAGTCCTGCAAAGGCACTTCTGCCAGTTTTTGCGCCGACCAGAAATCATAAGGTAACTCTTGAAAATGCTCAAGGGTAAGCTGTTCAACAATTTGCCTGGTCGAGACCTGTAGCTTGCCGATTCTTTCTTTAGCAGCGCATTCAAAAACACTGAGCGGTGAAATAAAGATCTGATTGCTTGGGCTTCCGATGTCCCGCACCGCCCGTTTGCCAAGGCGCTTGTCCTCGCCCAGCCACCATAGCAAAACTTGCGTGTCCAAGAGTAATCTCATCGTTTCTTTTGCTCAATGGCCGTCATCCAGTCGGTCAATGGCTCGTCAAAGTCTTCAGCAATCCAGATTCTGCCCTTTAAAGCACCCGGCTTACGTGACTTTTGAGGTAGCGGCACAATTTTTGCTACCGGCTTACCGTGTTTACCAAGAATAATTTCCTCTCCATGCATAACCTGTTCCAGGTATTTGGAGTAGTGGGTTTTTAGATCATGGACGTTAACAGGTGTGTTCATAGCTTCATAATAACAGAAACGGACTAGGTTAGTCAACTTTTCTTCGAGAACCAATCCAAGTAGAATTGGAGTTCGGCAATTGAGGCCTGAATGTCGTCAAAGGCGCGGTGGGTGGAGTCCTTCTCAAACACCTCGCCGTATTTGCCCTGCATCAGCACCTTAAAGCTGCTGACATCCAGCATACGATAGTGCAGCTTCAGATCCAGCGAAGGCATCCACTGTTTCAGGAACAGACGGTCGTTGTAGATGGAGTTACCAGCCAGGACCGCCAGCTCACCCTTGAAATGCTTTTCTATCAGCGCAATCATCTCGGCCTCTACCTGCTTGAGCGGTTTGCCTTCCTCCAGGCGGTTGATGAAATCATCGCGATTTTCTGGAAAGTCACGCCACCAGATGTTTTTTTGCATGCGCTCTACCACCACATCGCGTTTCTGTTTGATGCGCGCCTCGTAACTGGCCAGGGTTTTCATGTTGAAGTCGGTTACCTCGACCGCCACCTCCAGCAGCACGTCCTTGGCCGGTTCCAGGCCGGTCATTTCCAGGTCCACCCACAACAGCCTGGTTGGTATGGCGTTTCTGTCAATCATGATCTGTTCCCCCTAAGTGTGGGTTAGCTTTTACAAAACTTTTGGTCAGCCGGGCTATGAAACCTCTTGGCTTGTCAAAGATGATACCAATGCCAATGCGGGCCATGACTAACGCACCAATACCATCAACTATCAAATCCCACATGGTATCGTGCAAGCTCCCGCGTTGGGCATTGCCATTGAACAGTATGTCATACCCAAACTCATAGATCTCCCAGAGCGCCCCAAACGCCAGAGCCACGCTAAAAATCATGAGGCCAATCAGCAGCCTGCTCGCCTGAAGCTGTTTTTGCCCTACCTTAATGTAGAGCACAAGAAAACCAATATAAGCCAGTATAAAGCCCGCACCAGTGTGCAGTGCCCCGTCCCACCACCAAAAACGTTCATAGGCCGCACCAGCCTTGCCCAAAAAAACACTGGCATACATAAAGATAACCAACACTACATCAAACTCAATAGGTAAACGCAGCCTGGCCCGGGATTTTATCAACTCCGGCAAGAACATTAGCGCAAGTGCCAGTACCGAATACAAAAAAGCGCCCCATTCGTGGTAGTACGCAGACAAACCCATACCACCAATCACTGAAACACGCAAAAACAGAAGCAGGTACCACTGCAACCGGTCATCCAGAGATAGATGGGTTTTGGGAGGCGCATAAACCATTAAGTCCATTAGACCCCATCCCAGGCCACCTTTCAAGTGCGAAAGGTAGAACCCATTTTCAGGATTACTTCGGCTACTGCTGCCGGCTGTTCAAGCGGCAGCTGGTGTCCAGTATCCAGCACCTGGATCACGCAAGCGCCGTTGGCCTGGCAGACCTCCCGGGCTTTATCAAGGGCATGGTGAGAGGTAGGATCACGCTTGCCAATAAGAATAGTCAGGGGCAGATTAAGGTGCCGCAAATCATCCAGCACTTTATCCATGAAATGCTTGTTCTTCAACAGCTTGCGGAATACATAGTAGCGATGCTGCGTGGCGTCCTCCATAACATGGCGCGGCCACCTCCGCACCAGGCGCACCGCTACTCGCGAAGGGAAAAGTCCGGCACGTCCAAAGGCCAAAGAAACGGTCTTAGCCCAAAACTTACTTGCCAGCAAACGCCCTTCAAGCGGGATAGATGCAATCTGCTGGTAAAAGCGCGACTCTTCCAAAAAGACCGGGCTGCACAGCACCAGCCCGGAAAACTTCTCCGGGTGCAGGAGGGTCCAGCGCAAGGCAATGATTGCTCCCATAGAATGTCCTACCAGAAGAGGCGGCTCGCTAAAGTGGTACTGTTTAAACGTCTGCTCCAGGCAGGCAATGTACTGGTCAAGATCATAAACCCCTTTGCGCGGCTTGGGTGACTCCCCAAAGCCTAAAAGGTCCGGGGTAATAAGCTTCCGCTTATCGGCCAAAAGACCCACAATTTCTTCCCAATAGCGATGTGTGGATACAATTCCGTGCAGTAAGATAACCGGCCGTCCCGTACCTTGCTCTACAACATGCAGATCGTAGGACATAGCACTGCCGGGTAGGTTTTTTCCGTTGGTCATTTAGGATCATGGTAGCAAGCCCGAGTAGGTTATACTACTGGAAATGCGTTTTAGCCAAAAAATCCTTGCCCTCTTCATCCTCCTGGCCATCCTGGGCGTAGGTGTGCAAGTGTTTAGGCGCAGCCAATCAGATAAAACCGGACAGTCTGACTCAGACCCGCCCGGCACGGCAGCCAAAACCTTTGACAAAACCAAGCACTCTACCAACCAGGCGGGCAGCCTCTGGTGGGTGGTAAACAAAAAACGCCCCTTGCCTGCCGGGTACGCACCATCCGACCTCACGACGGCAAATATTCCCGTCCGAACCGGCGGCGACGAAAGTAAGGTTAGTAAGAAGGTCGTTCCCGATCTGGAAGCCCTGGTCACGGCCGCAAAAAAAGAGAAATTGAATCTGCTGCTGGTGAGCGGCTATCGCTCATACAGCCTGCAGGTCATGGTTTATGACCAAAACGTCCGCCAGCTCGGACAGGCAGAGGCAGATAAAGTCAGCGCCAAACCCGGCACCAGCGAACACCAAACCGGCTTGGCCCTGGACCTGGGTGCTGCCAGCCGCACCTGCGAACTGGAAGAATGCTTTGGCGCCACCCCGGAGGGCAAATGGATTGCCGCCCACGCCCACCAATACGGTTTTACCATCCGCTACCTTAAAGGTAAACAAGCCATCACCGGCTACAACTACGAACCCTGGCATCTGCGCTTTGTAGGCAAAGAACTAGCCACCGAACTCCACCGCACCAATCAAACCATGGAAGAATTCTTCGCTCTGTAGCAGATCCACTATTTTGATCCGTGCCAGCTATCTATTATTTCGGTTAATTTGACTAATGCGCATAAGAATGTTAAAATAAATATATGCAACTTAGCAAAGAAGGCTTCCTTGTTATCGAAGCAATGGACGATCCTGTAATGGTTCATGAAGCTTTGGACCACAGTATCAGAGCATGGGAGGACATTCGGCCTGGTGACTCGGGGCATACCAGTAGGGCTCTGGATGGCATGGGGCTTATTGGGGGTGCCTATGGTCTACCCCCTATCCCCGATCTTGAGACTCAACCACCAAAAGACGGGCCTGCCACTATTTTCTTAACACCCGGGGATCTTGCCCTCTGCCTCAAAGCATATCGTGACGCCATTGCTGGCGGCCAAGTTGAACTTGACGAAGTCACCGCCGCAGGAGTGATGCTTTCTATAGATGACGACCTTACTGCCCTGAGGGATCTAGGAGTCTCACAAGAGAATGAAGCTTCTTAGAACTCATCCAGGATCTTAGAGAATTGTCCTCTGTAGGTATTATTTGGTCATAGAAGGGTCATAGAAGACTGTCTTCTATAGGTGTTATTTTGTGTCACTCGCTTTTTGGGTTGAAGGCTAGTGCCATAGAATTGATGCAGTAGTGCTGGTTGGTAGGTGAAGTTTCGTCATCGAACAGGTGGCCCAGGTGGCTGCCGCAGGTTTTGCAGACGACTTCTATACGTTGCATGCCATGGCTGTTGTCCGGCTTCAGCTCCACTGCGTCGCTTTTAGCCACATCAGAAAAACTCGGCCAGCCTTCCAGGCCCGGAACATGAGAGTCATATTTAGCGTCACTTTTGAATACTACGCTGCCGCAGGCCGCACAGGTATATTCACCCGTTTTTTTGTTGTCCAGCAGCTTTCCGGTAAAAGGCGTCTCTGTCCCCTTTTTTCGTAAGACCTCGTACTGCTGCGGTGTTAATTTCTTTTTCCATTCGTCTTCCGATATTTGCATACGCCCCTAAGCCTTTTCTTTTTTCTTGTCCAGCTTATCTAGTTTCAGACCTTTTATGGCAAAATACACCACAGCCGCAACGGTCACAAAACTGATCATCACGGCAATGAATGCCCCATAAGCAAACTCCGCCTCCTTGCCTAGCACCGATAGCGTAAAAGTTTTTTCTGCCAAACCACCCTTTCCAGGCAGCAACAGACCAATAACCGGATTAACAAAACTGGCCACCAACTGATCCACCACGGCCTTGACCTGCACGCCCAGCACCAGTCCAACCGCCAAGCCAATGACGCCCTGTTCGCGGACAAAATCCATGAACCCGCTCATATGTTTGTCTAAGCCTAATCGCTCTAATAAATGGCGCCGGGCCGTAGCCGCGCCTTTAGCTCCACCGGACTTTGCCGCCCGAACAATCGGACTATCGGTTTGGTGCGTCTTTTCCTCTGCCATACAAAATCTCCTAACCTAATTAGTATACGGCAAAATGCAAAATGCCTTCGGTAGATCCTGCGAAAAATCACACTTATGTGTCCGGCCGGACACATAAGTAGTAGATTTTGTTCGTCTTTAGTTCAGGGCTGTATTCAGGAGGATGCGAGGATGCGTTTCAGGGCTAGAGTAAAAGCGGCTTCTTTCAGGGAAACGTGCTCCTGTTCGGCATAGTCATACGCCTGGGTAATGGCCGGGACCATGTAGCGCTCCAGCTCAGCATGCACCTTTTTTTCGCTCCACTGTTCGCCGCTTTTGTTCTGCAGCCATTCCAGGTAACTGACAATAACACCGCCGGCGTTAGCAAGCACATCCGGGATAATGACCACCCCTTGTTTGGTAAACTGTTCGGCCGCCCTGTCATGCACCGGTCCGTTGGCCAGTTCCAGAATAATCCTGGCTTTTACTTCTGCCACATTAGTTTCATCCACTACGTCCCCCAGGCCAGCCAGCACCAGCACGTCCACATCCAGACTTAAAAGCTCCTCGTTTGTGATGGTCCTCACACCTCGGGCCTGGAATTCTCCCAGGGGACCAGTGGTTTGTTTGTATTGTGCAATTTCTGAGGCTTTCAGACCGCCCAAGCTAAAAGGACCGCCGGTAGAATCGGTCGCAGCCACCAGCCGCCAGGCGGGCTGTTCATCCCCGGCAATAGTTGTAAAGAACGACCCCACGTTACCAAACCCCTGGACTGCCACCGTTACCTGGTTTTTTCCAAGTCGTTTCAGCACCTCGCGCAGCGCTATGACACCGCCGCGGCCGGTAGCAGCTTCCCGGCCCAGTGACCCGCCGTTGGCCAAAGACTTACCCGTAAAGCTGGCGTGAGTGGTATCCCCGGTTTGTTTTTCAAACTCATCCACCATCCAGTCCATGATGGTGGCGTTGGTATTGACGTCCGGTGCCGGTACGTCCTTGTCCGGCCCAATGTGCGGTGCCAGGTGAGCAGCGTATTTTCGGGAGAGTTCCTCCAGCTCTTCTGCCGATAAGTCCTTTGGATTAACGGCTACACCGCCCTTGCCGCCGCCCAGCGGCAAACCAACTACCGCCGTTTTAAGTGACATGAGGGTTGCCAGCGCCCGTACCTCCTCCAGATTGACCCCAGGATGGAACCGAATGCCGCCTTTGTACGGCCCCAGAGCATTGTTGTGCTGGACGCGGTAGGCCTTATGCACCTTGCCTGTACTTAGGGTGATGTCAAAAGCATGTTCGGCATCGGCCTTGAGTAAAAGTTCTATGTCCCCGTCCGATAGTTTCAGCCGTTTTGCCGCCCGTTTAATAAGCTCATGCGCAGTTTCTAACATAACAATCCTTGGTTAGAGTTTGATTGTACACCACCCACGCCAGGTATAAATGCGTCAGCGCCTATTACATTTTGTCCGGGGCGTGAATGCCCAGCAGGCCAAGGCCGTCCTTCAGTGTGTCAGCATAGGCCTGCACCAGGCCCAAACGAACGGCTTCACGCGGATCGTCTATAACACGGTTCTTTTCATAAAAGCGGTTAAAGGCCTGGGCAAGTTCATACAAATAGGTGCAGATATGGTGCGGCATGAGTTCGGTTGTTGCTTTTTCAAACACCTCCGGGTATTCGCCAATTTTGCGGAGCAAGCTGCGCTCTCCCACTTCCAGTGTTGAGCCTTGTTTCAAGGTTGAACCTTGTAAAGAAGTTTTGGCCAGGATTGAGCGGGCCCGGGCATGGGCATACTGAATATAGGGGCCGGAATTGCCCTCCAGGCTGACCGACTCCTCTGGGTCGTACACAATGTCCGACCCCAGGCGCGACCGGATAAAGGCATATTTCACCGCGCCCAAGGCTGCCGGTTGGTTATCAAACCCGGCTTTTTTGCTCGCTGCGTAGGCGGCTTCCAGCACATCTACCGCACGAACAATGTTGCCCTTGCGCGAACTCATCTTCATACCGCCGGCCAGTTTTACCCGGCCATGCGTCAGGTGTGTTGTGCCCCGTGCCAACTCTGGGGCAAACTGCTCAATGCTCTTGATTACCACCTCCATGTACTGCGCCTGAGCGTTATCGGTGATGATAATCGAGCGATCAAAATGGTATTCTTCCCATTTCATCATGCTCAGCCCAACGTCCTTGGCTTCGTATGTCGGCAGCCCCTGAGAATTTATAAACACCCGGGTGTGCAGCCCGTACGGCTCGCCCTTGAAAACAATCGCGCCATCGCTTTCTTCATACACCCCTTTTGCCAACTGCTCTCGCACCACCTTTACGCCCACCGGGCCGGTGATGCTCTCTGGGTAATACTTTTCAAAGTGGCTGCCAATCCGGGCATAAAAAGCGTCAAAGTAATCGTAGCTCCATTGCCGGCACGTCCAATAGAGTTGGCCAAGCGGCGAATCATGATCGTCGTCGGCAACGACCTGGTAAACACGTTTATTTATGTGCGCTATGGCGGCCTGGTTGGACTCGTCGTCTTCGTAAGCGTTAGTACCCTCTACGTAGCGGGCAGACATCCAGTCCGCCCGGGAATCAGCGGGTATGCCGCCCAGTTTTTCCGGGTGCTCACCGGCTAGTTCCCGCACTATTGCCCACATTGTTTTGCCCACATGCAACCCCACGTCGCCGCCAAAGTTGACGCGATGAACCGTGCCGCCAGCCGCTTCTATCAGGTTAGCGATAGCATCGCCAACAACGCTGGTGTACAAGTGCCCGGCATGCAGAACCTTGAAGGCGCTTGGGTCGGAATATTCGGCCACCACGACCTTGTCTTTGTAGATCTGCGGCCTTGAAACAGAAGCCGCCAAGCCCTGTTCGGCGAGCGCACTATCAGTGAGCTTTATATTTAGAAAACCAGGACCGGCTACACTCACTTGGCTCACGCTGTCCGCCAACTGTTGGCGTAGCTTTTCTGCCAAAGATTCACCGATTTCACGGGGGTTTTTGCCCAGTTTTTTGCCCAGTTGTAGCGCCACGTTGGTGGCATAGTCGCCGAACTGTTCATCCGGACGCGTTAATTCAATCTGCACATCAACGTCAAACAATTCTTTGCAAGCACCGGCAACAGCTTTGGTAAGTTCCTCTTTCATTACACGTATTCTACCTCTGTTCAGGAAAGAAATCTACCTGTTATCTGCCCTCAGCGCCCGAACCAGTTCCCAGATAACAAAATACATACTGCCAAGCACCACAAAAAATGTCAGCGTGGTAACAAATGTCTGCGGATGAGAACCGGGATTCACAAACCGGTCCGACACGTCAAAAAGCAGCCCCGCCGGGTTAACCAGCACGTCCCAGCTGTTCCAGCGCAGGCTGCGGCCCAGGTAAATAGCAAAACTGCAGAGTAGCAGCACCGTGCCCACAACCATATGCGCCCTTTCGTACACCATTCGGCGCAGCAGTTCCCGGTGCACCAGAAACAGGCTCATAAACCCGGCAATATAAGCATTAAATATGAAAGAGAAGAACATCACCACGTCGTACAGCAAACTCACCTCCCCTGTTTCGTGCAGATGAATGAGATCACTTACGAGGTAAAAACTATTCGGCAAAAAACCCAGCCACAGCAAGGTGAGCCCTATATTTTGCCAGGTCAGCCAGACCGTGAAACGCAAGCGATTCTTGAGGTACCAGGCAAAGCCAAGCGGCAGCCAGGCCAGAAAAAGATTCCACAGAAGAAACCAGTATCGGCTAGTCTGGGACTCTGCCGAACGTAAAGTAAAAAATAAGATGCTCACCCCGTTGGACACGAGCAATGCCAAGAATACTCGCCTATAGGTAGGCGTCGGCAACTCCCGTGCTCTCTTTTTGGCCATACGCTTATTGTATCAGCCCCCTGCCCTAGATAGACACTAGTAACTGTCAGGGGGTGCCGGATGGTCTTGGGGCTGTACAATGAAACCGTACTGCTTGACGCCCAAAAGATACCGGGGATCACCGCAGTCCGTTGCACTTCTCAGAAATATCGTGACAGCCCCTTCGCCAAGGACTCTAACACTGTGAAATTCTGTCCCCGACCGAATACTAAACTGTCCACCAGTGCCATACGCCTCCTCGGTTATTTGGGGTGGCGCAACCGTGCGATCGGACAGGGTGATGATAGTTCTGCCCAGCAGCGTTCCGCTAGTATAGACCGCCCAAGCTTCTTCGTCCGGGCCAGGAGTATGTGCCCAATCAAATTTGTACCGATGGTTGATAACCGTACCTTCTGCCACGCCAGATCGTGAGATAAACATATGAGTGTGGGCGCCGTTCGACTGTTCCACGCCAGGCGGATATACCTGTCCAGTAATTTGGAAATTATTGAAGTCCTCTCCGTAAGGGCCGGCCGGGCCAGCAGGCGGCGATAAACGATATGGCCGAAATCCCAGAGGATGGGGCTCCATCTCACCATACCCCAGGCGTTCGGCAATCTCCGGCAGCCGTTGGCTGGGCTTAGGTAACTCCACTGCCCACTCCAGATACCTATCAAAATCTTTGTGTTGCACTCCCCCGGGACCAATCTCGGGAGGCATATGCCGCAGCAGATGCATAATTTTATTATAGGCTCTTGGGATCGTTAAGTGAACACGAGTATCCTCCAGACGGAATAAACATTGACCGGCCGCAAAAGCCAGCAGCAACACTATGGCATGGATTTTTCGGGGCCTCCTATATAATGGTGGGTAATGAAGTTTACAAACAGCCTGCTGGACGCATGTAAAAAAAGTGTTAGGCACATCATGCACCCCGTAGCTGCCGTGCTGGACAGACTATCAGGTGGCAGACTTAGCCCAAACAGCATTACGGCCACTGGGCTTATCATGCACGTCCCCATTGCCCTGCTGATTGCCAACGGTAATGTCCTTTGGGCAGCGCTACTGCTCGTAGTCTTTGGGCTTTTCGACACATTGGACGGTGAGCTGGCTCGCTTGCAAGGTACATCAAGCCCCGCCGGTATGCTGCTGGATTCTACTACCGATCGCATGAAGGAAATTATTTTGTATATCGGTATCGCGTATTTTTTGGTAAGCCGCGCATCCACACCCCAAAACGCTGGTCACGTTGCAGCGATTGTGGCGGCTGCCTGTGGTGGATCGGTGCTTGTGAGCTACGTAAATGCCTGGGGCGAAGCTATCCTTGGCGCCCATTCCAAGAACAAGCATACAATGAACCAAACTTTTCGCAGCGGCCTGATGCGATTTGAAGTCCGGATGGCCCTGCTTGTCCTGGGGCTGCTGAGCGGGTGGCTGCTACAGTTCGTGGGAGCCATTGCGGTGCTCACCTGGCTGACCGCCGGCGAAAGATTACAAAACATACTGCGGCGGCTAAGGTAGAAGAATGATTAAGGTCGACCTACACACGCATTCTATAGCTTCGCCGGATGGCGGCATCACTGCCGATCAGTATCACCGGGCGCTTAGCGCAAAACTGTTGGATGCCATCGCCATTACCGACCACAACCGCATAGACTTTGCAATGGCACTGAAAGAAAAGTTGGGCGACGCCATCATCGTCGGTGAAGAGATCATGACCACTGCCGGCGAGGTTGTGGGCCTCTTTCTGAAAGAACTTATCCGGCCCGGCCTCACGCCGCAGGAAACCATTAAACAGATCAAGGAACAGGACGGCATTGTCTACATACCCCATCCCTTTGAAACCATCCGAAAAGGCATACACCCGGCCGTCCTGGATGAGATTGTCGACTTCGTAGATATTATAGAAATCTGTAACGGCCGGGCATTCTTCCAGAACAAGAGCGAACAGGCAGTGGTCTGGACACGGGTCAATGCCAAAATTGGTGCCGCCAGCAGTGACGCCCATGGCTTCCAGGGACTTGGCTCCACCTACACCTCGGTGTCAGAAAAGCCCACCCGTGATACCTTGCTAAAGCTCCTGGACAACGGCATACCTATGACCGGCCGGCCTACAATGCGTGCCCTGCTCTACCCCAAACTCAACCGCCTGCGAAAAAAAATAAGGAGCAAACGTGGATAGTATTTTATCTGCCCTCTGGTTCTTCCTGCCGGCCGGAATAGCCAATATGGTTCCGGTCTTTGGTTCTAAGCTCCCTTTTCTTAAAAAGTGGAACGCGCCGATGGATTTCGGCAGAACCTACAGGGGGCACCGCCTGTTTGGTGCCAACAAATCCTGGCGGGGATTAGTCATCGGCGCTGCAGCTGCCACAGCCGTCATTGCCCTGCAAAAATACCTCTTCACCCGTAATCTGTTCATTCTGGAACACAGCTGGATTGATTATCGGCCAGCAAGTATTTGGCTGCTGGGCCCGCTCTTTGCTGTCGGTGCTCTGGTGGCAGATGCTGTAGAAAGCTTTTTCAAGCGCCAGCGCGGTATAGCTCCGGGTAAAAGCTGGTTTCCGTTTGACCAAATAGACTATATCATCGGGGGCATTATTTTCAGCCTGCCTATTGCCATCTTATCATTCGGCACATACATCTGGGTGCTTGCCGCATGGTTTGGCATGCATTTGGTCTTTAGCTACATAGGCTATTTAATCGGCGTCAAAGAACACCGCATCTAATGTAATTACTCCGGGTCACCTCTCTCTACGCCTCTATTGACATTTGACGGTGCATATGTTAGTATAATTTTATACAAAAGTAATTCCTTTGAGGGTAAAAATGAACGCACCGACAGGCGAAGGACAACCAGGTCACAACAGCGCAGACTCGCCAGGAAATCCCTCTATCGTCGTGATTGATGGCGTGATTGCCGGCGGTAATAGGATTCTGCTGACACCCCAAGAAGAGGCGGCTGTCGGTCGACTTCGGGCCGGGGCACAGGCGGCAACGGAAGCAATACCTGGGATCGTCGAAGCGGCCCTAGCCCCTCTTACGGGTATAGCCCGCAACGTCGGCGATATTGCCTCCAAAGGGGCACGTATTCGTATTGAAAACCCTGACGGAACCAGGGTCCATAACACAGGAATAATAGCCACCGGCGACGTCAATATCGGTAGTCGCCGCCCAGGCGACAGAGCTGCGGACACTGCCGCAGAGGAAACAGTAGTACAAGAAGGCACCCCGGTCATTGCTGAAGGTGACGTCAGAGTCGTTCCTGCAAGGGGTGAGCCCGGCCAGCCGGCGCCAGATACTCGTTCAACTCCACCTTCACGCCACAAACCCTACACCCCTACCTACACCCCGGAAAAAGTGGCAAAACTAGACGCGCAAAAAGCAGCAGCAGACGCCTTTAATGCAAGTGTTGCACTGAACGACGAGCTCTTTGGCCGGCAGGAAATTGCGGCCAAACAGTCAGGCGGCCGCACTATACGCAGAGTTTCAGCGGCCGAGGGGTCCAGGCAGCCCGGCCAGCAGGACGCTGCCGTACAGGCGGCACTAGCTGACATAGTAGGAGGCATTGAAGTTTCCCGCCCCGGACAACCAGGCGGCGTCAAGTATGTGAGGAGAAACCGCTAGCCGCGAACGAGGCATTCCTCGGCCAGCATCTGCCGGACAAAATCTGCGCCCAATACCTGGAAGAGTTGCTCCATTTGTGAAGGCATGGCCTCTACGGCCTGGTACTTTTTATCCAGGATATCCGCGGGCAGCTGAAAGACCAGGTCGCACTCGGCTTGTTTATACAGCTTAGGTGTATCTACATTAAAGTAGACATTTAACTTTTCGTCCCAGACCTTAAAGTACTTTTGGTAGCCTTCTTCTGTATTAAGCGTCACGCAGCGATAGATTGCGGGACGTTTACTTGCCTGCTCCGCCGCCAACCGGGCCCAGCGGGACACGGCCCGGTGGTCGTCGTGTCCGCTAAAGCCGTCTGGCGCAAAAGTCAAAATAGTGTCTGGCTGGTACTGCTCAATTATCGGCAGTATATGCCGGACTGCCGCTTGGTCTGAAATGCTGGCGCACCCGCCGTCGGTATAATCCAGCCAGTGGTGGTGCGCAACACCCAGGATGCGAAGAGCATTTTCTAATTCCTGGGCGCGTACTTTGCCCAAGGTCGCCAGAGGCCACTTTACAGGATCCTGAGTACCGGCTTCGCCTTTGGTTGCCGTAATACAGGCCACTGTCTGACCGTTTTGGATTGCTGCTGCCATCAAGCCGCCAGTCAGGACAGATTCGTCATCGGGATGTGCCCAAACTCCTAGTATAGTGCCTAGTTTTTGTACTTGAGCAAGGGTCGCAAAATGTGTCATATTTCGCTACTCAGCCATTGCCGCCTTGAATTTTTCAATAAGGTCGACCGGACTGGGGTTGAGTCCGTTCAGCAGTGCCAGGTACAAACTGACAAAATCCCCGAACGTTGTAGTCCACAGCAGCTGCTTAATCAAATTGTCACCCTGTGCCTGCACGACATGGGCTGCCGGCCGTTTGCCGGACAGCAGTCGTTCGGTTATTTCAAACCGCTTCTGGACCCGCTCGTGTTCGAAGTTACTGCGCAGGTCTATAACGGCGTAGGGCTTTTCCGTAGGGTGGCTGGTCCACCCCAGAAACTCATTGTGGCTGAACTCTGGCAGCTCACCGCACCAGGCTACGTTTTTGGCGTTTTCGTTGAAGTTGATCTTCCACTTATAGGCGACCGGGAACAGCCGTGGCCCAGCATACATAACTGGCGACTTGCCCATGAGTTCCAGGGCCAGCTGCTTGGCTGGGTTTTTGGCAGCTGGTACGACCGGCAGCCAGTCATCCATATGTTCATGCAACCAGTCGGCAGCGTCATCAAGCTGCCCCATCATACCGGCCAGCACACCCGTCTGTTCCAGGATTTCCAGAAGCGCGCGCATCTGGTAGCCAAGTGTCATCCGCTGCGGAAAACCGCCCGGCAGTTGTACAAAAGGCAAATTTTGGGCCTGCGCGGCCGCCAGCAGCTTGCCGCCAGAGGCCACCACTACTACCATTGGCCGTATGTCTTCCGGGCGGCTCATCGCCTGCTCCAGAACTGACAGGGTTTCCTCCGTATTTCCAGAATAGCTGGAACAAATCAGTAGCGTGAACTGATCTGCGTATTCGGGTAGGTCGTAGTTCTGGACCACGTCGTAGTGCACAGGGGGTGCCGGCCAACTTTTGACCATTTTTGCCGCCAGGCCCGAACCGCCCATCCCGGCAACTACAATTTTATGCACCCGGTTTGGCGGCTCCCAATGGAAATTGAAGTCATGCTTATACTGCTGCCACTGCTTTTCGGTAATCCCCAGCGCGTCCTGGGCGTCGCGCGCGTGAATTGCCTTTAGGTCATCCAATGTTGTGCTCAAATTATTCTCCTTTTTTTGCCTCCACTTGCCGGTATGCTATATACTATCTATCAATTGGCAGGTACTAATCAAGAGGGTGGGATATGTTTGGACGAAACGACGATCAGCAACAAGACCAACAGCAAAACGACAATGCTGCGCCGCAGGCCGACACGGGTGTACCGGCCTTCACGCCGCCAGACCCTATGCCAAGTGCCACGTTAGACGCTTCGGCAGATCAAACCATGGAACTACCGGGCTCATCCAACCTTCCCGGCAATTTGACTGCGTCAGCGCCCAGCACGGATGATTCTGCGGCACCCGCAGCAGCCACCACCGCGCCAGCACCAGGGGGACCAGCAACGGCAGATGACCTGATCAACATCAAGCAGCAAGCCCTGCAGCACCTTTCCCCGCTTGTTGATCATCTGGATCAAACTCCAGAGGAACGCTTCCGCACCACCATGATGATGATCCAGGCTACGGATGATTCCAGCAAGATCAAAGACGCCTACGAGGCAGCTCAAAAGATCAAAGATGAAAAAGCTCAGGCTCAGGCCCTTCTGGACATCGTAAACGAAATAAACTACTTCACCCAGCAGCAGAGCAAACAGCAGCAGTAGAACCAGATAAGTGGCTCGCTAGTACTTTACCCCCAGTCCCTCTACTATCACCGGAAAGGGAGTGGCGACCTCATCGCCAAAATCGTCTACGATAAAGGAAACAAAAATTTCCTGGAGCTGAAATCCTGCATAGTCTACCGGGCGGATTTGGCTGCGTACAGACGGTGCAAGAGGTAAGCCAGGATGCTGACTGATAAAAAGATCGCTACCATGCTGCCGGGACCGGTGTTAGGAATGGCGTTGTTTGCGCCTGCAACCCGCTGATTGGCTGCTGCCGAGCGGCGGCGGGCGGCTTCTTCCTCATCGGCTTTGCGTTCAGCTTCTTTGCGGGTCTGCTCTGCCTCGCGGGCAGCAGTGGCTTTTCGTTCTTCTTCAGCCTTCTTAGCCTCCTCGGCCTTGCGTTCTTCCGCTGCTTGACGCTCTTCTTCGGCCCGCTTTTCTTCCTCTGTCTGTTCAGTAGAGTTATCAGGGGTTTGGACAGGTTGCTGTTCGTCCTGCTGGTTTTGGTTCTGGGCTACCTGGGAGGAAGGCGGTTTGTTGTCGTCCCCGGCGACCTTGCGGTAAGTCCAGCGGCCCGCAAAGAAGATGCCTGCGGTCAGCAGGATGGTTACCACCAATGTGCCAAGGGCCAGGAGCCAGGCAATACCGGCGCGCTCGCGCCGTTCAGTCTGGTAGTATTCCTGGATTTCTGCCGGAACGTTGGTTCTGTTATTGCGATTAAATAAAGCCATTGCAGCTTCTCCCGTATTTCATCTGTAACAATACTACAAACTGGCCAAACCCGCAACAATAGTAATGAGGGAGCCGGATAGGTTCCTTCACGACAATAGACCTCTTTCCAAACCCCCGGGAGAATCCGAAACACCGTTTGAGGAGTAAGATAGCAGTTTTCTTGGGCTGCAAAGGTAGCCGTAGCTACCTTTCAGACCAAAAAGCTGGTAGCTTGCCCTCAAATGGTGTTGCAGGACACGGGGGTTTGGAAAGAGGTCTAATCTATGAAACAGGTTTTATCGGACCCTGAATCGCGTCTGGCTTCTGGAGCCGGAGGCCACTACTTTTTTGAAAGCTATTCAGAACTCAACAGAGTATAAGAACATCCTTATTGGCTGGATGCCGGATCAAGTCCGGCATGACGGCGGCTAACAGGTTACCTTTCAGGAAAGAGTAGCTCTCAACGGCTTCCCCTGCTATGACTAATCAGACAAAAATCCGGATTCATTCCGGATTTTTGTTTTCAGCCAGCCAAATGGCGAGAAGGATTCTCGCCATTTTAATTTCAAAAATTCTGGATTTACTTCAGAGTTTTTGATCAGAATTCAGGAAGGAGCAGCCCGACAAAATGTTTCATTTTGCCGGCGCGATGAGGAAACCTATCCCGGTTTCATCATTACCTTACATTCCCATCATCCCCGGCATCCCGCCACCGCCCATTGGCGCGGCAGCTTCCTTTTCTGGTACGTCTACCACCAGAGCGCCCATGGTCATGCTGGTGCCGGCAATTGATACCGCGTTGAGCACAGCCTCTTTGGTCACCCGGGCAGGGTCAACCACACCAGCGGACTTCATGTCTACCAGCTTGGTGGGAGCATTTACATCCACACCTTGGCCGGGCTTGGCCGCTTTGACTTGCGGCAGCCACTCGTCGGCATTTAGACCAGCGTTTGTCAAAAGGATCCTGAAAGGTTGTTCGAGGGCACTCTTCAATATGTTGACGCCAGCAACATACGAGGGACCTGCCCAAGGATCGGATAATGACGCCTTAGCGACTTTCTCAAACTCTCCATCTGAGCCAATTGCAGCTACTAGGTTGACCAGGGTCACACCGCCGCCCGGGACAATGCCTTCGTCCAGCGCTGCTTTGACAGCTGCTACGGCGTCATCGACACGGAATTTCTTTTCCTCGATCTCTGTCTCTGTGGCGCCGCCGACTTTTATGACCGCAACCTTACCGCTCAGGGCAGCCTGCCGCTTGTCAAAGTTTTCTTTGTCGTATTCGCTGGAGGCAGCAACGGCGTGTTGCTTAATCTGGGCAATTCGGGCAGCTACCTCAGATTCAGAACCAGCGCCTTCAATAATGGTCGTACTGTCCTGAGCCACGATGACCTTGCGGGCCGAACCGACTACATCCAGGTCGACATTTTCAAAGGTCATGCCGCGGTCGTCGGAAATGACTTGGGCTCCAGTCAGGATAGCAATGTCTTCCAAAACGTCTTTGCGGCGATCACCAAAGGCCGGTGCTTTGATGGCAATGGTGCTGAACACGCCTTTGAGCTTGTTCAGTACAAAAGTACCAAGGGCCTCTCCATCCACGTCCTCGGCAATCAACACCAATTCTTTCTTGCCGGATTGAGCCAGTTTTTCCAGCAGCGGCAGGAACTCCTGGATAGAACTGATCTTTTTGTCGGTTACGACGATTGCCGGTTTCTCTGAAACTGCTTCCATGCGAGCGGCGTCGGTTACCATCAGGGCGCTGACGTAGCCCTTGTCAAACGTAAAGCCCTCTACGACTTCGCTCTCCAGCGCCAACCCCTGGCCTTCTTCTACCGTGACCACACCGTCTTTGCCAACCTTGTCTATGACGTCGGCAATCAGATTGCCGATCTCCCCGTCACCGGCAGAAATAGTAGCAACCTCTGCTACGCGTTGTTTGTTGGCCTTGATGTCCTCGGCCATACCACCGAGCTGGCGTATAACCTCCTGTGCGGCAGCCTCCAGCCCCTTGCGAAGCAGCATCGGATTGTGGCCGGCAGCGATCAGCTTGTTGGCCTCGTGCAGGATGTGGTAGGTCAGAACGGTTACCGTGGTGGTGCCATCCCCGGCCACGTCGTTCATCTTGCTGGCGGCTTGCTTAATAAGTTCAGCTCCGACTTTGTAGCCTAGGGTCTCGTCATCTTCATCGGCGATTTCTACGCCCTTGGCAACGGTTACGCCGTCGTGCGTGACCGTGGGACTGCCGTACCCTTTGCTAATGACCACGTTACGGCCCTTGGGACCCATGGTTGTTTTAACTGCGTTGTACAAGATCTGGGCCCCGCCCAGTACGCGTCTGCGTGCGTCTTCGTCATAAAATACTTTTTTTGCCATTGATATTCCCTTTCCGTGTCATTCCGGGCTTGACCCGGAATCCAGTTAAGTATTAATTATTTTTACTGGATCCCCAATCAAGTTGGGGATGATGGCTCCAATGAGCCGTTATTTAACTGTTGCGTAAATGTTTTCTTCCTTGACCAGCATGTAAGTCTGGGTGTCCATTTTTACATCTGTGTTGCTGTAGCCGCCGTAGACAATACGGTCGCCAATCTTCACGCTTTTTACTGCGGGACCTACGGCCAAAACCTTAGCTACTTTTGGCTTTTCCTGGGCGCCCCCCGGGATATACAGACCGCTTGCGGTCTTGGACTCTGCCTCTTCCTGCTGCGCGACTACGTAGTCGGCCAGCGGCTGAATAGGTACTGCCATATAAGATGAACCTCCGTTTAAACAATGATTTCAAATTGTTAGCACTTAAGGTATGAGAGTGCTAACTTACAAGTAGTATCCTACCGAATCGCCAGAGGAGCGTCAACCCTGCAATCCATCTAATGAACCCATTGCATATCTCGCTCCCGATTCCAAAATTGCTCCATTGCGAATAGCAATTCGTTCTGACTCTTCTGGCGTAACCGTAGTTACGGCCTAAGAGTCAGGGCGGATTGATACCGGAATGGGTGATTTTGGGACGGGATTGGAGATATGCAATGGGTTCATTCAATCTGACTGTCTAAGGCGGCGAACCAACGCCAGTAACTCGCCAGCTGTATGCGCATCAGCAGCCCGGGCAGAACGATGTGGGTCATACGCAATCTGGCTTATAATATCCGGGGTCTCGCCCACTGTCTGCTCCAGGTCGCCCTGAGCAGCTTCCACACCAAGGAGCATTTTACGCTTTTCCTCGAAACCACTTATTATCTACAACTTCTCCCATGCGCCCTAAGTTCCTATTTATAGTTTGAAACTTGAATCTCAAACCTCCGCCTTGTCATCATCCAGCTTGACTGGATGATCCAGTAGAATACAAGCAAAATACTGGATTGTCTGGTCAAGCCAGACAATGACGGAGGTTTGAGATTCAAGTTTTGAATGATTTACTTATATCACACTCTGTGGCGTATTTGTCAATTGCACTTCTTGTCTCGTAAAATGGAGATCTATGGCTGTACAAACAAAAATAAACCAAACAGTGCTCATGAGCGGCGCAGATTACTTTAGTGATGACTTTGCTATTAATGCTCATATGGATTCCCGAATCCCAGTTGATGTCGCCAAGGCTCGGGCCGAACATGCCGCCATTAAATCCGCACTGGAAGACGCCGGCGTACAGGTTGTCCAGGTACCTGCGCCGCCCGGCTGTCAGGACGGGGTCTATGCCGCCAACTGGGCGCTCTGCCGCGGCGGCAAAGCCGTCATGTCCCGCCTGCCCAACAAGCGCAAAGCCGAGGAGCCCTATGCAGAAGAAGTGTTGCGCAGCCTCGGCCAGGAAATCATCCATCTGCCGGACGACTTGCGCTTTAGCGGGCAAGGAGACGCCCTGCCCTGCGGCAACGACCTGTTTATAGGATCCAACTACCGCACCGACTGGCAAGCCCATCAGTTCATTGGCGACCAGCTCGGCTACAACGTCATCAGCCTGCAGGCGATTCCCAAGCGGCAATGGCACGGGTTTGGTAAAAGGGTCGTCAATGAAACGACCGGTTGGCCGGACAGTTTTTACTACGACATTGACCTGGCGTTGGCCGTGCTCCGCAGCCCGTACCAGGATCAAAAGGGCTTGATTGCCTGGTGTCCGGCGGCATTTACCCGCACCAGCCGCAAGCTGCTCAGAGAATACGACGGAGTAGAAAAAATAGAAGTCAGCCGGGCAGAGGCCACCAAAGGCTTTGCCTGTAACCTGGTGTCTACCGGTGAAACCGTCGTGATGAGCGCCAACGCGCCACATTTTAAAGCAGAGCTGGAAAAGCGCGGCTTCAAGGCAGTCACCCCGCACATCACCGAACTGGCCAAAGGCGGCGGCTACATCCGCTGCACTACTTTGACTTTAGGCAACGAATAAACAGACGCCTCTCGTACTGAGCTTTTCGTACTTGCCGGCCCAACCGAACTCGCTAAAGACGGCGGCTATATCCACTGCACTGCGCTCACGCCGTAAGGCCACAGTGACCCTATACCTCGCCTTGTGCCTGTGATCCAAGCAGGATATCAAGAAGAATAAGATCGGCGTCTTCTCGGCTTATAACATGCGTCTCGTCGCCCTGGCGAAAGTCTATTCGATCGTCATCAACAACAATAGACCAGGGATCGCCCACATCTCCCGCGGCACAGCCCTGCAAATTTTCGCCCTGCGCCTCTTCCGCGTCCCTAAAGTATCCTTCGATACATCCAAACCCCACCTGGCCAACAAGATCCCTAAAGGCTTGCCATTCAGGGATCTCCTGCATGGGCTCGGGATAGGCATCTTCAGAATAACGATCTGGGTTCATGCTGTAATTCTACGCTATGTCCGAGGATCTTCCAGCCCCAAGTGTCGCTGTATGTCTTCAGGGGTTTGTCCCTCCAGACCCCGGCCCGCACCCAGGGGCATAGCCGTAATAATTTGTCTGCTCTCCCCATCCATCACCAAACGTACATTGACTGTGGTCCTGCCGTCCAGAAGAGGCATTTCAACATCGTTGTAAACGTACTTGGGATTATTTGCCTCCTTGTCCTGGCTTGTGTCACGATTATCTCGTGCTAGCTTTATAGTTTGCAATACCGCAAACGCGTCGTACTCTGAAGGAAACATGGTGTTTAGTTGTTTCTTCCTAAAGCCATCCACAACAACGTAGTTTTTATAAGTTCCAAAAGGATGATGAGCCAGCCTCCCAGAGCCACCCCCCTTCCGTGCCATTCTTTCCGTGTCAACACTTGTTGTTGGCAATAGAGCCGAAGGTTCGTGATGGTAGCCACCTACTTGTCGCGCACCCGTTTTCGGGTCCTCCCAGGTGTCACCAGCGAGAATATGAAGAATGGCATCCTGCCCTGTTTCAAGATCGTAGTAGAAGGCGTCCAGCAGCCCCGTTTTCACCGCCGTTTCATAGTTACCAGGTATATCATTGCCGGGATGTTCTGGAGAGGCATCGGTCGCATAAGGCTCATCCAAAAGAGCACGCAGAACCGCATTACGTCCTAGAGTACGGGCTGCCGACAGTTCAGGTAGGCTCAGTGAATCGATAGACGCTTCCAGCGCAACATCGGCTGTAAGCTTAGGGGTAGTGATCTTTTCTAGTGTGCTCATCTTTTTATTTTCTGCAGAGGTATATAACTTTTACATCTTAAAACATAATGGTAACATCTCTTTGACCATTAGTCAATATATTAGCTAAGTACAAATACCTCTAAGTAGTTACAGGGCTTCGAAGGTCGCAGAAAAAACAATGGCCGTAAACTTTTCTACCCAGGGCTTACCGACCCTCAAGCGCCTCACGGGCGGCGGCTATCTCATCCCACTTGAACTCTAAAACCCTGTCGGGGTTGTGGTCGTCTTGTTGGAGGTGACGCATTTCGGCGGCTTTGGGACCGTTACGCAGGATGTCTTTTTCGTGCCCTTTGCCCAGCAGTATGACGGTATCGCCCTTTTTTGCGCGCTGGATGGCAAGGGTAATTGCCTCGGTGCGGTCATGGACCAGGAAGAGGTCTTTGTCCCGAACCTTGCCTGATTTCTCTGCCCCGCTGGCAACTTGTTCCATAATCTCCCGGCCGTCCATATCACGGTCGTCTTCTTCCGTCACCACCACCTCATCCGCGTACCTGCCGGCGATTTGCCCCTGCACAGCCCGTTTGGCTTGATCCCGCCGGCCGGCAGAACCAAACAGGGCTATCAGCTTGCCCTGCACGACAGGCTTTAGATCCTTGAACAGCTTTTCAAAACTATCCGGGGTGTGGGCGTAGTCGACAATGACATCAAAATCCTGGCCTTCGTCTACCCGCTCCATCCGGCCCTCTACCGTACGGAGTGCCGCTATTCCCTTTTGTATCTGATCCTTAGTCAGTCCCATGACCCGCCCCACAGCCACTGCCGCCAGAGAATTGCTAACGTTAAAACTGCCAGGCAAATGGCACTCAATGTGGTACTCTTCGTCGTCCATCCTGGCTACGTAGCGGCTGCCGGCGGGGGTAAGCCGGACCTTGCTGGCCACTAAATCGCCTTGCTCCTGTCCATATATAACCGTATGGGCGCTGGCGTCGGCAAATGCGCTGGCGCTTGGATCGTCACCATTAATAATCCCCATCTGGAGGCCCTGTTTGTTCCGCCGGGTTTGTTCAAACAGCATTTTTTTGGCGTCCCTGTAGCGCTCAAAGGTACCGTGGTAGTCCAGGTGCTCGTGAGTGATATTGGTCATGACGGCAATGGAAAACGGCACGCCCCATACCCGGTGCTGAGCCAGGGCGTGGGAGGTCACCTCCAGTACCAGCCACTCTGCCCCTTGCTCTTTCATAGCCTTGATGCGCTTGTTCAGTAGCGGTACAGATACAGTGGTCATATGGGCCACCTGGGGTTTAATGTCATCCCCTACCCCATAGGCTACGGTAGTCATGAGTCCCACCTTGTACCCAGCCTCGGTCAGCATTTTATGGATAAGGAAGCATGTTGTGGTTTTGCCGTTAGTCCCGGTCACCCCGATGACCTTGAGCCCCTTGGCCGGAAAGCCGTTTAGCGCGGCAAAGGCCACGGCTTCACCCTTATGTCCCAGCGGCTCGATGGATTTAAACAAACTTCTTGGTATAACTTTCTTGACAATAGTTCGTGGATTCATGGGTACAGTATACTGTCTTTAGTGAAAGTTCTGGGCATAGAAACCAGTTGTGACGAGACGGCTGCGGCTGTGGTAGAAAATGGCAAGCGGCTGTTGTCTAATGTGGTGCGGTCCAGCATGGATCTGCATGTGGCTTACGGCGGTGTGGTGCCGGAGATTGCGGCCCGCAGCCACATTGAATCCATCATGCCGGTTATTGACCAGGCCCTGCGCGAGGCCAAGTGCACCTGGGATGACATTGACGCCATTGCCGTAACCTACGGTGCCGGACTGGGTGGTTCCCTGCTGGTCGGTGTGCTGACTGCCCGTACCTTGGCTATTACCAAAAACAAGCCCCTGTACGCCTGTAACCACGTAGAAGCCCACATTTACGCCAATTTCCTTACCGAACTGGGCCCTCACTTTCAAGGACCAGCCTTGAAAGAATATGACTTATCAACGAGGCAGCCGCAGTTTCCGATGCTGGGGCTGATTGTGTCCGGCGGGCACAGCCAACTGGTGATCTGGCACGATCATTTTGACTACACCCTGCTGGGCCAAACCCTTGACGACGCCATTGGCGAGGCTTTTGACAAGGTAGCAAAAATCCTGGGCCTGCCCTACCCAGGCGGCCCCAGCATTGGCCAAAAGGCGCTGGAGGGCGACCCCCTGGCCTACACCTTTCCCAAGGCCAAACTCAGGGCTAAATACGACTATTCCTACAGCGGCGTCAAAACAGCTGTACTGCGCTGCGCCCAGAAAGAAATCGGCGAAGATCACCAGTTCCCTTCCCACAAGCTGGCAGATCGGCTGTCTGACACTCAGAAAGCCAACATAGCCGCCAGCTTTCAACACATAGCTGTCGAGACTGTAGTGGACAAGACGATTCTGGCCGTGGAAGAGTTTTCTCCCAGAAGCGTCGTCATCGGCGGCGGCGTTGCTGCCAGCCCGGAACTCCGTCGCCAACTCCAAAACCGCCTCCAATCTGCTATAGGGTACGACCCTATAGCAGAAGGTGTTTTACAATACCAGGATCCTAAACTCATGACCGATAACGGTGCTATGATCGCCACTCTGGGCTGTTTCCATATGCAAAAAGGTCAGCCCGCCGCCGATCCCTACACCCTGGACATCCAGCCCAACCTCAGTATGTAAAAATCCCTATTTACATAAGTAGACATACTGGTTATGCTTATTTTTGAAAACAAAAACGTTGGCTGGATTTGCCTTAAATATATTCGAATCATCCCTGGTCGCCGTGGGTTTACCCTAGCGAGCGGAGCGGGTCGAAGGGTGGGCATGTACATTTGAAACAAAATTCTCGATATTGCTGATAAATTTACAACAGACCGTTGGGGTTTGCTCTTGGGCTTGAGTCGTTGCCAAGAGAGTAAAGGTGAGTCGGGATACAATTTGGGGAAATGTTAGAAATCTTTCACGTGAAGAGAGGTTTTTATAGATTTGTCTAAATTTCCAGTGAAATTTACATTCATTTGCGATATCTATTACAGGGGTGATATCATGAGGTTCGTTATGGATGCTACAAAAGCCTTTCAATATGTATACGTACTTCAGAACAAGGCAGGCAGCTGGTACACGGGCTGCACCTCTGATCTAAGAAAGCGCCTTCGTGAGCACAAGGCGGGAAATAGTAGATATACGAAACATCGGGGTCCGTACGAACTTATTTATTACGAAGCTTGCTTAAATAAGGACGATGCATATCGACGCGAACGATATCTTAAAACCGGCATGGGCAGAAGATATCTTTCGTGCAGGCTCAAGCTACAACTAGAGGCTACGGCATGAATCCCGTTAGACTCCACTTACCTTCCAGCCATAAATTGACGCTTGAACATCAGTGTTTGCTTCAGCCGTTTTGTGGACGTTTGGCAGTTTTTTGGAGTCTAACGGGATGAAACTACCAAAGGTTTACGAACCAGACCAGTACGAAAACGATATTTACTCCCTGTGGGAAAAGAGTGAGGCATTTGTGCCCAAAGACAGGGGTGGAAAGAGCACTTATAGCATTGTTGTGCCGCCGCCAAATGCCAACGGCAATCTGCACCTGGGCCATGCCCTGACGTTAGGGATAGAAGACGCCGCCATCCGTTACCACCGCATGAAAGGGGACAAAACTCTGTTTGTCCCAGGGGCTGATCATGCCGGTTTTGAAACACAAGTGGTGTACGAAAAACAGTTGGCTACTGAAGGCAAAAGCCGTTTTGACTTCACCCGCGAAGAACTCTACCAACAGGTCTGGGACTTCGTGGCGCTGAATAAAACCAATTACGAATCGCAGTTCCGGCGTCTGGGTGCCAGCGTGGACTGGCAGCATTACACCTATACGTTGGATGAAAAGATCGTCAAACGCGCCCACGCCACCTTCAAAAAAATGTGGGACGAAGAGCTTATTTACAGAGGTGAACGCCTGGTTAACTTCTGCACCTTTCACGGTACCGGCTTTGCTGATATAGAGGTAGAGCACAAAGAAGAGCAGGGACACCTGTGGTATATAAGGTATCCGCTGACTGATGGGTCCGGCGCTATTACCGTGGCCACTACCCGGCCGGAGACCATGCTGGGCGACACGGCCGTTGCCGTAGACCCCAAGGACAAACGCTACAAGCAGTTCCTGGGCAAAACCGTCAAGCTACCCCTGACACAGCGGGAAATCCCCATCTTGGCCGACGATATGGTGGACCAGGAGTTCGGCACCGGCGCGGTCAAAATCACCCCGGCCCACGACCCCAACGACTACGACGTCGCCCAGCGGCACGACCTTCCTATGATCACCGTTATCAGTCATGAGGGCAAAATGACCCATGAAGTTCCAGAACCTTACCGCGGTCTAGGGGTCAAAGAGGCCAGGGAAGCGGTCGTCAAAGACCTGGCCGACCTGGAATTACTAGAGAAAACCGAGGATTACAGCCATAGCGTCGGCCACTGCTACAAGTGCGGCACGATCATTCAACCCCTATTACGCGAACAGTGGTTCATCAGCATGCAACCGCTGGCCAAACCTGCTATACAGGCCCTGCGTGAGGACAAAATTGCCTTCTATCCAGAGGCCAAGAAGGCTCAGCTGATCACCTACTACAAGAGCCTGCGGGACTGGAACATCTCCCGCCAGATTGCCTGGGGCATCCCCATCCCGGCCTTTCAGAGTGTAGATGACCCGGAGGACTGGATCTATGACGAGCGGGTTGATCAGGAGATTATAGAGGTGGACGGCAAGACCTACCACCGTGACCCCGATGTCTTTGACACCTGGTTTTCCAGCAGCAGCTGGCCGTATGCTACGCTGGATTTTCCGGACGGGCAGGACTACAAAGACTTTTACCCCCTGAGTCTTATGGAAACCGGGGCGGACATTCTGTTCCCATGGGTGTCCCGGATGATCATATTTGGACTGTATAACACCGGTAAAGTGCCGTTTGAAAAGGTCTATCTGCATGGCCTGATCCAGGATGAACACGGCGCCAAAATGAGCAAAAGCAAAGGCAACGTCATTGACCCCATGACCAAACTGGACGAGTTTGGGTCGGACGCCTTCCGTATGGGCATTATCCTGGACGAATCGCCAGCCAAAAACCGGCCGTATGACCAGAGCAAGATCGTCGGGGCCCGGAACTTCTGTAACAAACTATGGAATGTGGCGCGATTCATAGAAGACAAACTGGACAGCAAAGAAAATTCCGGAAAGCTTGGCCAAAAGGCAAATCCAAAAGCCGAAACCCCGGCCGATGCCTGGATGTTGCGAAAACTACAACATACTACAGAACTGGTGACTGGCTACATGGAAAACTATCGCTTTTCTGAGGCCTCAGAAGCCGTCTATCACCTGTTGTGGGATGATTTTGCAGACTGGTACATAGAAGCCAGTAAAACCAGCCTGAACGCCTCTGTATTGGTCTACGGGCTGGAAACTATCCTGAAGCTGGCCCATCCTTTTGCGCCATTCGTCACCGAAACCATTTGGCAGACCTTGAAAGCGACTGACGACACCAGCCTGCTCATCACCAGCCCATGGCCAACGGGGCAGGGTGCCGACGACAAACAGGCCGACGTGTTTGAAGAAATCAAAAACATGGTGAGTGAAATCCGCTACATCAAATCAGCGCTGAAGCTCCAGGGCAAGCTGACCATGTATCACACAGGAGACGAATTCATAACGGAACATACTGCACTCCTCAAATCACTCGCCCGATTAGCAGAGGTCAAGGAAGTCCGCGACGGTCACGGCCTGCACCTGACCAGTACCAAACACGTGGCCTGGCTGGACGTCGATCAGGAAACCGCCAATCACTTTGCAGCAGAGCTGAAGGCCAAGATTGAAGACCAGCAAAAGCAAATCAAAAACCTGGAAGCCCGCCTGGCCAACAAAGCCTACGTAGACAAAGCCCCCAAGCAACTTGTAGATCAGACCAAACAGCAACTGGAAGAAGCCAAAGCTAGCCTGCAAAAGACCAGGCAGGAGCACGACCGGTTCGCGGCCTAGCGGTCACCTCTGGGCCGAACGAAAAAACTGGCGTCTCGCCCTGCGATCTCGTCCCAATTTTCAATAGTTCCAGCGGCGAGATCACCGGCTAAAGCTCCAGAGTAGTCAATAACCTCCTGGCGATGCGTAGACAGAACCTCATCTGCTTCTGGCAGGGGATACTGGTAATTTTCCAGAAGCGTCACTTGGTTGTTTTGAAACTCCACCAACCTATCGTCTATTGGCACGACATCACCTGGGAGATTGCGTCCAATGAGTTCCCGGTAGTAGGCATGTCCCATCCGTGGACCATCGGGGGTGTAAAGCCTGCCTGTATCAGCGCATGTTACTGCAAGGGCAAATTCCTGGGTTTCAGCATCAGGGTAGTCCTGAGATGCGGCAAGTTGTCCCAATAGCACACCGCTTTCGTCAACTTCTGCCGTAGTGCCTTTGACGCCCAGCTCGCCCATGACTATTTCACGGTCGCCGAAGATAGTGCGACCATAGTGTTCGTTGACTCCTTGCAGGTCTTCCACAAGGAGTTGGGCGCTGGCTTCTTCGTCCGGCCCGCGGTTACCTGTAAAAATGAGATCATGAGTGTCGAGAGTAGCACCCAGAAGGGCAAGCTTAGCCGGACCGTACCCCAGCCTCATGCCTAACCGTACGGCATCTTCCTCTCCGGAGCGGGTATGAAAGCCGTTGTGATAGGCATAAGGGGTGTCCGGGCCAAGTATGTTGCCACGCTCATCTACATGGCTGGCGAAGTGGGGAAAGCCAGTGCCATACTGCTGGTCTACCGACGCTTTCGCTGCCAGACCGATCCCATAGGCCTCTTGGACCTTAATTTCCTCTAGTGATGCGTGTAAATGTCTCATAAGTACTCCTTACTATGTGATTCAGCCGCGATCATCCACGACAATCTTGATCTTATCAACAGATTAAAAATATACATACTTGTTGTGCAAAATATGCACAGACTGTAAAATGGAGGCATGGAAAAAATGATTAACGAGGTGCGGGCATATTTTGCCAAGCTAGAACTGGCACCGGAGGTTGCGGAGCTGTACTTAGCCCTGCATACCTATGGTCCGCAGACTATATCCCAGCTGTCACGCAATGCCGGAGTAGAGCGTACGCGTATCTACCGGCTGATTGACGAACTGGCAGCTTCTCCGCTCATAGAAGTAGAAACCCACTACAAGCGGCACATTCTGAAGGCGGCACCAGTCGGCAACCTGCAGGTATTACTCAGTAAGAAAGAGCAAGAGCTGGTCACCCTGCAGGAGGGCCTGGACCACGTTGGCCAGTTACTGAGCACAGGGAGCGGAGCAGGTTCGCCCTTTACCCATGTGCAGTTTTACAAGGGCTCCGAAGGAATCAAGCAGATGATCTGGAACCAGACCAAGGCGACGACAGAAATAGTCTGCATCCTGAACGAAAGCATGCAACGGCAAACGAACAGCGCCTTTTTTGATCGGTGGGTTAGAACTATCAACGAACGCGGGGTGCGCAGCCGGGGTGTGATAAATGACCACTTCATCAAAAAACAACAGGAGTGGTATAGCGCCCACTCCAATGAGCGGCTCAAACACTGGCAATCACGCCGCATCCTGCCAGGGGTGTTTCCCATTCGTCACTCGACCATTGCGTATAACAACGTGGTGCTGCACTACAACTGGATGAAGGGCGAGATTTTTGGCATAGAAATCTACAACCAGGACATCGCTGACGCCCAAAGACGATTCTTCGAAATGCTGTGGCAGCAGGCCAAACCGGTAAAGGTCAAGCTCGGCGGAGCAGAGGCTATGCCCTGACGATCACCCAGTTTTAATTTTGCACCAAATAACACCTGTAGAAGTACGTCTTCCAGCAAAGTAGGTGACATGGCATCACGGTTGCAGGCAACTCATTCACAGTGGTGTTGCTATTTACTCTTCAAGTTCTAACGCGCCGCGGACGTGGGCGACGCTTTCTTCCGGACGGTAGTCGTCAAACCACAGCACGTGCCAGCCCATGCGCTCGGCAGCCATCAGGTTGGTCCGGGAATCGTCGATGAGCAGTATCTCTGACGGGTCGCACTCTGCCCAATCCTGGGCGACCTCATAAATCCGCGGCTCCGGTTTGATGGCACCGACCTTTGAAGAGTCGATGATAGAGGCGTAGGGGACATCCGGCAAAATACCACGCTCAAACATTTCGTCTATAAACCCGGGCATGATGTTGCTCAGCAGCCCCACATGATAGTGCTCGGCGGCCCAAGCCAGGAGCTCACGCATCTCTTCTATGGGGTCGATGGCCTCCATGTAGTACTGTTGCCAGTCCAGGTGCTTGATGCCCAGATGGTCAGCAAACAACCTGTTGAACTCCTCCATCTGCAATTCACCCCGGCAAACAGCGTCGTTGTAGTGCCAAAAGGTAGTCTCTACCATATCAGCAGGCGCACCAGTATCATGCGCAAGCCGGGCAAAGGCCCGGTGAAAAAACCGGACCAGACAGCCGTTGATGTCAAAATATACAAACCGTACGCCGCTTTTGCTGCGTTTCCTGGTGTTTGCTGGCTGGGCAGGCGCGTTGCCTCCCATGAGATCGCTCAGACTCATGTCCAATGCTCCGGCAATACTCTGTATGGTAAAAATGGACGGTGCCTTGATGGCTCCCCGCTCGATTTTTGCCAGCGTAGAATAACTAAGCCCGGCCTTCTGACATAACTGCTGCTGCGTCAGGCCGGCTTTTTTGCGCGCGTCCTGCAGGCTCTTACCCAGAGCCTGCTCGGAACTCTCCTGATTGACGTCTACCTTACTCATCCCGTTACAACTCCTCTGAAGGAATCACTCGTAGGTAACCCCACACCTGCCAAAAAAGCAAAGCTAATGGCCCCATAGTACCAATTATCAGGCTGTAATCCAAGAGGAACTAGCCTTTTAGTGCTAGTTGAGCCAAAATTAAAAGACGAAGCCGAGCACCGTAACAATCAGTAGAAACAGAACCAGCCCGGCACCGCCAGCTACCACTACAGAGTTAGAGGTATTGCCACCGGTCTGGCGCTGCATTTTTGCGTACACCCAACCCGCAAAACCGACAGCCGCCAAAAATCCAATCATCACATTTGAAAACATGGCCTTAGTTTCGCACTATCGGCGCGTAATGTCCAGGGGTAGTGAAAGCTAGAAGGCCAACCTCTTGGCCATTTCAGCCAGGGCAACGTGGTCTGGTTCGGCATCCATATCCTGTGGTGCCTGATACTGCGTTGGGGTGTCGAAAGGCAAAAGCTGCACATGGGCGTGAGGTATATCCACACCTACGATTTTCTCACCCACAAAGGCGGTCCCCAGCACTTCACGCAGGCGCAGGGCAACTTTCCGGGCAGCTTCCATGACCGCCCGATAGTCTTCATCCGGCAAATCCCACACAAACTCCACCTGTTTTTTAGAAATTACCAGGGTGTGGCCGGGTATAGCCGGGTGAATGTCCAGGAAGGCGAGCGTGAGCTCGTCCTCATACACCTTATGGCAGGGAACCTCGCCTTTCACAATACGGGTGAAAATACTGTCGTTCATAAGCTTATTCTATCATTTCGGGTCAGGAGGTTAGGTCAACCACAACCCCCAAGGCCTCGTGGTCAGAGGCATACGAGCCACTCCGGCCACCGCCTATGGCACTTTGCGAGGGCAGGCTGAAGAAGATATGGTCTAAGCGGCGTTGATCGTAGCCATTCGAAAAGGTGGTCAGGGAATCAAGCCCCGCATCGTCTACGCCGTCTCTAAATCTACCTCGTATAAGGTCATAGGCGACGCCCTCTTCCTCGTTCAGATCGCCCAGTACTGCGACTCTTTCAGATCCATACTTATCAACTGCCGCTAACAGAGCATGAGCCTGCCTCAGGCGTACGCTATTGCGCGAATCTCCCCACTTTTTCGGTATCAGGTGTGTAGCAAAGACATCGAGCGACGGACCCTCTCCCGTAGCCACACGTACATGCAGCACGGCCCGCGGTTCATGCCCGCCGTCAGGCAGGGGAATGTTGTGGTGATCTAAAATGTTATAGGTCCTATCTACCAGCAGAGCATTGCCGAATGGCTTGCCATCCTGGGTAGTTGTCTGCCCAAACCGATACCGGTAGTCGCCTTCGTCGGCAATTTCCCTCACCAGATCAGGGGATACCTCATTCAGGCCCACAATACCGGCACCCAGGCTACCTATGGTCTCTATGACTCCCTGACGGTCAATCTGTCCATTTTTGACGTTGTAGGTGGCAATAGTAAGGTGATCAGTCGGACGGGTCACGCCCTCTGCGGGTTCTACGCCGCCGTCCAGCCATATAGTGCCTCCTTCTAAAGGTCCTTCGGCGCTGCAAATCGCACCCACCATAAGAGCGCTCGCAAGCAGGCATGTCCCATACCACGGCTGCCGCCTTTCTCTTTCTGGTCCCTTTTCCATAGTTGTTCCAGTATACACAGTTGTTTACGATCGAAACTATTTTATTATCTATGCCCTATTACTGACCCGCGCACCCTTCTGAATCGTCAGGCTAAAGCTAACGCCACAGGCTGGCCGTAAGGCCACCCGTAGAGTGGCCTAGAGATTCAGAAGGGTGCGCGGGTCAGTAATAGGGTGAGCACTTGATCCAATTAGCGTACAATGGGTTTATGTCTTTTGGAAAACGATTGGCGCTGGGGCTGCTGGCTACCTGCTTTTCGTTTTGCATTCTTACCATGGCTGTCTTAACCGCCGCTAACGCTGTTTTTGGTACGCCCGATACCCTGAAACAATCCCTGGCAGACAGCCAGACTTATGACAGTGTGGCCGCTGGCATTGTCGACCAGGCAGTTGCAAACGCCGACAAAGAGCAGCCACAGCAAGCCGGGGAAAAATCACTGGACAGCAAGGTTGCTCAGGATGCCATGCGCAAAGTTGTTACGCCCCAAAGACTCCGGGGCTACGCCGAACAAGTTGTAGAAGGCACCTATAACTGGCTGGAAGGGGACACTGACAAACCTGATTATGCCGTGGACCTGTCTACCATCAAAAAGGATCTGGGTGTTTCAGTCGGCGATAGTGCCGTACAGCACCTTCAGGAGCTGCCGGTTTGTACCCAGCAACAGCTCCGCAAACTGAACCCCAATGATGTCGATCCGTTTGCACTGCCGTGCCGCCCGCCGGGCATCAACCTGAAGGCCGAGCGCCAGAAGCTGATAAACCAGGTTATAAAAGGCGACGGCGCCCTCCAGGACACCGAAATAACAGCCGATGACACCATATCAGAGTCAGGCCAAACACCGTTTGAGAAACTGGCCTTTATTCCAACCATCTTTCAGTGGAGCAAAGTGCTGCCGTGGATACTGGGCATATTGGCGGTTGTCTCAGCCACTGGCGTCGTGTTTATACAGAACGACCGGCGGACCGGCATAAAATCCGTGGCCAAGCCGCTGCTGGCGACAGGGCTTCTTCTACTTGTGAGCATAGTGGTGACGTCCTTCCTGCTGGGCAGACTGCAGTTCAACGAAATGGCCGAAACCAGGCATTTTGAAGAAGCTATGGTTTTACTGATCAAATCCCTTTATAACGGGTTTAAGAATGTTCTGCTCATATTCGCCACTATTTATACGCTGCTTGGAGCAAGCGGACTCATTGGCCTGCGTTTCACGAAGCCAAAAGGGACGGCGCCCGAAAATCCGCATCCACGCAGCCCAGCTGAGAAACCGTCCTCTAGGCCAAAGCTCACCTAGAAGGGGTGTCGCCTGTTATCAAAAAGTTGTACCTTATGAAAGCTTGGCGGAGCCATAAACCAATATGATTCATGGCGGAGGAGAAGGGATTCGAACCCTTGATACGAGTCGCCCCGCATACACGATTTCGAGTCGTGCGCCTTCAACCAGCTCAGCCACTCCTCCAGACTATCTATTCTAACAGATGTAAAAGAGACTGAGACGGTAGTGCTATTGGGATTCTGGAGTATAGTAGATCCAATGAATGAGCGTCTTCAGTACGATGTAGAAGCAGCAGGAGATATGCTCCGAGGTAAACTAGACACGGCCGGCGGCACCCTCCCTACAACAGATGTATGCCAATTGCTGTCAGAAACATCTGGAGTCACGGGCAGCTTGGCGCTCTGGGGACAGATAGATAGAAGAGTGGTCACTTTCGGCGAACAAAAGCTCACCCTTTCACTTGGCCAAGCCCCTGAACTACCTTTTGATCAAGCGTAAGTTGGTTTGCTGCACCCCTGGTACAATGTACGGGAAGATGATATAATAAGCAATAATGATTGAGTACTTACGAAGTACGCGGTTGCAACCTGTCACCAAAAAGCAGACCAAGCTTCAACCTGGCACCTGGATACGCGTCGAAAAACCAACTGACGATGAGATTACCATACTCACCGACCGGTTCGGGCTGGATACCGAAATCATTCACGATGCCATGGACCCGCACGAAGTACCGCGTGTAGAGGTAGAGGACGAAAACCTCTATTTCATAACCCGTCTGCCGGATACAGATGACGATTTTAACGACTTTACCACGCCAATGATGTTTGTACTCAGCGACGGACGGCTGTTCACCATCAGCGGCGACTCCCTGGATCGCCTCTGGGAACCCTTTATCGCCAAAAGCACTGCGCCTACTACCCAGCAAACCAAACTATTCCTCACCATGATGGACGCTATAGTGGTGCAGTACCAAAACCGCATGGCCAGCATTAACCGCCAGATGCGGGCAGCTACCAGCGATATATCCAATCTGCGTACCAGAGACATAGCCATATTCGTAGAGTATGAGCGCAAACTTAACGATTATCTGGATGCCCTTATACCAACCAACAATGCCCTGGAAAAGCTCCTGAGCGGACGTCTGCTTCGTTTGTACGAGGACGACAGGGATCTGGTAGAGGACCTTTCGATAGACGCCGAACAGCTCATAACCCGCTGCAAAAGCATGTTGCGAACCATTACAAATGTGCGCGATGCCTACCGCGCCCTCATGGACACCCGCTTGAACGAAACTATTCGCCTGCTGACTGTCATTACGCTGGCGCTGACCATCCCGACCATGATCGCCGGGCTGTATGGTATGAACGTGAATCTGCCAGGGGACGAAGGTGCTCACTACATGTTCTGGCTGATTGCCGGGGCCAGTCTGTTCAGCGCTGCTGCCGTCAGCTACTACTTCCTCAAAAAGCGTCGCTAACGTTTTTACACCAAATAACACCTATAGAAGTACGTCTTCTTATTTCCTTATTTCAAGTTGCCTCGGCTAAGCTATATGGTCTGGAGTCAAGGTCAAACTTACAAAATAAACCAATGAAAAAGCCGGTCGAAATGACCGGCTTTTTCATTGGTGCACCCGGCAGGATTTGAACCTACGACCTCCTGTACCGCAAACAGACGCTCTATCCAGCTGAGCTACGGGTGCGCATCATCGTGTAATGTTTTGCCACGTTTGACATTTTGGTTTCCGGCTTAATAAGAGACAGAAACAGAGGTCATTTTAGCACAAGTTACAAAAAAATACTAATCTGAACTAAGTATAAGTCGCGCATTGTAGCCTTTGTCTTAAAGATAAACTGTAAGATATATTACATTCGTTGACGCGTAGACGTATACTCGACTCATACGTAAGAACAGTAGCTATTTGACCATTTGTAAAGGAGTTTTTATACTTGGAGGACTTGCATTCCATCCCGAAACGCAACATAACCACAAACAAAGGGTGGCCGCGTCAGCGGCTACCCTGAGCTAGCTAAAAAGCACCCCTGTTCCTTGTCTTGTAGACTAGTAGTTACCACAACAACTAACTCTTCAAGGAGA
>DATHJH010000004.1:0-100409 GCA_035489815.1 Candidatus Limnocylindria bacterium
CTATGGGTGTGGATGATGATGGTGCAGGCGACCAGGGTATGATGTTTGGCTATGCTTGCACGGAAACCCCGGAACTTATGCCTTTGCCGATTGCGCTGGCTCACGCGCTCACCCGCCAAATTGATGAGGTCCGTGAAAAAGGAACACTCAAATGGCTACGCCCAGACGGCAAAGCACAAGTAACAATACGCTATGAAAACGATAAGCCGGTGGCTGTTGAAAACCTGGTTGCGGCCGTGGCCCATGACGAAAAGGCTACGGCTGCTCGTGTGCGGGCAGATGTCATCAAACACGTTTTTACACCTGTTTTGGAGCGCTACAAATTTGACCTGCCAGCAGACGCAGACATCGTGGTAAACGGCACCGGTTTGTGGCATATTCCAGGGCCAGAGAGTGACGCCGGCCTGACTGGTCGCAAAATTGTAGTAGATACTTACGGCGGCTATGCCCGGGTGGGCGGCGGTGCCTTTAGCGGCAAAGACCCAAGCAAAGTTGACCGTTCAGGGGCATACGCAGCGCGTTATATTGCCAAAAACATTGTGGCGGCCGGACTGGCGACTCGTTGTGAAGTAGGGTTGGCCTATGTCATTGGCAAGCCCCGGCCGCTCATGCAGACCATAGACGCCTTTGGTACAGCTACCGTGAGTGAAGACGAGCTCTATGCCTTCAAAGACAAGCTTATCAACACTTCGGTAAAAGGGATCATTGATGCACTTGACCTGGCCCGGCCTATCTACGGCCAAACCAGCGCCTACGGTCACTTTGGCAAACCGAATCTACCCTGGGAGCAAGTCGTGTAACCGACCCCAAACCCCCCAGCTCTGTCATCCCTCAATCAAGTCCCCTTGCCTGTTAGAGCTAATCCAATCCTCCCTGTTATAAGCAAAACTGAAGCAGCAACCTTGATTTTGTATCTGTTTTCTCGGCTTTTGGTCGTACCCGTAGGTACGAACCAAAAACGAAAAACAGATATAAAGTGGTAGACCTTCAGTTTTGGCCGACAGGGAGGATTGGGTTAGCTCTGAGTATCAGAATAACTCTAAATCCCTTAGGTCGTCGGGCAAAAAGCCAGCCCTGTGTTTGAAGTCCGCCTCCCACTTGTAGTCTTTGCTGTAGCCAAGGTCTTTCGTAAGTTTGGTAGGGGCATTACGCAAATGAAGTGGCACGGGCAGGTCCGGATGTTCCCGTGCGGCAGCCAAGGCACTGGCCATAGCGTCTGCAACTGCCCGGGATTTTTCACATTTGGCCAGTACCGTGGCGCAGTGGAATAAGTTGTACTGGCACTCCGGCATGCCGATACGTTCCACGGCCATAGAGGTAGAGACGGCCAGGTTCAGCGCCGCCGGGGCGGCAATGCCCACATCCTCGCTGGCAAATATGACCATCCGGCGGGCCACAAACTTGGGGTCTTCGCCAGCACGGAGCATTCGTGCCAGGTAATATAAGGCGGCGTTAGGATCACTGCCTCGCATACTTTTGATAAACGCGCTGATGATGTTGTAGTGCTGTTCGCCGGCTTTGTCATAGCCGGGTACCCGCTTTTGGGCTGCGGTTTTTATTACCTCCGGGGTGATTTTGTCTTTGCTGAGCTGACGGGCCAGTTCCAGGTTGCCCAGGGCTACCCGCGCGTCGCCGCCGGACAGTTCGGCCAAAAGGTCAATGCTTTTGGCTGGCAGTTGTTTGGCGGTCACGTTTTCTGCTTTGGCCGCTTTCTTAATGATGGCAATGATGTCTGGTTTACCCAACGGTTCGAGCACCAGCACCCGGCTGCGGCTGAGCAATGGGGTGATGACCTCAAAACTGGGATTTTCGGTGGTGGCGCCGATGAGAATGATGGTGCCGTCTTCTACATGTGGCAAAAAGGCGTCTTGCTGGGCTTTATTAAACCGGTGGATTTCGTCTACAAACAAAATAGTTTGCATACCAAGGCGCTGATTGGCTTCAGCCCGGGCTACTACCTTCATGACATCAGCTTTACCTGACGTGACAGCGCTGAGTTCTACAAACTCCGCCCCGGTTTCCCTGGCAATGATCCGGGCAAGGGTGGTTTTGCCGCTACCAGGCGGCCCCCAGAGAATAAGGCTGGTCGGCTGCTTTTGATCAATTATCTCACGAATGATTTTTCCGGACGCAACCAGATGCTCCTGGCCAACGACTTCCTTGAGCGCAGCGGGTCGCATTCGTTCGGCAAGAGGCATTTCCCTGGACATAAACCTCAGTATATACCCGGCAGGCAACCACCGTCGAACGACGCTACTCCCCGGCAGTTACTTGAGGCTACCTGTACCTATAGTGGTCGGTGCATACCTTGTGCATTCTGCCGGTCGCCATGCAGTCGGCATGTACTTTAACCCAGCTTCTGTCGCCGCTGCGATTACTCAGGAAGCCAGTCGGTGCAATTTTTACATAGGCTAAGCTTCTGCTGGCCTGATAATACTTTGTAATATCACGTGTTTTCGGGCCAAACAGGCCGTCCACTGTTATGTTTATGTGGTAGAGATACCTGTAAAAGGCTTGTATTGCGGCGGTGCAACCGTTTCTGGTTCTGGGCGGTACTTCTTCGCGGAGGGTAGGCATAAACTTCAGACATTCGTCTACAGAGGGCGAACACCAGGGTGATGAATCCTTATTGCAAACTTGCCCCAACGCCTGACTACTACGAAGCGTATAGACACCACCTAGCACGGCTACGACGAACACGACCAGGGTCGCAGCGAACAGCGGGCTTTTACCCGAAGCCCAAGGGAGCTTTGACAGCTTTTTGCTTTTGCTGGTCTTTTTGGATGATTTTGCTTTTCCCGGCATGCGGATTCCCCTTATACTTATAAGGCTATAGTAATTTCAACAACTGCCACTGTCAATAGCGTATGCGAGGTCGGAGTCAGCGGAAAGCTTTGGAATTGGTTCTAACGCAAGAGGTTGCTGCATTTGGGCGTCACGTGGTTTAGAGTTTGGGCCAGAGATGATAAGGTAGAAGCAAATACTCCAGCTTATTAAAAAACAAAGAAGGGGAGCCGATGTCCGTCATAGCTACTGAAAAATTACAAAAAACGTATGGCAAGAAAGAAACGGCCTTTACGGCACTCAAGGATGTCGATCTGGCTATCGAGCCTGGCGAGTCCATTGCCATCATTGGCAAAAGTGGATCGGGCAAGAGTACGCTCATGCACCTGCTGGCGCTGCTGGATAAGCCGACAAGCGGGTCGGTTGCCGTTGACGGCAAAAACGCTCATCAGCTTCCCAGGAGACAACTAGATGATTTGCGCAACCAAAGTTTTGGCTTTGTATTCCAGCAATTCTTTTTGAACGCCAACAATACCGTGCTGGACAATGTGATTTTGCCGCTCAAGATCGCCGGCATCGGCCGCCGGGAGCGCACCCGCCGCGGTATGGAAGTACTGGAAGCGGTTGAGCTGGCTGATAAAGCCAGGAACAAGGCCAACGACCTGAGCGGCGGCCAGAAACAGCGTGTCTGCATTGCCCGTGCCCTTATAAATGCCCCGCGTATCATCCTTTGCGGACGAGCCTACCGGCAACCTGGACAGCCACACCGGTGAAAAGATAGAGGATTTGTTGTTTAAGCTAAACAAAGAAAAAGGCATTACCTTGATTGTGGTGACACACGACGACGACCTGGCAAAGCGCTGTGATCGCCAGATACACTTGAAAGACGGCCAAATCGTTACAAGGAGCAAAGCATGAAACTCGTAGACATTTTCCTGACCGCCAGCAGTAACATGATGCGCAGCAAGCTGCGGTCATTTTTGACGATCGTGGCAGTCTTTATCGGTGCTTTGACCCTGACGCTCACCAACGGCATGGGGGCCGGTATTTCCACTTATATAGACAAGCAGCTCGGCAATTTAGGCGCCAAAAACGTCCTGGAGGTGCAAGCCAAGATAAGCAACCCGTTCGACGGCGGACCACAAGAATATGATCCGAATCGTACAGTGTCAGGTAATAGCGTGAACGGTCCGGGCGGGATGGCCGTGTTGACCCAAAAAGATATCGAGTCGATCCAGGGCCAGCCGGGCATAAAGAGCATCGAGCCTGCCATCCTGCCCGCGCCGGATTATATCCAGGGGAACAGTGACAAAAAGTACAAGCTGACCATGCAGTCGTTTATAGACGGCACCAATATTGATATAGCGGCCGGAAAATCATTGGGCAACGCCATAGAAGCCCGGGAACTGATTGTGCCGATTAGCTATGTGGAGCTGCTCGGCTTTGTTTCGAACGAGGCAGCGGTTGGCGAACAAGTAAAAATAGCCGTAACTTCGGGCCTGGGCGAACAGCAGGTTGTCGAAGCCACGATAGTCGGCGTACAACAACAAACACTGCTTAGCACAGTCGGCGGCGCACAGGGGAACAAATCACTCATGGCCGCCCTGAACGATATTCAGACAGAAGGATTGCCCGACGCCCAAAAGAACCAGTACATAGCCGCATTTGCCACAGTAGACCAGAATATCAGCGACCAGGATATGCAGACAATCAAAGACGGCCTGGACAGTAAGGGCTACACCGCAGCCACACTTGACGACCAGATTGGCATTTTCAAGCAGGTTATTGACGCGATCATCATGGTACTTAATTTCTTTGCCGGTATCGCTCTGCTGGCAGCCAGCTTCGGCATCATCAATACTTTGCTGATGGCGGTCCAGGAGCGCACCAAAGAGATAGGGCTCATGAAGGCCATGGGAATGAGTAGCAAACGGGTCTTCCTGCTCTTCAGCATAGAGGCTATTTTGCTGGGTTTTTGGGGGAGCCTGCTCGGATCATTGGCGGGAATCGGCATCGGCAAGCTCGCCAACAGGGTGGCATCAGATACCTTTCTAAAGGATTTGGCTGGCTTTGACCTGACATCGTTCCCTCTGACCTCGGTGCTTGCCATTATGCTCATCATCATGACCATCGCCTTCCTCGCCGGCACGCTGCCTGCGCGGCGTGCCAGTAAAAAAGACCCTATAGAGGCATTGCGCTACGAGTAGAAAAATCCCACACCGTATTACTTGTGCATGAGTTCTGTTGTTTGTAGTTTTGCAGTCTGGCACTGTAGAATAAGTCCTGATGATTGAAGTTCAAAACCTGCAGAAGCGCTTTCGGCGAAAAGTTGCGGTAGACGATGTTACATTCAGAGTTGAGACCGGCAAGGTTACCGGCTTCCTGGGACCAAACGGGGCGGGTAAATCTACTACCATGCGGCTCATGCTGGGGCTGGACAACGGCGGCGGTTCGACGACTTTTGACGGCAAGGCCCTGCGTGAGTATGATCAGCCATCAAAGGTGGTGGGAGTCCTTTTGGAAGCCAAAGCCTTTCACCCCACGCGTTCCGCCCGCAGCCACCTGAAGGTGCTGGCAGACGCCGGCAGTGTGCCTCATTCGCGGGTAGATGAAGTCCTGGAACTTGTGGGCCTAAGCGATGTCGGCCGCAAAAAGCCGGGTAAGTTCAGCCTTGGCATGAGCCAGCGCCTCGGTGTAGCGGCAGCTATATTGGGGGAACCAAAATACCTGCTGCTGGACGAACCAGCCAACGGCCTGGACCCGGAGGGCATTGCCTGGCTGCGTGATTTTCTGAAAAGCTACGCGGACGACGGCAATGCCGTGTTTGTTTCCAGCCACCTGCTCAGCGAAATGGCGCTGATGGCCGACAACGTAGTAGTTATTGGCAAAGGCAAATTGATTGCCGATACGTCAATGAAGGAACTGGTGGCGGGCAATGGCCACTCCAGCGTATTCGTGCGCAGCAACAAACAGAAATCGCTCGAAAAATCCCTGACCAAAGCCGGTTTTGCCACCGAGCCGCAAGACGGAGGCTTCACGGTAAAGGGCGCCAGCACAGACCAAATTGGTAAGCTGGCCTTTAAGAACGGAGTGACTATTCTGGAGCTGGCGCCGCACATGGCATCACTAGAGGACGCTTTCCTGGAACTTACCGCCAATGCTCAGGAGTACCATACCAAATCGGTTGTCGGCGGGAAAGAGGCTGTTACATGATTCCTTTGTTGAAGAGCGAGGCCAGAAAACTCCTGTCAGTAAGGTCCACGTATGTCATGGGCATTCTTGCTCTGCTGATCGTTGCAGGAACGTCGTTTTGGGTAGAGGGCTACAAGGGAATGAGCGGCTCCCCGGCTTCTGTACTGGGCGACAAAGCGGTTGAAGAGATCTTTCGCAATTCCACCTTGCTTGCCAGTGCTGCCGGTACTTTTGTGGCAGTGCTGTATATGGCGCACGAATACCGCTACAACATAATCATGTATACCCTCACTGCAGCCAACAGTCGCAGCAAAGTGTTGTTGGCCAAGATTCTGACCCTGGTCTGGTATACCGTTGCCTTTACCGCTATCTGCGGTCTGGTCGGTTTTGCCGGGTACTACCTAGGCTTATCTTTACGCGACGCTTCTTTGCCGGCGCAAAATATAGACTGGTTGTATATGACCGGCCGGGTGTTGTTCTATAACATTGGCCAGATACTCATCGCCCTGCTGATAACCGTTCTGACCAGAAGCATTGTGGCGGCTATTGCATTTTTGTTCCTGTTTTCCTCTACGGTTGAACCGCTTCTTGGCATTATCCTTAAGGAAAAGGCCGCCTACCTGCCGTTTTCTGCCTTTGAACGTGTGATCTCTGCTTTTGGCGGAGAAGCGGCACAAACAGTACAAGGGGAGTTGTCAGTAGGGCGGGCAGTTGTAGTGTGTAGTGTATACCTTGTAGTGGGTTGGCTTATCACCTGGCAACTGTTCTTGCGCCGCGACGCGAATTAGACACACTTGACAGACATAAGCTGATATACTGGTTAACATGTTAAGTGTCGATGACGAACTATTTGAAAAGCTCATTGGCGAGGCCATGGACGAGTTACCGGAAAAATATGTTAAGGGCCTGGACAATGTCCTGGTCACATACGAGGACGAGCCTACGGCCGAACAGCGCGTTGAGCTGAAGCTCCACTGCAATCAAACACTCTTTGGGTTGTATCAAGGCGTTCCGCGTACCCAGCGGGGCAATGGTTACAACATGGTATTGCCGGACAAAATAACTATCTTTAAAAATCCGATTGTCCACACCTCATCAGATATAAAAGCACTGAAAAAGCAAATCAAGCACACCATCTGGCACGAAATAGCCCACCACTACGGCCTGGACCACGACCGGATCCACAGCTTGGAGGGTTAAAGAATCACCGCAGCTAAACTCAAACTGTACTCTAAATTTGTCCGGCCGGACAAATTTAGAGTACAAAGCATATGCGCACGTGGATCAGATCTAAAGGCAGGTTCATGGATATGTCGTATACTGGATACATGACAAGGGGGAGAAAAGGCAATGCTTGGCAACATAGGCGTAGCGCTGTAGTTTATGCGCTTATAACCGTGCTGGCCGCACTGTCACTCATGGCTTCGACCGGTGACATGGGTGCAGCAGAACGAAGCGTCTTTGACTGGATCTATGGTATGCCCGACAGTCTGCGCTGGTTTGCTTTGGTCGCTACCCAGTTAGGCAACTTCTGGCTGATGATTGCCGTAGTCGGCTTATTACTTGTAATAAAGTGGAACCCAAGGCCCAGTCTGCTGGTTCTTCGCGGCGGCGTGCTGGCGTACGGCATAGTGGCAGTCATTAAAGTTGTGGTAAGCCGGCCACGGCCTATGATACTGCTGAGTGAAGTGACCTCGCGGGAGATTACGGTTGTGGGCAGCGGCTTTCCCTCGGCCCACACTGCGCTTGCCACAGTCGTCAGCCTGACGGTCCTGCCGTACCTGCCAAAGCAGCTACGCTGGGTACCAGTTCTGTGGATCGGACTGGTGGCCTGGTCCAGAATCTACCTGGGCGTGCATGCGCCGCTGGATGTAGCGGGCGGATTTATCATCGGCCTGCTGGTGATACTGCTGGCCGACGTCATTCCCTGGCCGCCTGCGCGAAAATCCTCAAAATGATTATGCTTTAGTATTGCAATGCACTTGTTCGCAGAGTAAGCTGAAAGCGGAAGTGTGAGGCTTCCACAGACCCTGGGTTATTCACCCGGGGTCATTTTAGTTCCGCGGCGAGAATCCTCTCTCGCCGCGGGCAGGTTCGCGCGGAGTCCCGAGTAAATCGGGACATCCGGCTCCAACAGGCTGCAGGGCTCATGATCCACCTCTTCCACCTGACGGCCTTTCCGAGAAATTCTCAGAAAGGTTGGATAGTATAGATACTGGCTGCTGCTTACTGTGTTCTATTGCTCTGGAAATAGTCCCTCTGTGGGGTCTGGAAAATCGCGCATAGCATCTGGTGAATGAGGGCCATCTTCCCGTGGCACCCAGAACATAGCTACCTTACCAACGCCACGTTCTCCTGGCTCCGGCGCCCAAACACTGTCGGGGAGTCGTTCCGGTCTAAACCGTGCCCGAAAGGCAAGTCTTTGTACCGTACCTTCTTCAACATCTACAGAAATAACGCCCCCACCTCGTCCAACATGGCCGCGTAAGTCCACTTCAATGTCTCTCGGATCGGTCACCCCCCAGTGATCTGCCTCTGGGTCGCCTACTATAGCATGGCTCTCGTCTGCATGCATTTGCAAAGCCACCATGGGTAGCCGTTCTTTTTTGGCGAGAGCGGCTACCGAGTAGGGGAATCTATAGGGACCCATGGACTGCTCATACCAGCGGGGAGGCCGGCCCCTGACTGCTTCCATATAATCCGGCTCTATACTGTCTGAAGCGGGAGTCAGGATATAGTTCTGGCCCGACCTGCTAAACACATCACTAAAAAGCGGAAGCGACAGATCACCGGCAGGCGGACCGGCCACTATATCATATTCGGCAACTACGCCGCTCTCTACAAGTTGGGGATCCACCCTCACGATGCCCGGATCAACTTCCCAGCCGCTATCTACATGACGCTTCCACATTGTGCAACCCTTCATTTATAGATTTTATTGCGTCATAGTATCAAATAACGGACAGCCGCACCAATGTGTCATGAAGCCGGGTCTATAGAAAATTGTCTTCTGTAGGTGTTATTTTGGGTCAGATTGGCAGGTGGGGCACA
This sequence comes from Candidatus Limnocylindria bacterium, assembly GCA_035489815.1. Lineage (GTDB taxonomy): Bacteria > Patescibacteriota > Saccharimonadia > Saccharimonadales > JAGQNK01 > DATHJH01. The sequence goes on from DATHJH010000004.1 coordinate 9,028, forward strand.
GGCCGCGGAGTTCCAAGCTGTGGCTGGTGAGCTGGAAATTCAGTTCTTTGGACAGAGCGTGGATGCCAGCTTCCAGTTCTGGGTTTTCTTCAAAGGCGGTAACTTTTCCGCACTGCATACAGGCGGCGTGGTGGTGGTGCCCGGCAAAGGCTTCGCTGAGTTCCAGCTTGTACTTCCAGCCAATCTGCAGACGATTAACCACACCAAGTTTCTCAAAAAGGTCGATTGTCCGATAAATACTTGCCCGGTCCATTTTGTGCTGCAGTTTACGCGTCAGTTGACTCATGCTCAGGGCGTCACTGTCTGCCAGAGCGTTAAATACCTGCTGCCGGGTTTTGGTCAGGCTGTAACCGTTCTGTTTGAGAACGACTGCAATAGTGGGAATTTCTCCAGACATGATGCAATACTAGCACATATTGCGACAATTTTGCAGTGTACCCTGTTATGCTGATATCCTGACAGGCGTGACTATGACCGAAAGTGGCTTGGTAGAGCAGCCGAACTCTCTGAATGACAAAAACTTTGCTGCTGAAATTCAGGAGCTGGAGCGTCTTTTTGCGCCCGGCTGCCGTCCCGAATCATCACTAGAACCCCGTCCAGCTAGCTTGTCCTGCGAAAGCCGGCGATTGGATGAATCTCCTTTAGAACACGCTCATAGCAAGCATGGTACCGCGCATGACACGCCTCATCTGCATAATCACCCGCATAACGAAACGTTGAGCGTCAGCGACCCCAACATCCGTACCGGGATCAAGGATCGGATTACCTACGGCGTAGCTGCGATTGGTTCGCTGGCGCTCAGCGCGTTCGAGCTTAAAACGGGCGTTGCCCGTGATGCGCTGGGCGTGGTCATGGATAGCCTGCACAACGTTGGCGACGCCCTGGCTTATGGCCTGCAGGCTGTTGCTTTAGCCGCAGAAGGAAAAATCACCGAAACAAACAAAGAAACTTCGGCCCACCGGAAGTGGCGAAAGGCCGCCGCGGCAGCCATAGGCATAGCGGCCGGTGCTTCTTTACTCCATACCGGGTTCCATACTGGGGAATTTATCGGCGATGCCGCAGATGAGCCTCGGCAGTTGCTTCATATGGGGCTGGAGACAAGCAATCTCCTGCCGGTGGCAGTCGGTGCGGCAGGCAACTTTGGTATCAGTGAGTGGATGATCCGCCGCACAGCAAATAACCACACCGTACACCAAGAAGCTGTAGAACATGCCGAGATTGACCGCAAGACATCGTTCAAACTACTTGCTACCGCGCTCATCCCCTCGGCCTTCCTGCGGCCGGTGGCAGAGATTGGGGTTGGGGTCTGGTACAGCCTAAAGAGCCGCCATTTGGCTCAGCGTATGTGGCGCAGCCCGGATGCAACTCATGAACATGAGCATGGAGGTCGCCATTCTGAACCTCACGGTGACGACGAGACACATGCAGAACTCCCGCTGCACAGACACAACAGCCTAAAGGATAAGATCAAGCTTCTACGGACTTCCGCAAAAACCAAGGCAATAATCGGAATATCGGGTCTGGCGCCTCGAAAGGTGCTCACCAAAGAAGATGCTGCGGGCGAACGCAGGGTAAGCCGGGGGCGGGTGATGTTGGCCGGGCTGGGCAGCTTGGCTATGGGTGCGCTGGGCTTGTACACGATCCAAAAATTTGGGCTAGGGTTTGACCATCAGTCACTGGGAGGACGCCACATGGCCAACCATCAGTGGGGCGGCTCCAGGGTACTGGGTCAGATGCCAACTGGTGTGCCGTTGCCAAAACAACCAACCACCCCAGATCTGCCGACCATAGTAAGGCTCCGTCCAGGAGACAACCCTTGGAAGCTTGTTGGCGAACACGCAGACCGGCTTGGCATCCACCTGACGCTCGGACAACACGATGCCTGGGTAGATGCAACCCGAGAGGCGAGCGGTCATATGAGTGAACAGGATGCCACACGGTTGCCAGTCAGCTCAATCTTACACATACCCGATCCAGGAGTCATTAACTTATAGCATCAGGCACTCTTGTTGTGTAAGTTGCAATAACGACTAAAATTGCGACTAATTTGCAGAGTTCGTCAGACTCACTATACTTGCTGGTATAACATACAAGGAACATGAACATGGCAAACTACTGGCAGGTATTATTTTTTTCACTGGTTGGCGGTGTATTTTCACTGGTTGGCGGCATGCTGCTTTTAAGCCGCAAAAAAACGGCAGAAGCGCTGGCCCGCTACTCGACACCTTTTGCAGCCGGGGCCTTGCTGGCGGCAGCGTTTTTTGACCTGCTGCCGGAATCCCTGCATGAGCTGGACGCAGAGATAGCCGCCAGATGGATTTTGGGCGGTATGGTGCTGTTTTTTCTACTGGAGCATTTCCTGCACTGGTTTCATCACCATCATGAACATGATGGCAAACACAGTCAGGTCAGTTCACCGGCGCCGCTCATTATTGCTGGCGACAGTATTCATAATCTTCTGGACGGTGTTGCCATTGGTGCAGCCTTTCTGATCGACGTACCAACCGGTATCGTTGCTGCAATTGCGGTGGCTGCCCATGAAATCCCGCAGGAGATCGGCGATTTTGGCCTGCTGCTAAAGTTCGGCTATGCCAGGCGAAGGGTGATACTTATTAATGTACTAAGCGCCTTGACGTCTACAATAGGCGCACTCGTGACCTTCTGGCTGGGATCGGAATCAGAATTGCCGGTGGGCGCGCTGCTGGCCGTCACGGCCGGTATGTTTATATACATTGCTTCCAGCGATTTGATCCCGACTATTCATGAGGAATCTAAGCGTAAGGTCGGCCACCTCGCAGCAGCGTTACTCATTGCAGGTATAGTGGTGATTGGTATCACCACGACGGTAGCACACCAATACATTGACACCGGTCATGCCGAAGAAGAAGCCAGCGCGCATGTCGAGGGAGCTCACTATGACACAGGGATGGAAGACCATCCTGGTCATGACGAGGCCTACGATGGTCATAGCCAGTAGCCGGCTGGCCCTCGATCAGATATAATCAGGCTAATGATTATCGTGGTCATCATTTTGGGGGTGCTCAACCTGGTTGGGCTGGTCTATCTGGCAACACGCAAGAGCGGGGCCGGGCTGGACGGCTCTTTGCGGGAAGAGTTTGCCCTCAGCCGCAAAGAGTTCTCTGCTGCCAATAAAGACTTGCGGCTGGAGCTCACCGACCAGCTGGAACGCTTGCGGGACAAAAACGATAACAAGCTGGAGCACATCCGCAAAACCGTAGAAGGCCGGCTGGAGTCGCTCCAAAAAGACAACGCCGAAAAACTGGAAAAAATGCGTGCCACCGTGGATGAAAAGCTCCAAAGCACCCTGGAAAAACGCTTGGGTGCCAGTTTTAAACTAGTCAGCGAACGGCTGGAACAAGTTCATAAAGGCCTTGGCGAAATGCAAGGCTTGGCCACTGATGTGAGTGATTTCAAGCGTGTGTTGACCAACGTCAAAACCCGCGGCACCTGGGGTGAAGTCCAGTTGGAAAACTTGCTGGAACAAATTTTTGTGCGTGACCACTATGACAAGCAGGTCATGCTCCGCCCGGGCAGCCAGGATCAAGTAGATTTTTGTATCAAGCTGCCGGACAAAAGTTCCGCCAAAGGCTTTATCTACCTGCCGATCGACGCCAAGTTCCCGCTTGAGGACTACCAGCGGCTGGTGGCAGCCCAGGAAAAAGGCGACCTGGAAGGCGTCACTGCAGCAACCAAGGGCCTGGTAACCCGTGTCAAGCTAGAAGCCAAGTCCATCAAGGAAAAATACATTATTCCTCCCAAAACAACCGACTTTGCAGTGTTGTATGTGCCGATTGAAGGCATGTACGCCGAGGTGTTGCGCCAACCTGGCCTGTTTGAGCACCTACAGCATGATTACCGCGTAACCGTGGCTGGGCCCACCACTATCGCCGCTATTCTGAACAGCTACCAGCTGGGTTTCCGCACCCTGGCCATTGCCGAACAAACCAGCCAGGTATGGGAGCTGTTGACCACCATCAAGGGAGAATTTGGCAAGTTTGGCGATCTGCTGGACAAAACGCGGGACAAGCTGGTGCAAGCTACCAGGACCATAGACTCGGCCAGCACTAAAAGCCGGACCATCGAACGCAAACTGGGCAAAGTGCAGAAATTGGCGGACAAAGCCACTGAAGAGGCCACGGAAACAGCCGAAGAGACAAAATTATTAGACGGATTGGAGGAATAACATGCCGGCTAAAAAAACAGCAAAGGTAGCTCAGCCCACAAATCTAAAAGTTGCAGCTAGTAGCACGCCAGGTGTGCCAACCCGGACACCGGGCAAACTGCAAAAATATTTCCCCTGGGCGCTTGTCACCGGCGGACTGATTGGCCTGGTAGCCGCGTTTGTACTGATGGTAGAAAAGGTTGCGGTGCTGAAAGATCCCACCCATGTGCCTTCCTGCAATATCAACCCTATCCTGGCCTGCGGTTCGGTTATTGACACGCCGCAGGCAAGTGCCTTTGGCTTTCCTAACCCCATGCTGGGGCTCATTGGCTTTACAGCCGTCATTGTCGTAGGCGTCAGTTTGCTTGCCGGCATGCGGATTGCCAAAGCCTGGTACTGGCGGACGTTCTGGGCAGGCACTATCTTTGGCGTTGGGTTTATTCACTGGCTGTTTTTTCAAAGCGTTTACCGGATTGGCGCACTCTGCCCCTACTGCATGGCAGTCTGGGTCGTAACCATTCCGATTTTTTGGTACACAACCCTTTGGATGTTCCGGGAAGGACACTTACCCACACCCCGGGGCTGGGACAGGACGGTTGCCTTTGCCACCGTTAATCACCTGGGCATTCTGCTAAGCTGGTACCTTGTAATCATTGGGCTCATCCTGTATCACTTTTGGTACTATTTTGGCATATGAGGAACCCCGAACGGGTTCCTCACCCCACCCCGTGAAACAGGTTTGACGGGGACCCGGACAAGAGCGTAGTTTTTTGATGTGGGAAATGTGTTTGGCAGCATAAGCGATTTGTGCTACCATTTAGCACTTGAGCGCACATATCTGGAACCCATTTAGTGGGTTCCGAAGCGTTTTATTACTGTAAAAAAAGGACGTAAAACATGTCAGATACGGGTCCAAATAGCGGCGGCTTTCCAGGGGATGGTGAACCGGATATTATGATGTCACATCTATGGGTTGGCGGGGAAGCGTTTCCTGACGATGGCGCAAACTATCAGGGTTTATATGATGTAGACCCAGGGCAGCCAAATGGTGCTTGGGCGGGGGACGGCCAGACAGCGCCGTCAACCACCTGGGACGTTGTGCTGGCGCGGTCTCGAAAGTCGGCAGATCAAGCAGCAAAAGACCATGGGTCTTTCCTTTCGGAAGCCGATCAAATTGGTCCTCTCCCAGACTGCCCGGAATGGGGCTACGGTCCTACCATATATGATGCGTAGGCCAAGTTCCGGTCAGGTGCTAAACGGGTAATGACAGGGAGCCGACATGAATGAAGCAGGTGTGCCAGATAGTATGATTGAAGCGCTGTTCGGTATTGGCAATAAAGAGACAGACGAGGACGACATGTTAGCAACGGTATGGCCGACAGAGCTTCATCCCGCGTTTCTGAATACCAACAAGGTAGATGAAGATGACCAGATGACAGAGGAGATTCCCGTAGAAACAACCCCCTTGCAGGGAAGCTCTCAGGCAGAATCATCCTTTACACGGCTTGATGTGCCTGCTAAGCACTGGACACGTCTGGCGGGTTTAAGTGAAACGGCCAGCCAGCCAAATACCTTGAACCCGGAAGAACGCTAAGGCCGGAGAACCGATTTTATGCCCGCATCAAATTTTTATGGAGGCTTCTCAGAGGATGAGTCAGGTGATAGTGACTTTGGCATGCATGCGCTCGGCTGGGAGCCGACTGACCCCAAAGGAGGAGACGCCGTGCTTAGTCTGCTTATGTTTAGCGATCCACCTGCTGATGGAGCTCCTCCGGGGATAACTGCTGACCAGTGGAAATCGGCTCAGGCTTCAGCCAGTGAACTCGGCCTACCGTTCACTTTTGGTCCGGCTTTTGGTCCGGAAGATGGGCCAGAAGATCAATGGTAAGCGCAGCAGTCCAGGAGAAGTTTTCCGCCCCGGAGGGCGACCCGTCCAGCGGGCTGAAGTATTCGTAAAAGCCAGATTGCTTGACCATCTCTATCGTTGATTCTGTGAGGGCGGCAGCATGATCCTCAAACCCATAACGTCTCAGCCCATCAATAATCAGCCAGTTGGTATTAACCCAGCTGGGTCCCTGCCAATAGCAATGGGGATTAAAATAGCTGCTGTTCAGCGGCGCGCTGGGCACCGGGTAATGGGCGCCAAACTGGTGCTCGTCCTCCAGCAGCTTAACCAACTGTTTGGCCCGTTCTTTGGTGACCGACCCGGCATACAGCGGCATAAGCGTGCCGATGCTGGGTACTTTCAGCAGCCGATGGGATACAAACTCTCTGGAGTAATACTGTGAAGTGTATGGGTCCCACAGACCTTCGAAAGTTTGCTCGGTTTTCTTCATCCGGGTCAGGAGGTCCTCTGGCAATTCTTTGCGAATGGTTTTGGCGATCTGTACCAGATGCTGGTTGGCCCGTATGAATATAGCGTTAAAGCTGACGTCTTCTATGGCAAACAGCGAATGGGACAGAATACGCTTAATGTCGTAGTTTTTGCGGCGCAGGCGGCGCTGGGTACTGTACAGTGCCAGAGCGTCAATGGTCCGCATGCGCTGTTCGGCCGGAATGAGTTTGGTGTCCCGGCGGAAAAAGTTAATGATTGGCGAAAGCTTTAGTTTGCCCACGGCTTGAATCCAGAGCGGCATCTGGTGATCCTCCAGCTCGCTTACCCAAGGCGGCGTATTGTCCAGGCCTGTTTCCCACGGATGGACCAGCAGCACAAGCCCCTCGCCATGTGGATCCCGCTCCGTATACAGCCATTGGTGATAGGCCAGTAGCGCCGGAAAAACGGCCAGGTACCAGCTGCGGCGTTCGGGTTTTGTCAGCTTTTCGCCAATCCGCACTACAGCCTCGGCGACGATTGGCGGCTGGGTAATACCGCTGGTACTCAGGTCATCCGGTGCGTTGGGGTTCAGCCAGCTGCGCCAGATATTGGCATCGCGGTCATGGCGGCCTCCGCTCAGGATCATATTTGGCATCATGCCGTTGGCCCATTGTCCAGCCAGGAGGCTGAGTATCTCGGTCTTGGCCCGGTCCACATCATAATGCCTCCGGCCAATGGCCACAAAGCAGCTGTCCCACAGCCATTGGTGCGGATAGAGGTGACTGTTAGCTGGTGCCGTATAAATGCCGCGGTCGTTCAATTCCAGAACTGTCTTGGCCGCTTCTAACAAATTATCAGTTGTCTGTTTTTCATCCATCTTGAGGATTAGTATACTGCTTATGTCCCCGTGGTAACAGAGCACTCAATTCTACTATGTCGTAGGCCAAAGAAACTGTACTCTAAATATGTCCGGCCGGACAGGTTTTGAGTACAGTTTGGCACCATGACTGATCGAACTCTGCTATCGATAATTTGTGAAGTTCAGCGGGAAGTCGAAGTCCTTTGACTTTATAAGCTGCATGACGGCCTGCAGGTCGTCTTTGCTGCCGCTCATAACGCGTACGGCATCGCCCTGAATTTGCGTCTTGATCTTGGGCAGTTCATCCCGGATGAGCTTGGTCAGCTGTTTGGCTTTGTCCTGGTCCAGGCCTTGTTTAAACAGTACTTCTTTGGTGGTCTTCAGATTGCTGGTCACGGATTCTTTAGAGGCATCCAGGACTTTTTGCGATTGCCCGCGGGTGGCCAGTTTTTTACGAAAGATATCCAGGATTGCGTCTATTTGCCAGTCGCCGCTGCCCGTCACTTTGATGCCGGTTTTCTCTGCATTCAGCCACTCCAGCTCTGCCGGAGTGCCCTTAAAGTCGTAACGGCTGGTGATCTCCCGCTGTGTTTGGTCAAAGACGTTGTTCATCTCTGCCTTGTCGTATTCCGAAACAATATCAAATGAAAAGTTAGCCATGGTTAGTAGGTTAGTTTTACTCCAGTTGCTTCTGCCACTTTTATGATCCATTGCTCAAGTCGATCTACCTTGTGCGCCAGCATCATCATCTCCTGCATATACTACATCGGCCTTTTTGGCATACGCATCCACTGCGTTTGTTAGTGTGTCCAACTCTTTTTTTGTCGCCGTTTGCTCAAGCTGATCGTTTACCTTTTTGAACTCCACCTGCATATACTTGAAAAGCTTGGTAAATTGATCTTCACTCATTTGTCTATTGTAACACCCATCTATAGGATATAATGAAACGCAATATGCAGTATGAAAATCAGAAGATTGTTGACGTTGCTGAAGTACTGAAGGCACGGATGGATCAAGCAAAAAACAAGGCAGAAGTGCTAAAAGCCGTGGAGCTAAAAGCACTCTATGCGGAAATCCCCACTTTACCCGCAGACCAGCGAGCTGGGTTTGGCAAAGAAATCAACCAGCTAAAAGCAGAGCTGGAGCAACAAATTGCCGGGCATCAGGAAAATGATGAACAGTTACCGCCAATAGATGTCACTGCACCATTTGACGTCAACGTCGGCGACAAAAAGCCGCAGCTGCTGCCATCAGAAACCGGCAGCAAGCACCCGCTCATGAGCGAATTGGATAAAGTACTGGATATCTTTGGTCGGATGGGCTTCACACCCGTAGAGTCACGTCAACTTGACGATGAATATCACATGTTCAGTTCGCTGAACTTCCCAGAGGGGCATCCGGCCCGCGACGACTACGATACCTTCATGACCAAGGAAACAGACAAAAATGATCATCCATTTGTGGCCCCGGCTCATGCGAGCGTGATGCAAAACCGACTGCTGCAGCAATACAAAGGCAATCTGGAAAAGGGCGAACCCATAAGTGCGGTATATGCCGGCAGAACCTTCCGTAATGAAGATGTTGATGCCCGGCACGAACATACGTTTTATCAGGTGGAGCTGATGTATGTCGACAAAAACGTTCATGCGGGTAATCTCGTAGCTGCCTTCAAGACCTTCCTGGAAGAATATTACGGCCAGGAATTAGAGGTTATGAGCCAGCCGTTCTACTTTCCGTTTACCGAACCAAGCTTTGAGCTTGCACTCAGCTGTCCATTTTGCAAGAAAAAGGGCTGCAACGTCTGTAGTTACACCGGCTGGATAGAGCTGCTGGGTATGGGTATGGTGCATCCCAACGTACTCAAAATGGGCGGTATTGATCCGACCAGGTACACTGGTTTTGCCGGTGGCATGGGCTTGGACCGGCTGGTGATGATGAAATACGGTATAGAAGACGTTCGCAACTTCCACTCCGGCAAGCTAGAATTCCTCAGGCAGTTTGCATGAACAAAGACAAGCCGGTTATATATGCCTTCATAGACAGTCAAAATTTGAACCTTGGTGTTCGCTCACAAGGTTGGAAGATGGACTACAAAAAATTTCGACTATACTTAACGAACAAGTATGGCGTGACGAAAGCCTACATGTTCATAGGCATGGTTGCAGGCAATGAAGGTTTATATCAAACCCTCCAAGAGGCCGGGTTCATTCTTGTTTTCAAGCCGACTGTTCAGTATTTCGAGGACGGCAAAGAAACTGTAAAAGGCAATGTCGATGCCGAACTAGTATTGCATGCCGCGGCAATTGAATATCAGAATTATACTAAGGCTATCATCGTGACAGGCGATGGTGACTTCCGATGTCTCGTTAAGTTTCTGGCTGCTAAAAACAAGCTGCTCAATGTCATGGCGCCGAATAGGTATTTCTCGAAACTCCTAAGAGAGTATTCTGGCTACATTATTCGTATAGACTTACTCAAAAAAGAATTAGAGTACAAAAAACGCCGGGATCGGCGGTCGGTCGAAACCTTAGGCCTACCCGGACATGGTGATACAAAGAGAATTATAGCAAAGAAGGCCACGAAGAACAAGAAGAAGCGGAGTACTAAATGAGCTTGCAAGAACTACAGCATCGTGCACTTGAAGTTGCTAATCATTACGATGAGTACAATAGGCTTGCCAGTCACAAGGCATGGGATGTTCGCGATTATGTTTCGGGCTTGGTAGGAGACGTAGGCGACTTGGTAAAAGCCACCATGGCTATGGATGGTCGCCGTGATATGCCGGCTGCTGCAAAAAAAGTTGAACATGAGTTAAATGACATTATGTGGTCGCTTCTGCTGCTGTATAAAATGTATGGGCTTAATCCAGACCAGTCTTTCTTGGATGCGATGAGCACATTGGAAAAAAGAGTAGTATCTATGAAAGAGGGTCTGGCATGAGCAAGGTTATAGAGAAAAAGATCCGTACAGACTATTTTGACCAGGTTAAATCCGGTCAAAAGACTTTTGAACTGCGGCTTGCTGATTGGGACTGCCAACCGGGTGATGTACTGGTACTCAAGGAAGTCGACATCAACGGCCAATACACCGGCCGGTCTCTTCGTAAAAAAGTTGGTTTTATAGTCAAAACCAAAGAGCTTGACTTCTTCACCCCACAAGAAATTGAAGAACACGGTTATCAAGTAATTTCTCTGTTGGAAGAGGGTGCGGCATGAAAATTAGTCTGAATTGGGTCAAGCAGTTTACGGACATTGATTTGTCTGTTGATGAGTTAGTCACAAAAATTGGCGCGCAATTGGGAGCGGTCGAAGAGGTTATTGATCTGGGGGCAAAGTACAAAGACGTTGTCATTGCCCAGATTGTTGAGAAAAAGGATCACCCAAATGCTGACAAATTGGCTATCTACCAAGCACAAGTCGGCCGTGAAGAGCTGGTGCAGGTGGTGTGCGGTGACAAAAACCTTCAGGTAGGCGACAAAGTGGCTTGGATTCAGCCCGGAGCGGTTGTACCCAGTACCCACGACAAGGAACCCTTCACTATGGAGGCCCGGCCGCTGCGCGGCGAGGTCAGCAACGGCATGTTCGGCAGCGGCGCAGAACTACTGCTGAATGACAATCACGGCAGGGTGGTAGCCCTGGACACACCGGCCGACCCTGGCACATTGTTTGCGGATGCCTATGAACTAAACGATTTCATTGTAGATATAGAAAACAAGATGTTCACCCACCGGCCGGACTGCTTTGGTATTTTGGGTGTGGCCCGGGAAATTGCCGGCATCCAAAACAGTGCCTTCAAATCGCCAGACTGGTACCTGAAGTCCCTGGACCGGGTGAAACCCGGCAAAACCAAATTGCCGCTGGACGTCCGCAACCAGGCCGGCGAATTGGTCCCGCGGTTCATGGCTGTAGCCATGGCAGATGTCAAAATGGGCGACAGCCCGCTCATAATTCAGTCATACCTGAGCCGTGTGGGGCTGAAGTCTATTAATAACATTGTGGATGTCACTAATTATCTGATGATACTGACTGGCCAGCCTTTGCATGCCTACGACTACGACAAGGTGAAAGAGCGCAGTGGGGACATGCCGGTCCTGATTGCCCGAAAGGCCGGAGCAAAGGAAAAAATCAGGCTGCTAAATGGTAAAGAGATTGCCTTTGACGACCCCGCCATACTCATTGCCACCGACAAAGAACCGATTGGCGTCGGCGGCATCATGGGCGGTGCGGATACTGAGGTGGACGAAAATACCAAAAACATTATTCTAGAGTGCGCCAACTTTGACATGTACTCCATCCGCCGCACTGCTATGAAGTACGGGTTGTTTACCGATGCGGTAACCCGGTTCAACAAAGGGCAGAGTCCCTTGCAGAATGACATTGTGCTGGAGGAGGCTGTTGCCACTGTGCAGTACGTTAGCGGCGCGCACGTTGCCAGTGATGTATTCGATGTAAAAACCCAGCTACAAAAACCGGCGCCAGTAAAAGTTACAAACGGCTTTATAAATGTGCGGCTGGGGCTGGATTTGCCTGCAGAGGACATGGCCCGGTTGCTGGAAAATGTGGAGTTCATGGTAGATGTCCATGGTGATGAATTGTCGACCGCGCCGCCATTTTGGCGCACAGATATTGAAATCCCGGAGGACATCGTCGAGGAAGTCGGACGACTGTATGGCTTTGACCATTTGCCGGTAGTATTGCCAAAGCGCACTATCAAGCCCGCCCAAAAGGACAATTTGCTTGATCTAAAAACCAGGATCCGCGATGTCCTGGCCAAAGCCGGTGCCAACGAAGTCCTGACCTACAGCTTTGTCCACGGCAACTTGCTGGACAGGGTAGGCCAGGACAAGACCAAGGCCTTCGAGCTCAGTAATGCCCTGAGCCCGGACCTCCAATACTATCGCCTCAGCCTGACGCCAAGCCTGCTGGAGAAAATTCACCCCAACATAAAGGCCGGCTATGATGAATTCGCTATTTTTGAAATTGGCAAAGTGCACATCAAAGGCCTTTTAGATGACAAAAACGGCGAAAACGTGCCCAGAGAGCTTAACCGCATTGCCTTGGTTTTTGCCGCCAGCCCTAAAGCCCAAAAATCCTACCAAGGCGCAGCATACTACCAGGCCAATACGTACCTGCACAAAGTTCTAAACACGTTCGTCGGGCAAGGGGCACTCACCATGAAGCCTTTGCATGAAGCCGACTTTGGCGAACACCTCCTCATACAACAAATGACGACACCCTATAACCCAGAGCGGGCAGCAGTGCTTGTCAAAAATGATCTGGTTGTTGGTGTAGTGGGTGAGTACCGAACTGACGTAGCAAGGAGCCTCAAGCTGCCTGCATACACTGCTGGTTTTGAGATATTTCATAGTTTCCTCATGGCCGACCCGGCGGAGCTGTATACACCAATTTCAAAGTTTCCGAAGGTTGAACAGGACATTTCTTTGAAGGTTTCCGGAGACCAACCATATCAGCCGCTGTTTGATGAGCTTTTGGCCGGGCTGCACGAACTATCAGATGAAAACCTAAAAACCAGTCTCATGCCTCTGGATATTTATAAAAAAGACGGGAACAAGCACTTCACCTTCCGTCTCTCTGCTGCTCACTACGGCAAAACACTAAAAGCCGCAGAGATAAACCAGCTCTTGGACAAATTAGCCGACCGGGCCAAACAAAAGTTCAACGCCGAAAGGATTTAGCCATGAGGCTCGCTATCCTCCTCCGTCATTCCGGGCTTGATGCGGAATCCAGTCAAAAACGAACAAACTGGATCCCGCATCAAGTGCGGGATGACATCGGGTGGAAACTTGGCCTGATACTTGCGGCACTCTTGTTTTGTTTGACCGTCCCCGCAAAAGTTCATGCTGACGTGAATGACTTTGTCGTTCACGATTTTCATGGCCGCTATGAACTCAGCAAGGATGTACATGCCGGCAAGTTGGCCGTGACAGAAACCATCAAACTGACTTTTTCTGACCAAAACCACGGCATAGAGCGAGCCATTCCGGTAGATTACCGGGGCAGTTTGCTCAAGCTGGACATAAAATCAGTCACACGGGACGGCCAGCAGGAAGACTACACCACCTACCGCCAGAGCAATAACCAGGTGCTGCGGATTGGTGATGCCGACAAAACCATCACCGGCCAGCATGCCTACGAGATCAAATACGAAATGCGAAACATCATCGACTTTTACAGCGAATACGATGAATGGTACTGGGACATAAACGGCGACCAGTGGCAACAGCCGTTCGAAAGGTCAGCGGTGAGGTTATTATGCCTGCCGGCTGGCAAGTTGAAGGCATCCCCAGTGCGTCCTGCTACACTGGCAAGTTCGGAAACACACAATCTGTTTGTGACATCACCAGAACGGCGACCGGCTATACGTTTTCAGCACGAGGGCCACTGGGCCCCGGCGAAACGCTGACAGTTGCAACGCCCTTCCAGAAAGGCTTGTTTACTCCGCGGGACCGCAGCGATTGGTACCGTGAAAACGCCTGGCAGTTCGTAGGCTTGGCGGTTGGAGCGAGCCTGAGCTACCTGGCCTTCAGGCAGTGGTGGCGCTGGGGCAAAGACCATAAGGGCCGGGGAGTCATCATCCCGGAATACCAAGCGCCAAAGGGTTTGACCCCCGCCGAGGCGGGACTACTCATGGACTATTCCGTCGATGGCAGAGACCTCACGGCAACCATCATTGACCTGGCTGTCCGCGGGTTCATCAAAATCCACGATACAGAGAAAAAGACCCTTGGCCTGTTTAAGTCGCATGAATTCAGCCTGGAACTTGTAAACGACAAAGCGGGCTCTTTGAAATATCACGAAAAAAAGCTGCTGGAAGCACTCTTCAAGCCACTCGCAAAAGGTACGATTCAAAAAATAAAAGACATCAAAAAAGCAGAAATGCACACCGCCGTGACCGATATTCGCAGCAAGCTGAAAACTTCGCTGACCAAAGAACACGGTATGTTTGAGGAAGCGCCATTGAAAGCCCAGGTCATCCTCTGGTCGCTTGGGATCGGAGCCTTTGCTTTGTTATTTATTGTACGGCCGGGCTGGGGGTGGATAGTCGGCTTGGCGGCAGCAGGCGTCAGCGCCGTTGGGTTTGGATTGCTCATGAAACGCCGCTCCCATGCCGGGGTTGCCGAATACGAAAAGATCAAAGGCCTGAAACTGTACATGGATACCGCAGAAAAGGACCGGCTCAAAATGATGCAGAGCGTCGACCGGCCGTACGCCGAACCATCCAAAACAGTAGATCTATTCGAAAAACTCCTACCCTTTGCCGTAGCTCTGGGCGTCGAAAAGTCCTGGTCAAAACAGTTTGAAAACATCTACCGCGAACCGCCCGGCTGGTACAGCGGTAACTATGCGGCTTTCAATACGGTGTACTTTGCCAGCAGCTTAACCAGTGGAATCTCCACGTTTAATTCCAGCTTCTCGGCATCAACCTCATCATCCAGCTCTGGCAGCGGAGGTGGCGGCTTCTCCGGCGGCGGAGGAGGAGGTGGAGGCGGCGGCGGTTGGTAGAGTGAGTCTCTAAAAAAAATGGCTGCCGGTCAAAAATCTGCCGGTTTTTGACTCAGAAGTTATTTTGGGATGGGTTCTAGGCTATACTATCCAGCAATGATTAAACCTTCGCGTAAAGGGGTGGCGAAGACGCAGACTGAGCAACTGTCATTCATGCAGCGGTTTGGGCTGTTTTTTTACGACCGGCACGAGGTAACCTATCTCTACTTGTTGGCCCTGGTTGTCCTGGGTGCGCTCAGCTACGCAGTACTCATGCAGCGGCAGGGTTTTCCGGCGGTGGATGTACCCGTAAGCGTGGTCAATGGTACTTATTTTGTAAATAACCGGCAAAAAGTGGACGCTGACATTACCCGCCCGGCTACCCAGGCCCTGAGTAGATTGCCAGAGGTCGAGTCCGTCACCAGTCAGGCCGGGGATACCTTCTTTGTCATTATTGTCCGCTACAAAGAGGGCACCACATCTGCTGCCGGCAACACGCTGGCCCGGGCAACGCTGGAGGATGGCAAGCTTTTGCCGCCATCTGTCCAGGCGGAATACAAGCCCATCAACGCCACCAAATTTGCAGAAGAATACGACCTGTTAGTGTCGGTGTATGGAACAAGCAAAACCAGCCTCCGGCAGTTGAACGACGGTGCCGTGCGGGTAGCCGCCGAACTCCAAAAACACCATGGCATAAGCCGGGCAACGGTGCTCAAGCAGTTTGAATCTGGCGTGGATCCCCGTACAGGCAAGACCGCCACAGAGCTGCGGCATTTTGACCGCCTGGGTATACGCGCGGGTGGTTCGTTTTCATTCCACCCCTCGGTAAGCATCGGGGTTATCAGTAGTTCCGGGGCAGATGCACTGAAGTTATCTGACGACGTGCATGCCGCTGTAGAGGATATCCGTGACGAGCCGGGCAACAAAGATCTGGGCGTACTGGTCACCGCAGACTTTGCAGAAGACATCAGGGAACAGACCAGCGGCCTGCAGCGTAGTTTGCTTGAGGGCCTGGCTGTAGTATTGCTGATTTGCTTCTTGCTTATATCCTGGCGAGCCAGTGTCACGGCCGCCTTGGCAATGTTTACGGTTGTGCTGACCACCCTTGCTATCCTCTATCTCACTGGTAACACCCTCAACACCATCACGCTGTTTGCGCTTATTCTGAGCCTGGGGCTGATTGTAGACGACACGGTCATTAAGGTCGAAGCAATAGATGCGGCCAAATCCGAAAGCCGGCGCAAGCGGCACATTGTAGCCCTGGCCGCCAAGCGCGTGTCGCTGGCCAGCGTAGCCGGCACGGCGACTACTATGCTGGCTTTTGCACCCATGCTGTTTATCGGCGGCACCTTGGGTGACTTTATCCGCGTACTGCCCGTTACGGTGATCATCAGCCTGGCTATGTCGCTGCTGGTTTCGCTCGTACTGGTGCCGCTTTTTGCAAGTGGGATCATCCTCAGGGGCCACCCAAAACCGGGGCGCAACCCCATCACCCGGCTGGAGACATTTGTGTCGGGCGGTCTGGCACAATTGGTGCTAGTTGGCACACGATCGCGAGTAAAGGGTGCACTTATCGGACTCACAGCTTTTTCGATTGCCGGCGCTTTGATCGTTGCCAGCCTGCCCTTTTTCCAAAAGCTGCAGTTTGACATCTTCCCAGCCACCAAGGACACCAATGTTTTGCAGGCGGCTATCAGTTTTCCGCCAAACACCTCTATAGGCCAGGCGCAAACGGCAGTTGACGGCATTAACGCCCGCATAGCGCAAACACTTGGCGAAAACCTGGAGCGAGTGACGTACAGAAACTCCGGGTCCCCCACAGAAGCACTCGCCACAATTGACCTCATAAGCTTCAAAGACCGCGACCAGACCTCGCCGCACCTGGCAGAAGAGCTGCAGGAACAGCTCAGGGACTATGATACAGCTAGAATAAAAGTGAGCCAGGTGGACGTTGGCCCGCCTAAAGAAGACCTGCCATTCCGTGCTCAGATTCATGGCGAGGACGAAGCCAAAACCACAGCGTTTGCAAATGACGTCGTAAAGTTTCTGAGCGGGCGGACTGTAAAACGCCCGAACGGAGCAGAGGCCCGGGTCACCCGGGTAGAAATCGCTAACCCCACACAAGTGATGCGCGCTCATGGTGAGAGAGTAGTAGAAGTTCGGGCTGGCTTTGATGCCGACGACACCTCCGCGCTGGTTGGTGCAACGCAGGAGGAAGTCGAAGGAGCGTTTCCCCCAGGCAAGGTTGCGGCATATGGGCTACCAGAGGACGCCCTTGGCTTTGACTTTGGCGCAGAGACGCAGAATCAGGAGTCATTCAGTTCGCTCCTGATTGCCTTCCCTATATTGCTGTGTGTGATGTACCTCCTGATGGCGTTTCAATTCAAATCATTCCTGCAACCCCTGCTTATTTTCATGGCAATACCGTTCAGCTTCTTTGGCGTAGCGGTGGGGCTGTACCTGACCGACAACCCGCTGAGCTTTTTTGTGATGGTCGGCTTCTTTGCCCTCATAGGCATAGCCGTCAATAACACCATCTTACTGACAGATTATGCCAACCAGGCCCGCAAAGAAGGTCGCGGCCGGCGTGATGCCATTGCCTACGCCGTGCGGGCCCGCTTTCGACCGCTGATCACAACATCACTCACCAGCGTGGTGGCGTTGGTGCCGCTTGCGCTCAGCGACCCTTTCTGGGAAGCGCTCAGTGTCACCCTTATATGCGGACTGCTATCCAGTACGTTTCTGGTTGTGGTGGCTTTCCCCTACATCTATCTGGGCGGGGAAGTACTCCGGATCTTTGGCTCCAGGCTATGGCGCAGACAATTGCCAGCACTACTCCAGTATCCGCTGGACCTCGTTATTGCACCCATCAGACTGCTCGCTCTCCTGCTGCACATAATTTTTCGCCATAAACCGGCTTAGGCTATACTGTTTGTATGAGTAGAACATCTGCACGGGCTATTGTCATCCGGGATGGCCGGTTACTGGTTATGCGCCGGAACAAGTTTGGAAAAGAATATGTAACCTTACCCGGCGGCAGCGTAGAAATTGGTGAAAAGCCAGAGCAAACAGCTGTAAGGGAGGTCCTTGAAGAAGCGACAATCACTGTTCAAAACCCTCGCCTGGTCTTTATAGATCACGCCGAATTCTATGGTGATCACTATATCTACCTGTGCGACTACGTTTCGGGCGAGCCTAAGCTTTCACCCGGCAGCACCGAGGCAGCCATCCATAAAATGGGCAAAAACCTGTACGAGCCGGGTTGGCTGCCGCTTTCCGAACTGCCCGACGTGCCGTTTCTGTCTGCAGAATTACAACAGGCAGTCATCCGCGGTAACACCTCTGGCTGGCCAGAACAAGTCGAGGAATTCACTAGCACCCGCAACGTCTAGGCGGTATACTGCATTAAGCAGCCGAGGAGGATAGTATTGCCGTTTTGGCGGCAAAGCGGACTTTTCGCTAAGGGAACCATAAACAGGAGACAACCGTGGCTAAGACACAGAGAGCCTTCGCACTTATATTTGCCATACTATTCCTGGCTACGTCTGTAGCAACGGGCATAGCGGTGATAGTTCAGATAAATAAAGATAATAAGGAAAGCGCCGCTATAGATTCTGACGCCCAGCAGGTAGCGGGCAGCACGGACCAGGCAGCACAAGAACCAAAGGAGGGACAGTTGCAAGGAACAAAATTAAACGGTTTTCAGCCAGTAGCGAGCGTACCTAAACTTCAGATCATAGACTTGCAGGTTGGTACAGGTGAAGAAGCAAAAGCCGGTGCCACGGTCACCGCACATTACACCGGGGCACTAACCAAAGACGGCACTATCTTCCAAAGCTCGCATGACGGCGGACAGCCGATAGAATTTTCACTAGACGGCGTCATCAAGGGTTGGACTGACGGGGTCCCGGGCATGAAAGTAGGCGGCAAGCGCCGCTTGATCGTTCCACACAGTCAAGGCTATGGCGATGCCGGCAGGCCGGACGGCGGCATTCCAGGCAAGGCAGACCTGGTGTTTGATATTGAACTCACCGCTGTCAAAAATCCTTAACAACTCATACACCTCAGCAGGTGCGTGAGTTATTAGGATGAGCAAAAAACACAACATGTAGCGCTCTTGCTTAAACCACAAGCGCTATATATACTGATACGGAGACTTAAAAAACCAAGAGAGGGTTCGTCAATGGTCAAAAACATCACTATCTTCACCACGAATACCTGCGCCTACTGCGTTATGGTCAAGAAGTGGCTAAATGCCAAGGGTTATTCCTATGAGGAGGTCAACCTAGACTCCAATCCAGAACGCCAAAAGGAAGCCTTCGAAGCAAGCGGCCAGTTAGCCGTACCCGTAACCTTCATCACCAAGCAAGATGATTCCAAGGAAGTAGTGGTTGGCTACAACCTAGCAAGGCTAGCCCCCGCCGTCGCCTAGCCACAAAATCCTAAATCCTAAGCACTAAATCCTGAACAATATCAAATGACCAAAATCCAAATTTCAAAGCATAGTCCGGCCGGTTTAACTTTTAGATTTAGAGTTTTAGATTTATGATTTGTTTAGGATCCCCGATCAGAGTCGAGGACAAGCTTAGATATTAGAGATTAGGATTTAAGAACAATATGGCTGACAAAGCAACAAAAGACATACATGATGTGGTGATGATCGGGGCAGGGCCGGCGGCCTTGGCCGCAGCTATCTACACCACCCGTGAAGACATTGACACCGTTTTATACGAAAAGGGCGCCATTGGGGGGCTGGCGGCCGTAACCGACTGGGTGGACAACTATCCTGGTTTTCCAAAGGGTGTTGCCGGGCTGGAACTGGCGCAGGGCCTGAGCGATCAAGCCGAGCGCTTTGGCGCCGACATCCGCCTGGGCGAGGTGCTAAAGATTGAAGACCAGGGCGCACTGAAAAAACTAACTACTACTGATGGCGACATCTTTGCCAAGGCTGTCCTGATTGCTACCGGCAGTGACTACAAAAAACTCGGCATCCCGGGTGAGCTGGAATACTATGGCCGCGGTGTCCACTACTGTGCTACTTGCGACGGTGCCTTCTACCGTGACAAGCGGCTGGTAGTTGCCGGCGGCGGTAACTCCGCGGTGCAGGAGGCCATATTCCTGACCCGCTTTGCCACCCACATAGACCTCCTGGTGCGTAGCGACAAGATGCGGGCTTCTGACATTTTGCAAGAGGAACTCAAACGGCACACCGAAAAAATAACCGTACACTTCAACACCACCACCGATGAAAT
Organism: Candidatus Limnocylindria bacterium; assembly: GCA_035489815.1. Lineage (GTDB taxonomy): Bacteria > Patescibacteriota > Saccharimonadia > Saccharimonadales > JAGQNK01 > DATHJH01. Next base: position 29,138 of record DATHJH010000004.1, read on the forward strand.
TGTTGCCAACGAAAGCGGCCAGGTCACCAACGTCGTCGGTACTGATAAAATTGCCGGCAAGCAGGTAGAATTTGCCACCGACGGGGTATTTGTATTTATTGGCTTGTTGCCCAACACGGGTTTCCTCAAAGGCACAGCTGTTAAGCTGGATGCAATCGGCATGATTGTAACCGACGGCAAACTGGAAACTACTATTCCCGGGGTATTTGCAGCAGGCGACGTCCGCAGCGGCGCCACCATGCAGGTTGCCAGTGCCGTGGGTGAAGGCGCTACCGCCGCCCTTATGCTTCGCAAGCACCTGGAGGAAACAGAAAAGCACATCATGACGCCGCCCGTCCCGGCAGTTGCTGACGTCACATCTAGTACCTCATCCCCCATGAACTGACGGCCAGATGGTTGGCCAGGGCGCCTGGTGCTGTTTTCCTGGGTGAGCAGTCCCGTCAGGGTATGGGGGATGAGGTACCAGACCAAAGGCATAAACCCCCGAGCTGAGGTCCATTTCACCTGTCTCCAAACCCCAACCCTCCTCTGTCATCCCCAGCTTGACTGGGGCCCGGTATGGCAGGATTGGGGTTTGGAGACAAGTTATTTCTGCATGCATGTGGCCAATTGTAAGATTTTTACTTTACAAGATATAGCTTCATAGGTAAAACTAACACACTATGAATGAAAACACAGACATGCGTGGGTTTGTTTCTATGTACGAAGCTTGTTTGCTTCACTCCCGGGCGGACCGAGCCCTGCGCCTATTAGTTTCCAGGCAGTTGGAACAATTTAACGTCACTATGATGGAGTGGCTCCTGCTGGGCGCTACCCAAGGCGGGCCTAAGGAAGGCATGACTATGTCGGCAGCGGCCTCCGCCCTGGACGTGACCTTGCCGCAGGTCACAGCCCTGACGGCCAGTCTGACCAAACTCAAACTTCTAAAACAAAAGATCAGCCGTCAGGATCGCAGAAGCCGGCGTCTGATCACGACAAGCGCCGGCAAAAAGCTCCTGGCAGAAATCGAAGGAGCAGTAAATACAGCCATGCAGGAGTGGGTAGCTGACATTCCGCCCGGGCAGCTTCAAACCTATATGCAAACGCTGAAATTGCTAGCCAACCGCAAGGACGATAAGGAACTCTAAGAACAGGTTCTAAGAATTAGCTGTAATGCTACAATAAAAATATAAAGGGGTACACTATGAAGAAATCAACAATTCTAATCGCTGTAGCAGTAATTGCCTTAGCGGCTCTAGGCGGGTTTATGGTATTTTCCGGTCGATCAGACGACAACAGCGAAACCACCACCCCAGAATCCACCTCGGACACCCAAGAATCCACCCAGCCCAGCGACACCAGCCAGACCCAGGAAACCACCCCCTCAACCAATACCGACAATCAACCCGCAGAAAAAACAGAAGTAGAGATCAAGGATTTCGCCTTCCGTTCAGCCAGCATTACCGTCAAAAAAGGCACCACTGTTACCTGGACCAACAAAGACAGTGTCCAGCACAGCGTAGTACCAGATACCGAAAGTAACGCCTTTGATGGCAGCGAGCTGCTGGCCAAGGATGCAAGCTACAGTTTTACCTTCAGTGTCCCGGGTACCTACGCCTACCACTGCGGGCCACATCCAAATATGACCGGTACCGTAACCGTTACAGAGTAACAGTTTGGAATTGGTTCTTAGAACCTATCCAAGATCTTTTCCTCTGACTCCGACCACTTTTCGCATGCAATCCGCTCGCCTTTTGCTCCGAAAGGTACCGATAGGTACCTTTCAAACCAAAAAACAAGCGGCTCACACCCAAAAACTGCTCTCGGCAAGGAGAAAAGATCCTGGATAGGTTCTTAGATACCTGAGTCTCAAAATCCTCAATCCTGTCATACCGGGCTAGACCCGGCATCCTCGTAATAAAGAAATTAATTTATATATATCTACTGGATCCCCAGTCAAGCTGGGGATGACAGTGGAGGGGATGAAGTGTGGGTTGGGGTTTTGAGGGTCAGGTTTAGATGGCTTGATAGCCAGGAAAGTAGTCAGTGACCAGGCGGTGTCCGGGGATACCTTTTGCCCGGAGTTCTTTGTAGAATACTTCTATCATAGGTTCGGGTCCGGCCAGGTAGACCAGGGCGTTGGTTTGCACACCTGGCAGCTCCAGAATACTGTCTGTCGTCAGGCGACCGGTGCGGCCTGGCCAATCCGGGGATGGCTTGCGAAGCACCAGTTCCAGCGTAATAGGCGCGGCTTCAAATACCTCCCGAAAGGGTGCCTCTTCCAACGTAGGAACGGCGTATACAAGATGAACCTGCCGGTGCCCGGCAGTGTCCTGAAGCCACTTAACCATGCTATGTATAGGGGTTACGCCTATGCCGGCAGCGATGAATACAAGCGGGATGTCTGTTTTCCTGGGTAAAACAAAATCACCCATAGGCTGGGCCAGATCTACCCCGGTGCCAGGTGCCAGCGCAGCAAGTGATTGCTTGAATGTACTGGGGCGAGCTGGATCAATCCGGGTGGTAATACTGACTAACTTTTCCGTAGGCGAAGACGACAGCGTAAACCAGCGCCGGTCGCCGCGACTGTCCATGCCGGCATGCGGCAAACGGATTTCGGTGAATTGCCCGGCCTCATAGCGGATCGGCTGGTCCGGCCTGAACCAAAACGTCATAGTATGTTTGGCAACGTGTTCGCTGCGATCAAATGTGGCGTGCATGGGACTTCTTCTTGCTTGCAGGGTATTGGGTTATGCTGGACTGCTTTCGAATCTTTCGAGTGCGGCGCGCTGTTTTCCGGGTGTCAGATAGAAAGCCGAGCCGATGCGGATGATTGGTAGTAAGGCTGATATGCGGGTAGAGTATCTTCAAAAAGCGAGCCATCAACACATTGTTGACGGTATAAACAATGATTTCCAAGCCAGAACGACGGGCCAGCCAGTAGCTGAGCGGATTCAGAATCCAGAAGTTCAGATCAACACCGGTAAACTTGTTCTGACGTGCTGTTTTGATGGCCTCTTGGGCGCTTGTCCGTTCCAGGGCATAGACGGGGATGTGGGGGCACAGGAGGCTGAAGCTATAGAGTTCATCATGATCAAAGGCAATGACGCTGATGTCCTGCCGGTGATTGTGGAGCAGCAGCTTGGCCAGCGGCGGTGCCCAGTCCTCACCTTTGGCATCTATGATGAGCGGCGTGTCGGCCATGACACGCATGGCCTCCTTAAGCGTGGGCATACGTTTGCCGTTGTGCAGCAGAACCGTCTGGAGTTCTTCCAGATGAGTCTGGTGGACATTTATGCTGGATGTACTGACACGCCCGGTATGTACATCGTGTGACAATACCAGGTGGTGGTCCTTGGTCAGACGAACATCAATCTCTACGGCGTCCACGTTTGAGCGGATAGCCGATCGAATGCTTTGCAGCGTGTTTTCCAGCGCAAGTCCTGCCGCGCCGCGGTGACCAATGATTTTCATGATTCTTGCTGTCATTGTACAATACAAGGTAGAATCACGAATTAAAATGCGTAGAACGTGTAAAGTATTCTCGTATAATGTGTGGGCTGCAGCTGACGAGCGCAGCAAGGCGTTATACGTTATACCAAATACGTTGTACGAATCTGGAGGTTTCATCTGTGGCTGACTATAATCTAATCCTTGATGCCGGTGACGTAGAGGGCGGCGTTCTCAACACCGTTATAGAAATCCCAAAGTGGTCCACGCTTAAGATAGAGTGGAACCGCAAATTAGCCGTCTTTGAACTGGACCGGGTAGAACCCAGCATCTTTGCCAAGCCCGTCAACTACGGCTTTATCCCCCAGACCCTGGATGAAGACGGCGATGAGCTGGACACGCTGGTGCTCACCAACGATCCAATCCCTACAGGTGTCTACGTCAAAGCCCGCGTCATTGGCGTCCTGAACTTCGAAGACGACGGTGAAATGGACCACAAGATCATCTGCGTGCCAGTGGACGACCGCAATACGGACAACGCCATCAAGTCCATAGCCGACCTCCACGACCGCTGGAAGCAAAAGATCGAACACCACTTCAGCCACTACAAAGACCTCAAAAAACCCGGCAGCACCAAAGTCCTGGGCTGGGGCGACGCCGAAGCCGCCAAGAAGATCATCAAAGAGTGCGTGGCAGCTTACGAAAAAGAAGCTTAATCGGCATCAATTTTAGGCTATATTAATCATGTAGGAGGCGGAATGGGTTACAGCATTGAGGTCCTGGGAATTGGCAACGTAGATAAGCCGGCGGCTGTTGGCCGCAGAGAAGTATTTGACGTTACAGGACGAACAGACTTAGCCGTTGCCGCCTTGGGATCACTCGGCTTGATTACTGATCTGGACGCAGCACACGAAACTATCGGCAAAAGCATGCAAGTACTTAACGATGCGGTCGCAGCAGAGCATGGTGACCAGCCCGATATAGAACCCTATGTGGGCATTGAGTTACCGAAAGGGGTTGGACTCACCAGATTGCTCACAACACTTGCCTCCCAGGGACTGCCAGTGTGGGGAGACGAGTCCGACGAAGACCTTGCAAAATAGACCGGACTTGATCATGCCCAGCTTAGTACCCGAACCTTTGGAGAATCGCAAACGCAAACTGATAGCGTGGTAAGAGCGCAAGCTTTGGGCATGCAGCTTTCTAATGGGCATTCCCATGAAGAGGGCTTACAGTTTACCGGCCTATCCATAGGCGAGCAGGCAGAAGCTATCAAAACCAAGCAAGGCGAACAGCCGGCAGGTTCTCGCCTGGAGTTAGAGCCAATTAGTCCGGTGGGTTACCTTATACTGGATATTCAGCGCCGCGAAGAAGGCAGGCAATTGCTGGACAGGTACACACAAACCCGCTTCGTGCAACTTGCTGGGCAGCTCAGTGGTCAAAGAAGCACACCCGCTGCTGATTCATTCTACCCCTCAGGCGCAGGCGCGCCACAAGTCCGCCTGCTTAGCATGAATGAGCTGGCATTTTCCGCGGGTGGCGTGCGTGTGGTAGAAAGAGTAAAGACACCCTCGTAGTGGCGTTACTCATTAGACCTCTTTCCAACCCTCCGGAGAATCCGAAACACCGTTTGAGGAGTAAGATAGCAGTTTTCTTGGGCTGCAAAGGTAGCCGTAGCTACCTTTCAGACCAAAAAAACTGGTAGCTTGCCCTCAAATGATGTTGCAGGACACGGGGGTTTGGAAAGAGGTCTAATTGTTGCGGTTCCACTCTCAAGGCTCTACAATAAAATATGACTATGCTAATGCTTTAAGATAGGGGTGCCTACGAATGAAAACGAAAGTAGCTATTAATGGGTTTGGGCGGATTGGCCGCAGTGCTTTTAAGGTAGCCTTTGAACGCAGCGACCTGGACATCGTGGCCATAAACGACCTGACCGACACTAAAACCCTGGCACACCTGCTGAAACACGACAGCAATTACGGGACTTATGGGCATGAGGTCGGCTTTGACGAAACCGACATAAAAGTAGATGGCAAAGCCATCAAAGTCCTGGCAGAGAAAGACCCGGCCAAGCTGCCCTGGAAAGACCTGGGCGTAGATGTGGTGATAGAATGCACCGGCTTTTTTGTAAAGCCGGAACTGGCCCAGGCGCACATCAAGGCAGGGGCTAAAAAGGTCGTTATATCTGCACCAGCCAAGGGTGAGGGCGCCAATACTATTGTCCTGGGCGTCAACGAAGACACCATAGAGGGTTCCGGGGAGATCATCAGCAACGCGTCCTGCACCACTAACTGCATTACCCCGGTCGCAGCGATTATAGAAAGCAACTTTGGCATAGAAAAAGCCATGATGACCACCGTCCACAGTTACACCGCCAGCCAGCGCCTGCAGGACGCCCCGGCCAAGGACTTACGCGAAGCCCGCAACGCGGCAGAAAACATCGTACCCACCACCACCGGCGCTTCCATTGCCGCTGCCAAGGCACTGCCTGCCCTGGAGGGCATTTTTGGCGGCATGAGCATTCGGGTTCCCACCCCGGTCGTTTCGCTCTGTGATTTTGTGATCATTACCAAACGCCCCGTCACGGTAGAGGAAGTCAACGAAGCATTTAAAAAGGCCGCCAAGGAACCGTACTACCAGGGTATTCTGGACGTGACAGAGGAGGAATTGGTCAGCAGCGACTTCATTGGCAACAGTCATTCGGCCATTGTAGACCTCAAACTCACCGCTGTAGTAAGCGGCAATATGCTCAAGGTCGTAGCCTGGTATGACAACGAGTGGGGCTACAGCAACCGCCTGGTAGAAGTCGTGGCCGATGTTGGCCAGTTTCTGCACAAAGCAAACGGAGGACAGCATGAAGGCTAAAGTTGGGTTGACTACTGATCACGCGGGCTTTGAGCAGATAAAGCAGCTGCAGGAATACCTCGCGGCCATGGGCTATGAGTGCATCTACTATGGCCCCCACACCCTGGACATGGCTGACGACTATCCGGATTTCATCCGCCCTGCCGCGCATGCTCTGGCCAAAGGCGAAGTAGATATGGCGGTTATCATGGGGGGCAGTGGGCAAGGAGAGGCTATGGTAGCCAACCGTATAGCCGGTGTCCGCTGCGCCGTGTACTACGGCCCTGCAGCCGCGCTAAGCACCATTGATGCCGAAGGCAGGATGGCCGCCGACCAGTACGAAAACCTACGGCTTTCGCGCCAGCACAACAATGCCAATATGTTAAGCGTCGCCGCCCGGTTTGTCAGCCAGCCTGATATTGAAAAAGCGGTGGACGTTTGGCTGGAGACACCCTTCAGTGATGTCGAACGCCACACCCGCCGGGTTGCCAAGATTGACCAAACGGCAGTGGTACAGGGGACGAAGTAATCTCAGGCGGATATGGAAGAGTTGAGTTAGGTTCATAGGGTATACTGTCTGCTATGAAGTACGGCCAGAGAACAGCCATCGTCTGCAGTATAGGACTTTTAGGTGCAGCCTGTGGCCAGAGCGGTCACGAGTTAGACATAGAGTATGATCCTGAATCGATAGCAGCTGAGTATAAGGAGCTGCCCGCAGAGGTTCTAGGGGCTACTGGCAGTACTGTGTTAGTAGGGGTAAAGGTAGAGAATCCAGAATCAACTGCTGCCCCAGGGTCGGTTCAGATTGACGGTGCGTCTGGTGTGGTTGTAGAGCAACATGGCAAAAAGCTTATCCTTACCGCCAGGCATGTGCTGGAGACAGTCGACCTTACATGTCAAAGTGGAGTCGTAGCAGTTGATCTAAATCCTGATCCTGAGCTAGTTGAGCCGTACGCGGGGTACATAGAAAGGTTTTATACAGAGGAAGGGGAGCATGACCTGGCAATCATAGAGCCAACGGCTGCCTTTGCAGAAAAACTTGAGACAATACCCGCTGTGCCCCTCCTTTCTGAAGAGGAACTAGAGCAGCAAGGAAAGGTAGGCCAGGCTGTTTTCTTTAGTAATTATGAGGTATTACCCGGCGCAGCCCACACGCCGTTCGCTGCCCCAGCCAATGAAGGGTATCCAAGCGTCTTTGCTGGAATGCTGATTGACCAAACCCAGAGCGGCAATGCGGTAGTAGTAGATGGCATACGGGGATATGGCCACACTGAGATGAGCGTACTTGCTGACCGTGCCAGCGGCGGTCCCGTGGTTTTCCCAGGTGGAACCCTTTTTGGACTATCTATTCTAAGGGAACCAGAATCGCTCAATGAAGATGAAATCAGAAGAGACTATGACACAAAGGTACCTGACGGCGAATACTCCATAGGCTATGTAGAGCCGGTGTGGGAAAAGCAGGTGGAAGCGCTTGTGAAAGGCTTAGAGGCTGAGCGTGCTTGTCCTGACTAGCGTTCGCGCGACAAACTCCTGGCTTTAGTCTGGGGCATTTGATGAGCAGAACTTAGACTGGGCAAGTTGCCTGGACATAGGCATAAACGGTATGCTTAGTAGCATATGGCTTCCAGTACTCATCTCAAAACCCTTTTCAAGTGCGAAAAGCATGTCCTGGTAGTGCCAGCCAGTTGTTCTTGTGACAAAGCGTATCTAGATACGCTGCGAAGCAAAACAACTGGTCTGGTGCACCAGGTATGGTTTGTAGCAGAAAGGGGGTTTTGAGATGAGTACTGGAACCAGTATTTGTCCCGCAGTTTTAGCTGGTGAACCTCATGAGTTTCGTGAGCAGATAGAGCGTGTGTCGCCGTTTGCCAAGCGTATTCAGATTGACCTCATGGACGGGGTTTTTGCGCCCACTAAGTCTTTGGACCTTGCCCAGGTCTGGTGGCCGCCGCAGATTTTGGCCGACATTCACCTGATGTTCCAGCAGCCCGACGACCATCTGGAGGCGCTCATCAAGCTAAAGCCGCATATGGTCATTATTCATACCGAAGCCAAAGTGCATCACATGCGCTTTGCGGCCGAACTGCACCGCCATAACATCAAAGCCGGCCTGGCCCTGCTAAAGGAAACACCTGTAGAATGGGCAGAGCAAATCATGCACAGCTTTGACCACCTGCTGGTCTTTAGCGGCGACCTGGGCCGGTTTGGGGGGCAGGCCGACCTGACACTCCTGGGTAAGGTCAAAAAAGCTCGCAGCCACCACCCGGACATAGAAATCGGCTGGGACGGCGGCATCAACGCAGATAATGCCAAGGTGCTTGCCGATGGGGGCGTAGACGTACTGAACGTCGGCGGCTTCATCCAAAAGGCAGAGGATCCCAAAAGCGCTTATGCTACACTGGAAGCGGCAATAACGGGTACACATGAATAAAAAACTCACCCTGCAGGAACTTGAAATCAAGGCCTATGACATCCGGATGGACCTCATTCGAATGTTGGAACAGGCCGGTTCCGGCCATAGCGCCGGACCATTGGGTCTGGCCGATATTTTTACGGCTCTTTATTTTGACATTATGAGATACGACCCAAAAAACCCGGATTGGGACGAACGGGACATTATGCTGCTCAGCAACGGCCACTGCGTGCCCATCCAGTATGTCACCATGGCCCACGCAGGCTTCTTTGATAAGTCAGAACTAAAAACCTTGCGGCAATTCGGATCACGATTGCAAGGACACCCGGAACGTCTCAAACTGCCCGGGCTGGAAAATACCAGCGGCCCCTTGGGCTGCGGGCTGAGCCAAGCCGCCGGTATGGCACTGGCCATGCGTATGAACCAGCAACACCACCGCTGGATATACGTGGGGATGAGCGATGGCGAACAGGACGAAGGCAATGTTTGGGAAGCGGCGCTGCTAGCCAGCAAATACAAACTGAACAACATCATTGCCATTACCGATCGCAACAACATACAAATTGACGGTCCGACGGAGGAGATCATGCCTCTGGGCGATTTGAAGGCCAAGTGGGAGGCCTTTGGCTGGCACGTCATAGAGATTGACGGCAATAATATGGAGGCCGTCATTGACGCTTGCGCCATGGGCCGGGCAGTTGTGGAAAAGCCAGTTATGATCATTGCCTATACCGTACCCGGCAAAGGGGTCAAATTTATGGAATACGACTTCCATTGGCACGGTGCCCCACCAGGGGGTATTCAGCCGGCCGGATCACCCGAAAAGGCCAGCCAGGCCAAAATTGCGTTGCATGAACTTAGGACTTTGCAGGGCAAAATCAGGAGCGAACATGAGTAGGCGTAAAATACTTTCGTATTTTAGAAGTGAGGAGATAGGAGTGCGGAGTGCGAAGGGGCTGCAACTCCTGACTCATGACTCCGCACTTCTGACTCCGCGACTGAAAGGAGCTGCCCATGGCTGATATGTATCTTGTCAAAGACCTCTTAGCGGACGACATCAAAAAAGAAGCCACCCGCAAAGGCTTTGGCCGCGGGCTCAAAAAAGCCGGGGAGATTGACGAACAGGTTGTTGCCGCCTGCGCCGACCTGACAGAATCCACCAATATGAGTCTCTTTGCTGAGGCATTTCCCGAGCGGTTTATCGACGTCGGCGTGGCTGAACAAAACCTGGTGACAGTCGGTTCAGGCTTGGCAGCACAGAACAAAATTCCATTTGTCAGCAGTTACGCCGCCTTTAGTCCCGGCCGCAACTGGGAACAAATCCGCACTACCATCTGCCTGAACGAACGGCCGGTAAAAATCGTCGGCTCCCACGCTGGCGTGTCCGTTGGCCCGGACGGCGCCACCCATCAGATGCTGGAAGACATCGCCCTGATGCGCGTATTGCCACATATGGTTGTCGTTGTGCCTGGTGATAGCGTAGAAGCAGAAAAGGCCACGCTTGCCATGGCGGCAGACAAGATAAACCCCGGGTACCTGCGCCTGGCGCGGGCTGACAGCCCAATCTTTACCACTGACAAAACACCCTTTGAAATTGGTAAGGCCTATGTGTTCGACGAAGGTCAGGACGTCACCATCATCGCCACCGGTAACCTCACCTACCAGGCCCTGGTGGCTGCCGAAAAACTGTTCAAGGACGGCATAGACGCTGAAGTCATTCATTGCCCAACCATCAAGCCGCTGGACGCTGCAACCATTCTGTCCAGCGTCAAAAAAACCGGAGCCGTTGTAACCGTAGAAGAAGCCCAGATTGCGGGCGGGCTGGGCGGAGCAATTGCTGAACTGCTGGGCGAAAACCATCCGGTACCCATGATGCGCATCGGCATGAAAGACCGCTTTGGCGAATCGGGCAAGCCAGAGGAACTGCTGGAATACTTTGGCCTGACCGCCAAACACATCGCCCTGGCCGCCCATCACGTATCGGATAAGAAGAAGGCAAAAGGGTAGAATCATGTCACTGACACTCAGACAAATGCGGGAAAATTGCCAGCGGGCGCGCCAGGCCATGCAGCGGGCGCGGGAGCAGCACTTTGCCCTGGGCGCCTTTAACCTGGATAACCAGGAGACGCTAATAGCCGTGGCTCGGGCTGCCAAGGCCAAAAACGCTCCGCTGATGGTAGAAATCAGTCAGGGAGAAGCCGACGCCCTTGGCCTGGATAACGTCCGCGACATGGTGGACAATTACATCCAGCAATACGGCATAGAAATGTACATCAACTTGGATCACAGCCCCACCATTGCCGGGGCAATCGCCGGCATAGAGGCCGGGTTTGAGTTCATACACATCGACATCAGCCAGGCACGGCCTCATGCAACCCTGGAAGAGATCATTGCCGAAACCAGGCAAGTCGTAAATTATGCGCGGCTAACCGGAGCCATGGTAGAAAGCGAGCCCCACTACTTTGGCGGCTCATCCAACCTCCATACCGAAAAGATCGACTACGAAGAAATCAAGAAGACCTTTAGCACCCCCGAAGGCACCAGATCTTTCGTGGAGGCTACCGGGATTGATACCTACGCCGCAGCCGTCGGCAATCTGCACGGCAAATACCCCGTACCCAAAAAACTCGATCTGGATTTGCTCCGCCAAATCCGTGAAGCCGTTGACTGCAACATCTCACTACACGGCGGCAGCGGTACGCCAGGGCACTATTTTGTAGAAGCCGTAAAGATTGGGGTTAGCAAGGTAAACATCAACTCTGACATGCGTGTAGCCTACAGAAATACATTAGAAGACGTTCTACAAAAAAACAAATCTGAATATGCGGTCGTAAAGCTGATGGATGACGTCATAGATGCCGTCCAGGGTGTAGTAGAAAGCAAACTAGACATGTTCAACGCTGCCGGCAAAGCTCTAGTATGAACTCAATGAAAAAGTACAGACATGCGCTCCTTGTAGGACCGCATGTCCTACTTGAATTTTGCGCGGAATGTGCTCAGCCTATAGTCAAGTTCCTGGACAAAAAAAAGCTACTGCAGGATAAGCTTGAATGTTACGGTTTCAAAAAAGAAGCGGAACCAGTATCATAGTTGCATGAGCCTAACGAAAGCCGACCTGCAAGCCATAAGCAAAATCGTGAACGAGGCAATTGAAGACTCGAAGCTTCACACTGCCGCCGGTTTTGCGGAGGTTCACGAGAAGTTCGCGGAGGTTCACGAGAAATTTGGGGAAGTTCACAACAAGTTCGCGGAGGTTCACAACAAGTTTGGGGAAGTTCACGAGAAGTTGGATCACCAAACGGCCGATTTGAGCGACGTAAAGGCTACGGTCAACCGGATCGAAAACATTCAGCGAGCTGAGGTGAATCGAGTAGACGAGCAGGCAAAAGCTACCGCTTCTATAAAGAGAAAGCTAAAACTGGCGTAAAACGAAATGGGTGGGATATAAATGGCACCGCAACGACTGGTGAGTAAAAAAGCATGACCAGGAGAGGGCGGGAATGAGCCAGCTAACAATCATATGCGTTGGTGATAACACAACCGACACATTCATCAAACTGGGAGACGAACAGGCCCATAGCTACGACAACGAGCATGGAAAGTGGCTGGCCGTGCCATTCGGCGCCAAGATTGAGTATGATCACGCAGAATTTGTCCCGGCAGCAGGCAATGCTCCTAACGCCGCCATCAGTTTTGCCCGATTGGGTTTTAAGGTTGGCCTGATTTCCAATGTGGGAAAAGACACTCACGGGCGGGACGTCATTGCAGCACTTGAAAAGGAAAAAGTAGACACGCGTTACGTGCACATAAATCCCGGCAAGCGCAGCAACGCCAATTATGTACTGTGGTACAAAGAAGAACGAACAATTCTGATCAAGCACGAGGATTATGACTACCACTGGCCCCACCTGAGGCCTAAAGAAATCCCCAAATGGATTTACTTCAGCTCCACCAGCAAAAACGGCCTGGACATGCATGATGATCTGGCGGATTGGCTTGAGGAGCATAAGGACGTGGGATTTGCTTTTTCACCAGGTACGTTCCAGATAGACATGGGGCTTGAACGCTTGCGAAGGCTGTATGCACGGGCTGACGTGCTGCTGATGAACCGGGAGGAAGCGACAGAGCTAACCCACGGCAATCATGATGATGTGCATGATCTTATGAACAAGCTCCATGAAGTTGGTGCCAAGATTGTCGTTATCACCGACGGGCCAGCCGGGGCCTATGCCAGTGACACCAAAGAACGATTAAAAATGCCGCCCTACCCGGACCCAACACCGCCCGTCGAACGTACGGGTGCTGGCGATGCATTTTCATCGGCTTTTGTAGCTGCCATTATGCATGGCGGCAATATAGAGGCCGCTCTGCAATGGGCACCCATTAACTCTATGAGCGTCGTGCAGCAGACAGGGTCGCACGCCGGCTTACTCACCCAGGAAAAGATAGCCGAGTATTTGCAGCACGCTCCGGAATGGTACAAACCAGAACGCTTTTAGCCACGAACCACTGGCACCTGACCCACGTATATTTTAAAATCTACCCCCGTTCCTGTCATGCCGCACTTGAGGAGCTTGCCCCGCACTTGATGCGGGGGCATCCAGTCAGTCAAAGGAGTTAACTTTTTCCTTACTGGATTCCTGGGTCAGGCCGGGAATGATGAAGTGCATGTGGGTCAGCTAGTTGGTGGGTAATGGTTTGTTCTGTTATGCTAGTGGTAATTATGCCAAAAATGCTGTCAGAACTGTTAGACACCACTGTTTTCAATTGCGTTCAATCAGCTAGAAGCATGGCGCGATGATTCATAATACGCAAGATGGAGGGAAAACAACTATGAACAAACCGCATATATTGTGCGTTGGCGACATCATCAGTGGCGCCTTTATCACATTGTTAGAAGAATATGCTGCCGTGACTACCGACGACAAAGGGTACATGCGTTTGAGTTTTGAGCTTGGCGCAAAACTACCATACAAAGACTTGCAGGTAGTCAAGGCTGTTGAATGTGCTCCGAATGCGGCAGTGTCAATGTCACGCCTAGGCCTCAGCGTCAGCCTGATGGCCTGGCTGGGCGACGATGAAATCGGGCAAGAAATGGCCAGCTATCTAAAAGATCAAGGCGTAGGTACGGAAGACTTGGCAGTGGAAGCAGGCAAGCGGTCAAATTATCACTTTTACCTCAGGTACGGCGCTGACCGCACAAAATTGCAAAAATTTGAAGATTATTCTTATAAGTGGCGTGAACCTTCAACCAAACCTGACTGGCTGTACCTGGGTGTTCTGGGCGAAAAGACCTGGCCGCTTCACGAGGCTATGTTGGCGTATCTTGAAGCCAACCCGGATATAAAATTGGCTTTCCAGCCCGGCATGTACCACCTCATGTGGGGCACCGAAAAGATGGCCGCCTTTTATAAAAGGGCAGCTATAGTCGTCCTAAACCGCGAGGAAGCCGCCCAGGTTACAGGTAAGGACCATAAAGACATGGCCGGCTTGATTCAAGGGCTCCATGAACTAGGCATCAAGGTTGCGGTCATAACCGACGGTCCCAAGGGCGCTTACGCATCCGACGGCCAGAAAACACTCTTTATGCCGATATATCCCGATCCTAAGGCGCCGCATGACCGCACAGGCGCCGGCGATGCCTTCGCATCTACGCTGACTGCTGCTCTGGCGCTGGGAGAGTCACTGGAAACAGCTCTTATGTGGGCGCCGATTAATAGCATGAACGTCTCGCAGTACATAGGCGCACAAAAGGGGCTGCTGCCAAAAGAACAACTGGAAGAATACCTCAAAAACGCCCCTGCGCAGTACAAATCAGAACTCTTCTAACGACAAACTCTAAATCCTAATATCGAAACTCTAAACAAATCCAAATGACCGAAATTCCAAATACTCAAAACAACTGACTTTGGAAGCTGGTTCTGTATTTTGAACATTTGAATTTGGATATTGTTTAGGATCCCCGATCAGAGTCGAGGACAAGCTTAGAAATTAGGGATTAGAATTTTCAAGAACCCTGTTCTTGATGGTATGCTTATGGTAAGTATGTGCAAAGTATTAGCAGACCTTCTGGGCATAGATGACCCCTTGTTTTCCATAGGGGTGCATCAGCTGGAGCAAGCCAGCGGCCAGCCGGGCATAGACGTTCGGCTGTATTCGGAAATTATCCGCCGGTCCCACCAAAAAACCCGCGAACTGGGGCTTGATCCCCGGGATACTACAGCTGAAGAGCTCTACCATGCATTGATTGGGTTGGTCAAAAAGCATGATGAGTTTTTAGCCAAAAGGTTAGGCGGCCAGGACGCTGGCGATGTCCATGATTTGTTGCCGCGTATTCAATCGTTTATATCCCACCTTGATACCCCTAAGCAGGTGTGGGTGCTAAAACCCAGTACTGCCAAACGGATTATTAAAGCTACCCCGCCGCGTAAGATCATGAAGCAGCTCGGCTACCGGTCGGTTGACTCTATGCTGAAGCGGGAGCCTGTAGGGGAACTATTCGTAGCCATGCGCTTTGTGGAATCACCCGAGTGGCTGCGCAGCTTTGCCAAAAAATATAAACATCTTTCCCCGCGTGATTTTGAAACGCGCGATGTGGAATTTCTATATTTGGACGCTAAAAAGTGGGGCGTCACAGCCGAAAGCTATGTGCGGGGGCAGCACCACAACGTCACCCACATGAAAGAGATGGGCGTTATAGCCCTCCTGCCGCTGCCGGTCGGGCGGCTGCCCGGCATTACCATTACTCTGCTGCCGCTCCTGTTGTATTACCTTAATGAAATTCGTATGTACAGCGCATTCTTCAAGCTTCAGCAAGTCAGGCCGGACTTTGGTGAAACACTTGCCCGGACGCTGGCTTACGATCCGCATAACCACGTAAAGGTTGCCGGGCATGAGGTGCACTGGCGTACTGTGCATCGTCATCTTGGCAAACAGGAAACAGAAAACCGCGCAAATCATCCGGAGACCTTTGAGCCGCATGTCCAGCCAGAGGACCTCTTTTGGCGGGGAGCCGAGGATGTGCTGTACCGTATCGAGCCAGCTCTGCACTTTTGGCACAACATGGACTACGTGGCAGCAAAGCAGGGTGGCATAGTTAGCTTCAACCTTATGGACGCAGCTATATGCTATGTGAACAACCTCTCCTATGCCCAGCGGACAATCCATCATTTTCAGGCAGGGCTGTGGAACGAGCTCTTTGCCCGCTATATTGGTGAACCAGCTCTGGAGTACCAGGTCTTGCAACAACTGACACCCCAATCAAATCCTGTGTCCATGCCAGACAGCAACAGTATCCTGGAGGAGCTATTCATATGAGCCCAAAAACAAAACAAAGACCCCTGCAGTATTCTATTTGCGTTTCCGGCGCAGCGTCCGGCCCCACCATCAAATCATCATGGGATGAGGCAGAGGCATTAGGCAAGGCTATTGCCGAAGCCGGCCACGTCTTAACCACCGGCGCCACCGTGGGACTGCCATACTACGCTGCCAAGGGCGCTAAAGAGGCCGGAGGCATGAGCATCGGCTTTTCGCCCGCCAGTTCCCTGCGCGAACACCTGCGCAAATACCGGCTGCCGTATGACTACTTTGACTTCATTAATTTTACGGGGCTTAACTACGTGGGCCGGGACCTGTATTTGGTCCAGTCAAGCGACGCCGTGCTGACCGTAGGCGGACGCATCGGATCACTGCATGAATTCACCTCCGCTCTTGAATCACGCCGACCCTGCGGTGTACTTATTGGCAGCGGCGGCACTGCCGACATGGTGGCTGCACTCGTCAACCTCCTTGACCCCACCCTCAGCGATCTTATTATCTACGACGAGGACCCGCTTAAACTCGTAGCCCGCATCGTCAAAGTCCTGGACAAAGAAAACAAGGACCTCCAGAAAGAAATAGACAAACGAACAAACTCATGGTTCCTGCGTCAACCAGAACCACCCCGGAGCGGCTGATGCGAAAGTTCCTGAAACGAAAAGCCCGCCCAATGCCACCGAATCTATTGCTTGGATTGGTCTTTATAGTCCTGTTTGGCCTGGTCAGCTGGCTGGCTTACAGGCAGTTTACGAAGCCTGTAAAGGTCACTGATTTCGCCTCATGCGTAAAAGCTGGCAACGCAATCCTGGAATCCTACCCGGAGCAATGCGTCCACAATGGCCAGAGTTTTATAAACCCCACGCAAAACATACCAAAACCGTACTAAAAGGAGAGATACATAAAACTCAGTGCTAGAGGGATTACGGCAAAGCAGTTCCGTATCCGTAGTACAATTACTAGATGACAAAGTTCCGTTTAGCTTCCGACTACAAACCTATGGGCGACCAGCCCGCGGCTATTGCTCAGTTGACTGACGGGCTGCATAAAGGGGTCAAGGAACAAACCCTCCTCGGAGTAACAGGATCAGGGAAAACCTTTTCAATGGCCAACGTCATTCAGAATATACAAAAGCCTACATTGGTCCTGAGCCATAACAAAACCCTGGCCGCGCAGTTGTACGGCGAATTCAAGAAGTTTTTCCCGGATAACGCCGTCCACTATTTTGTCAGCTATTTCGACTACTACCAGCCAGAGGCTTACATTGCCCGCAGCGACACCTACATAGAAAAAGACTCCCAGATCAATGAAGAGATCGACCGGCTGCGCCACGCCGCCACCAGTGCGCTGCTGTCCCGCCGGGACGTCATCATCGTGGCCAGTGTCAGTTGTATCTACGGTATCGGTTCGGTAGACGACTACGGCGCAATGGCAGTAGACGTCAACCGCGGCGAGCGCCGGGTGCGCGACAAGTTCCTCCGCCAACTGACAGACATCCAATACCAGCGCAACGATATAGACTTTCACCGCGGCACCTTCCGGGTCCGCGGAGATGTGGTAGACATTTTTCCCGCCGGGGAGGAACTGGCTTATCGGGTAGATTTCTTTGGCGATGAAATTGAGCGCATCACCAAGGTAGACCCCCTCACCGGCGAAATCCTGGCTACTCTGGAAAGTTTCAAAGTTTTCCCCGGGTCGCACTACGTTACCCCCCAGGACAAGCTCAAATTAGCCCTGGGCAAAATAGAGCAGGAACTGGAACAGCGCCTGCACTATTTTAAACAAAACAACTTGCTGGTAGAAGCCCAGCGCTTAAAACAACGTACCCAGTTTGACCTGGAAATGCTGCAGGAAACCGGCTTTGTAAAAGGCATTGAAAACTACAGCCGCTACCTCACCAACCGCGAACCGGGCGAGCAGCCGGCAACACTTATGGACTATTTTCCGGACGATTTTTTAATGTTTGCTGACGAATCGCACATGACCATCCCGCAGGTCCGCGGCATGTATAACGGTGACCGGGCCCGCAAGGAAGTGTTGGTAGAACATGGCTTCCGGCTGCCCAGCGCCCTTGACAACCGGCCTTTGACCTTTACCGAATTTGAAAAGCACGTCAACAAAATTGTCTATGTCAGCGCCACACCCGCTCAGTACGAACTGTCCCGCAGCCCGGAACCCGCCCAACAAGTTATTCGACCAACCGGGTTGCTGGACCCGCCCATAGAAGTCCGACCTATCGAGGGCCAGATAGACGACCTCATCAGCGAAATCCGGGCCACCATAGACAAACGCCAGCGTGTGCTGGTCACCACGCTGACCAAACGCATGTCAGAGGACCTGACCGATTACCTCAAGGAAATTAATATTAAAGTAACCTACCTGCACAGTGACGTGGACACATTGGACAGAACAGACATCCTCCGGGATCTGCGGTTGGGAACGTATGACGTTGTGGTAGGTATCAACCTGCTGCGTGAAGGCCTGGATTTGCCAGAGGTGTCGCTTGTCGCAATCCTGGATGCCGACAAAGAAGGCTTCCTCCGCAGTGAACAAGCGCTCATTCAAACTGTCGGCCGCGCAGCGCGGCACATCGAAGGCCGTGTTATCATGTACGCCGACCGTGTCACAGGCAGCATGCAGCGCACCCTGGACGAAACCACCCGCCGCCGAAAAATCCAGGAACAATACAACCAAAAACATGGCATTACGCCAACAGGCATCGCCAAAGCAATCGAAAAAGGCATGCGCCCCGACCTGCCAGAGGAAGCCAAGCGTGCCAAACTGGACCTCAAAAAAATCCCCAAAGATGAATACAAGCACCTCATCAAAGACCTCTCGGCCCAAATGGATCTGGCCTCCGCCAACCTGGAATTTGAAAAAGCCGCCGAACTCCGTGATATTATTTCAGATATAAAAGCAAAACAGTAGGAACTAAGGGGACTCCGCGGCCAACAGGCCCAAAGTCCATCCATCCTCTTAAATCCCATCCAAATGCGTATACTTATCTTAAATTCTTGATCAATTTTGCATAACCAAGAATAGTTACTTTTTTAAGGGGCTCTGCTAGAATAATCAATCACTATGAGCTTGGACCCGCAAACTCCGGAAGTTTCAGATCACCTGGTCGTTGGCCACGAAGTTCCAACACTGGCGGGTCTACGGACCGAGCTGGCTGATCAAGCCACGGAACTAGGCCTGACAGTCACCCAACCTGACCAACCACCACTCGCGCAACAGCTACCGTGGTCCCTTTTGCAAACCGCCGGGCTCATCATAGGCGTCATCCCGAACGAACCAAAAATGACTGAGCGCCTGGAGACTGCCGTAGAGAAGTTTAGAAGCCAGGATAAGGCTGTTGCAGAAGGCGAAGATTTGAAGCTTACCGGCTTGACAGTAGGCACCCATGCAGTCCTCGCCACGCTCGCCAGCCCCGGCAGAGAGGGACAGAGAGCTGTGCCGCTTCAGCGCGAACACCAGGCACTCCGCAGACTTGTAAAGCTTCATGCCCAACCTGGTACCTTGACCCGAAGCGTACCTCTTATATCTTATGAAACTGGCGACACCAGCAGCCTCCAGGCTCGTATTGAGGTGCTGAACAAAGCCAACTCAGGCGACTCCATACCTACCTATAAGCTAGGCGATCTTGTCGTAACAAGAACAGCTTTTAATGATCCTCATATCAAGTTGTGATTTATTTCACAGCGCAAATTCCTTGTGTGTGCTAGTGGACAACATTCGCCAGAGGTTCCGTGCTCTGGTATACTGAACTGAAATGGCGAAGTTATCACGAGATGATGTTTTAAAGCTTGCCCGCTTAGCCAGGCTGCGCTTGTCTGATGAGGAAATTGAGCAGTTTCGGCAAGAGATCAGTGCCATTTTGGGCTATGTTGACCAATTGCAAAATGTAGACGTTTCAGGACTTGAGCCGACCAATCAGGTGTCGGGGCTCAAAAACGTGATGCGTCCGGATAATGAAAAAAGCTACGGCTACACACCTCAGCAGCTCCTGCAGGGCGCCCCCGCCAAAGAAAACGGCCACATCAAGGTCAAGAGGATGCTGGGATGATAAGAGCAAGAACCCATCCCTTGCCAGTTGTCCCTTGCTACCACCCCCAAGGTATTGCCCTATGAGCAAGTGGCCTCCCATAGTTCAGATTGCACAAAAAGTCCAAGCCGGCGAGTTAAGCGCGGCGGCCCTGGTTGCGCAAGCGCTTCAGGCCATTGACGACAAAAAAGATTTCAATGCCGTTCTAGCCACAGTGCATGACCGGGCCCGCGAGCGGGCCAAAACCATTGATGCACGGGTTGCCAAAGGCGAAAAGGCGGGACGCCTGGCTGGCGTTCCGTTTATTGCCAAAGACAATTTTTTAACTTTTGGATCAGAAACCACTGCCGCCAGCAACATCCTGAAAGGCTTTGAGGCACCGTACCAGGCAACCGCTATAGAGAAACTGGAAGCCGAAGGAGCTATTTGCGTGGCCAAGGCCAATCTGGACGCCTTTGCTCATGGCACCAGTACCGAAAACAGCGACTTTATGGTTACCAGGAACCCGCATGATTCTACTAGAGTACCCGGAGGTTCTTCCGGCGGTTCGGCGGCGGCGGTTATCTTAGAGCTTGCGCCTTTTGCCCTTGGGACAGATACCGGTGGATCTATTCGCCAGCCCGCAAGTTTCTGTGGCGCGGTGGGGCTTAAACCAACCTACGGGTTGGTGTCCCGGAGCGGGGTCGTGGCTATGGCCAGCAGTACTGACGTCATCGGCCCTCTAGCCCGGACCGTAGAGGACGCCGCGTTGGTACTGGACGTCATGGCCGGCAAGGATGAACTTGACAGCACGACTATTGATCGTGACCCAACTCCGTATACGGACCTTAAAACTGACATAAAGGGCCAGAAGATCGGCTTGGTCAAAGAGTATTTGGGTGAAGGTCTGGACCCTGATGTCAAAAAACAAGTACTGGACAGTGCTGATGCTTTTAAAAAGGCCGGTGCAGAAGTCGTAGAAGTAAGTCTGCCGTCACTACCGCTGGCCTTGGCTTGCTACTACATACTGGTCCCGGCAGAGGTCAGCAGCAACCTCAGCCGCTATGATGGCCAGCGCTATGGCTTTTCGCATCCGGGTGCCGTAAGCCTAGAGGACAGCTATAATCTGTCACGCAGCCACGGCTTTGGCAAGGAAGCCAAGCGGCGGATTATGATTGGCACCTATGTCCTGAGCAGCGGCTATTATGACGCCTACTACCGCAAGGCCCAGCAGTTGCGGACCAAGCTCATCCAGGAATTTGAAGCAGCATTTAAAAAGGTGGATTTTTTAGCTGGACCGGTGGCCCCCACCACTGCCTTTAAGATTGGTGAAAACATAAACGATCCATTGGCTATGTACCTCCAGGATATCTACTCTGTAGCTGTCAACCTTGTAGGGATTCCCGCAGTCAGCATCCCGGCAGGTATGGTAAAAAGTATGCCGGTGGGATTGCAACTCATGGCACCGCAGAAACACGACCGCAAACTACTGGCAATCGCCCGGGAAACGGAGGAACTGTTGAAATGAATGTAGAAACCTTTGCACTGGTTATAGCAGGGATTCTGGTGGCATTGTTTAGTCTATTGGTAGTGGCACTGCGCATACCAAAACGCCTGAAGGAAACCTATTTTGTGTCTCAGTGGAAAGAACTGCAAAGCCTGTGCAAGGACAAAAAGTCCTGGCCCCAGGCGCTCAAAGAAGCCGACAAACTGTTGGACCGGGCGCTCAAAAAGCGCAAATTCAAAGGCAAAACCATGGGTGAGCGTATGGTTTCTGCCCAGCGGTCTTTCACTGACAATGACACAGCATGGTTTGCACACAACATTTATAAAAAGATCGTAGCCGACCCAAGTTTCAAACTCAAAGAAGCAGACGTAAAAGACGCTCTGATAGGTTTTCGCCAGGCGCTGAGGGACCTAGGAGCCCTCCCCAAATGACAAGTCCTACTATCGAATGCCGAAACTCTAAACAATATCAAAGGCTCAAAGGCTCGAAACCCAAAACAACTACAAACGACGGCCTTTTTTGGGTTTTGGTCATTCAAATTTTGAATTTGTTTAGGATTTCGGCATTAGGATTTCGGATTTGGAGGGGTATATGACTTCAGACGAAGTGCGAAAGCAATACACCCCGACCATTGGGATTGAATGTCATGTGCAGTTGAGTACCAAAACCAAACTTTTTTCCGCCGTGGGCAACGATGCCCGCGAAGCACCGGCAAACACACTCATCAGTCATATTGATCTGGGCATGCCCGGAGCTTTGCCCGTGCTAAACGAGGCAGCCGTGCAGCTTGGCATCAAGGCCGCCTTTGCGCTGGGCACACCGCCGCAAAAATTCAGCAAATTTGACCGTAAGCATTATTTCTATCCGGACCTCCCAAACGGGTACCAGATTACCCAGTTTTATGACCCAATCATCAGGGACGGAAAAGTTACTTTTGCATATGAGGGCACAGAAAAGACCGTCCGCATCCACGAAGCACATCTGGAAGCCGACGCCGGTAAAAGCACCCACCCAACAGGCAAAGATTATTCACTCGTAGACCTCAACCGCGCCGGAACACCACTGCTGGAAATCGTATCAGAACCAGACATCCATTCGCCCGCCGAGGCCAAAGCCTATGCCCGCGAACTTCAACTATTGGTCCGCTACGCCGGCGTGTCTGATGCCAGCCTGTACTACGGCAACATGCGGTTTGATGTAAATGTCAGCGTCAGCAAAACCGACAAACTCGGCACACGCAGCGAAACCAAAAATCTGAACAGTTTCCGCAGCGTCGAAAAGGCGGCCCAGTACGAAATCAACCGCCAGATAGAACGACTGGAAAAAGGTGAAAAAATCATCCAGGAAACCCGCGGCTGGGACGACGCCAAGCAAAAAACCTTTAGCCAGCGCAGCAAAGAAGAAGCCCACGACTACCGCTACATGCCAGACCCCGACCTCCCGCCTATCGAACTGGCGGACGACCTGATAGCCGCAGTCGAAAAGACCATGCCGCTCATGCCAAACGACTACCGTGCACTGTTTAAAGACCTCGGCCTGGACGCTGCGGCAATTGAAACACTGATAGACTCTCCTCAAAACGCTGCTTTTGTAAAAGCCGTCTATGACCAGCACGGCGCAGACCATGCCAAGCGTATTGCCAACTGGTTCGTGAACATCATCACCGCTTCAGAAGAGGACACCGGACAGGCAGCGAACAAAGCCGATGCCGGAGCAGCTGTCAAACTGTCCCAAATGGTAACGGACAGAAAGCTCAGCTCCACGGCGGCCAAAGAAATCTGGATAGAACTGTATAACAAAGGCGGCGACCCGGAAAAGATCGCCGCAGACAAAAACCTCCTGCAGGTTTCCAATGAAGGTGAAATTGCCAAAATTGTCGAACAAATCCTAGCAGACAATCCCCAAGCAGCCACCGATGTCAAAAATGGGGAAATGAAAGCCATCGGCTTCCTGGTAGGCCAGGTCATGAAAGCAAGCCGTGGCAAAGCTAACCCCAGCATGGCACAGGACCTTATTAAAAAACAACTTGGCATATAACTGGCGTAAGTACCAGCAGTAGGGTATGCTTTTAGATTATGAGTCCAGGAGAAGGCGAGCAACCGCTCGGGAACGAGGCACTAAGCAACCTTCGTGTTACCTTACAGGCCCAAAGGGCTCTTGCTCTTGATGCGCTTATAACAGTAAATCAGCAGCTCAATCTCGTAAACGGGGCACTCGGAATTCCGGGCCGGACTGAGCCTGATGATAGAGGCAGAACAGAAAGAAAACTCGTGCTAGGAGCAGCCATTAATGGAGTCTATCTTGGCGCGGGATTGCGTCAAGTAGATGTAGCGAAGGGCCTTGACGTGAGTCAATCTACAGTCAGTGATTGGAAAAGAGGCGCCTTCACACCAAATGCCTTGCAGATAATTGAATTCGACCTGCTTGCCCGCAAGCCAGCAGGATTTACCTTGTTTGCTGCAGGATTGCTCCCCACTCAACTCGCCCCTTTTTATGAAGGCACTTCTGCAGAGCTAGAACCCTAAGAACCCATTCCAAAATCTTCTCCTTGCCGAGAGTACTTTTCAGATGTGAGCCAGCTGTTTTTTGTTTTGGAAGAAAAGAAAAAAGGTCGGACCTTTAACAGGGGTGTTTGTTTGCACGTTTTGTCAGGGCATGACAAATGAGGAGTAAACTGGTCGTTGTCAGCCAGTCATTTCATAGGGCAGGTCTGCTTGGGGCTGGTACAATGAGCTTTATGAGTAAAAAGCCAGTTAGAAAAGCTGTCATAGGAGCTGCCGGTTTCGGCACACGGTTCCTGCCGCAAACCAAGGCTATGCCCAAGGAAATGCTACCCCTTGTAGACAAGCCGATTATTCAGTACATCGTAGAGGAACTGGTACGGGCAGGCATCGAAGATATCGTCATCGTCACTGGCTACCATAAGCGAACTATCGAAGATCATTTTGACTACATTAGTGGTGACCTCCGCACCAATCTGGAACAAGGCAAAAAGCAAGAACTGTTAGAGCAAACACAAAAGATTTCAAGTCTGGCTAATTTCGTATATGTACGCCAGAAAGGCGTGTATGGCACTGCGACACCCGTCCAAAACGTTGCGCATCTCATCGGTGACGAACCGTTTATTTATGTTTTTGCCGATGACGTGATCATCGCAGAACCAAACTGCTACAAGCAGATGATGGACACCCACTACGAAACTGGTGGGAGCGTCATACCCTGTATTCGCTTGACTGAGGATATAGAGTTTACCCGTTACGGAGTTGTCGGCGGCAAGCACGTGAGTCCAGATGTCATACGTATGGATCGGATTATCGAAAAGCCAGGAAAAGCGAATGCTCCTTCAGACTTTGGAGCCGTCGGGGGCTATCTCTTAACACCGGATGTTTTTGATTACATTGATGCCGGCCTCAACTCACTCAAACCAGGCGAAGAATTTTATTTAACCGACAGTGTTATTCAGCCGATGCTTGCTGCTGGTCAAAAATTCTACGGCACGCTTATCAAAAACAGCAGACGCTACGACACCGGCAACAAACTCGACTATTTAAAAACCATGGTCGATTTTGCCCTGCGTAACGAAGATGTCAAAGATGACTTTAAGAAATATCTCAAGTCGCTCAAGTTTGATTAGCTGACCCACGTGCACTTTAAAATTCACCTCTGTTTCCTGTCATGCCGCACTAGATGCGGCATCCAGTCCATTTAAGGAGTTAATTGTTTCCCCGCTGGATTTTTGAAATCAATACCCAGTCAGGGCTCAAGCACATGGTTCAGAATGACAAGGTGGATGTGGGTCAGTTTGATTAGAACCCGCTTGGGGCTTGCTGTATACTAAAGACTACATGGAAAACGCTCAAGAAGTTTTGGTTGTATTTCTGTCCACGGCACTGGCCATCTTTCTACTATTGTCCATTATGCTGCTTATTATTTGTATAAAGATCGCCAACCATATAAAACGTATTTCCGAAAAGGCAGAGGCCATCACTGACCGTGCCGAAGACATTGCAGACTTTTTCAGTAAAGCCGGTACGCCTATGGCCCTTGGCAAAGTCATTGGATCTGTTATGGACGCAGTAAGAGGCCGGGGCAGGCAGAAAAGAGGAGGCAAAGATGACTAACGCCAAAAACAACAAGGGACGCAACCTGGCACTGGGCGCAGTAATTATTGGCCTCGTCGGCTATGTAGCCGGGATCCTGACCGCGCCAAAGAGCGGCAAAGAAACCAGAAAAGACATTCAGCAAAAGGCCGCCCGGGCCAAAACAGAAGCAGAAAAAAAGCTGAAGGCTTTGCACAGCGAGCTCAATGAACTCATGGCCGCAGCCCGAAAAAACGCTCAGAACGTTAAAAGCTCTGTCGCTGGCGACCTCACCGAGGCCCTGGCCGTAGCCCAGACTGCCCGCAAGAAAGCCCGTGAGATGCTGAGCGCAGTCCACGAAGGCGACGCCGACGACAAAGACCTCCAAAAGGCAATCACAGAGGTTAAAAGTGCTATCGACCACCTAAAAAAGTTCGTTACTAAAGACATTTCCAAAGATGTCCCGGCCAAAAAGTAGCGACTCTGCCAGCAGAGGCGACAGACCAAACACCCTTTCCAAGGCCGACTACGAAGAGCTTGGCCGCCGGCTGGAAAACATTTATTTAGTCGGCTACATCAGCAAAAAAGAGATGCTCAAGATGAGCTTCCTTAAAGGCATCGTGGCCGGTTTTGGCGGTGTAGTAGGGGCCACCATTGTAGTTGGCCTGGTCGTCTGGATACTGTCACTTTTTCACACCATCCCATTTATTGGGCCACTCGTAGACAACGCCGAAAACACCGTCAAAACCCAAAAGAAATAACACAATGGTCATGGAAAATATCCTTAAACTCGCTATCTTTGGCGCAGCGGCACTTGGCATAGAGGTCATCTTTACCGCCCTCGCCCACCTTAAAAACCCAAAGAAAAGAAACCGCCAAAAACTCTTTGGCTATAGTTCCTTGTGGTACCTTCCCATTTACGGCCTAGGCGTACCTGCAGTTTTGTACCTACTACGATCTCCGCTCGAGGGCCAGCACTGGATCCTTCGAGGGCTTGTGTACGGGCTCTTCTTGCAGGTCGGTGAATTTATTTCTATGGGGCTGCTGCATGTAGCAAACGGTGAGTCGCCATCAGAAGAGGAATACAAAGCTTCCGGCCGAAGCCTTTTTGGATTTGTAAGGCCCGACTTTTTTCCAGCGTTTGCAGTCATGGGGCTTATTTTTGAATATCTGTACCGGACACTGTTCTGACACCTACAGAACTTCTGCTTCAGGAATATATTCCAGGCAAGGCACTTAATTTTGCTCAAGTTACAACTCATATCTTATAGAAGTCTTCGACCTATAGAAGCGACCTATAGAAGACTGTCTTCTATAGGTGTTATTTAGTGTCTTGTCTTTATTGTGGCTTATGGAGTCTGAAGGGTCTAACTTGTTCGTTGTAATTAAAAGCGTCGCGGTTACCCTGGGAACTTGTTAGAATAAGAACATAAGAGGGCGACAACTTATGGCGGCAGGCAAGGCCTTGCGGGCACGTGACTATGTGCACCTGCATAACCACACTCAGTACAGTTTATTGGACGGTCTGACACAAATCGGACCATTGATGGATTTTGCCAAGGACCAGGGTATGGAAGCCGTTGCCATGACCGACCACGGCACACTTTCTGGTGCAATTGAATTCTATAAAGAAGCCAAAGCCAGGGACATTAAACCCATTATCGGCATAGAAACCTATGTTGCCGCCAGGAGACACACCGACAAGGATCCCCAGAAGGACAAAAATCGCTTTCACCTGATCCTGCTGGCAATGAACCACCAGGGCTATCAGAACCTGATGAAGCTCAGTACCATTGCCAACCTGGACGGCTTTTACTACTACCCCCGCGTCGACCATGAGTTACTGGAAAAGTATAACGAAGGCATCATTGTACTCAGCGCCTGCATGGGCGGCGAGGTCGGCAACGCACTCAAACAGGATCAGTATGAAAAGGGCAGGGAAATTGCCCAGTGGTACAAATCCGTATTTGGCGACCGTTACTACCTGGAACTCCAGGACCACGGCCACCCGGAAAACCCGCTGCATAGTCCGGAGCAGCTCGTCGTGAACGAGCAAGTGCTCAAGCTGGGCAAAGAGCTGGACATTCCCATGGTCGTGACCTGTGACGCCCACTATCTGAGGCACGAAGATCAGGATGCGCATGAAATTCTGCTGTGCGTTGGCACCGGATCATTCCTGAGTGACGAAAAGCGTATGTCATTAAAGGACTATCCCCTGCATGTGGAAGCACCAGAGGAGATCATCAAACGCTGGGGCAAGGACTACCCGGAAGTCATCACTAATACCAAAGCTATCGCCGACCGCTGCAATCTGGAACTGGAACTGGGTAAGATCCTCATCCCCAAGTTCCCGGTACCAGAAGGGGAGACCGAAAAAACATACCTGGACAAACTTACCTACCGCGGCCTGGCCTGGCGTTACGGCGGCAAGGCCGAGCAAGAGGCGGCCACACTATCCATAGCCGAGGCCAAAAAGACTTTGCCTAAGGAAATTGCCGAACGC
The DNA here is from genome assembly GCA_035489815.1 of Candidatus Limnocylindria bacterium. Lineage (GTDB taxonomy): Bacteria > Patescibacteriota > Saccharimonadia > Saccharimonadales > JAGQNK01 > DATHJH01. Next base: position 57,254 of record DATHJH010000004.1, read on the forward strand.
ACCACCTACGAGCTAAAGGTCATCGACAGTATGGGCTTTAACGGCTACTTCCTGATCATTCAGGATTTTATTAACTGGGGGAAGGACAACGGCATTGTCTTTGGACCGGGCCGCGGGTCAGCCGCCGGGTCTATTATTTCCTACGCCCTGAAGGTCACGGAATTGGACCCCCTGACTTACGACCTGCTGTTTGAACGGTTCCTGAACCCCGACCGCATCAGCATGCCGGACGTTGACATTGACATCCAGGACACCCGCCGCAACGAAGTCATCCAGTACTGCGTGGAAAAATACGGCACCGAACGGGTAGCAAATATCGTCACCTTTGGCCGGATGTTTGCGCGCAACGCCGTGCGCGACGTCGCCCGCGTGCTGCAGGTACCGTATGCCGACGCCGACCGCCTGGCCAAGATGATTCCGCAGCCTGTTCAGGGCCGCCATATTCCGCTTGCCAAATCACTCCAGGCCGACCCGGACCTGAGGCGTGAGTACGAAACCAACGAGACTTCCAAACAAGTCCTGGACCAGGCGGTGCGCCTGGAAGGCACGGTCCGCAGCCACGGCGTACATGCAGCCGGCGTGGTGATTGCCCCGGATGACATCGTCAAGTTTGTGCCGCTTGAAATGGCCCAAAAAGGCGTGGTGGCCACCCAGTACCCGATGGGCCCGGTGGAAGAGCTGGGTCTACTAAAGATGGACTTTTTGGGCCTATCAAACCTGACCATCATTAAAAACGCCCTGCGTATTATCAAAAGAGTCTACGGCAAAGATATAGACATCAACACCCTGCCGCTGGACGATGAAAAGACCTACCAGCTGTTCCAGAAAGGCGACACCACCGGCGTCTTCCAGCTGGAATCTGCCGGCATGAAGCGCTACCTCAAGGACCTCAAACCCACGGTCTTTGAAGACATCGTAGCCATGGTGGCCCTCTACCGCCCTGGACCTATGCAGTTCATAGACAGCTTTATCAAGCGCAAACACGGCCAGGAAACAATCACCTACCTCCACCCCGGCCTGGAAAATTCCCTCAAAAGCACCTACGGTATCCTGGTCTACCAGGAACAATTCATGCAGATTTCCAAGGAATGGTGCGGTTTTACCGGCGGCCAGGCCGACACCCTGCGCAAAGCCGTGGGCAAGAAAAAGATCGACCTCATGCGCAAGGTAAAAGTAGAGTTTGTTGACGGCGCAGTCAAACACGGCGGCGCAACCGAGGCCATGGCCGAAAAGTTCTGGAACCAGCTGGAAGAGTTTGCCAACTACTGTTTCAACAAATCCCATGCCGCCTGCTACGGCCTGATTGCCTACCAGACCGCCTACCTGAAAGCTCATTACCCCTCAGCCTTCATGGCTGCGCTCATGTCCAGCGACTATGACGACATCGACCGTCTGGCTATTGAGATTACCGAGTGCAAGCACATGGGGATCGAGGTTCTGCCGCCGGACGTCAACGAATCCTACGTTGAATTCGCAGTAGTGCCCAAAACCGGCCAGATCCGTTTCGGGATGTCAGCCATCAAAAACGTCGGCACCGGTGCGGTGGAAGAAATCCTGCGCGTGCGCGACGCCGAAGGACCGTTTAAGACACTGGAAGAATTCTTTGAAAAAGTCAATACGCGTACCGTCAATCGCAAAGCCCTGGAAAGCCTTATCAAATCCGGCGCCTTTGATCGTTACGGCGAACGCAGCTTTTTGCTGCACAACCTGGACGTACTGCTGGCCTACTCGTCCCGCCTGCAAAAGGAACAGGCCAGCGGCCAGACTGACCTCTTTGGCAACCTCATCGGTGACGACACCGTTACTATTAAGGTCCAGCTAACCCTGGATAAGCCCGCCACACTGTTTACCAATCATGAACAGTTAATCTGGGAAAGGGAACTCCTGGGCCTGTACCTCAGCCAGCACCCCCTGCAAACCTTTGAGGTATTTCTAAGCGAACACACGGTACCCCTGAACACGCTGAAGCAGGATCATGACGGACGGGCAGTCACTATTGGCGGGGCCATCCAGGAATTCCGTGAAATCACCACAAAAAATGGCCAGAAAATGGCATTCGTGAAGGTCGAGGACCAATTTGGTGACACCGAACTCATCCTGTTCCCCAGCATGTACCAGCAAACCCTGGGCATCTGGGAACGCGACCGGGTGGTGCTGATCAAGGGCAAGGTCAACGCCCGTGACCGTGACGGCAACACCACGACCGAGATTAAAATCATGGTAGATGATGCGCGGGAGGTCACGCCGGAACAAGCCTCCGCCTACCAGGCCACCGGTAAAAAGCCCAAGACCCCCGCTAACGGCAAAAAGGTGGCTGCCGCTACAGTCACGGCGCCTAAACCCGCCAGTACTACGCCGCCCCGGGTCTACATCCGCATAGAACAGGGTGACGATCACCAGACGCTGACATCTCTGCGTGCAATTGTAGACGCCAACAAGGGTGAAACGGAAGTCGTTTTAGTAGTCGGCCCAACAGCCTCCAAGCAGATCATCCGCTTGCCCATGAAAATCAAGTCCGACACAGAATGCTTAAACCTCTTCAGTGAACTAGTAGGCAAAGAAAACGTTCGAGTTCATTAATCCAGCCAATTTCCAGAAAGCGCACAAAAAGTATCTCATACAGCTTTTGATAACTGCATAATACATTATAGCGGGAACAGTAGAGAGAGTTATATACTAACCTGAGTTCGACATAAGCACCTCCGTTAAGGAACAATAACTGTCAATTTAAGTGCCCTGGGTCTGGTTTAACCGAAAAATCATCTGTTTTGTAGCTGTTTGGCCAAGAAGTCGCAAACAACAGATTATAAAATGTGAACAAAAGACGATCCTTATGTCGAACTCAGGTTACACTACACTTCGTCATAAGAGTAGCTAACATATGAGCAACGAAAGAAACCTTGAAGAAGCAAGTGCCGTCATTTTAGCTTCCGGTAATGGAAGTAGGCTTGGCGAGATAGCTCAAACTACACCCAAACCTTTGCTGCACGACACCTTGGCTCGGCTTGAGTATCAGCCTAAGACAGTACTTCCACACTTTCATGACACTGCGTTCTACATGAGAAGATTAGCGCACCTTGTGTCTAACCTCCCATCACCCAAGGCAGAACGGCTTGCAAACAGCACGCTGCGAGCCTATCGGGAATTGCCTGAACTGGACACCACAAGAACTCAGCTAATCCATGGCGATCCCAGAACTAATAATATTTTATTTAAACGGGGGACGCCGTATGCGTACATTGATTTCGATACGCTTATGTATGGCACAATTTGGTCAGACATTGGAGACTTACTACGTGCATTATCAGGGGATAATACGCAAACAGTGGCAGCCTTCTCTTACGAACAGCATTCCTAGAAAACTCACTAACTGCTATGCGGGCAGTGGCCCTAGAGCTCGCAGCGCGATTTATGATAGACGTCGTAGAGGGCACTTACTTTGGCTGGGATAACACGCGATATAAGAGCAGACGAGAAAATAACCTAGTCCGTGCAGAAGCCCAGTGGAAAGTGTATTCCGACTCAATGAATTAGCGAATTCTTTGGTATCATAAACACTATGCAACCTATACAAATCAAACCCATAGAAAACGGTAGCATAACGATTCAGTTTACAGGTGAAAAAGTGCACCTGCCCGAAGAAGTAGCGCGTAAGGTTTCCGAACATTGGCAACGATTAATTGAAGCTAAACCCCGGATGCGCAACGGTGAAGTATTTACCGCAACCAAAGTAGAAGACGAAGCTAATGGATTACGCGTAGAACTTGCTGAGACCGACTATGCGCATTACATGTACAGTCATCAACTAGGGGATCTTGGTGAGTATACAGTACGAATCATCCATTCGGCCGTTTTGGTCATCACTACAGATAATAAGCTTGTGTTTGGTGCGATGAGTGAGCACACCAGCCGACTGGGTGTCATTCAATGCTGTGGCGGTGGCATTGACCATAATGATATTACCGACGGCGTCGTGGATATGAAGCACAATGCCGTAAATGAGTTGCATGAAGAGCTTGGCATTGATGTCCAAGACAAAGAACGAGTCGCCAACTTTACACCTGCCTACCTTAAATTTGGTGGTCCAACCGGCAAGATGACCGTTGTCTATACATTGCGGCTCAACCAGAATAGTGAGGAGTTTCTAAAAGCTTACGACGCATTTGCTACATATCTCAGAGCGACCAGCGAAGAGCCAGAATTCGGCAAAATCTTCACATTGGACAGGGACAAGCAGATTGTCAATCAATTCATATCCGATCATGCCGACAAGCTAGACGAATACATGCCTATATTGCTGCGAACTGTCGCGGAGTAAAACTAGCTTATCCAAGCCAAAGGCAGGGTATGCAACGTGCGCAGAGAGATACTCAGCCCCCGCGCTCAGCAAGTCATGGTTTTTGGGGAATACCACCGAAATTCTAGAGTATCGTGCCCACGGTGCGGGAAAGGACGGTTCCTAGGACAACCAGCCCCAGGAGCGTGCTTTCCAGCAGGGGATGATGCAACACAAACCGCTCGGTGTCATGGATGAGGTCATGTACCAGGTGCCGGGCCTTCAGGCTATGATGCAGCAGCAAGGCTACGAGCGCAAAGCCAGTAAGCAACACGGCAGCAGTCAGTGCCCAGGGTGCCCGGCCGTTGGTAAGAGTCTGAGCCTTGGCTATGTTTTGGGAAGTCGGTGCAGCTGCAGCAATCGGCTGTTCTGTTGTAATTGGCAGTGGATTAGCTGGCTTGGGCTCTTCTTTTTTGGCGGGTGCTGCCTGCTTCTTAGGTGCAGGCGTAGGAGCAGGAGGGGAAGACTGGGTGGAAGGTGCCGTGCTGGCGGGTGCCGGAGGACTTTGGGTCGCGGCCAGGACTTGCGGCTGACCGTACATGGCCACTACCACTGTTTGCTTGCCATCGCCGTTAAAGCCAGTGCTGTTGGCATAGCCAAACCCTACTTCAGTAAAGGTACTATCCAGCATATTCGCCTTATGCGCCGCACTGTTCATCCAACCCGCGACCGCGTCTGGGCTGGTGGCAAAACCGTAAGCCAGATTTTCCCCGGCTTTGGTGTAGTCATAACCGGCCGCCTGGATAAACACCCACGGCTCCTTGCCGTCAGGTGTAGTATGCGACCAGTAGTCACGCGCCACCATGTCGTTCGCCTTAGCCTGAGCGGCGCTGCTCAGTTTTGAGTTAATGCCTAGAGCTGCTTTGCCATTGCCCGCCCGCTGGGAATTTGTAGCAGATAAAAGGCCGCCAGAACTCATGCTGGTAGCGTAGGCGAGTGTCATGCCGCTCGACGGCTGCCAAAAGTTCAGAAAGACACTGGCTATAATAGAAACAACTAACGGCAGATACGGTGCGTAGACCTTGACATACTTGCTGGTCCTTTTGTGGTGCTGGCCGTGGCGTTTGGTGTGGACTCTGGTGTGGGATCGGGGAGTTCTGGACATGTTGATTTTATATACCTTAGAACTTATGGTAAAACAATTTCAGAAAAAAGTACATTGATAAAGCGCCATCGCTGCTGCTTGCACCACATTAAAGGACTCTTTCTGGCCGAACATCGGAATTTCCAACACCCCGTCACAAACCGCCAGGACTTCTGGCTCTACACCCTCAACTTCACGTCCCACCAGTAGTGCCATCCTCTCCGGCGGTGTAAACTCCGGCAGCTTTATAGAACCCGCCGTCTGTTCCAGGGCATACACCGCAAAGCCTTCCTGCCTGAGCGCCCGGATTACTTCAAAAACGTCTTCTGCCTGCGCCCAGTCCAGCATCTCCTCGGCACCCAGCGCAGTTTTGCTGATTTGCCTGTGAATTTTGCGGGACTCATGCGGTAGACGGCTCTCAACTTTTGCCATTGGATACGGCGTGTAACCGGTCAAAAACACTTTGCCGACGCCCGACCCTTCAGCCGTCCTAAGCAGCGAGCCTACATTGTGGCAACTACGAAGGTTATGAGCAATTAATACAATCTTACGCATTCTCATTAAATTCTAATCTCTAATATCGGAATCCTAAACAATTTTCAAAACACAAATGTTAGAAATGCAAAACAAGGCAACAAAGAAAAGGTTTTGAACATTAGGAATTTTGGTCATTCGATATTGTTTAGGATTTTATCATAAGCGGTTATAATGGGGTTTATGAGTCAGGACGCCCGACGCGATGAAGAACTAACCACCCAACGCCGGGCCCAAATACTGGGGCTCAACTATATTGACACAGGTCAAATTGGTGAAAAAGCCCTTTATAAGGAACTCTTAAGCCCGCAGGAACTCTACAGCATGCGCGTCGTCCCGCTACGTGCTGATGAACATAATATTACTTTTGGCATCACCAACACCACCTCGCAGCAAACCATGGACAACCTGCGCCATAGGTTTCTGGACCAACGCATTGCCTTTGGCATGATCTCGGACGCCGGTTTCCGGGAATATATGAAACTTTACGACCCGCCCAAAAAAGTAGAGTACAAGGACATTTCTGTTACAGCGGCCGGCCAGGAAGACCTTATCACCGCCGTATCCAAAACGTTAGAGCAAGTCCGTGCGGATGACATGCTGGCTTACCTGGTACAACAAGCACACAAGCTCAATGCCTCGGACATCCACCTGGAAACACAGACCAAACACATACGCGTACGTTTCCGCATAGACGGCGTGCTGCACCCCGTGGCCCGGATCAGCCCGGAAAAATACCGTGTTCTCATCTCCGCCATTGCCAGTGCCGGCAATGTATCTACTAATGCCAATGAGGCACAGCAGGGACACATTGCCCAGCACCTGCAGATGGCAGATGGGGAAAAGGTAGACATCAACCTTCGTCTGGAAACCGTGCCTGCCATCACTGGCATGGACGTTGTGATGCGCCTCTTTAATATGAACCAGGACATGTACCGGCTGGACCGGCTGGGCTTGTCAGAGCAGGAGCGCAAAATAGTCGACGACATCATATCCAAGCCAACCGGCCTGGTGCTGGCCGTCGGGCCCACTGGCTCCGGCAAGACGACCACCCTCTATTCCATGCTTAACTCGCTTAACTCCGAAAATCGCAAGATCATTACCATCGAAGACCCGGTAGAGTATCAGTTTGAGGGCATCACCCAGATATCCGTGGCCACTCAATCCTCCCAGGAATTAAGCTTTGCAGAAAAGCTCCGCGCCGTGCTGCGGCTTGATCCGGACATTGTTATGGTCGGGGAGATCCGCGACATGGACACTGCCAAAACAGCTCTGCAGGCCGCCCTGACCGGACACCTGGTATTGTCTACGTTCCACGCCGCTTCGGCCGCAGCTGCACTGACGCGCATGGCAGACATCATCGGCCAGAATCCCCTCTTTGTATCTGTTATACGGCTGGTCATGGCTCAACGCCTGGTACGCCGGCTGGATGATGCCACCAAACAGCCGTATACCCCGGACGAGGCCGCGCTGCGTGGCATTCAAGAGGTCGTAAACAGCTTGCCGGAAGGCATAGACAAACCGGATCTTGCCAACCTGCAACTTTATGAACCCGGCTCTTCGGACGAAAATCCTTTTGGCTACAAAGGCCAGATAGCCCTGCGCGAACAGTTCACCATGCAAGGCACCATCGCCACCCTGCTGGCAGACGGCAAGAACCCCACAGTCCAGCAGCTGGAAGCCGCCGCTATCCAAAGCGGCATGCGCACCATGCTGCAGGACGGCATCCTGAAAGTCATCGAAGGCCAAACCACCCTGCAGGAAGTCTACCGCGTGCTCGGCTAACGAATGGCTTTGGCAATGGATGGCACCAGACGTTCATCCAGTACGCTGGGTATGATTTCTTCTGCCGATGGCCGTTTGACAAGATTTGCAATTGCCTCTGCCGCAGCAATCTTATGATCGTCTGTGATCATACGCACTTTGTTGTCAAGCGCACCGCGGAAAATGCCGGGGAAGGCCAGGGCATTGTTAACTTGGTTGGGGAAGTCGCTGCGGCCGGTAGCCATAATAGCCACCCCGGCAGCCTTAGCCTCATCCGGCATGATCTCCGGCGTAGGGTTAGACATGGCAAAGACGATCGGGTCAGATGCCATGGTTTTGATCATTTCAGGCGTAAGCAGGCCGGGCTTCGACACACCAATAAAAATATCCGCACCCTTGAGCGCATCTGCCAGCGTACCACTGACGCCCTGATGATTCGTAAACTCCAGCAGCTTTTTCTTCTCATCATTCAAATCAGTCCGGTCAGAACTAACGATCCCCTTGCTGTCAACAGCCAGAATTTCAGGATGGGCGTACTTGTCTATAAGTTTCATAATGGCCGTGCCGGCGGCACCGGCCCCCACGCAGACAATCCGGCAATCTTTAAGCTGACGACCCGTTACTTTCATGGCATTGATCAATCCAGCCAGTACTACCACGGCCGTCCCATGCTGGTCATCGTGAAAGACCGGGATGGGCAGGTCGGCCTTTAATCGCTCTTCTATTTCAAAACACAGCGGCGCAGCAATGTCCTCCAGGTTGATGCCCCCAAAGCTGGGGGCAATAGCCTTAACAGCTGCCACAATTTCATCAGCCGTGTGCACATCCAGTACAATCGGCACCGCGTCTATACCGGCAAAGTGCTTAAACAGCATAGCTTTGCCCTCCATGACCGGCAGGGCACCGTAGGGACCAATGTTACCCAGGCCCAGCACCGCCGATCCGTCCGACACGACCGCCACTACGTTATTCAGCCAAGTATACTCCCGTGCTTCTTCCGGGTGTTCTGCCACATAACTGGAAACCGCCGCCACACCCGGGGTGTAATACGTGCTGAGCTTGTCTTTAGAATCGAGCGCATCCTTCAGGGAAATGTTGATCTTCCCTCTCAGTTTTTTATGTTTCTTGAGCGCTTCTTTACTATAGTCCATACCAGACAGTATAAGCTATTCGTTCGCTTCGGTAGTGCCAAATTGAGTTGGGAAGTTATCAATCAATGGTGTTGCATTGCGGATAAGATCCAGGACGGTCGTTTGCTCTATCAGGGTGAGTTCTCGCGTTACCCCAAGTTGCTCCGCGTGCCGCATAACTTGCCTCATACTTCCCCGGTAAAGCCTGTAAATATATGTTCCGTTTACGAGGATCGCATTATCCTCAGCTGTGAAAACGTCATAGTGACCGCCTTCTTCCCGCAAGTAGTCTTCGGTGTCTTCGTCACTGCCAGCTCCGATTTTGGCAATTGCGTACAATTGCTGGTAGTTTTCTGGTTGGGTGTCTTGGGAAAGAAGCAACTGCTGGCCGTTCTTTAGGGCGGTCATGTCGATGCGTAAGAAGGGTTGATCTTCTTGGCGGACTGGAGGCCGAATCTGGTTTAGATTCAGTGCATCTGCATTGTCAAAACTACAAGGCATCGGCTGATCGCCAAACTCCAGCATGCCCTGCAGCGTGACGGCTGTTATACCCGTGGCTGTTTCGCAGTTCCGCACGTGATTGTCAAAGAGTCTTTTTACCCCTAGGAAAAATGGCTCATGCTCAATGTTGCCTGCATCTGTCATGCAGTTTAGTATCTCACATAAAATATCCGCCGCAAGCGGTTATATACCTGAACTTCAAAACCCCAGCTCCTCCACTGTCATCCCCCCCAGTACCTGAGCCTCAAAACCCTCGTCATTGTCTGGCTTGACCAGACAATCCAGTCTTTTTGTCTCTTTCTTTTATACTGGATCATCCAGTCAAGAGCTGGATAGCTTGCTCCCCAATCAGTTGAGGACAGGCTCTCAGCTTGACTGGGCGATGACAGTCAGGGGAGGTTTGAGACTTAGGCCTATATCTGTTGACCGAAACAGAGAAATAGAGTAGAATCTACTGGATATGCAATCTGTACTCCAGAAAATTGAAGAAAAGTTCAAAAAAGCCCAAATCGTGGACGTTCGGTCTGGCGACACCGTTAAAGTGCACCAGAAAATCACCGAAGGCGGCAAGGAACGCATTCAGATCTTTCAGGGGCTGGTTATTCGCGTAGACCGCAAGGGCAGCCACACCTCCCGCATCGTCGTGCGCAAGGTTGCCAGCGGCGTCGGCGTGGAAAAAAGCTTTTTGCTGCATAGCCCGCTGGTTGTGAAGATAGAGGTGACCAAGCGCAGCAAAGTCCGCCGCAACTACCTGACCTACATGCGTGCCCGCACCGGCAAGTCAGCCCGCCTGACCGGCCGCGATTTTGACCGCGAGGCTGTAAACACCGTTCGTGACTTAGAGGCAGAAAAAGCAGAGGCCGAAGCCAAAGAAAAAGCCGCTGCCGAACATGCCGCAGAAGCAGCCAAGAAGGCCGAAACAGAAGCCAAAAGCGAAGCAAAAGCAGCCGCAGCCCTGGCCAAACACGAAGAAGCCGCAAAAGAATAGTATCTGCACCCCGCATACAAAAACCGCTCCATGGGAGCGGTTTTTGTATGCACGTAACAATCTACGATGGCACTTCCGGGCTGGCCTCCGGCAAACCGTACTCCTGCATATAATCCTGCCTGATTTCTAAGCCTGATGGAGTAAAGACAGGATCGGAACTTGGATTTTCACTATCCTCCGCAGCTGAACATACAACTTCACCAAGTCCGTTGACAGTGTCGCCACTCAATCTGTTGAGTCCGCCAGAGGCGGTCTCATCTTCGTAGGTATTGACACCGGAGCCATTAGCGTCTTGGGCAAAATCAAGTATAAGGGAAGGATCATTTTCGTTGTTGGCATCCATTTCAGCCTGGACGCCTGTGTTGTCACCCTCCTTACAGTCCGAGACACTACTGCCATAGCCGTCATTCCCGCAGGCCGCCGCACCAAGCGTGAATAAAAGCCCAGCTGCTACCACTCTCACTCTACGATCAATTTTATCAAGGACACGCTCGATCATTGCTCTATCTCCCATTACTGCACCCTACTGTATAAAATGAAGTATTTCTTGGCAAGTAAATTGCTATACTGTCACTATGGCAGCCGTTGGGATTGATGAGGTTGGCAGGGGAAGCTGGGCAGGGCCCTTGCTTGTTGTGGCCGCCCGGCAAATTGGCGACCTGCCTGCAGGACTGGCAGATTCTAAACTCCTCAGCAAAAAACGCCGCGAAGCCCTGTTTTACGACATAGAAATCGCCTGTGACCTTGGCCAGGGCTGGGTGCAGCCGGTAGAGATCAATCGCATCGGTCTGGCCCGGGCCATGCACCTGGGCGTCAAGCGTGCCCTCTTGGCACTGCGCGCAGACGCGCAGGAAGAGATCATTATGGACGGCAACTTCAACTACTGCCCCAAAAAGTACAAACATGCCCAATGCATCATAGATGCCGACGCCACCCACCCCATTGTCAGCGCGGCCAGTATCTACGCAAAAGTCTTGCGCGACCGCTATATGACCCAAGTATCGCTCAAGTATCCGAATTACCACTTTCACAAGCATGTGGGCTACGGTACCAAACTCCACCGTGAAATGGTAAAGCTCCACGGAGCATGCGAACTCCACCGTATCAACTGGCGGCCGTTCCAGGAACAGACTAGTGTCTAACTACGCTGTTGGGCATGATGCTGAAAAACGCGCCGCCAAACATCTGGAGTCCCTTGGCCTTAAAATTCGCGAACTGAACTGGAAAACCCGTTACTGCGAAATAGACATAGTTGCCCAAAAAGACAAAGCCGTCTACTTTGTAGAAGTAAAGTACCGCCGCAATACAAAGCAGGGCAGCGGCACAGACTACATCACACCCCGCAAACTGCGCCAAATGCGCTTTGCCGCAGAGATGTGGGTTCAAAATCACCAGTGGTTAGACGATTGCCGTCTGGCAGTGGTCAGTATAGACGCTGACCAGATTAGCTTTATTGACGATATACTGCTCTAGGTTACCAAAAGTTCACTTGACAACTACCTGTGCTGACCTCTATAAATACTACGATGCCAGGATCGCTATCAGCCGGAGGAGGTGAAGACTCTTACCAAGCCAATCTTTTGCGCGGGGTAACTGGGCCGCATACCAACACCTGTGAGGTTGCAGCCTTTGAACTGCTTAGCCCACACACCACTGTTTCCCCCAAAACCCATGAGGCCCATGAATGTCGGCAGCAGGTGGTGGCTCGTCTCAGCGACTCTGTACATGCAGGAGAGTTGGCCCCCGGTGACCGCACCAGGCTATTGGCCAGCAGCAGCCAGGCCTTACACGCCTTTTGTGGTGATTTTGAAGTACCGCCCACAGACATTCTACGCACCAGAGTTTGTACAGCAAACGAACTCAACCGCACCCTTGGACGGCTGTCTGCGGCAAACCGCCGCACCGCGCTCGTGCTGGACGTAGGCAGCAGCCTGCACGCTGTAGGAGTCACTGCCGTTCATGCAGACTTCTGCGGGCTTACCAGCACCTGGACTCCGTTCTCCGATGGTAGTCTTGTCCATATGGACGAAATTTTCCCGCTACTGAACCAAAAACCCAATGTATTTACGCAAGTCGCATCAGGTGCTTCTACAGTTACTAATGTAATCTCTCTGCCCCCAGAGCATATGCAGTAGCTTCAACTTCTTTAGACGACTTTCTTCCTTGTCAGTGCTCCGAAAAAGTTAGAATTCTCTCATAATTGCTCAGTTTCTGGCAAAATGATATGAAAAGCTGGGAGGCCTTTATGAGCATAGTACCGCGAACTTTACCGCTCGCAATTGAAGCGGTTACCACCGAAGAGCCACGACCCAGCCTATACGGATAAAGCAGGCAAAGTCACGTGGCATGAGTATAGATTACCCCGACAGACCCACTTTGTTGAGCATGAGCTTCATCGTGTCACAAGCCCGCTCCCGGAAATCAGGCAAATAGTCAACTCATCCAGAGTAATGGACTGCGTCACAGGCTGGTTGGGTAAGGTGCACGGTGTGGCTACTGCCGAGCCTGGAAAAAGCTCATAACAGAGTCAAAGTCGCGTTCTTTCCAGGCGGACTGCCAGGTAATGACCTCTATGCCCTGGTTAATGGCGCGCTCCAGTGCCGGTTCTAACTTTGGTAAAAAGAACTCCTTATACTCGTCCAGAAAATCACGATTACTAAAGGCTGTTGCGGCATACATGGGGAACCGGTAAAAGCTCAGGTCAGAACCAATCTCTTTGGCCAGCCAATCCCAATGCTTTACCATCCATTGCCAGGTGGCTTGTTTGGCGTGGCGGTTACTAAAACTATAGGCCACCCAGTAGGCGATGTCCTGGAGCCGGACAGAATCAGTGTCAATAACTTTAAGCGCCCGCTTTATCAGCTCTGGCTGTTCAAAGCTTGTCAGGGCCGCGGTAATGGTTGTGCGTTCTTCGCTTTGCGCCGTAGCCTCGTGCAGCTTAAATAATTTGTCAAAGGTTTTTTCATCCCCATGGCGAACGGCCGTGGTGTATATGACGCCGCGCAAATCCGGATCAAGGTCTTCCGGCTTTTGCATGGCCCTAAAGCGGCGCAAACACTCATCCACAACGAATTTTTCTTCCGCACCGGCAGCCAACCCCAGGATGGTGGGGCGAAGCAGCTGATCAAAATGCGACTCATCGTCTTGCTTTTCCCAGCCAAGGCGGGCCAGCTGCCGCGCGACCAAACGGCGCATGAAGGGTTTCATGGACTCGCGCAGATCCTCATCATTCATTGCGGAACGCACTGACACAATGCTGCCAGCTATAACGTCCCACACGGCACTGTCGCTTTCGTCAGCAAAGTATTCCAGGAACTTGAGAGCGTCCACCGTCTTGGCCCGGCTGGCCTTGGCCGCCTCAAACACATCACTTAATACTCCCAGCCGGTCAAGCGGGCTAAGCTGACTCTTCTTAATAAGTTCGCCCAGGCGCGCCAGGTGTTCGGCGTCATACACCGTCCGGTAAAAGCCGCTTTGCCCGCGGTTGAGCTTCAAAGAGGACGTATCGCCTATTTTAAAGGTGGCTTCTTTTTGGCCTGTCACTTCCGGCAAGCCCGTGGACCCGGACAGCAGGGCAAGCGGCCAGGTAGTATGCGCCTTCTTGTCCTGTTCTGGATTCACATAGAACCGTTCCTGAGCAAGCGATACGCTGTCCCCCTTGACCGTTACGCTCAGCAGCGGAAAGCCTGGCTGCGAAGTCCAGTCGTGCATAAAATCCTTTACCGGCTTGCCGGAGACTTCCTCCAGGGCCGCCCAGAGATCGACCGTATCTGTATTGCCGTAGGCATGTACTTTCAGGTAGTGCCGCAGGCCGTCACGGAAGACATCCGGTGTCAGGTATTCATGCAGCATATGGATGACGCTGGCGCCTTTGTTGTAGCTGATGGTGTCAAAGATCGTCCGGATCTCGTCCGGGTGGTGCACCGGCACTTCCACGGCATGGGTGTGTTTCAGGGCGTCCAGCTTGAGCGCCCGCTGTTGTTCATCAACCTCAAACTGCGTCCACATCTGCCAGTCCGGAAACAGGTGGTCCACGGCCAGGTACTCCATCCAGCTGGCAAAGCCCTCGTTCAGCCACAGGTCTGTCCACCAGCGCATGGTCACCAGGTTGCCAAACCACTGATGCGTCAGTTCGTGGGCGATCACCATAGCCACATACTGCTTGACGGTAAGCGACGTATTGGCCGGGTCCACCAGCAAACACTGCTCGCGGAAGGTGATGCACCCCCAGTTTTCCATAGCGCCAGAAGCAAAATCCGGCAGCGCAATGAGGTCGCACTTGGGCAGCGGATACGGTATATCAAAGTATTGGTTGTAAAACTCCAGGGTTTTGACGGCCGTCTGCAAGGCAAAGTCAGTAAACGGCACATTGTCCGGCGTGGCATAGATACGAATAGCCGTCCCGTCCTTGGTCTTAGCCTCTTTGAAGCCCATGTTTCCGTACACAAACGCCAACAGGTAGGTAGACATTTTTGGTGTTGTCTCAAAGGCCGTCACGACATCACCACCCTTGGTTGTTTGGCTGGAGATTGGCGTGTTGGACAAAACAGCCTCGTCCTTGGGCGTGGTCAGCGTCAAATCAAAAGTAGCTTTGGCTTCCGGCTCATCTACGCACGGAAAGACCTCGCGGGCATGGTGGCTTTCAAACTGGGTCGCTATAAGCTGCTGTTTGTGCCCATCCTGCTCAAAATCACAGGGATATATCCCGTTCATGGCGCGGGTGATTTTGCCCTGGAACTCCAGGGTGACGGTATAGACACCGGGGTAGATCATTTGTTCCGCATGGAGGCGTACTTCGTCAAAGGTGTCCTGTGTGTTAATGCGGGAAACGGCTATCTCCAGGTCGCCCTTTTTATCGTGCCTGGTAATAGTTGCCCCGGTGATCTTCAGACCTTTTTGATGCAAGGTCAGACGCTGGCTGGGCCGCGAAACCTTTTTACCCCGGATGGTTACAGTCCCCCGGAATTTTTTAGCCTCACGCTTGGGTACGAGTTCTAATACATAGTGTTCAGGCTGAAACTCGGCAAACAGCCTTTTAACATCTTTTCCCATATAGCTATACTTTACAGGACACAGCAGCACATTGACAGATGCAAATCGATCGGCTATACTTGTCTTTGTAGTGAGTCGGCCGGCAGGTCGGCTTTTTTCATGAAAGGGCGAGCCTTTCATGAGCCTCATCAACCTGAATGTGAAAGGAAATACAAATGGATCTAGATATCAAACAACTGGCAATGGCGCTCAAGACCATTGCAGAGGAAAAAAACTTGCCCGAGGAAGTAGTACAAGAAGTCGTAGAACAAGCCCTGGCCGCCGCCTACCGCCGCGACTACGGTGACCGCGAACAGGAAGTCCGCGTGCAAATGAACCTGCACACCGGCGACGTCGACGCTTTTGTCAGCAAAGAGGTCGTGCAAGAAGCTGGCGACGAACATTTTGAAATCAGCCTGGCCAATGCCCAAGCTATGAAAAAGAACGCCAAGCTGGGTGACCTCATCGAGGTCCACGAAAGCATCAGCAACTTTGGCCGCGTGGCAGCTCAGACTGCCAAGCAAGTCATCTTGCAGCGCCTGCGCGAGGCCGAGCGTGAAATCATCATGAACGAGTACGAGGACAAAATCGGTACCGTTATCAATGGTATTGTCGGCCGGGTAGAAGGCCGCATTGTGCGCGTCGACCTGGGCAAAGCCCAGGGTATTATGCCTATGAGCGAACAGATCCAGGGCGAACGTTACTATCCTGGCCAACGCCTGAAGGTGTTTCTGAAAGATGTCGAACGCGGCCCACGCGGCCCGCAGCTGGTCGTATCCCGCGGCAACAACCAGTTCATTGAATGGCTGTTTAAGGCAGAGGTACCAGAGATGGAAAACGGCGCCGTAGAAATCAAAGGCATCTCCCGCGAGGCTGGTGTACGCAGCAAGATCGCCGTTGCCAGCACCGTCCAGGGTGTTGATCCGGTTGGCACCTTCGTAGGTGGCCACGGCACCCGGGTAAACGCCGTCATGAGTGAGATCGGCGAACAGGAAAAGATAGACATTGTAGTCTGGGCCGAAGAGCCAAAAGAATATATCATAAATGCACTTTCACCCACAAAAGTTACCAAGGTTGAACTGAACGAGGCAGACAAAAAAGCCAAGGTCATCGTGCCAGAGGACCAATTAAGCATTGCCATCGGCAAAGGCGGCCAGAACGTCCGTCTGGCCAGCAAACTCACCGGCTATGAACTGGACATCACTTCAGCGCAGGACAACACCCCGGAAAAAGCTGCCCCAGCCGCAAAGGAAGAAGCCCAACCCCGCCAGGCCCCCAAGCTCAAGAAAAAGGAGCAACTGGAAAGCTCCCTCCTGGAAGCCATCGAACAACACGGCACCGACAAAAAATAATCGCACTCAAATAAAATAAACTGTCGGTTATCTACCATAGGACCACTGGAAATTCATCGTTATGACTGCAGGATACACCCACCACATACCCTGGAACGATATCGCCCCGGCAGAAATGGTTGAGAGGGCCGACCGGCTTGCGCAGCAGACTCCTCCCGACATACTGCTAAAATGGCGAACTGAAACAGCCGACAACTGGGAAAAGTTGGGTGTTGAACCCATCCGGCCCGCCCACGCAGAAGGTACGATTTCCGCGCTCGGGACACTTGCCAAAGGACTTGAAGGAGTAAAAAACAGGGAGGCACCGGACGCTGTAGAAGCACTTAGCTACGACCATGGCATTCGCTTTCTGGAAGGCTTGCTCATACAGGAAGTGGCCATGCACCGGGGTCATGTCGGTACAGACGAAACAGCCGGCGGCCAGGACGAGCTGGCTCAACGCTACCAGGAGACAAGTCACGACTGGGATCAACTAAAGAACAGGATGGGCCATACCGGAGTACTTAATTGGATGCGCCGGGGAATGGAGTCAGAAGTATTTTCAAGGGAAGAACTTACAAGCCTCTATGAGCCAGACGTCCGGACTGATGCCCGCCTTCTGGCCAAGTCGTTTGCCGTTCTGGCAACGCAAGCTTCAACCGTTCAGCGCGCAAGCGAAGCCAAACAGGACCCAGCCAGACTGGAAGCCAGCTTTGACGGTGACCCCAGAGCAGCAAGGCTTGTAAAAAGCGCAGCGCTTAGCGGGCTGGTAAACACCATCAACCAAGTCTTCCCGCCTGATGAGGTAGACGGACTCCTCCAACAATAGACCTCTTTCCAAAAACCAGAACCGGACGTGTGGCGGCCAGCGCACTACTCGTCTTTGCAGTTGCAGGCTGCAGTGCCCAGGCAAACTCTGTCGGTAATGGCTCTGTGGCCGCAGAGGGCCAGTGCGTGGACAATGAGGCAACGTGGACTCTGGAGCCGGACCAAAGCCTGCGTCTGGCTATTGACGACTTGTCCAGAGGAGGCACTAAGGGAAACGACCAGTCGATCTTAGCCAATACCGGGGAGGGCAGGTTGAGCTAGATCGGACAGGCGATAACGCCGAGTTTAGTTCCGAGGATAATCAAATTGAAAGTGCGAGTGGAGACACGGAAGTTCCCAGCACACTCACCCTGAATCCAGGAGGAAGTGAAGACCCAGTTTCCTTTACTCTCACCGAGGAAGGGCAAACCCTGGACGTAGATTTATCAATGAGCGGCGCAGACAGTGTGCAGGTCCATCTAACTCAGGTGTGCAAAGACTGAGTAGGCCTAGGGCTAGCTTACCCTCTAGCAATTTATAAAAATTTTAGCACTCTTGCATTGAATGCAAATTGTTTTGTGAATTTGTTCTCAAAACAATTTTTAACTTTCAGGAAGGAGCAGCTTGGGCAAAATGTCTCATTTTGCCGGCGCGATGAGAAAACCTATCTCGGTTCCCTCATTTGGGGCTGGCACTCTTGACTGCCGAGTGCTAGTTTTGGTATTATTGGATTAGCGATACGCCTTAAGACAATCGCGGCCAAGGATAGAACGTTATGATGCCAGCAAGCTCTGACTTCCAGGAGTTTTTGAACCACCTAACAGACAACGCGCTTAAAAGCCTCAAGCATGCGGACGCGATTGCCCGCAGTTTTGGCAGTGCCTACGTCGGGACCGAGCACCTGCTGCTCGGCGTCCTGGCGCAGGACGGCAGTATGGGTTCTAAAATGCTCGGGGACGCCGGGATCACTCTGGACCGCGCCCGCCTGGCACTCAACCTCACACCAAAAACGCTTGTTATCAATATGGGCGCAAAGGGACTCAGCGAAACAGCCAAACTGACCCTCAGGATGGCCTACGACGTAGCCCAGGACTTTAACCAGGAATTCTGCGGCACAGAGCACATCCTCTATAGTGTTCTGACGCAAAAGAACGCCCGCGCCACTATCCTGCTACGCGACATGAACGTCAATGTGGACAGTCTTATTTCAGAAATAGAACAGTTCCTTAACCGCCAGCAGTACGACGACCAGGGCGAGGCCGCTACCGATGGCCGCCGCCGGACAAAGCATCAAAAGAAAACCGCCCTGGATTTCTTTGGCAGCGACCTCACCGCCCAGGCCCGCGAGGGCAAACTGGACCCCGTGGTTGGCCGTCAGGCGCAAATCCGCCGGGTCATCACCATCCTCAACCGCCGTACAAAGAACAACCCTGTGCTTATTGGCGAACCGGGTGTTGGTAAAACCGCTATTGTAGAGGGCCTGGCCCAACGCATTGTGACAGAGGACGTACCGGACAGCCTGCTGGACAAGCGCATCGTTATGCTGGATCTGGCCGGCATGATCGCCGGTACCAAATACCGCGGCGAGTTTGAAGAGCGGCTGAAAAAAGTCATGGCCGAACTGGAAAACGACAACAAGACCATCGCCTTCATAGACGAACTGCACCTGATTGTCGGTGCCGGTGCCGCCGAAGGCGCCATGGACGCCGGCAACATACTCAAGCCCGCCTTGGCCCGCGGCAAAATCCAGGTCATTGGCGCCACCACGACCGCCGAATACACCAAACACATAGAGAAAGATGCTGCTTTAGAGCGCCGTTTCCAGCCCATCCAGGTGCCAGAAACGACACCTGCCGAAACCCTGGCTATCCTGAAGGGCCTGCGTAAACACTACGAGGAATTTCATGGGGTAAAAGTCAGTGACGAGGTACTGGAAGACACCGTCACCCTGGCCAAACGCTACGTCAACGACCGCTTCATGCCGGACAAGGCCATTGACTTGCTGGACGAAACCTCCGCCCACTTGCGCGTAGACAAAGGTAAAACTCCGCCGGAGGTCCGCAAGCTGCAGAAAGAACTAAAACTCGTGAATGTCCGCATCGAAGACGCCGTGGACAACGAGGACTATGAAAGGGCAGCCAAGCACAAACAACGCGCCTCCCAGATAAAAGAGGAGCTTAAAAAGCTTGAAGCAGCCGGCAAGACAGTCAACCGCCTAACCGTCACCAGTGAGGATGTCGCGGATGTAGTAGCCCGCATGACTGGTGTGCCGGTCACCAAAGTCATTCGCTCCGAGGCCAAATACCTGCTGAACCTGGAAAAGACTTTGCGCAAATTCGTCATCGGCCAGGACGAGGCCGTCGAGGCCGTGTCCAAAGCCGTGCGGCGAAACCGCGTCGGTATTGGCAGCGGCCAGCGGCCGATTGGTTCCTTTGTCTTCCTTGGTCCCACAGGTGTGGGTAAAACAGAGCTTGCCCGGGTGCTGGCCCGCGAATTCTTTGGCAGTGAAGAAGCGCTGGTAAAGATCGACATGAGCGAGTTCGGCGAACACCACACGGTATCGCGCCTGGTCGGCGCCCCAGCCGGATATGTGGGCTACGACGAAGGCGGCCAGTTAACAGACAAAATCCGCCGGCAGCCGTACAGCCTGGTGCTGTTTGACGAAATTGAAAAGGCTCACCCGGAAGTCTTTAATATGCTGCTGCAAATTCTGGAAGACGGCCAGCTGACAGACGCCAAGGGCCGCAAGATCGACTTTACCAACACCATTGTCATTATGACCAGCAACCTAGGGGCCGAGAAACTGCAAAAAGAAGCCAGTTTGGGGTTCCATGCTGATCAGAAGAGCGATTTTGACGATCTGGACGCCCTGCATAGCCGCAATAAGGACAAAGTCCACGACGACCTTAAGAAAATGATGCGGCCGGAACTACTCAACCGCATAGATAAGATCATCGTTTTCCGCGCCCTGACGCGCAAAAACGTACTCCGGATTCTGGACCTTCAGATAGACGAACTGCGGGAACGCCTGGTCAAACATGGCCTGGACCTGCAGCTGACACCTGCCGCCAAAAGCCATTTGCTGGAGGAAGGCTATGACGCCCTGAACGGTGTACGCCCTATGCGCCGGCTGATCGCTGACACCATAGAGGACAACCTGGCTCATGAGCTCCTGGACAACAAGTACCACAAAGGCCACATCATCCGTATCAGCGCCAAAGACGGCCGGCTGACCTACACAGCCGAGTCTGAGGTCTCTGAAAGTCAACCAACCCAAAACGTATAGCGTATTTCGCGCTCCCGTCGCCGTCATTCCGCACTTGATGCGGAATCCCTTCGACCTTCGATGCTGAATCAGGTGGGAGCACTCGCTCAGGGTAAGACAAGCCCAGTACAGCGGGAAATCAGACGATACTGCTGTATGCTGGTTCCTGGTGTAGAATAAGATCATGCAAAGGGAAGTGCGAGTATCCCTCCACAAACGGTCTGCCGGAGGTATTGGTTTTCTGGTGGCACTGCTTATTATGCTAGCTGCTGCTTTAGTAATCTGGCTCCAACGTCAGGCTATTTATGACTGGTCCCGCCTGCGTGGCTACGCCCCATCAGATCAGATTGCGCAATTGGCTTTTGATACCACCATGACCAACCCGGCCCGCAGGCTGTTTTATGTCTACCATCCAGAGCTGAACGAGCGTGACGCCTTTAACCATAACTGCAGCGGTTTCGGTGAACAAACTATTGTATTGGGCTGTTATGTGTCAAATCAAGGTATTTACCTGTATGACGTGGAAGACGCCCGGCTGGAAGGGGTAGAGCAAGTCACAGCCGCTCACGAAATGCTGCATGCCGCCTACGATCGCCTCACCGAAAAAGAAAAAGCCCGCATAGACACCCTGACAGAAGCAGCGCTCAAAACCGTTACCGACAAGCGCATACAGGACTCCATAGCAAGCTACCGCAAACGCGACCCGGGCGTGGTGCCTAATGAACTTCACTCTATTCTGGGCACAGAAGTCCGCAGCTTGTCGCCCGAGCTTGAGGAATACTACCGAAAGCATTTCACCAATCGCCATGCTATCGTGGCATTCTCTGAAAAGTACGAGAGTACTTTGACTGAACGGCAGAACAAAGCGACTGCCCTGGAACTGCAAATAACCGGGCTCAAAGAAGAGATAGAACAACTTGAGACACAGCTTTCCGCCGAACAAACCCGGCTGCAAGCCGACCGTCCGGGCGTCAATACCCAGGCGGAGGCAGTTGCCTTTAACGCACGTGTAGCCAGCTACAATCAGGATGTCCGCTCACTTAACAGTACGATCAGTCGCTACAACAGCCTGATAGAAGAATACAAAGAAGTCGCTCTGGAAGCCCAGGAGCTGTATAAAGCATTGGACAGCCGCCCCACCCTCTAGCCGCAAATTCCAAGCTCCAAATTCCAATACTTCAATAATCAAAGGTGAAAACGACAGCCACACAGGGAAGCTTGTTTGAGGTATTGGAATTTTGGTATTGTCTGGAATTTGCTGATTGGAATTTGCAATTTACAGCTGTTAAACTGACAGCTATGGTTAAAAAAGATGTGGTGAGGTATGCATGCTCCAGCTGCGGGGCGGAAAGTTCCAGCTGGAGCGGCAAGTGCTTTGCCTGCGGTGAGTGGAACACGCTCCAGGAACAGCTGGTTGTCAGTACTGCCAGCGTCAGGAGCGGCGGCACCGTCTTAAAACCACAGTCTGTCAGTGCATCTCTGGCCAAAGATCACCCGCGCCTGTCCACCGGCATGCCGGAGGTAGATACCGTACTGGGCGGCGGCATAGTAGCCGGCAGTGTGAACCTGATTGCGGGGCAGCCCGGGATCGGCAAAAGCACCTTGCTGCTGCAACTTGCCTACACACTCAGTGCCAGGCACACGGTACTTTACGTCAGTGCCGAGGAATCTGCCCACCAGATCGGCATTCGCGCAAAACGCCTGGGGAGTTCTAGTAAAAAACTGCAGCTGGCGACCAGCACGAGTGCTGATGACATTGCGACCACCGTCGCAACAGGAACATACGAACTTGTGATTGTTGACTCTATACAAACCGTCTCCTGTGCCGCCATTTCCTCTGCCGCCGGCAACGTCAGCCAGATTACCAACAGCACCCAGCTGCTGACTGCTGCTGCCAAACAATCCAATACTGCCATCGTATTGGTTGGCCACGTGACTAAGGAAGGGTCTATTGCCGGACCAAAAGTACTGGAGCATGTGGTGGACGTGGTTTTGCAGCTGGAAGGGGACCGGTATGGCGGATTCAAGGTCCTGCGGGCAATCAAAAACCGCTATGGTTCAACAAACGAGGCCGGCATTTTTGAAATGGCCGATGACGGCCTGCAGCCCGTCGCCAATCCTTCAGCCGCACTGCTGGCCGAACGGCAGGCCAGTGACGGATCGGTTGTCTTGGCAACGCTAGAGGGTACTCGACCGCTGTTAGTAGAGGTCCAGGCACTCGTCAACCGCACCAGTTACGGCTACCCCAAACGGGCGGCCAGCGGCATAGACCTGAACCGCGTCAACCTGCTGGTAGCTATGCTGGAAAAACGCACCAAACTGAACCTCGCTGACCAGGATATTTATATAAACATTGTTGGCGGTATTAAGTTGACAGAACCGGCGGCTGATCTGGCTATTGTTATGGCAATCGCTTCAGCAGCTAAAGGCTTACAGTTAAAAGGCAATGCCGTGGTCTTTGGCGAGCTTGGCCTGTCCGGGGAAATCCGCCACGTGCCATTCCTGGAAAAGCGCATTGCCGAGGCCAAGAAGCTTGGTTTTGACACCGCCATCGGCCCGGTTATCAAATCCGGCAAAAAGCCTGCGGGCTACGTGGGGGTTAAAGATGTCCGAACAGCACTTAATACTTTTCTGGAGAACGCTTCATGATCGACTTTCTGCAGCTGCTTTTGCTTATTTTTATCGCTGCAGTACTCTGGAGCCAGCAAACGGGCAGGAATTTTTTGCCCGCAAAAAAGAAAGGGCGCAGAGTCATCCTGGACACCTGCGCGCTCATTGATGGTCGAATTGTAGAACTCAGCCGTGCCGGGTTTGTGCCGGATGAGCTGATCATTCCGGAATT
Organism: Candidatus Limnocylindria bacterium; assembly: GCA_035489815.1. Taxonomy (GTDB): domain Bacteria; phylum Patescibacteriota; class Saccharimonadia; order Saccharimonadales; family JAGQNK01; genus DATHJH01. The sequence continues at coordinate 80,867 of DATHJH010000004.1, forward strand.
TATTTTGCACGAGCTCCAGCTGCTGGCAGACGGCACCGACTCGCACAAGCGCACCCGGGCACGCTACGGGCTGGATATTGTCCATGAGATCCAGCAGGAGGAAGGTTTTACAGTAACCATAGACAGAACGCAAATCCCGGACAAACACGCCATAGACGACAAGCTGATTGCCCTGGCAAAAAAACTGGACACACCGCTGTACACCACAGATTACAACCTTGGCAAAGTGGCCGACATAGAAGGGGTGAAAGTTTTAAATGTCAACGAACTGGCCCAGCACCTGCGACCCACAGCTTTGCCCGGAGAAACCAGGACTATAAAAATTATCCAAAAGGGCAGCAACCCAAAACAAGGTGCCGGCTACACCGGGGACGGCACCTTGATCGTCGTGGAAGACGCCGCGCGCTACATTGGCAAAGAAGTAGAGGTAGAAATCACCAAATCCCACCAGACCGCAGCCGGCAAAATGCTGTTCGGCGAACTTGTGCACCGTGGCACTGCTCAGCAAAAAGCCGTACCGGCAGCCACCACGCACAAACGCAGTAATGCAGCGGTGCCCGCCACTCGCAGAATGCTCAGCAAAACAACCGGACCTCGCCTTGCGGCCCGCCGCTCCAGCCGCAACCTTGCCGCCCGTTTGAAGCGAGGCTAACTGAGGGGGTCTCTGCTGATTTAAACCTCAAGCCCTGCAGTCTGGAGCTATTCGCACGTTCCTGTCATGCCGGACTTGAGGAGCTTGCCCCGTGCTTGATACGGGGGCATCCAGTCAAAAAATTAATATCTACTGGATTCCCGATCGAGTCGGGAATGACAGTGACAGGAGAAGAGGCGAAGGCAAACAGCTAACTAACCAAGTCGAGTCGAACTTCAAGGTACATTGAAGGGAGTTGACTCAGCGTCGTCCTCGTCTTTAGCATAGACAGTTTTGGTATGGAAGCTGCCGGAATGCGAACAGCTACTCCCACCCCCAGTACAAATAACGTCGTCATCTTCATCGTAAATCGTAACCGTCCCGCTGCCGCCGCTCCAGGAGAACGTCGTCTGACCACCCCCAAAGTTGGCACCTGTTATAGTCAGGGATCCGCCACCGCCCGCTGACGTAAAGGTCGCGCTGTCCTTTGAGTCATAGAGCACACTGTCGATGAGCGTCACATTGACCGTATGACTGCCGCCAGACTTTGCCGTATAGATATAGCTGAGCGTCCCAGAACTATCCACTCGCTGGGAATGGACATTCTGGCCGTCCACCGCAAAACCGATGGTTCCGGGGAACCTGGAACTGGAGAAAGCATGAGTACCCTGGGTAACATCTGCCGTAAACCGGTATTTATTGCCGCCTGCAGAACTGACCTCCAGGCGTACCGTCGGCTTGCGGTCAGAACACTTGTGTATATTGTCCCTTTGGCTAGTATTGACCGCCCCGGTACTGCCAGTTACAAATTGGTCGGCAGAGAAACTGCTGGCGTCCCCGCCTACGATGTCTTTGCGGGCGCGGGCCGGGGTACAATCGGTGGCCAGCTTGTTGCTGACAACATCAATGGTCTGCCTTTTATTACTAACGGCCTTTTTCTTAAACCAGGAAGGGAAGAGGTCGTTAGCCGGGCTTGGCTCTACCGACCCAATGCCCACGTGGCTGCGGACCACAAAGGCCGGGAGACTCTGGACGCCTGCCGGTTTCTTCCAGTCCTCCGGCTTGAGGTCGCGGTGGGCCTCTTGCATCCACTCCTGCCAGATAGGCTGCGTCATGTTTTCCATGGTGCCGGACATCTCTACCTGACGGTTATGGTAGCCTACCCATACACCGGCAGCATAGCGGGACGAAAAGCCCATCATCCAACCATCTTTGGCGTCGTTAGTAGTACCGGTCTTCATGGCAAATTTCCAGGTGCCCTTGTTGCCCTGGAACCGGTGCGGCTTACGCCCAAACGGGAAGTAGCTGGCATTCGGGTCGCTCATCATGTCCTGAACAATAAACGCAGAGTCTTCACGAACGACTTGCTCGCCCTTTGGCTGCTCCCATTCCCTTAAGACTTTGCCGGCAGCGTCTTCGATCTTCAGAATATAGGTGTGCGGCAGCTTCAGACCGTTACGGGATATAGTGCCGTAGGCATGCACGTGTTCGTCCAGCCGCAGGTAGGCGCCGTCACCGATAGCCGATGAAGCATAGCAAGGGGCCTCATTTTCAGGTGTGAGGGCTTTGCCCTTTTCGTAACACTTGTAGCCGCTGGCGAGACCCAGGCTATCAGCAACCTTGATAGTTTCATTAACCCCTACTGTTAACATGGCCTTTATAGCAGGTACGTTGCGTGAACCACCTAGTGCGTAGCGCAGTGTCATAGGGCCGGGATAGCGGAAGTCATAGTCCCACAGACAGTTACCCGTACCGCGGGGAGGCGGCAAACCTTTGCTGGTACAGGCATACCCTGTCAGCGGACCCTGCGTATCGTACAGCACCGACCCGGCGCCAAAGTTGTCTTTCTTTTCTATAAGCGCCAGGTAGTCATAAGGCTTAAAGCTTGATCCGGGGGGCAGCCGGTAGCGGGCATAATTGTTCTGGCCATAGGTTCCGTTTGTAAAGTCTGAACCGCCAACCAGCGCTACCACCTGGCCGGTCTTAACGTCCTCGGCCGCAAACGCCGCCACATCGCCGCCCTGGGCCCGAACCTGGCCCATGCCTTCGTTAACCTTTTTTTCTGCAATTTCCTGAAGCTTTAAGTCAACCGTAGTAGTCACCTTCCAGCCGCCGCGTTCTACCGTGTCTGCAGAGAATTCATTTTCCAGATACTCCTTAGCGGTCAGGGCAAACCAGGGAGCTTTAATGCCAGAAAACTTGGGCTTGGGCCTCTTAACCTTTTTAAGTGTGTTGACCTTTTTAGCTGCATCTCTGTCTTTGGCCGTAATCATGCCCTGTTGTTCCATAAGGTCCAGGATGTAGTGCTGACGCCCCACAAGGTCTTCCGGGTTATAGCTTGGACCGTAAGGCGAATAATAGGAAGGCGACTGGGGAATTGCCGCCAGAAAGACAGCCTCGTCCAGGGTCAGATTCTTGGCCGACTTCTGGAAGTAGTCGCGGGTCGCTGACTCCACCCCGTATTGCACTGTTCCGTAAGGCGCTGTGTTCAGGTAGCCGGTCAGGATTTCCTGTTTAGAGTAACTGCGCTCCAGCTCCACAGACAGAATAAGTTCCTTGATCTTGCGTTTATAAGTTTGTTCGTTGCCAACCTCTTTTTGGGTTAAACGAACCAGCTGCTGGGTTATCGTTGAAGCCCCTTGGGTACTGCCGCCTGTAAAGTTGTTGATAGCCGCCCGCATAATGCCGCGGGTGTCAAAGCCGCCATGGTGGAAGAAGTCTTTATCTTCTATAGCAATGGTGGCCTTCTTTATATGTTCTGAAATCTCTTTATCCTGTACTGGTATACGTTTGACCGCCTCAAAATCTTCCCATAGCAGGGTTTTGCCGGTACGGTCATAGTAACGAATGCTTCCACCGATGTTTTGACCGGAAATGTCGCGCAAGTTTGGCAAATCTTTGCGGAAGTAGGCAAACAGCCCGACCAACAGCAAAAACCCGGCAATCAGGCCGATACCGGTGAGTTTAAGCGCCATAATGCCGCCTTCGCGGCTAAACCAGTATTTGTACATGCGCTTGGGATGCAAACGGTAGAAAAAGCGTTTTATACGTGATTTCGGCATGCCAGCCAGGCGCTTGGCCCGCGCCCGGGCGTAGGCGTCTTTTTTGGCCCGGATCTTATCTGTCAAACTGCGATTGACCTTGATAGTCTGGCCCGTGCGGGTAGTAAAAGTATTTTTACTCTTACGGCCACGGCCACCACTACGGCGGCGGCCCGGAATCCTAGTGTTGTCGCTCATGAATAGATGTGTAGCTCCATTAAATAAGCTTTTATAGCTTCAACCCAGTATACCATTTTGGATCCCGAAACAATCAATATTTTCGCGGGCCGCAACAGATACGGTATACTCCGTACTATGAGTATGACCCTATCAGAAGAGCTCGCTTGGCGCGGGTTTGCACACCAGACCACATATAAAGACCCTGCCGAGCTCGACAAGCACCCCATTACTTTCTTTTTCGGCGTAGACCCTAGTGCCGATTCTATGCAAATTGGCAATCTCGCCTCGGCCATGATGGTCCGACACTTTATAGACCACGGACACAAAGCAGTCCTGCTAATCGGCGGGGCAACCGGCATGATCGGCGACCCTGACGGCAAAAAGCAAGAACGCGATCTAAAGACGTTGGATGAGATCGCTCGTAATAAAACGGCAATCGCTGCTCAGTATAAAACTATTTTTGCTGGTCAGGATTTTGAGATCGTCGATAACTACGACTGGTTCAAGGGCATCAACTATATGGACTTTCTTCGCGACATCGGCAAGCACGTACCAATGCGCCAAATGCTGGGACGTGACTTTGTGCAATCACGGCTGGGCGAAGATGGAGCTGGCATATCGTACGCTGAATTTAGTTACGCCTTAATTCAGGGGTATGATTTCCTGCATTTACACAATGAAAAAAAAGTCACTCTGCAACTCTGCGGCGCCGACCAATGGGGAAACTGTATTGCGGGTGTTGAGCTTATTCGGCGTATCGCGAGCGATGAAGCCCATGTGTGGTCAGCACCCCTGATCATCAACAAGGCTACCGGCATCAAGTTTGGCAAGACAGAAGGCGGTGCCGTGTGGCTAGACCCAGCCAAGACAAGCGTTTACCAGTTTTACCAGTTTTGGCTCAATGTAGACGACGAGGGCGCCATCGATTATATGAAAGTCTACACCTTGCTCTCCAGGGAAGAGATTGATGACATCGCCCAAAAATTCAACAAAGACCAGGCTAGCCGCATCGCCCAAAAAACACTGGCGTACGAGGTGACCAAGCTTGTCCACGGTCAAAAAGCCGCCGATACTCAGGTAAAGGTTGCCGAGGCGCTCTTTGGCGGAGGAGCATTGGAACTTGGCCCAGAGGAATTTAAAAGCCTGGCTCAGGAATTCCCGGTGGCCAATGTGCCGAAAAATATGTCAACAGATGACCTGGTTACCGCGCTGGCAGAAACCGGACTGGCCTCTTCAAAAACAGAAGCCCGTCGCTTCCTTGGATCCGGTGCTATTTACATCAATAATATCAAGCTAGAGCCGGGAGACGACCTCGTCTACGACGCCTCGGCCGACTACGCCATCATCCGCCGCGGCAAAAACACCACGGCCCTCCTGCACATAAAGTAGAGTATACTGGGCAGTAATATGGCTACAAAAAAACCAAACACCGCACCCGAATCAGGGAAACCAAACACCATCACTGCCGACCAGTACAACGACCCGTCGCATAACTATCTTCACTACTGGGACGGCCGCGACTACGAACACGCTGCCGAAGAGATCGCCATTAAACGACTACTGCGCGGCAAAACATTTAAAAACGCTGCCGACATCGGTGGTGGCTACGGCCGGCTCTGCCTGCTGCTACGCAAATATGCCGACCACGTCACTCTGGCCGAACCGTCCCAGCAACAGCTGGACATAGCCCGGGATTTTCTAAAAGATCACCCCGACATCAAACGCCTGCTGACCCAATCCGATGATCTGAAATTCAAGGACAAGTCCCTGGACCTCATCACTGTTATTCGGGTAATGCATCATCTGCCAGAGCCGGCTCGCAGCTTTAAGGAGTTTGCGCGAGTACTGACTGACGACGGTTATATGATTCTGGAAGTAGCTAACTACTCTCATGGCCGCAACCGTCTGAAGCACGCCCTCAAGGGCAAAAAACTGCCCGTAGAACCAGTCGACATCCGCTCTCCCCAGAACCGCAAAAAGGGTGAGATTCCTTTTGTAAACCACAACCCAAAAACCGTCCAGAAACAACTGGCTCACGCCGGCCTCAAGGTAGAGAAAATGCTGTCCGTATCCAACCTTCGCAGCCCGGGCCTCAAGAAGTTCGCCCCTCGGAGCCTCATGCTGGTAGCCGAGCAGGTTCTGCAGCCCATCCTGTCCCGTACCTACTTTGGCCCCAGCGTCTTTTTCCTTGTTCGTAAAGCTAAGTAGCCTTATACTTAATTAGCATGAGCAAAAAAGACGATGATTATACTGCGGCTTTGCTAGAAGAATTGCGCGACCAAAACCGACGAATCCTTGAAGCCGTTACCGCACTTATAGGTGTGCCTGATCGCCTGCAAACAATTGAGTCCAAGATTGACGGTCTTCACGACGACCGTGTTGCGACCAAAGCGGCTGTCAAAGACCAAAGCCGCCAAGTACATAACCATGAGCGTCGCATAACAGTACTAGAGAGTACCTAGTATACTGACCAAATGACCGAAGACACCCGGTTGACGTATGTAAAGGGCGTGGGGCCGGAGCTGGCAAAAAGGTTTGCAACGCTTGGTATCACAACAATCAGCCAGCTCATAGACCACTACCCCCGCCGCTATGACGACTATTCGCATGTGCAGCCCATAAGCCACATCAAGCCCGGCATTGTCACCATCAAGGGGCAGATTAAACAAGCCAAGGGCAGTTACGCCCGCCGGGGGTTGCACATTACTGAGGCGGCAGCCAGCGACGAAACCGGCAGCGTACGACTGGTTTGGTTCAACCAACCTTACCGGGCAGCCGCTCTCAAACCCGATGCCGACTACTACATATCCGGCGATTTTGGTCTGCGCCGCCAACGCCTCAGCATCCTGAATCCGTCCGCAGAACTGGTCAGTGATTTCCCGGTCAACACCGCCCGGATTGTGCCCGTCTACCGGGAAACAAAGGGCCTGAAGTCCCTCCAGATCCGCCGGGTTTTAAAAGAGGTCCTCCCGCTTATCCGCGCGTACGGGGAAACCCTGCCGGAATGGATTATACAGAGCCAAAAGCTCATACCCCGTGCCGAAGCCTTAGAGATGATGCACTTTCCAGCCAGCCCGGACGCCCTGGAACATGCCAGGCGCCGTCTGGGGTTTGAGGAAGTGTTCAGGCTGACCCTTGCCGCGCTTTTGAACAAGCACGAACTGTTACAGGAAAAAGCTGTCAGCATTCCTTTTGACGAAGTCCTGGCCAAAGAGTTCGTCAGCCACCTGCCGTTCACCCTGACCGACGCCCAGCGCCGGGCCGTCTGGCAGATTTATCTGGACCTGCAAAAAAGTCAGCCCATGAACCGCCTGCTGGAAGGAGACGTCGGCTCCGGCAAAACCGTCGTTGCCACCATGGCTGCTGTCATGGCCATGAAACAGGGGTTTCAGGTAGCGTTGATGGCGCCGACAGAAATCCTGGCCCGCCAGCATGCCGAAACTATTTATGACCTTCTGGCGCCGCTTGGCATGGCCGACCAACTCAGCCTCCTGGTCGGCGGACTCAAGTCAGCCCAGAAAAGCGCAGCTCACGTCCGTATCAAAAGCGGCGAGATCGGGCTGATCGTTGGCACCCACGCGCTCATCCAGGAAAAGGTGGACATGCATAAGCTTGGCCTGGTGATTGTGGACGAGCAACATCGCTTTGGGGTGGACCAGCGAAAAGTCCTGCAAAAAAAGGCAGGGCACATGCCGCATGTACTGAACATGACCGCCACTCCAATTCCGCGCAGCCTGGCACTCACCCTCTACGGTGAAATGGAGATCACCGTTATAGACACAAAGCCGGCCGGGCGCAAACCCATCCTTACCAAAATCTGCTCGCCCAATTCGCGCAAGCAGCTGTACGAAAAGCTCGACCAGCAGCTGGAGGCCGGCCGGCAGATGTTTGTCGTCACGCCGCTCGTCCGGGAATCCGAAATGCTACCCGCAAAATCAGCCGAAGAAACCTACAAAGAACTTACTCAAAAGGCCTTCAAGCACCGCCGCGCCGGGCTGCTGCACGGCAAAATGAAACCGGCAGACAAAGACCGGGTTATGCAGCAATTCGTTCGGCACGAATTGGACATCCTGGTATCCACGACCGTGATAGAAGTCGGCGTTAACGTGCCAAATGCTACCGTTATGCTAATCGAAAACGCCGACCGCTTTGGCCTGGCCCAGATTCACCAGCTGCGGGGCCGGGTAGGCCGGAGCGAACACCAAGGGTATTGTTTCTTGATGCTGAGCGACTCATCAGCCCCCAGCCAGCGACTACGGGCGCTAGAGCAAACCACAGACGGGTTTAAATTGGCAGAACTGGATCTGGAAATTCGCGGTCCTGGAGCTATTTATGGCAGCCAGCAACACGGCCAGCTTGACCTGAGGGTGGCCAAGCTAACAGATACGAGACTCATTGCTGCGGCCCGCAAAGCCGCACAGGAGTTCATCGACCGCGGCGAGAATCTGCTAGAATACAAGGGATTACAAAAGCACGTACAAGGTTTGCGTGCCGTAACCAATCTAAACTAAAGGAACATGCAACAAACAATAAGCAACAAGGGTGTGCTAAGAACCCATCCAGAATCTCGTCGCCTGCTGCTTATCGCTAGATGCTAAAAACATGTATTCCGGGACATCACTTACCAAATACTCGGGCCGAATCGTAGGGGCACACCAAAAGATCGACCGCGTTGCCCGGCGGCACCTATCCAAACTTATTGACGACAAAAAGGTCTTTCCAACTTCCCGGCGAATTTTGGACTTTGAAGGCAACAAAGGGCCGGACGCTATCAAGCTCAAAAGCCCGGCCAAGGATGAGCCGTGGCACTATTTCAACCCCTTTGACGACAGTGACACCAAAATTCAGGAGCTCATAGTTGACCACTACAAACAACTGGTCCGCGAGCTAAAGGCCAACAACCAGGAAAGAGTCGCCTTTGAAGCCGCCTGGCTGGCCCACGCTATTGTTGACGGGCTGACGCCGGCACACCACTTTCCGTACGAGGAAAAGCTGGTGGAACTCCGCGGAGGCGAGGGCATAGAGGGCCGCACCAGCTACAAGTCAAAGTTACTCATGCCCGGGCAAACCCGCCGCGAAAAAATCAAAAACAATTGGCTGATGTGGGGGCCAAAGGGGCTTATGCCAACACACATGTTGTTCGAGTTTGGCGTGGCCTCTATTTTTGCCCCTTTGAGTTTCGGCGATGCTGCCCCAAAAAGGCGCGAAACAGAAAGAATCCTAAAAATTGGCATAGCCGAATACTTCAAACAAACCGCGCGGGAGATTGCCGTACTGGACATGTACACCAACTATATAGTCAAGGGGTGGACCCCAAAGCTTGCCCACCAGGTTCGGCACAAACTTGGCCCGCTTATCATAAAAAATGTTACGCTGGCATGGTATGCAGCACTCGTCGAAGCTAAAATAGTCGACCCTACTTATGAGAATCATCGCAGGACAATTCGGCGGAAGAACGTTCCAAAGCCCAAAGACGTTTAACACACACCCGATGAGCGATAAAATTCGCGGTGCCGTCTTTAACATGCTCGGAGATATCGAAGGCCTGACCGTTCTAGACGCATTTGCCGGCAGTGGCGCAGTAAGCTTCGAGGCAATCAGCCGCGGAGCAAAAAACGCACTTTTGATCGAGCTGGACAAAAGCGCATATTTGACAATAAAGCAAAACATAACCTCGCTCGGCATGGATGAATTCATCTCTGTTATAAGAGGAAATATCAAGGGCTGGTCAAACAACAATCCAGACAAGAAGTTTGACATCATAGTCTGCGATCCGCCATACGATGCCGTACTGGAGATTCTCATTCACAAGATAGCCCGCCATGTAGCAAACAGCGGCACACTGGTCGTTTCCTGGCCGGCAAGCGAGCCGATTCCCGTGATTCCAAATATGCAAATGCTCCGTCACAAAACGTACGGCAACGCAACACTGGTCATTTACCAAAAATCAGGGTAAAATACCCTTGTTTTGCAGTTTCTGCAGCCTGCCCGATTCGAGAGAGGATTCTCGAATCGGAAAAGGAGCTGGCTTGGATAGGCTGGTGCAATTGCTAGGCAAACTTGTTTTGCTAGCACTTCAGCTACTTGACCATTACACCTCGACGAGCGCGAGTGGTGGCTTCGGGTATATAATCGTAGACACCGTGTCGGTCACGGGCAGTAAAACGCAAACAGCAGTAATGCTTTAACAGTCAAAATGTGCGCGAGTGGTGGAATTGGTAGACACGCTAGCCTTAGGAGCTAGTGCCGCAAGGCGTGAAGGTTCAAGTCCTTTCTCGCGCACCATGAAAATAGGATCATCATCTGATGGTCCTATTTTCTTCCTTGCGGGATGAGGACTTGAACCGTTAGGTCGAAAACAGCCAGTGGCTGTTTGAGTTAATCATTGCTTGGCCGAGATTAAAGTGCTTGCACTTTTTCGAGCATAGAAAATAGAAGTCCTCTCTCGCGAATCAATGTACACGAGGATTTCTATTTCCGTTTGCGAAGCACCATGGGCAGAAATGTACACAAAAGCCCTGTTAGTAGCATGGCTAAGGCTACCACCGGGTACTGATCAAACCACCGGTCACGTGCGCCAAGTTCTATAAACGACTGAGAAAACGCATAGAGCGAGCCTGCAGTCATCAATACTCCTACAAAAACCAACCATTTGTCCATCCGTATATCTTTGAATAGGGCTTTGAATGTCCGCGCACCGGCGATGAATATGAGTATGGCAATCGGCACGATGATTGCCAGCCACAGCAGATCATTTAAGTATGGACGCATTAAGGTCATTGTAGCAAAAGGCCGGGAGCTTTTTAGATTTATTGGTTTACCATCTCCAAGGTCCTCATAAGCTGATCAACCCATGCCAAAAGGTGTTCGAAAGAAACTGCTCCCGGGGACACCAGAAAATGGTTTGTACTTTTTGGTACCGGGTCAGAGAATCGAACTGTAGGTTGAAGCAGCCTGTGGCCTGGCTACCGCCAATCATGTGCAACTCTGCAACGTAGTTTTGCGCGATAAAATGCTGTGTCGCTGACGCCAAATGCTACAATTCTACGGAAGTAACCAGGAGACGACAGTGAGAAGCACAGGATTTGAAGAATCTTTCACCACAGCCTACGCTGCTGTTGCGGAGGCTACGGAGGCGCTTGCCATGAGCGGTATTGACGTATCGTTGCCGCCCTCAGGCGCAGAGGTGTTTAGGCAACAGATGGGAGCGGGAGCAGAGGCGTTTGACAGGCTCAACAGCATGTATCCTGCGCCTGCCAGGGCACTACTATTGCCTCCAGGGGCTGATCTGGCTGAGGGTTCGGAAACGAAGCTCTGGGAAACCATAGGCGGGGTTGATGTCCACGTAGATGAAGGCCTTCGGGTGCCTGAGGGTGAGACCTGGAGAGTAGGGGTCACCGTTGGCGGATCCGGGCGATACCTTGTTGGCCGCTCAGTAGAAATTCCAGAAGGATTTCAGAAACCGACAATAGCTGGCTATCTGGCCCTCCAGTCGCTCTGGGGCAAAGCCGATGAAGTTGATCGCAGTAGGATACTATTCACGCGTCTCCAATGGCCGGAGGACGCACCGCCTGTCCCGCAGTGGCACGGGCTCAAGCATAGCACCGAAGCCCGGGGTACTTACAGGAAAGCGGCGGTTCTAACTGATTACAGCGCTCCACCTGAGAGTTTTGCTGGTGATGCTACCCGCAGGGTTCCCCCGGCAGTACACGTTACCGCACGGAAAGACATGTTTGGCTTTGCTATAAATCGTCCAACTTGGATTGCTGAATAATCCCGGGTAGGTATTGCCCCTGGGCAGGCCGTTGTAACAATGACACTTTCAAGATATAATAGAAGAAAATATGAGTCTATCCACACAGCCTTATAAAGGTGCGCGGGATTTCTATCCAGAAGACAAGCGCATCCAGAAATACATGTTTTCTACCATGCGTAAAGTGGTCGAAAAGTTCGGCTATGAAGAGTACGATGCACCCATTCTGGAGCCTTTGGACATCTACCGCGCAAAAACCGGAGACGAAATAGTCAACGAACAAGTCTACAGTTTTGTAGACCGCGGTGACCGCGAGGTAGCAATCCGTCCGGAAATGACACCTACTGTCAGCCGCATGGTAGCAGGCAGGCGGCAGGAGCTGGCCTACCCGGTGCGCTGGTATTCTATTCCTAACCTTTGGCGCTACGAACGACCGCAGCGGGGACGACTACGCGAACACTGGCAGCTGAACGTCGACATTTTTGGTGTCAATGGCATAGAGGCCGACCACGAAATCATCACAGCCGCCGACTCCATCATGCAGGCCTTTAAGGCCAAACGCAGCATGTATACCATCAAAATCAACAGCCGGCAGCTGATGAACACACTGTTTACTGATTACCTGAAGCTGGACCCCACCCAGGCCGCTACCATGGCCGGGTTGATCGACCGCATGCATAAAATGGATTATGCAGAATTTACAGCAACGGTTGATGCGCTCTTTCAGCCCCACCAGCGGGAAGGTGGTGAGCCAGAACTACTCATGGAATTTCTGAACGTCAAAACCGTTAATGACCTGCCCGGGGAACTACGGGTACACCCATCCGTGCTGGAACTGCAGGTCCTCATGGACCTGCTGGCTAAAGCTGGTGTGACTAACTTTGAGTTTGACCCCACGCTCATGCGGGGCTTTGCTTACTATACGGACATCGTGTTTGAGGTCTTTGACACCCACCCGGAGAATAACCGCTCTATGTTCGGCGGCGGCCGCTATGATGGCCTGGTGGGCCTCTTCGGCGTAGAGCCAATCGCTACGGCCGGATTTGGAATGGGTGATGTCACGCTGCAAAACTTCCTGGAAACTCACGAGTTACTGCCGCCTCTGCCCCCGGAGACTGACGCTTATGTCATCCTCATTGGTGATGTCTACGAAGGGGCCCAGCCCGTCTTCAGACAATTCCGTGACCTGGGCGTCAAACTGGCCATCGACACCACCGGCCGCAAACCAGACAAACAAATCAAGACCGCCGTTAAAAAGAATATCCACTACGCCTTATTCATCGGCGAGAAGGAACTTGATGACGAACAGTACGTCCTCAAAAACCTGATGACCGGAACGGACGAACGCCATGGAGTAGAACGCACCGTCAGCCTGATCAAAGACTACCGCCGGAAAAAGAAAAAGTAGCAAATTTACCTGAGAGGTGAATCCTTATGAGGGCAGTCAACCATACAGTCACGGGGGCAGTCATAGGTGCCGCGCTGGGCAACCCAGTCTTAGCCTTGCCGACAGCACTACTGTCGCACCTGGTACTTGACGCTATTCCTCATTCCGGCGACGAAAACATGGCGCATACCAGCTTGCGGTTTAAGATAGAGCTGCTTATTGACGCTGCGCTCTCGGCCGCCTTTTTACTGGCCGTAATCCTGCTGCAACCAACGGATTGGCCGTTACTTATTGCCTGCGGCGTCCTTGGTGCCGCCCCGGATTTTTGGTGGTTTCCGTATTGGATAGGCGAACTCATGGGCAAAAAGCCCCACTATGACCCAGTCGGTCGGTTCCTCAAATGGATCCAGTGGTCTGAAAAACCCTGGGGCTACTACCTGGAAGCCGTCTGGCTGGCTGGCGCCCTCTATTTGTTCTTCCGACTTACTTCCTAAACTGTACTCATAAAGTGTCCGGCCGGACACTTTATGAGTACAGTTTTGCGACTTTGCCACCTCTTTAAAAAATACTGCTTCTCTGTTAGGATAAGAAACTATGCAAGTAAAAAAGACTAACCCATCCCCCACGCAGGCCGTCCTGACGGTCATTGCCGACGAGGCAGAACTGGCTGCTATAAAAGCGCACGTCCTCACCCATTTTCAAAGTAAAGTAAAAGTCCCCGGCTTTCGAGCGGGCAAGGTTCCGGCCGAACTGCTGGAAAAGCACGTTGATGCCGCTACTCTCCAATCAGAATTTCTAGAAGAGGCCATAGAGCAGCTGTACGTTTCGGCTGCCCGCGAACATCAACTCCGCCCGGTTGACCGGCCGCAGATTAGTGTCAAAAAGTTCGTCCCGTTCACTACTCTGGAATTTGAAGCCACAGTAGAAGTTTTAGATGCCGTAACCCTGCCTGACTACACGAAAATTCGAAAAACCAAACCCACAGCTGGCGCAACAGACGCCGACGTTAAAGAAGTTATCGAATCCCTTAGGGCCCGACTGGGCGAAAAGAAAGACGTCAGCCGAACCATCCAGGATGGTGACCAGGTATTCATAGATTTTAAGGGCGTAGACGCCAAGACCAAAGACCCGATTGCCGGGGCCGACGGCAAAGACTATCCCCTTACCCTGGGCAGCAACACCTTTATCCCGGGATTTGAACCAGAGCTTGTCGGACTGAAAGCAGGCGAGGAAAAGACCTTTACCATTACCTTCCCCAAAGACTACGGCATGGCCGCCCTTCAGAACCGCAAGGTTAGCTTTACGGTAAGTATCATCAAAGTCCAAGAAGTTGTCTTGCCAAAGGCCGATGACGAGTTCGCAGCCAAAGCCGGTCCATTCAAGTCATTGGCTGACCTGAAAGCCGACATCAAAAAGCAGCTAGCTGCGGAAAAGCAAAACAAGTCCGACCGCGACTTTGAGTCAGAACTCGTCAAAGAAATCTCCGGCAAAAGCAAATTGGCCATTCCCCAAATCCTCATAGCCGACCAGATAAACCGCCTCTGGACTGATCTGCAGCAGAACATTGTCTACCGCGGCATGACCATCCAGGAATTCCTGAGCGCCGAGGGCAAGACAGAAGAAGAATACCGCAATCAGGTCCTCCAGCCCCAGGCAGAAGACCGCGTCAAAGCCAGCCTGGTCCTGGCTGAAATCGCCGAGAAAGAAAAGCTGGACGTAACGCCGGAAGAACTGGAAATCCGCATACAAATCCTCAAAGGACAATACCAGGACGCTAAAATGCAGGCTGAACTGGACAAGCCGGAAGCCCGCCAGGACATCGCCGCCCGCCTGCTAACCGAAAAAGCTGTCAACAAACTCGTAGCTCACGCTACGGGGAAGTAACACATGAGACCAGAAACCCGGGTAGAGCAAGACGTGAATATTTTGGCCCGCGGAACCTTATACACTGGCCTTGGCCTTCTAGCCATTGCGGGAAGTATGGAAATAGTAGACAATGTCCTGCTAACAGGGGATTCTCTGCCCAGTAAGGTTGCTGGGGTAGCTGGATTCGGGCTGGCTTTTGTTGGCGCAGTTATCCGGGGCATGAGTAGATAAACTGATTTTCACAAATTACGTGCAAAAGGGAGTACAGAATGAACAGACTGGGAGTGACAGTAGCAGGGGTATCGGCAGCAACAGCTTTAGCTTTTGGGGCGGGTTGCGGCGGCGAGGAAAAGACTTATACAAACAGTGACATTGACCTAGGTGTAGCCTTTGAGGTAGAGCCGGCGCAAGCTGCTTATGAAGCATTTGAGCTTACCGCCGGACAGGTAGGGGATACCTGCATCAGGGCGCTTATTACTGTGGCCGAGGCCGACATAGCAAACGACAACGAAAGAGCTGGCAGACCCCATATAGCAGATACCATAGATAATGATTCTGCGGCCGCACTTGTTGCCGATGACTGCCCCGCTGCAATGGATCGCGGCGACCGGGTGAAGCTGTTTGACACCTTGCGAAACGATATATTTCCTGACCTGAAAGGGTTATGGGCCGGAGGCTACCTTGAAGACCGTGTTGTAACAGCCGAAGAGTGGAGTCAATACAAAGAAGACGTACGGGAAGCAGAGATCGCAGACCGGGAAGACGAGGGCTACAAGCTCGCTACCGATTAAGGGGGCTCGCTATTCTGGCATTTAGCACTCTTGGTTTGAATGCAAGCTGCTTTGAGAATTTACTTCTCAAAGCAGCTTTCCGCTTTCAGGAGGAGTAGCCCGAGAAAAAGTGGCTTTCCATTTACTGGGAAACACTTTTCTCGGCGCGATGAGGAACCCGCCTGGGGTTCCTCATATGGTCTAGCACTCTTGACTTGAGAGTGCTAATTTTTGTATTATGTATCTGCCAAGGATTACCAGCTAACAGTGAAGGACAACGATTATGCCACTCATCCCAACCGTTATCGAACAAGAAGGCCGCATGGAGCGTGCCTATGACATTTATTCGCGCCTGCTACGGGACCGCATTATCTTCCTGGGCGAAGACGTGAACCCTCACACCGCCAACCTCATCATTGCCCAACTACTATTTCTGGACAATGAAGACGCTAAAAAGGACATCTACCTCTACATCAACAGCCCCGGCGGCAGCGTCTACGACGCCCTCGCTATCTACGATACGATGGAGTTCGTCAAAGCGGATGTACAAACCGTGGGCATAGGTGTACAAGCCAGCGCCGCCGCATTTTTGCTAAGTTCCGGCACCAAAGGCAAACGCTTTATCCTGCCCCACGCCACTGTCATGATTCACCAGCCATCCAGCGGTACCCGCGGCAAGGTGACCGACCAGGAGATCGACCTGCGTGAGTCCCTGCGCGTCAAAAAACTGCTGGAACAAATCATGGCCAGAAACACCGGCCAAAAGGCAGAACGAATCCACGAAGACATGGAACGCGACAAATGGCTGACCGCAGAGGAAGCCAAAAAATACGGTTTGATAGATAAGGTGATTGCCGCCCAGCCACGCTAACCTATTGAACCCATTGCAAAACCCGTCTTCTTTTTTTGGGGGGCGCTATACCACGCCAGCTTATATATGCAGTAACATAACCAGGAGTCTGGTGTAGCTACTATTCCTGTGCTACCTTTAAGGTCTCATTTAACACACATTTTGTACTTTATCACCGCCTGGGCGGCGGAAAGGGCGAAATGTGTGTCTAATATTCAGGAGGTAGGAACCATATGGTACACCCAGCTAGTCCAAACGCCGGAACACGTCACTTTTCCGCCGAAAGTATGGTAGACCATCTGAGGCCAGCAGCGATCGCAGGCGATATTTCAATCATTCCACTTCCGGACTTTCTAACCGGAGTCCGTATGGGGGAGTTAGCTGCTCTGACGGTCCGCGGCATTCTGGGCAACTCAGATTTTAACAATGCGACCAAGCCGTGGTTAATGGGAAGAGTAAGTGAAGCCC
Source organism: Candidatus Limnocylindria bacterium (assembly GCA_035489815.1). Lineage (GTDB taxonomy): Bacteria > Patescibacteriota > Saccharimonadia > Saccharimonadales > JAGQNK01 > DATHJH01. Next base: position 97,813 of record DATHJH010000004.1, read on the forward strand.
ATATCCTGCCAGTAGGCGAAGATGACGACAGACTCAACCTAGTCAGTGAATCGGCCGTGCCAAAATCATCCTACTTGAGTGAGGACCCTGAGACAAAAAGGGTAGACCTTGCGGCCTCAGTAGAGCGTGCGCGAAACAACTTGACAGATGTCATCCGCGAGCACCCCTCCGCTAGTTTTGTTTTAGTTGAAAACCCTTCAGACAGAGAGTTCGAGCTCCATGCACCACACACTCCTATTCATGCGGGACTCGCCTGGTTCCGCGATCACCCTGCACTCGACCAGGTAAGGCCTATTGACACGCCCGATGGTACTATCCAAGTCCCCCGTCGGGTACAATCTGTAATTCTATGGCCGGATGATAAGCCATTAAACAGGTACACCGGGCAGCTTGCAGCTGTCTTGGGTGCCGTAACTAAGCTAACAAACCAGCCAGTATCTGCCCATGAAAATTTGCTTCCGAACGAGCAAGACCCTGCGCTCCTTGCACAATTAGAAGCAGTCCATGACGCCTACGCACATGAGGAGTCCAACTTTACACGCTTGGGAGAGGTGCCGGAAGAAGCTCCAGATATACCCGGACAAGAAGACATTAAAGTTATATGGTATGGGTCACGAAGCTAACCTGAGAATAAATATCGTGAGGGATTTTTCATATGCTAACAGGTATCACTTGATACTATTGGGTGGCCGGGAAGGCAGGTAGCCCAAGGTAAAGACTTTTTGGAGGTCTTTTTTATTTTTTCAGCAGAGGGGCCTGGCCCCTGGCTGTAAGCTTCATCAAAGATATAAGGAGGTTAGGTATGATAGAAGGATATCCGCAAGTATATGAAGACAATGACGGCAAGGTGTTCAGTGTGAAAGGCGGCAATCCGGAAGCACTCCTGGCCTTATCGCACATGCTGCCTGAACTGGTCAGTAAAGACCCGCAACTTGCCGAAGCCATAGGCCCGCCCCTGAGCAGCCTGGCCGAGAGGCACGCCACACAAAGCAGGTCCCTGGACCGGCTCCAGCGCGCCCAGCAGCCCGAAAGCGAGGTAGATATATTCATCGTAGCCAACCCCGAGGGTCATACCGTGGGATTTGGTGAAGGGCAGCCCGGGATTACGCTATTTGGAAGATTGGACGAGGTAACTGGTGAGGTTGAAGAATTCGAAAACCAGTATAAGGGCACCCAGGATGTCTATGTATCCCGGGCACACGTCAGGGATCTTGAACAGCACCAAAGGAGCTTTATCTCTGGCGTCAGGGGAGTAACATGGGAGGCTCCCTCGCCTCGGGCCGCAAACGTACTGACAACTTACGAAGAAAATCCCTCTCGTTTGTCGACCGCACTAGCTGGAGTTCACCACGAAGCCGGATTCCGGCTGTACGAGTTTGGCAGGCTGGCAATTGCCCGTCCTAATACCGAACCAGACGTCATGGACAAACTCTGCGCCTGGTACACATATGACCTGGGCAGCACAGAAGCTGCGCCGCTTACCATACCCATCGTCCCAGAGCAACCCCGGCGTTCAACGGGCAGGCATGGGGCGTTGGGCGAAATTGCAGTAAGAGTCCAGTAAATCATCCTTCAGGGTCTTGCTACAGAGAACGAAAGCCGAGAAGCGACACGGGGGTTTGAGCTTCAGGTAGCAAGTACTTGACATTTTCACCTGTATTGTCCACACTTATATCCTAAGAAGTAGTATACGCTGGGATGTGTTATAAGTTATAAACTTTTTTATAAATATTTATCACCTCACAAACTCCCCGCGTAGGTAACTTTCGCGCGAAAAACTAAGGTCCTGGCCGTGTGGCCGATAGGATAAGTAAAAACAAAACGACGAATAGACACTTGAACATACCGTCTGGGCGTCTATTTGCTACTTTATAAACTTTTAGTTACGGAGACTACATGGCAAAAGGCTCTACGGGTGTCACCAGGGACACCAAAAAGACGCTTACAAAACTCACCAAGCGCACGTTTTTTACCAAAACCGATGACGTACTTGACATGCCCAACCTTGTCGACCACCAGAACCGTTCGTTCCAGTGGTTTATAGATGAAGGCCTCGGGGAACTACTGGCCGAAATCAGCCCGATAGACGACTATACGGGCACAAAACTGTCGCTGCGCTTCAAAGACTACCGGTTTGAAGACCCCAAGTCGACCGAGCAAGAGGCCCGGGAAAACAACGTATCCTACGATGCACCGCTTAAAGCCACCGTAGAGCTGACCAACAAAGTCACCGGTGAAATCAAGGAACAGGAAATCTACCTGGGCGACTACCCGTGGATGACCAAACGCGGCACCTTCGTCATCAATGGCGCAGAACGCGTAGTAGTAAGCCAGCTGATCCGCTCTGCCGGCGTATTCTTTACCGCCGACAACCACGGTACCTACAACCTCTACGGCGCCAAGGTTATTCCGGGCCGCGGTGCATGGCTGGAGTTTGAAACCGCTGCTTCCGGTGCAATATTTGTCAAGATTGACCGCAAACGCAAAATCCCGGTCACCACACTGCTGCGTGCGCTGCGCATGACCGAAGCCAGCATGAAGGAAACTTTCGCCCACGTAGACCTGGGCAAACTAAACTACCTGGCCGCCACGCTGGA
>DATHJH010000005.1:0-106309 GCA_035489815.1 Candidatus Limnocylindria bacterium
CCACTGCTACCAAATTAACGATATGATGTTGACGTAAAAGACGCATACTTTTTCTCCTGTTTGTTTTTGCGAATGGAACAGAGAAAAGTGTAGCGTCTTTTACGTTTTCGGACTATTGGGGAGGGTTTTGAGAGTCAGGTCTAGAAACACGTGAAAAGTATTTGGAGTGAGTTCCGGTAACTGCCCTTAGGGCAGTTTTATTTATCAAACAAGTTCTGGAATTTATTTCCAGAACTTGTTTTTAGCTGCCAGGAGGAGCAGGCGGAGTCGCTGGATTTATTCCGGCGCCCGCGCGTTGGGAGGGGAAATCATCCCCTCCCAAAACGGCTATTCATGTCTAAGGGCGTCGATGGGGTGTTTGCGGGCGGCAGTGAGAGCGGGGGTGACGCCAAAGATAATACCCACCAGGACGGCTACGCCAAAGGCCGCTATCATGATCGGCCAGGTCAAAACAGGCGTGAGGGTTGTAAATATCCTAAACAGGTAGTTGGTCAGCAGGGAAAAGAGTATTCCCAGGACACCGCCCGCAGCGCTTAAGATAACTGCTTCGGTCAGGAACTGGCTTAGGATTTGCCGGTTAGTGGCGCCTACGGCCTTCCGGATACCAATTTCATGCGTGCGTTCTGTCACGGCCACCAGCATGATGTTCAGAATGCCGATACCGCCTACTATGAGCGAGATAGCTGCAATACCGGCTACAAACCCAGTCATAAGGGTCAGCATGTCATTCGCACTGGCTAGTTTGTCTTTTTGTTCCAGGACGGCAAAATCGTCCTGCCCGGCGTGCACGGTGCGAAGTGTTTCAGTGATGCCGGCTGCTACCTGGCTGGTCTGTGCCGGGTCAGCGGGCCGAACCAGCAACTGGTAGATGTCGCTGCCACCAGTTAGTTCCTTGCCTACGTCATACTGGATAAAAACTGCAGAATTATAGTCAGAGCCAGAGGCAAGGGGGCTGGTGTCAAACTCCTCAAATATGCCCCGGATAATGAACTGTTTGCCCCGGACGGTAAAATACTTGCCGATTGGTACGTTCTCACCAAAAAGCTGCTCGGCCACCCGCTGGCCGATGACCGCGGCATTACGCTGCGGTTCATCATCCTCAAAAAATGCACCATACGTAAGTTTTTGACCCAATGCCGCTGGCAGGCCTTCTGTGGTGCCGATGACCATGCCGCCTTCAAACTTATGATCATCCTTGCTAATACTGTTCGTGACGTAGCTAAAGGGTACTGTCTGCTCTGTACCGGGCACCTGAGAAACAGCTTCATAATCTTTTTCGCTCAAGGTGCCCGTATAGGAAGCGCCAAAAAGACTGGCCGCTTCATCCCTACTGCGCCCTATAGCACCCGGACGGACCGTAATGAGGTCGGCACCGGCCTGATTAGTCTCGGCCAGTATACCGCGCTTTGCGCCCTCACCCAGGCTCACCGTAGTCACCACGCTTACTACGCCGATGATAATACCCAGCATTGTCAGCAGGCTGCGCCACTTGGCCAGGCGAATAGACTCGACCGCCATCCGCAAATTGCCGCTGCGCCCAATCACTTTTTGCCCCGCTTTTTTGTTTTGGGCCGAGTCTGAGAAACCGCTTTGTACTTTGCCTTCGAGGTCTTTGGCCTTTTCTTAGACTTAGCTGTTTTCTTTTGGCCGATCAGCTTGTCAGGTATGGCCAGCATCAGCGCCGATACGCCAGCCAGGTCGTCTTCTTCTGTCGTTTTGGGCATAAAATACATACTGCGCCGCAAAGTTTCGTGAACCTCGCCAATGGTAGATTTTTCGTCAGCGATCACCCCGCCATCATGCATAAAAACCACGCGGCTGGCATATCGCGTCAGTTCCGGGTTGTGCGTCACCATCAGGATAGTGTTGCCCGCCTTGTGCACATCGCTCAAAAGTTCCATAACCAGCCGGGAAGAAGCGCTATCCAGGTTGCCCGTGGGTTCATCCGCAATAATAATGTTAGGATTGTTAATAAGCGCCCGGGCAATGGCCGCCCGCTGCGCCTGGCCGCCGCTTAGCTGCCGGGGCATAAAGTATTCCCGGTCTGCCAAGCCAACGCGGTCCAGAATCTCTGCCGCCCGTTTTTGCCGCCGCGCCTGGCTCATGCCTTTGTAGGCAAGGGGCAGGGCGACATTATCCAGTACGCTCAGTTTAGGCAAAAGATTGAACGACTGGAAGACAAATCCAATGGTGTCGCGGCGGGCTTTTGCCTGGCGCGTCGGCCGCAGGCGCTCTACCTGCCGCCCGTTCAGTTTATAGTTACCATGCGTTGGCCGGTCCAGCAGCCCGATGACATTCATAAGGGTAGATTTGCCGGAACCGCTCGGCCCCATCACCGCCACAAACTCCCCGGCATCAATAGCCAGAGACACTTCGTCTAAGGCAACGGTAGTGGCGTCGCCAAAACCATAGAGTTTGCTGACTTCCTGGAGTTCTATAATGGGCATTAGTAAAAGTGTACCCCTGAACCATATCCGTCCACAAGGTGTTACATGATGTAATTTTTAAGGTATACTATCCAAAGTCTATCTTGAAGCACTGTTAAAAATTCCAAACCAAGCAGCTTCAGCTGCTGTTTGGATAACTAAACCCAAATCCACGAGAGGATTCTCGAATTTGTAGAGGGCGGTTTGGTTGGGTAGCTTTTTTGCCAAGCAAACTTGTTTTGCCATTCCAAGGCTAGCGTCCTTAACAAATTGCAGTCATCCAGTCTTTCAAGCCAAGCAGCTTTGCTGCTTGACAGTTGTTAACCAATTTTGCGAGAGGATTCGCAAAATTGAAGAGGAGCTGGCATGTTCAGGCAGCTAGATTTGCCGGGCAAACTTGTTTTGCCGGCAAATCAGCTGCCTGAACAGTACACAGTGACGGGGAGAGGTGTCCGAGTGGCTGAAGGAGCACGCTTGGAAAGCGTGTGTGCAGGCAACTGTACCGCGGGTTCGAATCCCGCTCTCTCCGCCAGAAGCAAGCAGCTCACTCTTTAGAGTGGGCCGTTTGCTTCTTGTAGAAGCGAGTGGAATGCAAAAACCCGATCTTTTGCAAAGCAAAAGGGGTTCGATCTTCAAAGCCACGCGCAGAAGCTCGCTCCGAGCATGGCTGCAGGAGTAAAGATCCCGCTCTCTCCGTCATCTGTTTTGTACCCATATAGTACATGACTCCGCCCAGAAATTGCGTTTATATTACCTTTGTGGCATAATTAAATAATCTGAACTGGAGGTTTGTTTTGTCACAAAATATTAACATTCATGTTGAAAAAGAATTTGGTATTCCGCAGCAACAGCTTGGTAGATCAATTGCGCCGGATCTGCTCCACGCTTGTGGGATAGCACCTCCTGAGCCAAAAAGTCGGACGGTTTTGGAAAGAGCACGCGGAGCTATCCTCCGCCGGCCAGAAGAACAACCCAGCCTGCTATTAAGCGCTGTGGTTGTTGAAGGCAACAGCTATGGTGGCGGTTCCAGTTGGGCTGTGGTTGCTCGTTCGGGCCAACCAGAAGATTTTGAACGATTTACAAGAGGTGATGAAGATACACTCTTTGGTGTTGTTGACATAGGTTCCACCGATCACCGAACGCGAATTGAACCCCCTGAGGTCCTGGAACTTACTGAGGGCTGGATACGCAGTAGCCCATCTGTGGAGTGGATGCCAGGCAAAATAATTCCACTTGAAGTACCTGCTGATATGGCACAGTTTGCCGTGCTTGGAGTCACACTTGTTCGGGCCACCGAGCGACCCGCTATCGACTCTTAGGAATCATTTGACAGTTGTGCCGACGTTTTCGCCGGCTGCAGCCCGGGCAATCTCGCCCTCTTTATCTGCGTTAAATATAACCAGCGGCATCTTGTACTCCAGCGCCAGCCCTAAAGCAGCTTTGTCCATTACCTGGATAGCACCATCCTCGACCGCCTGTTGGTGAGTAAGTGTGTCCAGCTTTTTGGCGTCAGGGAACTTTTCCGGGTCTTTGTCGTAGACACCATCAACCTTGGTAGTCTTCAGAACAACGTCACAGTCCAGCTCCAGTGCCAGAATGAGTGCCGCGGTATCGGTCGTCACATAAGGCCGCCCACTGCCGCCGGCAACTATGACAACCCGGCCTTTACGCAGGTGCTTTTCTGCAAGACGGTGAATGAACTTTTCGGCAACTTGCTCAGCAAAGATATTTGACAGGCAACGCGTACGTACTTGATGTGCCTCAAAGATATCAGTGAGTGCGAGGGCGTTAATCATGGTACTCAGCATGCCCATGTGGTCGGCCGTAACCCGTTTTATACCATGCCCGGCCACCTGTGCGCCGCGCACCATATTGCCGCCGCCCACCATAATGACTACTTGGACGTCTTCTGCGACCGTCTTCTTCACTTCTTCGGCCAGCCAAGCAGCTCGTTCTGGGTCTATGCCGCCCTCATACTTTCCAGCCAGCTGCTCTCCAGAAAGCTTTAGAAGTACACGCTTATACATTAACGCTCAGTATAGCAAATATTTGTGCTCCTAAACACTAACACGAGCGACTGGTATATGGATATCTGAGTGGGATAGCATACCCTGGTGACGCAGTACCATCATAGAAACCCCAGTGACGGGACCTGTCATTTCCTCGACAGAACGTGTATACGACGTATCCACGACCGCCATGCCCGTACGCAACACGTCGCGACCTACCTTGTATGGAACATCAGAGTCCGGAGTACCGTATTCAGAAAGGTCTAGCTTATAAGCACGAGTTGGCTCATGCATAGGATCCACATCACGCAGCGTATCAGACCGATTACGATCACTAATCCTGAAGGTTTCGTAAAGCAATTGCTGTTGCTGATCAACCGACGTATCTTCTATGTCCCCGAACAAACCTAGGCTTCGGCGAGCAGCCACTGCCGGATCGCACTTGAAAAACCAGCCCATCGTAAACTTCAGCAGACCTTCGGCCTCAAACCGACGAACACGACCCTCGACCGCTCGGCCATCAACCACAACCAGATCTTTTTTGTCTTCGACGGCATGCCTAACCTCTGTCTCAAGCAATGCCACAGCAATCTTGTGAGCACTGGGCACTTGACCAACCATTCCGCTAGCACTCGATAATTCCGGCGTGTACAGGAAGGCCTTTTTGTCCAACTCGCTCATACCCGCAGCTTCATCCAACACAGCAAGCGTTTTCCGGTGAGCCCGATCAGAGCTTATAAAACTACCGAGTGCTGTCGGACTATCCAAAGGCTGGCCCTGATCTGTAGCTACTTTCCCCATTGCCCGAAACTTCATACCCTGATCAATCACCCTGACCCCATACCCAATCGCTTCCAGGCTATCCCGAAGATGGGCCGCGCTTGTGCCCTTGCCACTACGCGCCCCTCCGCTTTTAGTCATTGCGTAGGTACGATGCCTTGACGAATCTAGACTCTTTTCTCTGTACATAATGATTTAACTATTATACCATCAATGTACTGTAGCGCAACTCTTTATTGTTCTCTCCTATGGAGTACACTGAGTACTATGAAAATCTATTCGTGGAATGTAAATGGCATACGGGCCCCCCTATATACAAAACAAACCCACCAAACCCTCCTGTATAATGATTCCCATGACCGGATTCTCTAAGGAAGACGCCAAAAAGCTTCAAGCACAGATCAAAGCAGATGAGCAGAAGCCTGACCCGCCCCATGTAAAGCGTCTCAAGATCAATAACCCCAAAGGGGCTATTGATTCAATCAAGAAAGCGGCTAGAGCAACGTACAAGTCGGATAAAAAGTAAGCCGGAGTATTCTCTTAAAATGGTACTTGACACACCCAAACTATCCTGTTAGACTGTGAGTATGAACCTCCTCGACTTCCAGCAAAAGCTCGGCACCGAAGAAGCCTGCTTGAAGTTCTTAGAGGAAGCTCGCTGGGGCAAAGACGGCAAGAACCGCTATTGCCCGCACTGCGGTAGCTTGAAAACGTACAAGTTCAAATCAGGCAAGCTATACAAGTGCGGCGACTGCCACAAGCAATTCACCGCCAAGATCGGCACTATCTTTAGTGACAGTAAGATCCCTCTTTATAAATGGTTCCTAGCCATTTATCTGTCTAGTTCACTCAAGAAAGGCATCTCGTCCATCCAAATAAGCAAGTATCTGGGTGTTACCCAAAAGACCGCCTGGTTCATGCTGCACCGTATTCGCCTGGCATTTGCCAGTACTGGCAATGACGGTATGCTCGAAGGCATCGTTGAAGTAGACGAAACCTATACCGGCACCGGCAACCACTACAAAGAACGGCGGCGCGGTGGTGCAGACTTGGCCGTGATCTTCGGCATGGTTGAACGTGGTGGCCGAGTCCGTATTAGGCATGTACCCAGCGCTGGTGCTCGCGTATTACAGCCGATCATTGCCAAGAACATCAAGCAAGACTCTACGATTTATAGTGATGGCGCTCAAGTCTACAAAGCGCTTCCAAACATGGGCTATGAACATGACAGCGTTACTCACAGCGCCAAAGAGTATGCGCGTCAAGGCGTCCATGTAAATACCATCGAGGGTCTATGGTCTGAACTCCACCGCAGCATCTACGCTACTTATCATTTCGTGAGCGTGAAGCACTTGCAGCAGTATTGCAACGAGAGCGAGTTCAAGTACAACACCCGTCAGCTAGACGATGGCGGACGGTTCGAGGCTTGGTTTGAGCGGATTGCGTGCCGATTGAGGTATCGGGAGCTGATCGGATAATTGATCTGAAAGTACTCCCCCGACACCCAATCTAGAATAGCAAGCTTCATCTGTTGAAGTTGCTTTACACTATCCTATCCTTTCTATATAAATATAGGAGTAGGAGGGGTTGGCAAAAGAAACATAGAACCAGACCAAGCATAAAATCCCAGACACTACCTAAAATCAGCAACCTACCAGAATAACTAACTTTCATGACAGATATTACCAATACAACTAAACCCAATAAACCAGAACCAAAATACCGTAAAAAGCTAAACAAAGAACAACTAGCAGTATTACAACTACTGTACCGATTCAGGTTTGCCAGCAGTGAGCAGATAGCCAGACATCAAGGAAAACCGAGCAATAAGTCCATCCAAAAGCGTCTCAAGATACTCGAAGACCAAAACCTCATCGCTAAGCGCTACGACAAGTCCTACAAACTTCAGGGCAAGCCAGCAGCCTATTACCTGACGCCCCAAGGCGCACGAGCCTTGACCAAGTACGCCAATCGAAGGCCGGATGAGCCAGTTAACATTAAGCGTATCTACAAAGACAAGGATGTATCCGAAACCTTTATTGAGCATTGCAAAAATGTGATGGATGTCTACCCTGTCCTCAAAGCACTCTACCCCACAAAAGGAAGGCTCGGCTACTTTACTAAAAGCCAACTCAGCTACGAAAAGTACGAGTTCTTTCCCAGCCCGCTCCAAGACGCTTACGTGCACATTAAAACCGGAAGCACAGACAAACATTTTTTCCTGGATATTTTTGAGGACAGCCAGCCGTTTTTCGTGCTGATCCGACGAATCAAGAAATATCTCGATTATGCCGGTGGTGGCGATTGGGTAACTTATAGTGACGGTGGCCTACCAACCATCTTGCTGGTCGTCCAGAACAAGAGCGTTCACAAAAGACTACGAAAACGGATTGCCTATGAGCTGCGCGAGAGCTATGAGGAACTCACTTTCGCCACGACTAGGCTCGAACATCTCCTAAGTCCTGATTACAAAGGCAAGGTATGGTTCCCGATTGATGAGAATGGGGATGACCCGGATGAGCCCATAAAGCCGGTGGCGTTGAGTTCTTTATCGTAACTCCTTTACTTTGCAATGGGAGTTGGCCCGTTCCCTTAGGGAACGGGCTTAACACTATCTGAAAATTGTCAGGTCAAGCATTTTATGATATAGTTTTATCTACTATGGCCTCTGAGACTGCTGAGGTTTGTCAGCATGATGATTCCGTTGCTCAATCAGGCAAACAAGAGCGCTTGTCTAGCATTTTCAATGAGCAATCAAATAATACGATTATCGTTGCTCTAGATGATAGCTCAATAACGGGGCCAGAGCACGGCTTACGTGACATGGAAGGCGCCGTCAGGACGGCTGTCGAGCATGAGGCGGATGCAATCCTCGGATTTTATGGTTTGTTCAAAAACTACCCCCGACTGACAGAGGGTACTGCCGGCATTTTAAATTTGACTCTAAGCACGGGCGGTCCCGACCATCTAAGCAAGGTTTTGATCGGCAGGGTGGAGCAAGTGGCTAACTCCGAATTTGGTTTAGCAGCCGCATCCGTACACGTCAATACCACATCACCAAATGAGAGAACTATGCTTGGCATACTAGGGCTAACAGCGGCCTATTGTGATGATCCAGAGGTAAGGGTGCCTCTCTTGGCCCACATGTACCCACGTAGAATAAAAGATGGACACGAAGATCATTACGACACCTTAAAGGCCGAGGAGCCTGAGGAGTATGCCAAACTTGTCCGCCATGCCGCTCGAATAGCCGCAGATTTAGGCGCTGATATTATTAAAGTGCCGTTTACTGGTAGCGCAGAGACATTCCAGACCGTTGTTGAAAGTGCATATGGGTTGCCTGTAGTTATGGCGGGCGGGCCGAAAATCCACGTACCGGAGTTTATGCATAACGCTCATGCAGCTATGGAAGCTGGTGCCCGTGGTATAGCAGTGGGCCGCAACTTCTTCGAGCAAGAGTCTCACCACGAAGGCGGACTGGTGCTCTCGGCACTGCACAGGATCGTGCATAGCGATTACACACCACAAGATGCATTGGGAGAGGTTGGACTCATATACACAGGAGAGTAATCACGGACTTTGTTGGTATTATTAGAACATGTGCTGATTTCCATCAAGCTGATGAATAATAGGAGATTCTAATGAGACTCAAACAACACATCCAGCAATATCTACAAGAAGCAAAATTGATGCACCTAGCTACCGTTTCGGGTGGCAAGCCCTGGGTTTGCAGCGTCTGGTTCGCCGCCGATGAAGACATGAATTTATACTGGTTTTCAGCCGTTACACGTCGTCACTCCGAAGAAGTGGCAGAAGACGATCATGTAGCTGGTTCGATGTGTCTGCCGCAAACGCCCGAAGACAAGCCGCGTGGTCTACAATTCGAGGGTACGGCTAAAATGTTGACTGACGAGGCCGACGTACAGAAAGCCATGAGTGTATACGTTGATCGTATCTTCCCCGAAGAAAAAGTACAAGAACTTATGGCCCGTCCCGAACGACCTCATAAGTTTTACAAAATCACGCCAAGCCTGTTTGTATTGTTTGATGTCGTAAATTTCCCGGATAACCCACGTCAGGGGTGGAAACCAAATGCTTAAGCAAGTATTACATACAGGTGTTGAAGTTGCTGACCTCGCTAAGACGATTGAGCTTTATAAAAGTCTTGGTTTTGAAATAGCTAATGAGTTTGAAAAGCCAGAGCCAAAAGCCAGAGTCGCTACCGTCAAAAAGGGCGATACTGCCTTTGAGCTATGGCAGTTTGAAGATAAATCGCATCCGCAAGTGGCTTTTATCCGCAATCACGTGGCAATCTACTCTGATGACCTAGGAAAAGACGTGCAACAGCTTGTAGATAGCGGATATAAACTAGTCATTCCCATCACCGATGGTGTGATTTTACGATATGCGTTTGTTCAGGACGCGGCTAATGCTTCTTGCTACGAGATAGCCACTAAAAAGTAGCCAGTACATTTAGGATTGATTATACTCCACGCTATAATTCACGTATGAAATATACACCCCACCACATAGCTATATCGGTAAGGAATCTGAAGAAATCGCTGGCCTTCTATATGGCCTTAGGTTACAAGCAAGTTCACAGGTACGACGAAGACGACAAGACGAACGTTCATCTCAAGCTCGGAAACTCCTTTATTGAGATGTTTGCCTACAAGCAGAATCAGACCAAGCCTCCTGTAGATTACGAGTACGCCAACAATCTGTCGGAGATAGGCGTTAAGCATATAGCGCTTGGCACTGACGATGTTGATGCCGCGTTGGCTGATTTGAAAGAGAAGGGTCTTGCGGACGAGACTACCAAAATCAATGCTTGGCTCGATGTCAGCTTTTTCTTCATCAAAGACCCAGATGGAGTTTGGGTTGAGTTTATAAGAGATGACAGATACTAGTTCTTCTTACTAAGCCGCCTATTAATCGCCCAAAAACCATTCTTTGCCCTTAGGGGTGGCGTAGCTCTGCCTTTTTGATTATCTTTGGGTTTGTTTTGTATATAGGGGGGCATACGGGCAGTGGTCAAAAAGGGGACTTTTCAGGAATTTGTAAAAAAACACCAGCCGGATATTTTGTGCCTGCAGGAAACCAAAGCTGAACGCGGCCAGGCCGTCATAGACATGCCGGGGTATGACGAGTACTGGAACTCGGCCGAAAAGAAGGGCTATTCCGGCACGGCCATATTTACCAAACACAAACCCCTGGCTGTCATAAACGGCCTGCCGGTGGACATAGAAAAAAAGTACGGCCTGCTGGCCGATGGCTATGGCGACCCCAACAAAGAAGGGCGGGTGATTGCCGCGGAGTTCGAGAAATTCTACATAGTGACCGTCTACACGCCAAATGCCAAAGACGACCTTAGCCGCATTCCGCTGCGCCACAAACAGTGGGACCCGGCCTTTTTGGCGTACTGCAAAGAGCTGGAGAAGAAAAAACCTGTGATATTTTGTGGGGACCTCAATGTCGCCCATACACCCGACGACCTGGCCCGGCCCAAACCGAACGAAGGCAAAAAAGGCTTTACCAAGGAAGAGCGCGAAGGCTTTGACAACTTCCTGGGTGCCGGTTTTTTGGATACTTTCCGTATGTTTACCAAAGGCAACGGCCACTACACCTGGTGGACGCACTGGGCTAATGCCCGGGCCAACAACGTCGGCTGGCGTATAGACTACTTTATGGCCTCCAAAAGCCTGAAACCCAAGATCAAAGCCGCCACCATCCACGCCGACGTCATGGGCTCTGACCACTGCCCGATCAGCGTAACCCTGGATATATAGCATGGCTACAACTTTTGAAGAAATACAGGATCTCATACAAAAACACCTGGAAGAGCGTGACTGGACCCGCAATCCACCACGGAGCGTAGCCATATCCATTGCCCTTGAAGCCGCCGAACTGCTGGAACATTTCCAGTGGTCAGAAGAATCAGTCGGTGACAAGCAGGCTCTGGCAGATGAGCTGGCAGATGTATTTATTTACGGCTTTCAGTTTGCCAACGAACAAGGCATAGACATCCCTGATGCTATACTTAAAAAACTAGAAAAAGCCGCAAAAAAGTATCCGGCAGACCACTTCAAAGGCAAACCCAGGTCCGAACTGCGTGCCACCTGGATTCAAGACAAACTGAATCACCGGAAACAAAGTCTATGAACCCACTTCAAATCTCCTCCCAAGTACGAAAAGCCTGTCCTGGTAGTGCCAGCTGGTCAGTTCTCGCGACAAAGCATATCCGTAGATATGGCACGAAGCGAAACTGCCAGCTCGTGCACCAGGCAGGGTTTGCAGTCGGGGGGGAGATTTGAAGTGGGTTCAATGAAAGACATGACGCTGACCTTCCTCGTCCGCGACAACGAAGTGTTGCTGGCCCAGAAAAAACGGGGTTTTGGTGAAGGACGATGGAATGGAGCCGGCGGCAAAGTAGAGCCGCCTGAAAGCATACTTGATGCCATGGTCCGTGAATGCCAGGAGGAAATAGGGGTAACTCCGCTGCGCTACAGAAAAGTCGGCGAACTTGCCTTTGATGCCTACCACAAAGGTGAAAAACTAGACCTTTTGGTACACACATATCTTTGTGAGGTATGGGAGGGGGAACCGACAGAATCAGAGGAAATGAACCCCAAGTGGTTTAAGACGTCAGACATACCTTACGACGACATGTGGCAGGACGACAAGTTCTGGCTCCCCCAGGTCCTGGAAGGCAAAAAAGTCACCGGCATCTTTACTTTTGATAAGCAAGACAGGATGCTCACCCACCAGGTCAAAGAAGTATCTAAGCTTCCAGATCTGGGCTAGAATCAAATCATGGATAGGACTTACTGGCACAAACAGACAGCGGATAAACCCCTGTATCCGGATTTGCTGTGGAGCAGGCCGGAGCAAAAGAGTACTGCCGGCAAGCTTTTAATAATTGGTGGCAACCTTCACGCTTTTGCGGCACCGGCCGAGGCGTTTGCTGAGGCAGAAAAAGCCGGGGCTGGTACTGTCCGCGTTATACTGCCGGATGCGGCCAAAAAGATCGTGGGCCGGGTTATGGAACACGTGGAGTACGCACCCAGCACCCCCAGCGGCAGCTTTAGCCAAAAGGCGCTGGCAGAATTGCTTAGCCTAGCGGCATGGTCAGACGGTGTGTTGGTAGCCGGGGACTTGGGCCGTAACTCTGAAACAGCTATCCTACTGGAAGCCTTAGCCCGCAAATATACCGGGCAACTGACACTTACCAAAGATGCTGCGGATTATGTGGTATCTGCGCCAGAAATGATAAAAGACAGGCCCCAATCGGTGCTTGTGGCAAGCTTTGCCCAACTGCAAAAACTGGCCAGCCAGCTAGGGTTTGAAGAGCCATTCACCTTTGATATGAGCATCCTGCAACTGGTAGACGGTCTGCACGAACTCACCAAACAGTTTCCATTTTACATCGCCGTCAAACACCACACGCTTATTCATTGCGCAGTTGGCGGCCAGATAGTCAGCACCCAGCTCCAGGAAGAAGCCCAAACCGCGGCTGGCGAACAGCCCTGGCGCGTAAAAACCGCCGCCCATACCGCAGTCTGGTGGATGCAGAATCCAGCCAAGCCGCTGGAAGCATTTGCCAACGGAGTATTATTTTAGCTTTCGGTCGGAAGTAAAGCGCCAGGGAGCACCAGAGCACTTACTTGCAGCGCTGTTTCAGGACCAATCACCGGCTGCGACAGGCGGGCTTCGACAGAGGACGTACTGGGAGATGCCTTTGTATCCTCCGGAATGCGCAGATCAAGCACCTGGCCCGTTATTTGACTCTCCCATTCCCCAGTAAACACTCGCTAGACTAATTCTAGCCTATCATTTCGCATGCCAGCGTTATCGCGCAGCCCTCCTGATCCTCTTGGCGTAGGATTATCAGGGTCTGAAAATTGAATGAATTCCATAGTTTATATCATAAACAAATTTATAGCTTCTGCAAGTCTTTAGTACCTGACTCTCAAAACCCTGGTCCTGTCATCCTCCAGCTTGACTGGAGGATCCAGTAGAATAACAAGAATACTGGATTGTCTGGTCAAGCCAGACAATGACGAGGTTTTGAGAGTCAGGTTTTTAGTACTTTTGCCTAGAATTCTGACTGGTGCCGGAGGAGGGACTCGAACCCTCAAGCCTTGCGGCATGCGATTTTGAGTCGCACGCGTATACCAATTCCGCCACTCCGGCAGCAAGTGGAACTAACTGGTCCATTATACTATAATCTCCCCCTCGTCCCTAGAGGTAGGACGTCTCATTCATCCGCGCACAGGAGTCGCTTATCAGGTATACTTAACCCCGTTAGTACTAAACACTTTTCCATGAATCCACCAGACGACAATATTTCACACCAACCACTACCACCTAGAAAAAAGGTAGTACAGCCCTTGCCTGGACACGGTGATCAAAATGGGCGCCCCCTGGCAAGCGGAGAGGCTGGCAGCAATGAAGCCATGGAGCTTATCCGGCACAAAATACATGCTCTGTATCAAGGCGAGCCTGACGCCAAAGAAGAGCTGGCAGAGGCAGAAGCGGCAGGGCCGCACCGCTCCAGGCATCAGCAGTTTATGCATGATCTCAGTACCTCCGGCAAATCGCTGGCTGATGTCCAGACAGCCTGGCACAAGTACTACCAGGAATTACCAGACCAGGAAAAGCACCAGGTCTGGCAGGAGTTTTACGCCGAACACTCCAAGGTAGATCAAGGTATCCGCCATGCACGTACCGTGCCAGCCAAAGGCCAAAGCCTGCCTGCCGGCGGGCAGGTCCACCCGCCGCAGCAGTCTGCACCGCCCGCCGCAGAACAGCCAGCTGCACCCGTGAGAAAACTGCACAAACCAGCCAGCCAGGATTTCCGTTCTGTTTCAGATGTAAAACAACAGCTTATGGGTAAAGTCCGGGCCCGGGCCAAGCCCAATAACCCGCACGTTCAGTCCATCCTCTTCGGCCTGGGCATGGGTACGGTGGTGGTGGCCATCATGCTGCTGAGCTTTTTCAACGAGCGCATCATTGCCCCCTTCATTACACCCAGCCGTACGGTTAGCAGTACACCAATCATCACCGATCCCGCCTCCACAGCAGTAGGCAAGGACTCCAAGGTCATTATTCCTAAAATTAATGTGGAGATACCAGTGGTGTATGACGAACCATCCATCCAGGAAGCGGCCGTACAAAAAGCGCTGGAGCGCGGCGTCCTGCACTACGCCACCACACCAAACCCCGGCGAAAAGGGCAATGCGGTCGTCTTTGGCCACTCCAGCAACAATATCTTAAACAGCGGCAAGTATAAGTTTGCCTTTGTGCTACTATCCCGGCTGGAAAACGGGGACACCTTTATGCTGGAAAAGGGCGGCAAACGCTACGTCTACAAAGTATTCGACAAAAAGGTCGTCCCGCCTACCGACCTGTCAGTCATCCAAAAGACCGCCAAGCCTGCCACAGCCACCCTGATAACTTGCGACCCGCCAGGCACCTCAATTAACCGCCTGGTTGTGGTGGGCGAACAAATCAGCCCCAGCCCCACCGGGAACGTAGCCAGTTCCGTAAAACAAGAAACCGCCGCCGCAGAAACAAGCATCCTCCCCAGCAACTCCCCCAGCCTCTGGAGCCGTCTCACCAGCTGGCTTTAACTCAGCCTATTCACACGGTCCGTTAACGAGATAATTTTGTCCTTCGTCAGGTGCGTCAGGTGCGCCAAGTTCCGGCCAAAAGAGCCGAGCAGGGTAAGCATCAATGTCAGGTATCGGTATCACAGGATCAGCATCTTCTGCTTCAAACATCCGGTCACCTACTTGAAGGGAGCCATCGTATTCGTACACACCTGCGTTCTCAGGGGTTATTTCATGAAGTGGACGGTGAATGACCAACTCTTGCTGCCGGTAGCTGGACTCGGCAGAGCCGGTGTATTGCTCAAGATAGGCACAAACAACCTGGCCCGCCTCCAGGCTGTAGGGGTCGACACTTTCGGTAGGGATATCGTCCTGCTCTCCCTTTGGGCCACAAGCTGCCAGTGTAAGAGCCAGCCCAAAAACAATTTCTCCTGAATGTCTCATGCGAACAAATCCTAACTATCAGTAATTTATTTAACACTATTATGTATTATTGAGGAGTATACTGCAAGTCCTTGGACTGTACCACCCGCTACCCTCAAAAACCTACCGCAACACAAGCGTCTTAACTTCAGCCTCTCCTTTCTTACTTAGTAATTGGCTAAATGCTTCGTATGGCGTTCGGTAATCGAGTGTCTTCCTGGGTCTTCCGTTGAGTAAGTCTTGGACATGTTTTATGTCTTTTCTGGATACTGCTAAGTCTGTGCCTTTCGGAAAGAAGCGACGGATCAGGCCGTTGGTGTTTTCATTCGTACCACGCTGCCAGGGGCTGTGCGGATCAGCAAAGTAGACTTTCATCTTTGCCTGCTTGGTGAACAGTTTGTGCCGAGCCATTTCACTGCCCCGGTCGTAGGTGAGGCTCAGTTTCATCTGCTCCGGCAGTCTCCCCAACTCTTTTGCGAAGGCGGTCGCAACATGGTCAGCCTGTTTGGACTTGAGTGGTACCAGTATGAGTGCTCTAGTAGTTCGCTCAACTAACGTCCCAATGGCCGAGTGGCCACCCTTGCCAATGATGAGGTCACCTTCCCAGTGACCGGGAATAATACGGTCTTCGACTTCTTTGGGGCGCTCCTCAATACTAACCAGATCTGGAATAGGACTGTGTTTGGCCCGGCCGTTCTTGCCACGTGGCCGCTCCCGGCTTGTTCGCTGTTGCCTAAGCGTGGCAATGAGCTCTTTCTTGAGCTCGCCACGAGCCAGGCAATAGACGTAGGTGTAGATGGTTTCATGAGAGACACGCATGCTCATGTCATCAGGATACGCTAACTTCAGACGGGCTGCTATCTGTTCTGGAGACCAGAACAGCCGCAGGTGCGTAATGACGTAGCTACGCAGGGCTTTGTTGCGAAGCAGTTTCGGTTGGGCCTTGGTTCGATGGTTCCTTTTCTTGTGAGCCATCTCATCGGCAAATGTCGCACGATACGAGCGAGGATTGTATCGCAACCGCGATAGCTCCCGACGCCACTCTCAAGCCCGCCACCGTCATTCCGGCCTCCGAGCCGGAATCCAGAAAAGAAAATCCTTATAACTGGATGCCGGATCAAGTCCGGCATGACGAAGTGTGGGGTGGTTCAGTTCTTTGGATTCGCTTTACTGGCTGAATAATTGGCTAGACAGAGCCTTTAGACTTGTTACCCGTCGTTTGCTTTTGCCAAAGGGCATAATACCTGCCGCCCGTTACAAGCAACTGTTCGTGAGTACCTTCTTCTACAATTCGACCGTCATGCATGACAATGATCCTATCCAACCCGGATACCGTGCTCAACCTATGGGCAATGATTATGGCTGTGTGTTTGCCCATAATTTGGGGTAACGCGTTCTGGATGATTTGCTCGCTCTCACTGTCCAGGGCACTTGTTGCCTCGTCAAAAAGGATAATAGGTGCGTTTTTTAGCACCGCCCGGGCGATGGCTACCCGCTGCTTTTGCCCGCCGCTTAGTTTGATACCGCGTTCTCCCACAATCGTGTTGTACCCATCGGGTAGTTTGGTAATAAATTCATGGGCGTGTGCGGCTCTGGCAGCACGTACGATATCTTTTTCAGTGGCCTTACTGTTAAAGTAGGCAATGTTTTCGCGCACAGATCGGTGAAACAGCAAAGGCTCTTGCGGGACATAGGCTATCTTTTGACGCAGCTCACTTTGACGGACACTGCGAATGTCTATGCCGTCAATTGCAATCGCACCGCGGGCTACCTCATCAAACCGCATCAGCAAACCGGCTAAAGTGCTTTTGCCAGCACCACTTAGACCAACAATTCCTACATGCTCGCCACCGGCAATCTGTATACTCAGATCACGAAAAACTGGTATGGATTTGCTTCCGCTGTTGGACGTTGAGTAACTAAAGTCCACATCTGTAATGCCTATGGCTCCCTTGGTTACTTTCAGACTCTTGGCTCGGGCTGGGTCAGCAATGTCTTCGTCTACCGCGCCAAGGTATTGCAGGGTGGGGTATATTTTGGTCACCAGGTCATCGTGACTTGTCACCAGATCGGGAAGCTCGCCCACATTGCGCAGTATTTGCAGCATATAGCTGATGGTCATGACTATGGTGCCGACCGCCTCAGGGCCATATGCGCTGTCCGGCAGGGCTATCAGAAGAGCCATGGTCACACCACCGGCAGTCAGCAAACTCCGGGGAAAGTCCAGTAACATAGTTGTTTTGCGTCTCAGCCAAAACGCCCCCACTTCTTGTTTGCTCAGCCTTAGCACTTTGGCTTCGGCTTCCTTTTCCACGCCGCCAGATTTGAAGGCCACGATGTTTGTTATCTGGTCGGCTACCTCACCAGTTACCTTTCGGTAGATCTCATGTGACATCTCTCTGTACTTGTTAGCCTTGGCCGAAGACCACATGACATAAATCATCTGCAGCAGAATTATGCCAAAAGCTACTGCACCCAGCCTCCAGTCGACAAAGGCCAACACTACTATCGGCGCGGTCACGGATAGAACCACCCGCACTACGTCAACACGAAGTAAGCGTACCAAATTCATGCAGCCGTCCAGATATTGCCTGAAGGCACTGGCTAGATAGCCGGTTTGGTTATCCCGGTAAAAGCTCATATTTTTGCCGATGAGCTTGCGGTAATAGTTCATAAGCAGCGTACCCCACTGCTTGTTTTCTGAGTTATGAGCCAGCAGATCACCGGCCAGGCCAACAATAGGAGCGCTCACATAGACGGCCAAAAAGTAAAAGATATTCCTGCGGGCTAACGCAACATCACCTGCGGCCAGGCTGGTAACCACCTGTGCACCGATGTATACGCCCCATGTTCTGACCAGGAGTGTTCTGACTATCTCAGTGACCAGCCCAAACCACACTCCTGGCCGACGACCATAAGTTTGCAGCAAATGCCTATAAACCTCTTTGTTCATTTCACTCCTACCTCTTGCCAGAAACTATAAGACAAGAGGCTCACAAAAACCAGATATTGCCCTAGTACCCCGCCACTCATACTCTGACGGCTAGATGCCTTTCCAGAAGTAGTGCCAGGCAGTCTGGATGTGCCTGGAAGGTAGCCGTAGCTACATTCCAGGGCAGCCGGGCTGCCTGGTGCTGGTTCTGGGAGGGCAGACCCGTCAAGGTATGAGTGGCGGGGTACTAGGCTGCATATTGCACATGTTGACGAAAACAGACGCCCCTCGGATCTGATTATTAAATTCAAAATATTCCCGAATTTACTTCGGGAATATTTTGTTAGCCCCTTGGGAAGAGCAGCTTGGGCAAATGTTTCATTTTGCCGGCGCGATGAGAAACCCAAGCCAGAGGTCCCATTCGCCTGTACTACAGGCCGAATGGGCTGCGCATGGGTGTCTCATACTTACATACTTGCAGCCATGCGCAGGAGCTGGTCGCTGTTGAGGGCAGAGTTGCCCTCTATCTGGTACCACACGCCGCCATCTACCCAAGTGGCGTTATTGTCGTCATAAATATAGATGGTTTTGCCGGCGTCCTGAAAGGTCTGGTAGGTCTTTTGCCCGGTGCCGACGTAGTTTTCCAGCAATGTTTCGCTGTTCCACTGTGACGCCTTTTGGCTGACCTGGAATTGCCGGTCGTCTGAGTGCGAGGCGTAACTGAGGGTGATCTGTCCCGGCTGGTATTTGATAGGCCCGTTTAGGCCAAAACCGGAAGGCTGATAGCCAGGTAAGCTGCCTTCCACCCCGGCTCGTGCTGCAGCCAGCCGCATACTGAGGTTAGGTACATTCTGGTAGGCTATAAACCCAACCAGCAACACGGCTGCCAGGCTGGCTGCCGCTATGTTGACGGTGCGATTGCTGACCCGCAGTTTTTGTGACAGACGATGCCGCCGGGTGGATTTGCGGGCTTTTGGTTGGGTATGGGCAGTTGAACGATCTATGGCTGCCTTGAGTGATTTCTGATGCCGCTGCGCAATAGTTGGTTTGTGGTGTTCGGTGAAAACGGGCAGTGGCGGAGCAGCCGGCTCAGGGCGAACAGGCAAGACAGCGGCAATGGGCTTGACGGCCCGGGCCGGAACCCCAAACCTGCTAATAAGAGAACTCTTCTTTACTACCTTGGCATGAGAGGCGCGCTTGGGGTTAGTGTAACCAACATCCATCCGGGGTGCCTGGCGGGTTATCTGCGGCGCGGACTTGGATTTGGTTTGGGCTGGTTTTTTTACAGCGTGCCGCATGAGTGTTTTGGATTTTTCAGTCTTTTTGTGCACCGCATACGCGGTGGTTTTGGCGGGGGAGGCGGCAGCCTTACGGCGTGTAAACCCATCCAAGGCAGCCCCGGACTGTTTTGCAACGGGCCTGACAAAACTGGCACGACCGCCTTTAACGGCTTCCTGGGCAGGCAGAATTCTGCCCGTCCGGACATCATAGCGCTTGCCGTTCAGTTCAATTGCATTGGAACTCATTACAATTTAATTTTTTGCACCCTCAGATTGTTCAATTGCTTGCCAGAAAAAGCTTCTGCCTTGTATCTTACCCCCAGCCGACAATGTACGCAAGTCTGGCCAGAAGCGTGGAAATTATTTGTTCACAGCCAGATCGGGACAAACCGGAGCAGGGTGTCCATAGGCACCAGATGGGGTATACTTGAGATGTAAAAAATGGCTATGGACTTCCTCGACCCAAAGAAAAAACGTGCGCACCAAATCAGGCTCTACATTGGCTATGCCTTGATGGCTTTTGCCCTCATCATAGGCAGTGCAGTTTTATTCTTCGAGGCGAGAGGCTTTGACATCAACCGCAAAACCGGCGAGGTCATCCAGAACGGCCTGGTCTTTGCCAACGCCCACCCGGAGTCGGCCGATGTCTATGTAAACGGCAAGCGTGAGGGCCAGACAGATTTACGGCTGGCAATTCCTGCCGGAGACTATACTTTTGAATTTGTCAGATCGGGGTACCGTACCTGGAAAAGGACCTTCGCGTTGGGCGGCAGCGAGATCGAACGGCTGAACTATGCCTTCCTGTTTCCTGAAAAGCTGGAACCTGCCGAGGTCCGGCCTTATGCCTCCGCGCCAGCCTTCGCCACCCAAAGCCCGGATCGTCAATGGCTGATAGTCCAGCAGATTGGCAAGCTGGCGGCCTTTGACGTCGTAAGCCTTGGGCAGACTAATAACCCCGTTACCCCCATCACGCTTCCCGCAAACCTTGTCAACACAACCGCCGGCTCTGATGCCTGGGAACTGGTGGAATGGTCCACAGATAATCGCCATGTTCTCATCAGGCACACCTTCAAGGGTGGTTCAGAGTTTGTCATGTTGGACCGTGAGCGTCCTGCCGAAAGCCTCAACCTGAATAAACACTTTACTATGACCTTGTATAAGGCAGCATTGCGGGACAAAAAGTTCGACAAACTGCACCTCCTGGATAAAAATGGCGGCACTTTACGCTTTGGTGACAGCAAATCAAAGCAACTATCCGTGGTAGCTTCCAAGGTATCCGCCTTTAAGTCCTATGGCGATGAAGTTGTGTTCTACGTGGGTAGCGAAGGAGCAAAAAAGGGCACCGTGCACGTCAATATACGCAAAGGCAGGGACACCTTTAAAGTGCGTGACCTCCCGGCGGGCAAGCAGTACTCCCTGGATATTACCCGGTACGATGATGAATGGTTTATGGCCGTAGGCACGGATACAGACAAAAGAGCCTACGTCTATCATGAAGTTTTTGGTGATCTGGAACAGGACAACCCCAAGGTGCCCGCACCGATTGCGGTGTTTAGAATGCAGCAGCCCCTGGACGCCATATCCGTGTCCGCCAATACACGCTTTATAAGTATCCAGAGCGGTAGCGAGTTTGGCGTGTATGACGCCGAACACGACCGCCGCTACCAATATGACACAAAGCTCAAGCTGGCTGCCAGCCAAAAGGCTGAATGGATGGACGGTCATCGCCTGGCCGTCGTTACCAAGGGTACGGTGAACGTCTGGGACTACGACGGAATCAACATACAGAGTCTGGTCGCCGCTCACCCCGCCTTTGTTCCATTCTTTGACCGCGATTACGACAACCTCTATACCTTGTCTCCCTCCGCAAACGCCAAAGGCAAGACGAGCCTGCTTAAAACACCTATGCGTATCCCGTCCGACCTGTAGAATTTCGACCTCTGTTGTGGGATAATGCCATACTATGACAAAGGTCCGAACACGTTTTGCGCCAAGCCCCACTGGTTTTTTGCATGTCGGCGGTATTCGTACCGCATTGTTTGCCTGGCTGGTCGCCAAGCAAGCCAATGGCCATTTTATCTTGCGCCTGGAAGACACCGACCAAAAAAGGGAAGTAGAAGGTTCTGCAGAGCATCTGATAAAAAGCCTCAAAGCGCTCGGACTCGAATACGACGAAGGCCCGGACAAACCCGGTCCAAACGCACCGTACCGCCAAAGCGAACGCCTGGACAGCTATAAAAAATGGGGTCAAAAACTCATAGATGCCGGTAGAGCATATGCCGACCCGTACACCGCAGAAGAAGTCCAGGGTTTTCGCGAACAAGCCAAACAGAATAAAAAACCATTTCTGTATCGCAACCACCGTCCTTCGCAAACGCTTCGGACGGCAGGCCCAGATGACTGGTATGGCAAAGTACCTCTTAGATTCAAGTCTGATCCAAAAGACTACACCTGGCAGGACGCCGTTATGGGAGACCTGCATACCGGGCCGGAAGTTATTGATGACCTCATCCTCATCAAGTCCGATGGCTTTCCTACCTATAACTTTGCCCATATTGTGGATGATGCAGAAATGGACATTAGCCACGTTATCCGCGGCCAGGAATTTATTGCAAGTACGCCAAACTATCTCAACTTGTATGAGGCACTAGGCCTTGAGCCGCCAGTCCTGGCCACCCTGCCGCATATCCTAAACGAACAAGGCAACAAGAAGCTATCCAAGCGTGATGGCGCCAAAGACATTCTGGACTATGTGCGGGAAGGCTACCTGCCGGAGGCCCTGCGGAGCTTCATCGCCACCCTTGGGTGGAATGACGGTACTGAACAAGAGGTCTTTACTACAGATGAGCTCATTCAAAAATTCAGCCTGGACAAAGTTGGGAAGAGCGGCGCCCATTTTGACGAACGGCGGCTAAACTGGGTCAATGGCCACTTCATTCGCAGTATGCCCCTGGAAGACCTGTATCAAAAGGTTGCGGACTACTGGCCGCCAGAGGCAGAGAAGTACGATGATGCCTACAAAAAACAGGTGCTGGGGCTTGTCCAGGAACGGCTGAAGTACTTTGCCGAACTGCCGGAACTGACCATTTTCTTTTTCAAAGACCTGCCGGTAAACCCGGAACTTATTTCCAATCATAAACAACTGAAAAAACTGGCGCCGGAAGCTAGCAAAGCATTGCTGGAAACAGCGCGGCCAGAACTAGAGCAAAGCAACTTCACCCCAGAAGACCTTACGAACCGTCTAAATGCGCTGCTGACAATCACTCATACCAAACCAGCTGTTCTGTTCAGCCTTATACGCATTGCGACCACCCAAGCTCAAGCCAGTCCTGGCCTGGCAGATACGCTGGCTGTGTTGGGCAAAGAGGTCGCTCTCAAACGACTCAACCAACAAATTTCTATCCTTTAGCTAGCTCGGACAATCAACAATATCGCTAAACTCAGAAAGATTCAGGCGCTTTCCAACTGAGACCTCATTGGGGTTTGCCACCTGCGGCTTGAGGCCTTCGTACACTATCATAAGCTCCGGAGTAGTGTCAGTGCACTTGTCAGCAATGCCCCACAAATTATCTCCAGGTTGAGATTCATAGATGAGGGCTGGGTCGGTTTCGCCACTTTCACTTTGTACACCGCCGCCGCTACCTGCAAATGCCATGGCCGCCCCAATTCCTAAACCAACTGCTAGTGCACGTCCATATGTCATAAGCTACTTATACCACTTCCAGGTAAAAAATACCCGTCACGTTAGAGAATTTTATCCGGGGATTCACGATATTCGTTCGGCACACCTTCGTCTGTGCCTATATACCATGCATATGGCGGCAAACCAGAAATTTTAAGCGTCGGGTCATGCCTTCGATAAGTGCGCTGGCCCTTCCAGACATGAGCATAAGGAGCAATCTTTTCTTCGCCGCTTCCTGGTCGAGGGTTTCTAAGGGCTTTTAGAAATCTGGAAGCGCTCGGTGACGCACTCTCCCGCTTTACGCCGCCCAAAACAAACAGCTCCGCAACGCGGACGCCACTGACCGCTACACCATTTTCCACCAGGTTACCAGCTACAAACCGACGAGCCTCTGACATATCCTCAATACCTTTCACAGAATCGCCTACTTGTATCTGTTCAAAGGTGCCGAAACGTAGCAGCAGATCCCCCAGCTTTGCCGCTGACAAGCCCTCACGCAGCCTTGAAAGAGCATCCGCTACGGCATCTGCCGCAGAGAGTATGTTTGCCCGCTCCTCAACTGTAGGGATGGATACATCCCCTTCCAGGCCGTTGGCCAGCTTATGCAAGCCCCCGGCCCATCTGTTCAAGTTCTGTTCCGCAGCTATAAATGAGCTTTCTTCCATACATGTACTAAAAACCTTTTTTGGTATACTTGCAAGCCTCGCCTCCTACTTGACGCTCAAAACTTCCCCTCTGCCAGCACCCCAATCAAGTTGAGGGCAGGCTATCCAGCTTGACTGGGGGGAATGACGGTGGAGGGGTTGGGGTTTTGAGAATCAGGTTCGTCTCACGATCTCACTAGAGCAGTGGTACAATAGCAGGAGTTATGAAAGATGATTTCACGCCTGCTCGCAGGGCAGGGCAATCTTTTTTGCCAGTCCAAAGCGAGCCAGAAACCAAAACCCTCCCAAATATAAACGACGATCCGGCGGCGGCTACTCAAGTCCATCAGGCCCCGGGCAGTGAACTGCCGCCGCCCCGACCGCACCTGCCGGCAGAAAAGCCCCGGCCCAAAGGACGGGGCCCCAAAGCCTGGTGGCGCAAATTCCGGGGCCTGAGCCGAAATAAAAAGATTATAGTACTTAGTGCGCTGGCAGGAATACTCATCGCTATCGGCGGCCTGGTATGGTATTTCGTCCTGCGCTCAGAACCGGCACCCCCGCCTCCGCCGCCAATCGTAAAAAAGGAAGAACCCAAACCCACTACCGTACCTTCACCCCTGACAGGAGTACAAGTCAAGCCGGAACTCGCGGCACTACCCACCACAGGGGTTATGCTAGAAAACAGCCCCGATGCCCGGCCGCAGTCCGGTCTGTATAACGCCGGGGTAGTCTTTGAGGCTATTGCCGAGGGCGGCATAACCCGGTTTTTGGTTCTCTACCAGGAGGCCAAGCCAGAATATATTGGTCCCGTGCGCTCCGTACGACCCTACTACCTCGACTTCCTGGCGCCATTTGACGCACCCATTGCCCACGCCGGCGGCAGCGGGCAGGCACTGTCTGAACTACGGTCCCAGGGCCTCAAAGACCTGGAAGCCTTCCAAAGTCCCAACTATTATCAGCGCATCAGCAACCGGTACGCCCCGCACAATCTGTATACTGGCCGCTCCAAGTTGCTGGAACTGCAAAAGGCCAAGGGCTGGACTAAAAGCACTTTCACCGGCTTTGCCAGAAAAGAGGAAAAGAAAGTCACCAGGACAAAGATCGGCAAAATCGACTTTTCCATATCCGGATTCTTATACAACGCACATTTTGACTATGACCTGAAAACCAACAGTTACAAACGCAGCTTGGCCGGCAAACCCCATACAGACGAAAAGGCCCGCCGGCAGATCAACCCCAAAACCGTCGTGGGGCTGGTCATGTCCCACCGTTACGCGGGCGTGTATTCAGTATATGGTGCCAGAGGCAAGGGAAGCGCTTTCTTTTTCCAGGACGGCACACTCGCTAAAGGCACCTGGGAGAAAAAGAATCGCACCAGCCAGTTTAAGTTCCTGGACAGCAAGGGCGAAACAGTGAAGCTTAACCCCGGCCAGACGTGGGTTACCATCGTCGGCAGCGCGGGCGCCGTGTCATACAAACCCTAAAACTGATTAGAAAGGACGGAGGGTGGACGACTTTCAGAGACTCAGGCGCAAGGCTTACATCTACCTGATGTGTGTGCACGGGATTTTGATCCTGTTCGCACTTGGCTTCTTTCTGATTGCGACCGAAATGGGCTATGACTTTCTGCCAGTAGCGTTTACCGACGGCCTCCTAACCCTAGTACTCGCTCACTTTGCAGCCAAAATATCCAGCCAGTTTGTTATGCAGCCTTTTCACTTGCTGTGGCAGGCTATTTTGCACGTTGCGCCGGACAGCAATGCCGTGCCGCCGCCGAATATGCAAAAGTTGCTCTTTGGCCGGGAACTGGTAACCTCGTTAGCTAATCGGGTATACCAGTTTGCCAGCCAGCAGGACGGTACAGAACTGGCCAACCACCGCAAAGCCATTTCTCAGGCCGCGAACATTGTCAGCCACTTCCCGCTGCCGCTGTTTGTCTTTAACAAAGAGCAGGTAGTGACCAATGCCAGCAACTCGGCACTGGAATACTTGAATATTAAGAGCCCCCAGCTTTTTGGCCAGAAAATTTTTGATAGTGTTAACCTGGAATTCCAGGGCGAACACACCTTGGAGGCCTGGATAAAAGATTGTCAGGAAAACAAAGCCACAGACTACGGCGAATGGCACCGGGTGCATGTCGTACTGCGGGATGGCAAAACCGTCAAACAGTGCGACATCGCCGCCTACTACAATCGGGACAATGAAAGCGGGACAGAGTTTATCGTCACCTTTTTTGATCACACCGACGTATACAGCCAGGACGAACAAAGCCTCAGCTTTGTGGCTTTGGCGGTACACGAGCTGCGCACGCCCCTGACCATGCTCCGGGGCTACATAGAGGTCTTTGAGGAAGAGCTGGAAGGCAAGCTGGACAAAGAGCTCGCCGACTACATGCATAAACTGCGCATCTCAACCGACCAACTCACTGCCTTTGTATCCAACATCCTGAACGTCGTGCGGATAGAAGAAAACCAGTTGTCACTGACACTCGTTGAAAGCAAATGGGATCAACTGCTCAAGCAAGCTGCTGCCGGGCAACTCCTTCGTGCCCAAGTACTGGGCAAATCTATTACCTTTGTCGTAGAGGGCAAGCTGCCGACGGTGGCAGTCGATCCCGTTAGTATATCCGAGGTCGTCAACAACCTACTGGACAACGCCCTCAAATACAGTCCTACTAGTAAAGAGGTTATTGTCAAAGCCAGCATAAACCAGGAGGGCATGATAGAAACCACCGTCCAGGACTTTGGAGTAGGCATCCCGGATAGTGTTATCCAAAACTTGTTTGAAAAGTTTTACCGTAACCACCGCACCCGTTCGCAAATTGGCGGCACGGGCCTGGGACTTTACCTAAGCAAGGCCATTGTCAACGCCCATGGCGGCAACATCTGGGTGCGGTCCAAGGTAGGGAAGGGCAGCAGCTTTAGCTTTACACTCCAGCCTTATGCTCAACTGGCTGACGAGCTTAAAAACAGCGACACCAGCGGCATTACCCGCCACGCCCATGGGTGGATTAAAAACCACTCTATGTACAGAAGATAGCCATAGCCACGCACCACAAAAGCTCTATACGCAAGCATAGCTTGCCTGAGTCTCAAAACCCCCAATCCTGTCATACCGGATCAAGCTGGGGATAACAGAGGAGGGGTTGGGGTTCTGAGGGATCATGGTAGTATTTAAGTAACCATGGACGAACCAACCACACCCACCGCCACTACAGCCAAAAAAGTCCTCTGTATAGAGGACGAGCATTTCATAAACGAACTCTACGCCCGGGCCCTTACCAAAGCCGGCTACCAAGTAAAGGTAGTCATAGATGGCGAAGAGGGCCTGCGCGAGGCACTGACCAACGCCTATGACATCATCTTGCTCGACATTATGCTGCCCAATCTCATAGGTACAGAGGTACTCAAGCGGCTACGGGCCCAGCTCCCGGATCTCAGAGCCAAAATCATCATCACCACCAACCTGGAGTTAGGGGAAGAAGACCGGGCCGCCATAGAAGCCCAAGCCGATGGCTATATAGTAAAAGCCGACCTCACCCCCCGCCAAATGGCCGAATTCCTCCAGCAGCTTGAGGTCTAAGAACCCATCCAAAATCTCCCACAATAATTAATCCAACCTGACAAGTAAGCTAGAAAAACAGTATGGCGTCAGCCATACTGTTTTTGGTCTGGTAAAAAGGAGAAACAAACACGTGAATCGTAAAACCTACCCCAGTGATGTGACTCGGAAACAATTTGACAGCATACAGCCAATCCTTGAGTCGGGCCCGCAGGAAAACTAAACCACGTGAGCTTGACCTCTACGACGTGTTCTGTGCCGTGTTGTATCTACTGAAGAGCGGCTGCCAGTGGGATATGCTGCCGAGTGACCTCCCGAAGAAAAGCTCGGTTCATGCCTACTTCACTATCTGGAAAGAGCAGCGTGTGGATGAAGGCGGAAACTCGCAGCCGAGTGTACTTGAGGAAGTCTTAAAAAAAAATTAGTTGGCGAGGTTCGTATGTCCAATGGTCGGAACAAGAGCACCACTTTTCTGATCATTGACGCCCAGTCCGTCAAGAACACCGACACTGCGAAAGAAAAAGGCTATGATGCCGGCAAGAAGGTCTCTGGCATAAAGCGGCACATTGCCGTTGACACCAATGGCTTACCTCACGCCATCCATGCGACCACAGCCAACGTCAGTGACAAGGCTGGCGCACGGGCTATGGTGGCAGCCTACCAGGAAGACTTGCAGCAAGTGGAGAAAGTACTGGTAGATGGGGGCTACCGAGGCCGACCGTTTGCTGACGCCATACAAACTGCGCTCAAGGCCGAGGTTGAGGTCGTCAAGCGCAATGAACTTCATACCTTCAAAGTGCTGCCGAAACGCTGGGTGGTGGAACGCTCACTATCCTGGCTTGAGAAGTGTCGAAGACTCTGGAAGAACTGTGAACACTACTTAGCAACCAGCCTGCAGATGGTGGTGTTGGCCTTTGTTGCGCTTTTACTTAAAAGGTTTTAGGAGATTTTGGATGGGTTCTTAGAACTATCCAAGGTCTCTCTTCCAGGGAGAGGAGGTTTGGGATGGGCTCTAAGGATCGGGCACTCCTTCAGTAAGCGCATCCAACACCGTAGTCGCCACTGCACCGGCCAGCCGGGCAAGTCTTTCCACGTCAGTATCAAAGCCCATGACCAACTCCTGCATTGTCCAGCTTTGAGGAGAAGAAGGGTCACTATGGTCAAAGATATAGCCTGTTTCCATGGGACGAAAGGCACGTTCGTTAAAGGGCAACCCGGCCGAGAGCCTGTAATCATTCGAGCCAGGCGGACCAGCAAAAACTTGAACTATTACGTGGCCTCTTTGTGGCCAGATCCTTACAAACTCATCTCCTGCAGTTCTGTCCATACGCCTATTTGGCACCCGCGTTTGGTCTTCAAAGATCGCATCAATATCTCTGCCGTATACATCCGCGTGAGGCCAGATAGCCCCCACAATAGTCGGCCCTAGAGAGACCGGGAGTCCCAGCTTTTCGTATACCTCAAGCCCGTAGGTGCTGATGGTTTGCAGCTTTGCCTGTGCTTTACGCGCATCACCGGCCGTTACCCCTCTTGGAAATTCGCCTTTTGGTATACGATGCCAGAAAGGGAAGTCTTCACTCATACTGACATTTTAGTATAAAATATCTTTAGCTGTGTGAGTATTTTTGCCCAAGAAGGCGAATCTCTACCCACAAGCTTATCTAACTACCTGGTCTTTGCTCAAGGTGAGTAATGGCTCCCAGCCAACAGCCACGCTGATTGGCTCAATCAGTTTCTGTTTTAGTCTTTTTTGAAAGGTAGTTAGATATGTATTACGAAAATCCCCAGGGCGTCTCTGTGCACGGTGGGTTTCCCAACCCAGCCACAGACGCCAGCCTCCAAGGCATTGATCTCAACAAGTTATTAGTCCAAAACAGCGTCAGCACCTATCTGATGCGCATTGCCGGTAATGAATGGCAGGCGCTGGGCATTTTTGCTGGCGACATTATCATTGTGGACCGAGCACTCGGGGCACACAAAACCGACCTGGTTATATGGGTCCAGGGCAGTGACCTGGCTATTTCGACCCGTCATACCGTACCCAAGGACGCACAGGTATGGGGCGTAGTCACCAGTGTCATCCACCAGTACAGGAGGCAATCATGAGCCGTATTGCCTCCACACCTGTCATTCCCGACTTGATCGGGAATCCGGTCAAAAACAAAGTCATTATAAATCCTTCGGTCAGGCCAAGCACAGCAGAAAGCGGGGGCAAGCAATGAAAAATCCCGTCTTTGCCCTGATTGACTGCAATAACTTCTTTGTCAGCTGCGAACGTGTTTTTCGCCCCGACCTCGCCACCAAACCAGTTGCCGTACTTTCCAGCAATGACGGCTGCGTCGTGGCCCGGAGTAACGAAGTCAAGGCGCTTGGCATCCCTATGGCGGCCCCGGCATTCAAGTACCGGGAAATCTTTGACCGCCACGGCATAGTGAAGTTCAGCGCCAACTTTGAACTCTACGGCAATATGTCGCGGCGCATTACCGAGCTGCTGACCACCATCACCCCGCGCATAGAAGTCTATTCCGTGGATGAATCGTTCCTGGACCTCAGCCAGCTGGATATCCGGGACCACACAGCGTGGGGGCATAAGGTCCGGGAATCCATCCTCCAGTGGACTGGCCTCCCCGTATCTATAGGGATCGCACCCAGCAAGTCCCTGGCCAAACTGGCCAGTGACCGCGGCAAGAAAGTACCAGCTCTTGATGGTGTACTAAGTTTGATGGGCAACCCAGAAACAGACTGGCATTTGAGCCAAGTACCCGTGGGCGACGTCTGGGGCATTGGCTGGCGGCTAGCGCCTAAAATGAGGGCAGAGGGGGCGGGCACGGCCCTGCACCTGGCTCAACTCAGCCCCCAGCGGGCCCAGCAGCTCATGGGCATCCGCGGCCGGCAGTTGGTGGCGGAACTAAACGGCATCAGTTGCTTTCCGCTAGATCTAGAGCACCAAAAACCCAAAAGCATCCTACGCAGCCGAACGTTCGGAGAAGACACCTCTCTAGCCAGCGTGATAGAAGCCGCCCTAGCATCGTTTGCTACCACGGCTGCTTTTCGTTTACGACGCAGCAGCCAACTGGCCCGCAGGGCAGGAATATTCCTAGATACCAACAAACACAAACCCGGTTTCCGCCGCTGGAGCAGGGAAGTCATCTATCAGGTACCAACCGCAGACACGGGACAACTCATTAGCGACACCATAAACCTATTCAGCCAAATCTACAGCCCCAGAATGTCCTACCACAGAGCAGGGGTGTGGCTAGGTGATTTCAGGCCGGCAGACTATCTGCAAACAGACCTGCTGGGCGCCATAGATCCGGCCAAGCATGATCGAGCCCAAGCCCGCATGCAAGCCGTAGACGTCCTAAATGAAAGATTCGGAAAACGCACCATCCGCTACGCCACCGAGGACCTTGCCCAAAAATGGCAACCCCGGCACCACACCCGCAGCCCCCGCTACACCACCCGCCCGGACGAACTGCCCACGGCAAAAATAGTGCCATGATGCCTGGAGCCTGGACGTTTCCCCTCTGTTATGGTAGTATTTACGGGTCAATTTTGCTCAAAATTCGGCCTCACCGTCTAACGCTTCGGGTAATCATGAGGTACCGGGTAATCTGGTGTCGTGACCGCTGGACAAGGTAGTTACTTAAAAATTCAAAAACACATGGCCTCACCGTCTAACGCTTCGGGTAATCAATAGACACCAGGAAACCTGGTGGCATAACCGTTAGACAGTGGCTACCCTTACAATAGAAACATTACGCGGCCTCATCGTCTAACGGTTAGGACACCAGGTTCTCATCCTGGCAATCGGGGTTCGATTCCCCGTGAGGTCACCATACGGAACAATCAATTTTCAGAGAAGAAGGAAGTTTCCAGAAATATTCCTTCTTTTCTTCTTATGACCAATGCGCTAACCCCACCTCTGTTAGTCTGAGTTTCGGTTCCTTTAGGGCGGTAGCTATGCTTTTGTTGGTATAATGGCTCCTGATGTATATTGCAAATAAAGGTGCCTACCAGAAGCTTGCACATATCCGGTTGGATGAGGCCAAGCTGCTATTTGCGCAAGGACACTACTGCGGCGCTTTCTACCTTACGGGTTACTCTATTGAATGTGCACTGAAAGCAAAGATTGCAAAAAATTTACGAAAGATTGATATCCCCGACCACAAAGTAGTAGAAAAGCACTTCACCCATAATTTACAGGATCTGCTTAGTCAGTCTGAGTTAAATGCAAAGCTTGGTAGGGCCTCCAAGCGAAACTCTCAACTTAGCGTAAACTGGGATATTATTGCAGGGTTGAATGGGTGGAGTGAAGAAAGTCGCTATAATGAGAGTGTGACAGAAGCAGAAGCCCAAAAGCTCCTAAATGCTGTTGATGATCCTAAAAATGGAATACTACAATGGATAGAAAAGAACTAAGAGAAGATTATATTGAATTGGGCAAAAAAGTCTTAGAAGGGCTTAATTCTGATTTTGCCGTCACTTCGGCATTTTGGTTCTTACTACCTGATTCTGGCTGGCGTTTTGTAGTTGCAACTCCCGTCTTAGACAGGGATGGTCCCGCTAAGGCCTACGAGACGCTTCAAACTAAATTATCCGCAATACTAGGAACAGACAACTCATTCATTAATAATGTGTCGGTTGTTAGCCCAAGTAATTCTCTAATTAAATTGTTAAAGTCTGCTATAAATACAGGGCCTGATTCTATATCAGGGATTAGATTCACTGGGAACGTTATCAACAGCCAGTATATAGAGGGTGCCTACATATATCGCATTTCTTAAGCTTCGGTTCTAAAGGTCGTCACCCTAAGCGAATTTAAATTCTAGAGACAACTCCGGCAAGGCTAACTTTGCTTGAGGTAGTGATTAAGAATAATAGGGAGCAGCTTCAGGGACAATTCTCTGCTATAACTCAATATCCAAGCCAAAGATTTGCTTATTTTACTCCAATCGGCGTGTGGCTTTTCAATCTCGGTTTTTATCTCTTTTAGCTTTTCTTTTTCTTCTTTTGTTTGGGCGCTTTCAATGAGATTATCGATCGAAAAGTTAATTTTAATGTCAATGTTACTGGTATTTTGATTGTTAACGATTATCGCAGCTTGCGATTGCTGTTGGTTTGGGTCAAACTCAAATTCTGCATTAAGCTGATTCACAATTCCACTCAGCTTCATCTTGACGAGAGATCCATCGAATCCGTATTCGTTAAATGTATATTCGCTACGCTCAACTTTGAAATGTGAGTAGTCGTTTCTGGCTACTGTGGATAGCTCGTCGCATATCTTATCCAATCTTTCGGCAATGTGGGTGGGAGCGTTAAAGCCGCTGGGTTCGGGGATAGTGTCGAGATAGCCCCTTAGCTCAGCGTAGAATCGTTTAACTTTTGCTCTATCTATGTCTGCCATCGCTTCAAAAGCTCCTCTGTGTGTTTAAGTTTTTCAATAAGGCGTTTTCTTTCAGCTTCAAGGTTGGACCAAAGCTGTTGCTCTGGATGTCTTTGATTCAGCAGATCGTGAAACTCGTTCAAGGCTATGCCAGCCTTAGTCCGCCATTTAGAGTATTCGAGCAGCTCCTTTTCGGTAGTAATCTTGCCTAGTTTGCCTTGCTCAACCCAATGGGCGAGACTCAATCGGCGAGCTTTTTGCTGAAGTTCTCGAAATTCTGCCAGCTTCCTTTTAATATCTTCTTCCATCGATCACCCCTTCGCTTTATCGCCCATAATAATTTGGCGAAGTCCTTTCAGCTTGTGCAACACCTCGTCGAAGGTAACTATCTCTACGTCCTTGCTGTTACTGCGAAGAAGTTCAAACGACTTGCGCTGTTTGGCGGACATTCCTTTGAGCATCCCAGCTACGACGACGCATTTTGGATTGTAGGCTTCAAAGGCCTCCTCAGAGTTGCTACGTAGGTTGTAGAATTCTTTTTGTAGATTATCTCTTTGATCAAGAACCTGGTTGGTCGCGCCGCTCAACTCTTTATCTGCAGCAAATACATCATTTCCACGATATATTTGTTTTTTGAGCAAGGGAGTTCGATGGGTCTTGATCTCAATGATGGCGACATTGTCTGTAAATTTGTTTTTATAGATAAAGTCGGTGACCTTGCCTTTCTTGTTGTCTATGCCCTTACCCCCTACGTAAGCCTTGTCCTGAAAGAATAAAACTGCAGATGTGAATAGTTGCGAAAAAATCCAGTTATACTTTTTGAAAAACTTTTGCCACTTTTCTTCCAGGCCATCAGTCTCAGTCTTTTGTTTTAGGAGTTCCTCAAATTCTTCTATAACGGCCTCGATATAAAACTCTTCAATTCTTTCTCGTGTCCTGAGAACAGCGCCCTCGTTATCAAGCAGATTGTCCTGAGCAGTCTTTTGTGCCAACCCAAGAATCGCATCTACGTCACCCGCTGACAACATTTCTGGTGTGATTTTACTGCGGTGTATATAGGCTCCAAGCCCACCACCCACATATTTCACTTTTGGTGGTTTAAAGTCGGCAGGAAAAAGCGATGACAAGGAGACGGCTGCCTGAATATTTAACTCTTTTGAATGTCTGTCAAAAAGGGCGGATAGCTTCGGAAACTCTTGATCGAGTCTTTTGGCGTTGATGACTATCCTTGTGGGCCCTATGACACTGGGAAGATTCGGACTAATGACTAGCTCCTCAAGCTGACGGTCCTCAAACAGCACATTAGCCAATCGAGATAGGATTCGAGTGAATCCGTATCCACGACCCGGTGCTGTACTGAAACCCCGTTGAAGCTCGTCGGGCATATCTTTGAATACGAAACGCTTCACAGGATATTTCGGCTGACCGTCTCTGCGGAAGGGGTAGTGGATTACTTGTTCTCTGGTCTTGAAGACTTCTCGCGACTTAACTCGGATGTTATTGCGCTCGTCAATATATTCGTAGACCGTTTTCGTCTTCAGGTCTTTAGCGATTGTCTCGTATGGTTTTCTTGGTTTCATCCTACCTTTATTTTACGCCTACAGAATATGCCTTAGCAACGTTATTGACTCGAAAGCAAAAAGCATAAGCAGTATGACACTCCAAGGGTAGCGAATCTCTGAGTCGTTTCTCCAGGCTTAGAATGCGAGGACATATGGTATTCCAGTTTTTGGCCCTGTGGGGCACTTTTCTTGGTTATTTCTTGAGCATCGAACCCCGATTGCCCAATCGGGCGAGAACAGCCGGTGCTGTTCGCAAGGAAGCCTTCCGAGGGCAACTGGTTGCCATACGCGCAAGTTTCGGGCTCGCTGAAGGTGAGTCGATCCCCCGTGAGGTCACCAGTATTTTTCGACAACTACTTAATCTTGGCATAATTGCCAGGCTCTTGTATATGTAATACACTGTGTTACAATCGACATATGGTGCAATACGACTGGAACGATGCCAAAAGCCGCCAGCTCAAACAGCGTCATGGCGTTAGCTTTCAGGATATCAAGGCTGCTATAGGCTCCGGCCACCTACTCGATGACATAGAGCACCACAACCCCCACACCTACCCTCATCAGCGGATTCTAGTTGTCGCCGTCAATAACTATGTATATGTCGTTCCCTACGTCCGTAACGGCACTATCACATTTCTCAAGACAATTTATCCTAGCCGTAAATTAAACAAAAGGTATCAAAGGAGTAAGTCACCATGACCCAAAGCGACCTCACTAAAGAAGAGCAAGAAGACCTTCGGGTTATAGAAGATGCTATAGAAAAAGGAGAGTATCGCTCTGTCCTTACACCGGAGCGCCGCCGCGAATTAGAGCAAGCCGCGAGCAAGCCGCGCGAGCGCAAACAATTGGTGACACTTAGGGTAGCACCGGCCGACCTAGCTAAGCTCAAGCGCAAGGCCGAACATGAAGGCTTGGCCCCCACTACTTACATGGCCTCAGTGTTGCACAAGACAGCTGTGCAGTAGCGCGTCGTTAATTCTAAGCTCTCCAGCTCCTTCTGCAAAAGATATAGACCAGGCAGCAGAGAGTTCCACCTTTTATCCAGGTGGGTCACCAAATCAAGAGCCGGTCTGCAAAGACGGGTTTTTGATTGGTGTTTTCTGGAAATGACCCCGATTGCCCAATCGGGTGAGACATGCCACAGGCATGTCTCAAGGAAACCTTCTGGGGCAAGCTGTGCTTGCCGCCGTGAAGTTTTCGGGCCTGTTGCATTGTGCCGCTACAATTTTTTACCTACTACTTAGCTCTTGCGAAAGGGGCAAATCCGGATAGTTTTCGACTGGAAGACCCTCGCTTTGCTCGTGCCGAAAAGTATATGAAATTGTAGACAGAAAGTACTGTATAAAAATATACAGATGTTATTGACTACTGTATAGTTTTAGATGTAGACTATACAGTACTATGGTTGATCCAAAAAAACCGTTCAATAACCTTCCTACTCTTCCCCCAAAGAGCTTTCTGTTTGATGACTCGGCCATTCTCAAGGCTTCCATGAGTGCTTCCCAGGCCATAGCATCACTAAATGCCACAATTCGGGCGGACGTGAGCAACGTTAATCATAGTCTGAATATGATGTCTCCGCTCTACGTGCCCGAAGCCGTTACAAGTTCCGGGGTTGAGAATATCATTACGACCAATGAACGAGTATACGAAGCCCGTTTGCTCGACGAAAACGATGTTAAACCCCAAGACAAAGAAGTCATGAGGTATGTTGAGGCATTGGCTATGGGTATAGCCGAACTCGACAAGAGAGACTTCCTGGCCACAAACCAGTATATTGCTATTCAAAAAACCCTTGAGCCCTCAAAGACAGGAATTCGCAAGATACCAGGAACGCAACTCTCAAATCCTAAAACCGGGCAAATTTACTACACGCCGCCAGATAATGAGCAGGATATTCGACGTTTGCTCAAAAACTTTGAAGAATATTTTAACGAAGAAGCGCCAAAGCACGAGATCTTTGCACGGGCTGCACTGCTACACTATCAGTTTGAAGCGATTCATCCTTTTCATGATGGCAATGGGCGTACGGGACGTATGCTTATACCTCTATACCTAACTAAGCAGAATGTCTTAGATGCGCCACTTTTATTTGTAAGTAAATTTATTCTTGAAAACAGAGACAACTACTACAAACTACTTCGAAATGTAACGTTTAAGGAAGACTGGAAGAGTTGGGTGCTCTATATGCTCGAAGCTTTTGAGCGGCAGGCCGAATACACGCTGGCCGTTCTCGGCAAGATAGATTTCTTCAAGAAGAAGCTTGAGAAAAAGCTCAATGAGGTAATGGGGCATGCTTACGCTCATGATATTACCCAATTCCTCTATAAGCATCCTTTCTTTACTCAGGCAGAGTTCGAGGGTG
Organism: Candidatus Limnocylindria bacterium; assembly: GCA_035489815.1. Taxonomy (GTDB): domain Bacteria; phylum Patescibacteriota; class Saccharimonadia; order Saccharimonadales; family JAGQNK01; genus DATHJH01. The sequence continues at coordinate 36,662 of DATHJH010000005.1, forward strand.
CTGTAGATGTGTCGTACGTAACCGCGAGAAAATACCTCAAGCTGCTTGAAACCGAAAGGATAGTAGCTAAAAAGAGACAGGCTAAGCGTAATCGTTACATCTACACTTGCCCCGAATATATTGTGCTTTTGAAAAAGTCATAACCCCAGTTCTTTAAGTCGTTCACTCACCCGTATCAGGCCAGACCATAAAGTGTTCCAGTTTTGGGTCAGATGGTTCACCATAGTATGAGCATAGTAAAGTACACGGTATATCTGTGTACTTTTATTTTTGAAGCGAAAGTGGGTTAATTAAACTCATGGGAGAACGAGCGGTTTTAATTGCCGGCCCAGGCCAGCACTTTGCATATGAACTAGCGAGTGAGTTTGCGTATCATGGATATGACGTAGCTTTAGCTGGTCGAAATACTGACCAGCTAGATGCTCTCGCCTCCAGGCTTAGCGAGGATGGCGTTCCTTCGTTTTTGGTTAAAGCAGATTTCAGTGACTTGGCATCAGTCGAGGTAGCTCTTGAGAGGTGTTCCCAAGAACTGCCGCCTTGGAGTTCTCTTATTTACAACGTCAAGCATAGCCCAACGGGAGACGCCCTTACGACGGAGCTTCATGAACTTGAACATAGTTTGGGATCGAACGTTTTAGGCGCTTTGTATCTTTCGCGTATAGCGCTCCAGGCATGGGAGCGGGACAAAGAAGCCAGTATTTTGCTGTCTGGCGGCGGGTATAAAGATGCCCCGGATCCAAACAAGCTGGGACTCTCTGTCTCCAAAGGCGCCCTGCATTCTATGGCCCTCGCCATGGAGCCAGTATTCCGCGATCAGGGAGTTGCGGTAAAAGAAGTAGTGATCGATGGAGTCGTACGTCCCGAAGGCCCAATTTATCCCGAAGAACTAGCGAAACTCTACTGGTATGCTCATAGTAATAACTCGTCCGAAACCGTATTTACGATCTCTGCCTGAATTTCAAGCTTCTGGTCCAGAAGGTACACGCTAGAAGTAAACTATAGCACTAAGGAGGGCGGGTAATTTCTCCTCTGCGAAAACACTTGCTCCTCAAGAATGCTGATCAGTTCAAAAGGTGTTGGACAATCTAAACTGCTCAAGCCCTGAACCGGATCTGATCGTTCGCCCGCCGGGCAAGTACGGCCTTTACGATTACGCCTGAGTTGGCCCCGAGGTTACAGGGAGCGAGATAGTAAAGGTGGTTTGTCGACCGAAACTTGTTGCCTCGATCCGGCCACCAAAATTACCCTCTATAAACCGGCGGGTCAGGTAGAGGCCCATGCCCATCCCGCCCTGTTTGGTGGTATAAAACGGCTCAAAGACCCGATCCAGGGCGACCGGTTCTATGCCTTTGCCCCAGTCGGTAACCGTAAGCAGCGGGGACTTACCCTTGGTTCGCAGGATTATTTGTACCCGCCGTTTTTCACTGTCCTGACCGATGAGTGGTCCGTAACTTTCTATAGCGTTGTTGATAATATTTGTCAGGACCTGTTGGAACAAAACCTTTTCTCCTAGGCAACTAAGCTCGCCAGGGGACGAAGACTCCGGCTTTATCCACTCCAGTGTTACGCGGGCCTTTTTAGCAGCAGTCTCCATAAGCCCGACAACATGGGTTATCTCTTTGGTCAGGTCAAAGACTTTTGGGTCATACTGGCCCTTCAGCTGCTGGCGGGTGCGGCCCAGGACGTCATTTATCTGTTTAAGCTGCTTTTTCGCCCGGCGGACAGAGGGACTGCTTTCTTTGGTCTCAATACCATCAATCTCCAGCGCCAGCGATGTTAAATTATTGGCCAGGTCATGCATAAGGGCCGTACTGACTTCGCCCACCTCCGCCAGCCGATAAAGCTGCTGCATCTTTTCCGATTCTGCCGATCGCAGCTTTTGACTTTGACGCTTCAGTTTGTTGGTCAGAATACCTTTTTGGCGGGCAAAGGCGGCCTCGACCTCGCGCAACTGACGCCGCGTTTCTTCAAGCCGGTACAAAGAGCCGCTGATGGCGGCCAGAACATGGAAGAGCAGCGCAAAAAGAAGGGCAGTACTAAAGTCGGAGGGTTTTTGGCTCATGACATAGACAGGATGAACCAGCTCCTGCAACTCCGCCGCCCGGAACGCCAGCAGAAAGACCGTACTAATGCTGGCCGCAAGCAGGGAACATTTATAGCCGCAAAGGCTTCCCGCCAGAATAATTACGATGCAGCAAAGCACCATGGATCCAACACCAATACCGACGCTCCAAATAATCCCGAATGACAAAAACAGGTAAAGACACATACTGTACAGACACGTAGACCCCACCACGCCTTTGGCGGCAAGCACTAACAGGATTACGGCCATGAGGCTGGCAATCACAAAGTATGGCAGCGTCCGTATAGCGTAGGGACTATCCGCCACCAATCGGGCAACAAATAAAGCCAACGTAATAAGTGACAGACCAAGCGCTGTGACAAGCATATAGGTTCGAGCCAATCTTCGTTGCCAGGGATGCTGATGATGGTTGTTCATAAAACAGAGAACTTTATGGATAGATTGAAACATGTGATCTCTTTAGGGTTGCAAGCTGCTGTTTATGAGTTCGTGCTCTTTACCCATTCTTTCGGTGATATCCTGCGTGGTGCCAAATAACCGCATCGGCTTCCCGGCCGTATCCAGCATGACCTCGCCCAGGCTATGCACCCACACCAAAGAACCATCAGGCCGTTCCAGGCGATGAATGAGCGAGTATGGCTGATGATCGCTCAGTGCGTCCTGGACGGTTTCCTCGGTGAGCTGGCGGTCATCGGAGTACACACGCTGGAGGTAAGATTCATAGGTAACTTTTTTATGGGGATCCATACCAAAGGTGCGATAGAGCTGGTCTGACCATTCCACGATGTCAGACCTGACATCCCAGGTCCAACTGCCAACGCCAGCCAGTTCCTCGGCCCTTTTCAATGACCTGATCTGTAGTTTCTGAACATCAAAAATGATCCGCTGGGCCTGTAAAAACAGGAGGCTCAGGGCAAAGGTAATGCCTCCCACAAAGTAAAAGTGCAGCATGACGTCCTCCGGGTAAGGCAGCGGCACGACTCCTTGTAGTTGCAGCAGCAGCAGGAAAAACGAGACAGCATAGGTGCATATCACCCAAAAACTACCGCCTCTGCCCGGAACAAAAAACATCGCAAAGACCACATACGCCGGGAACCACATGAGGCCGGTATTCGCCAGTCCGCCGCTGACCTGCCATGGCAGCAGCACTACCGGGCCAAGTGCGGCAAAGACATTGGCGGCTATCACCAGCCTGTTATGAAACCGGATCGCCCACCAATTGGCGGCGATAATGCCCGCTGTACCAGCATACAAAGCAGCAAGTCCCAAAACGCCAGCCCTGGCTTGCAATACCGCATAAACCAGCAAAAAAGTCAGCGCCACCGGTGTAAAGGCCTGAAAAAGATATCTTTGCAGTTCCTCGTTCTGAGACAGCAGCCCAATAAGCTCCCGGTCCCCGGACTGACTCTGTAGTTTCTGTGCAGCCATAGTTCAAAACCTACCCCTAATTACATCTTTCAGCATAGCAGTTTTACAGGGAAGACGAAATAGAGGTGGATGGGTTCATGGTATGCGCTCGCCTAATGGCTTATACTTACATCCAAAGCATAAACAGTATGTTTGAAGCCCAAAGATGAAACATGTACCCTTGTCCTGGCTCCGTCGTTTTCAGTTTGCACTGCTCGCTCTTGATGCAGTTGTGCTGGGGTTTTACCTGTACGGCGTTTTGGCCGGCGACCCAGCGTCGCAGCATGCCGTCGAAGGCTTGCATAGCCACAACCAGGCAGGCACAACTGCTCCGCTCTTTGGTGTTTCTGTACTGATAGCAAGCCTGGCCGGTTTTCATGCGCTCTACACGTTAGGAATTACCTGGTGGCTTGACAAGCGCCGTACCTGGTTAGTGCATGCCGTCGGCGTACTGACGTCAGGCAGTATATTAGTCCTGCTCGCCAACAGTGATAGCCCCATCCACCTTGTCCATCATGTGATGCTGATGTGTTTTGTGTTCCTGGCAACCATGGCCGGTACCCTGGTGGCGGGAGTAACTGTGGCACTGGCTTTTATATTTCTGATTATTACTTCAGTCGGGGCAAGCCACCTGACAGCCGACCCGGCCGGACACATCGTAGAAATGATCCTCGTCAACCTTTCTGCCATTAGCGCCGTAGGCGGCTGGTTTATTTTTAATAAATACTACGTCCAGAAGACCGATCCAAAGGTAGTAGAATCTTTAACCAGACTTGTAGACAGAGAGCGCACTACGGTGAGTCTTATCCTGGAGTCTATCACCGACGGGGTCATGATCATCGACACGGACGGCATAGTACGCATACTCAACGCCAGTTCCGCGAAGATGCTTGGATGGACCAAGGAAGAAGCCCGAAACCTTCAATACACCTCACTGCTCTTAGCTGCCGGTGCACCTGGTAAGTCCCCGATGCCTGCAACGCAACCATCCGAAAGTCTGGCCATTGCCAAAACATTTGAAAGCAGTAAACCCGAACAGCAGGTCAGCCTGTTCAAAACGCGTGATGGCCGGCAGATTTACCTGGATATAACCGCTTCTCCACTTATACAAGGCGGGGAGGCGGCTGATGCAGGGCAAAAAGTTGTGGGCGTCATAGCCGTGCTCCGTGACGTGGACAAACAAAAGCGCGAGGAAGAGCAGCGCAGTGAGTTTATCTCAACTGCCAGCCACGAAATGCGCACGCCGGTAGCAGCCATTGAAGGCTATCTGGCTCTGGCACTCAACAACAAAGTCAGTACCATAGACGCAAAGGCCCGGTCATACATAGAAAAAGCCCATTCCAGCACCCAGCATCTCGGCAAACTGTTTCAGGACCTGCTGACCAGTGCCAGGGCAGAGGACGGCCGGCTCGTCAGCCATCCGCAGGTTATAGAGATGGGCCACTATTTAGAACAGCTGGTCGAGACCCTGCGCTTTAGCGCAGAGAAAAAGGGCTTGTTGATGGACTTCACCGTGGGCGCCAGTACAACAGAGCAAAACACGGCCGTAACCGGCAAAATCATTAAGCCCCTCTACTATACCCATGCCGATCCGGACCGCATGCGCGAGGTCATCACGAACCTGTTTGACAACGCCGTCAAGTACACAGAGACAGGCAAAATATCCCTGGGGCTCACCGGCAATACAGAAATCGTACAGATGTTTGTTAAAGACACAGGCCCCGGTATCCCTGCAGCCGACATTAGCCACCTCTTCCAAAAGTTTTACCGGGTAGACAATTCCGCTACCCGCACTATTGGGGGGACTGGCCTTGGGCTATTCATTTCGCGCAAGATCGTAGAACTATATAAGGGCCGTGTATGGGTAGAAAGCGAGTTCGGTAAAGGCAGCACATTTTACATAAACCTGCCCCGGCTCGCCAACCAGAAAGCCGACGAATTACTCAGGTCCGAACAAGCCACCGCCCAAAGCGCAAGCCCGCTTGACAGGCCCGCCGCTTCATAAAGTTATACTTACGTTAGTAGTTACTTTACTCGTCGTATGACAATCAGAAGGGATGGATCACGAACGAAGCGAGTGGTACAATAATCTTAAAACATAAGCACCAAGCTAACGAACAGAGGAACCCATCCATGGCAAAAATCATGCTCGTCGAAGACGACAACAACCTGCGCGAAATCTACGAGGCGCGTTTGCTGGCAGAAGGGTATGAGATAGTCTCCGCAGAAGATGGCGAACAAGCGCTTGCGCTTGCCGTAAAGGAAAAGCCTGACCTTATCATCAGCGATGTCATGATGCCAAAGATCAGCGGCTTTGACATGCTGGACATTCTGCGCAGCACACCAGAGACCAGGAACACCAAGGTTATTATGATGACCGCTTTGTCCCAGGCCGAAGACAAGGCCCGGGCCGACAAGCTGGGCGCAGACAGGTATCTGGTCAAATCCCAGGTTACCCTGGAAGATGTAGCCAAGGTGGCACGTGAAGTCCTCCAGGACGAAGATACCGTACCCGCAGCAGCCGCAGTGGGGGCTCAGTCAACAGCACCAGTACCCGGGCCAGCAAGCACGCCTCCAGCCGTTACACCGACACCCGTAGCGGCAGAACCTCCTGTACAGACACAGACACCTGTCGTCCCAGCCCCGCCTGTCATACCTCCCGTTCAACCACCTGCAGAGCCTCCAGCCAGTCCGGCTCCGCCGCCCGCAGCACCAGATCCGGGCCAGCAAACCGTAACCCCCGCAGGCGATCCAGGAGGTTCTTCGCAAGTTGAACCCCCAAAAGTCCCACCGACGACCCCCCAGCCGACAGTTAGCCTGCCGGCAGTAGACCCTGCCCAGATGCAGACGACGGCTGCTGAAACAGCTAACATAGAAAAACAAATTACTGATTTTGTTCAAAACATGCCCAGGCCTAATCCGGCAGCGCCTGCTCTCCCGGCACCAGTGTCGTCACCGCCCTCCACACCCAGGCCTCCGGTCATGCCGATAACACCTGAACCTCCGGCTTCTTCTACAGATTCAACGAACGTGGCGGCCGGATCAGCCGCAACTATGGCAAATACCGTGAATAACCTTCTGCAAAAATCTGCTCAGGCCGCCGCCCCAGCGGCAGACTCAACTCCAGATACCCCTCGGCTGGCAGTTCCGCACTCCAATCAGATATCGGGCAAGAAGGTGATAACGCCCCTCAATGACCTGTCTGCAAAGAGCGGCCCGGACCTCAACGAGCTCCTGGCCAAAGAAATGGCTGGCACCACGGCCCCGTCGCCACAACTCCAACCAGTCAGTCAAATCCCGCTACCGACGCAGCCGATGCCCGCACCCATGCCTTCTCCTGTTACCCCACAAGCCCCCGGCACTGATGAAGAAGTCGACATAAAGCCCCCTGGCAACGTCGTCCAGCCAGGCGGCCAAGACCCCAACTCCATAGCCCTGTAGGAGTAGGGAAACCCTAAACACGAAGCCCTAAATCCTAAACAAATTCAAATATCTAATACCTATAGTCTCAAAACCTCCAATCCCGTCATACCGGGCCTGACCCGGTATCCTCAAATAAAGAAAATTAACTATTGTATCTACTACTGGATTCCCGGGTCTAGTTGGGAATGACGGTGGAGGTTGGGGTTTTGAGGGTCAGGTTCTGATGATCAAAATATAAAACAGGCTGCCCTTGAAGCTGTTTGGAACATTTGGATTTTGAAATTATTTAGAGTTTAGGTATTAGGATTTAGGATTTCTAGTCGTTAGACTATGGATGTGCGTCTAAACAAATACCTCGCCCTCGCAACCGGCATGTCCCGCCGGTCGGCTGACAATGTCATTGCCAAAGGGCAGGTGTTCATCAACAACACCCCCGCACAACTCGGACAACAAATAGAACCAGACAAAGACGCCGTACTACTAAACGGGAAACTAGTAGCTCCACCAGAAAAACCTATAACCATCATGCTCAACAAGCCCAGTGGGTACGTCTGCTCACGGGACGGGCAGGGCAGTAAAACGGTCTACGACCTGCTGCCGGGCCAATACCGCCAGCTCAAGCCAGTGGGACGCCTTGACAAAGAGTCCTCTGGGCTTCTGCTGCTCACCACTGACGGAACACTCGCCTACGAACTAACTCACCCTAGTTTCCAAAAAGAAAAACGCTACGAAATACAGCTAGACCACGACCTGAGCAAAAAAGATTTTGAACTAATCACTAAAACAGGTGTGCAGTTAGAAGATGGTCCCAGTAAATTGAAGCTCAACTTCATAAACGACGGCAATACCGCATGGAAGGTCACCATGGCAGAGGGTCGCAACCGCCAAATCCGCCGCACCTTCGAAGCCCTTGGCTACCAGGTAACAAAACTCCACCGCACTCACTTTGGCCCATATACCCTAAAAGTACTTAAAAGCGGTGAATGCACAGTGGTGTAAGGTGTTATACTTTACTAAAGCATGAGTAAAAAGCTACCCATCATTGCAATCGTAGGGCGGGCCAATGTTGGCAAGTCCAGTCTGTTTAACGCCATCTTGGATAGGCGGGAGGCGATAGTTGCGCGTGAACCGGGCACTACCCGCGACAGCATTATGGCCAAGGCGTCCTACAATGGCCAGGATTTCTGGCTGGTAGATACCGCTGGCATGAAGGATGCGGAGGACGATTTTGAGTTCACGATCCAGGAACAGATCACCCAGGCCGCAGACAGTGCCGACCTCATCTGGGTGGTCATAGAGGCCAGCACCATCGTGACAGAGGACGATCGCCGGGTCGCCAAGCTGGCGCTCAAAACCCGCAAACCGGTGTTCCTGGTCGTCAACAAAATGGACAAAAAACCCAAGGCCGATCCCACAGACTTCCAGCGCCTCGGCATCAAACCGATCCTCCTGACCAGCACTACGCAGCACCGGGGCATAGAAGCACTGCTGGAAACCCTTGTGGCAAACATTCCCAAAGCAACGTTAGCAGAGGACGAGGATCGGCTGCATGTCGCCCTGCTGGGCAGACCAAACGTTGGTAAGTCCGCGCTCTTTAATACCCTGGCCAAGAAACAGCAGGCCATAGTCGCTGACCGGGCCGGCACTACCCGGGACGTAAACCGGGCTGTTATACGCTACCAGGGCAGAGAAATCGAACTGATGGACACTGCCGGTATTCGCCGGGCCGGCAAGATCGGGCAAGGCATAGAACGCTTCAGCGTAGTCCGGTCCCTGGCAGCGATAGAACAGGCCGATGTCTGCCTGCTGTTGATGGACGCCAATGAACTGAACGTCCAACTGGACCAAAAAATAGCCGGCATCGTCAAAGAGGCAGGCAAAGGACTGATCCTGGTGGTCAGCAAATGGGATGCCGCGGACAAGGACGCCTACACCCGCGACCATATGGCGCCGCAAATCGCTGCCAAGTATGACTTTGTGCCGTGGGCACCCCTCATATTTACCAGCGCTGTCACCGGACAGAACGTGACAAAGATTTTTGACCTGGTCCTGGACATAGACCAAAAGCGCAATAAACATATTAGGACTCGTGATCTGAATAAGTGGCTCCGCCAGATCGTCGAGGAACACCCGCCGGCCGGGCTCAAAAACCGCTCACCCAAGCTTAACTACATCGTCCAGGAGGACGAGGACCCCACTAATTTCAAAGTCTACGGCGCCCACACCAAACTCTTACACTGGAGCTACAAGCGCTTCATGGACCGCCGCCTGCGCGAAGAGTTCGGCTTTGAAGGCACCCCAGTCAGATTCTGGTTCTTTGAGAAACACGAAACCCACAAACACGGCGTCAGCCCCACGAAAGAACGCAACAAAGAAAACCGCCGCCGGGCCAACTCCAAATCCTAGCCCGCCTTGACGTCTATAGATTCTGCCCTCTAACTTCTATATGCTATCCATATGGCATTATTTCAACGCAACCCGCACAGCGACCGGCAGCACCAGCCACTCTTTAGCATTGGGATGAATAAAACCGTCCTTATTGTTGGGCTGGGCAACATCGGCAAGGAGTTCAAAGGTACCCGGCATAACATCGGCTTTACCTGCCTTGATGCCTTTGCCGCTGCCCATGAATTTGATACCTGGGCAGATAAGAAAGATCTGAAGTGTCTTATGACCAGCAAAACCCTAAGCGACACCCGCGTTATCCTGTGCAAGCCCACGACTATGATGAACCTCAGCGGGGAAGCAGTGCAGAAAATCGTCCATTTTTATAAAATCCACCATCAGCAAATCATAGCGGTCCACGATGAACTAGCCATTCCATTTGGCCAAATCCGCACCCGGGTAGGCGGCTCAGACGCCGGCAACAACGGTGTAAAATCACTTATTACGCACATCGGTCCGGACTTTGGCCGGGTACGCATCGGCATTGACGGCGAAAAGTCCACAAAGATGGACAGCGCCGACTACGTGCTGGCAAAATTTACCCAAGAAGAACAGGAACATCTGCCAGCCCTCACCCGCGAAGTTACCTCCGTCCTGACGGAATACATCTTCAGCAGCCAGCTCCCCCACGACACCCGCAGTTTCATGGCCTAAAGAGTTTGCTATTATTTTAACTACCACCATAAGGAGATTACGATGCAAGGGGCTTCATCCGATGATAAATCTTTTTTTACACTGAAAGCTGAGCGTACCCACCTGCCTGGTGTACCTGGCGTAGATACCAGCAACCCCCCTTATGATTGCCTTGTGTACCTTGATATTTACGGAGGTCAATTACAAGCTATACCCGGCGAAGACGAAACAGCCACCCTTGAATACGATGGGCCTTTACATCGTGTTCTAGCCACCCTTGTCTTAGCCGACGAAACAAATCCAAAAACTCTCCAAATATTCGATCGCATAGAAAGAGAGAAGCCCGGGACACAAGCGAGGGTACACCTTAAGGCTGATCATGCGTACGACTCGCTGGTGAGCGCCCTCTATAATACTCATCCTAATAATCCCAGAATGGTCGATGTGGCAGGCTTGGCGGTAGCCGAAACGCTTGATACATTACGGACCTTCACTTTCGAACACTACGAGAACACAGTCGCGACTCTCATCGATCGGGCACTCACTCCTCTTACAGAAAGAGCGGAACCTTTGAACCCCTGAAGTCGAGGCTAGCAGGTGATTGGGCACAGATATGAAAACAGGCCTCCGAGAGGGTGAGAACAGCCTGTGGCCGTTCGCAAGGCCGGAAGCCCGGATGGCAAAGCCACCGAGCTGAGGTGGGGCCGACCGCATTTTCAAAGAAAATGACGGGTGGCTGGGCACGCACACTAAAAAGAGCCTGTAGAGGGGGTGGGCACCGCTACAGGCTCATTTCAGGAGTCAACCCTAAAGTTGACTCCATACCCTTCAACCCACCCCGGTGTAAGCGTCGATGTCCAAAACTCTATAAAGACTCGCGCCGTTCCGACAGACGGAACGTACTTGCATACTCACCTTGAATGGGGACCAACTCAGCCAAAGCTAAGAAGGGCTAGTTAAAGGGAATAGACTTCTCCCCGGATAAATCTTGGAGTCAAATACGATGATTGCTGATGCAGTGACCGGACTGGCGAGTAATGCGTAACCATAGTTACTCAGCATGAGTCAGGGCGGTCAGTGCGCAGCAAGGGCGTATTTGAACCAGGACTTATCTGGGGAGGAGTCTACTAGTTTGTTTTAGAACGCCGTCTCCTTCCTTTGCAGGTGAGACAACGCTAAAAATAAGTGGAGGGTAACAACTCATAGTCAGCACGTTCTAAAACAATCTAACAAAATTAAGATGACTATAAGTCATCTCTGTTAGAATAGGGGGTATAAGGTGCGTAAACCCCTTATGTGGGATTCACAGTTTGCTATTCTAGCAGAATTATATTCTTTGTCAACACCTTTTTGTGTTAAGTTCAAATAAATTTACTTGTAAACATAAGCTTTACCCCTTATAGATCCTTTTTTGACGTCGTATGAAAATATATAAGATTTCATATAACTCGGATGACTTTCCGTCAACCCTCAGGCATATACCAAGCCCGCCGAAAGAGCTGTATATTTTAGGCGACCTGGGACCGCTCCTGGAAAAACCACTTCTGGCCGTCGTAGGCAGCCGCAAGGTCACCCCTTATGGCAGGAGCATTACGCTGGACCTGGTACGGGCGGTCGCCTCGCAACGGGTTGTCATCATCAGCGGCATGGCGCTGGGTGTCGACGCACTCGCTCACCAGGCAGCGCTGGAAGTAGGCGGCAAGACAATTGCCGTATTGCCCTGCGGCCTGGACAAACCCTATCCCGCCACCAACCGTCAGCTTGCCCGGAAGATCCTGGAACAGGGCGGGGTACTTATGAGCGAGTACCCCGAAGGGACACCCCCGCTTATCCAGAACTTCATAGCCCGTAATCGTCTGGAGTCGGGGATGAGTGACGGCGTATTAATTACCGAGGCAGCCATAAAAAGCGGCACTGTACATACTGCCAGGTTTGCACTTGAACAGGGCAAAACCGTCATGGCCGTGCCGGGAAACATCACGAGTGAACTATCCAAAGGCACAAACAACCTCATTCGCAGCGGTGCCGTGCCGGTGACCAGGCCAGAAGATATATTTGAAGTGCTAGACATCATGGGTACACCAGAGGACCATGAAGTTGTAGCAGCCAATGCAGAAGAAGCCGCCATCCTGCAGCTTCTCAAACAAGGTATTACCGACAGCAGTATCCTGCAAACTTCCAGCCAGCTGGAAGTAGTCGTATTTAATCAGACCCTCACCATGCTGGAGCTAACTGGCAAGATTCGTCCTTTGGGTGCGGGCCACTGGTCGCTGGCTTAAAACTTGCATTAATGCAGAAGAACGTAGTAGTCTAGCTTGCTGTAACTAAAATAACCGCTACACTAGTCACTACACCACATATGACAAAAAACCTGGTAATCGTAGAAAGTCCGGCAAAGGCAAAGACCATAGAGAAATACCTCGGGTCCGGCTTTACCGTGCTTTCCAGCATCGGCCATATCCGCTCTATCGCCAAAAAGACCAAGGACGGGACAGAGCCCATTGATATTAAAGCCGGCTTTAAAACAGTCTACGAAATAGATCCAGAAAAGAAAAAAGTTATTGCCGAACTCAAAAAAGCCGTCAAAACAACTGACGCCGTCTGGCTGGCTACTGACGAAGACCGCGAAGGGGAAGCCATTGCCTGGCACCTGTGCGAAGTATTAGGACTCGACCCGGCTACCACCAAACGCATTGTTTTTCATGAAATCACCAAAAGCGCTATTGAGGCAGCCGTCAAAAAACCCCGCACCGTAGACATGAGCCTTGTCCGGGCTCAGCAGGCCCGCCAAATCCTGGACCGCATCGTAGGGTTTGAATTATCACCCGTGGTCTGGCAAAAAGTCCCGGGGGGCAAGTCTGCCGGCCGGGTACAGTCACCGGCTGTACGCCTTTTGGTAGAACGCGAAAGGGAAATAGACGCTTTCGAAGGCAAGGCTACGTTTAAAGTAACTGCCGAATTCAAAGCCAAGGGGGGAATACTCAAGGCAGAGTTGCCAGAGCGCTTTGACACCGAAGAAAAAGCCCAAAAGTTCCTGGAAAGCCTGGCTGGAGCCACCTTCACCGTCAGCGACGTTACGATGAGTCCCGGTACCCGCAACCCCAGCGCCCCATTCACTACCAGCACCTTGCAGCAGGATGCCAACAGCCGGCTGGGCTTTAGCGCAAAGGCGACTATGGCAAGCGCCCAAAAGCTCTACCAGGAAGGCAAAATCACCTACATGCGTACTGATTCAGTCAATCTCAGCGGCCAGGCCCTGACCCAAATGACTGATTACATCAAACAGGCATTCGGTGACAAGTACCATCAGGTCCGCACCTTCAAGACCAAATCCAGCGGTGCCCAGGAAGCCCACGAAGCCATCCGTCCGACTGATGTCCGGGTAGAAAATGCCAGCACTGACACTTACAACCAGAAGCTGTACGACCTCATCCGCCGCCGCACACTGGCCAGCCAAATGGCCCCGGCTCAACTGGAAAAAACAGTCGTGACCATAGACATATCAGGCAGCACAACCGACACCAATACCAGAGTATTCGAGGCCAAAGGCGAAGTTATTATCTTTGACGGTTTCTTCAAAATCTACGGCGCAAACCAGAAAGAGGACGACATCCTGCCGCCAGTGTCAGCCAAAGATATATTGACTCTCTCTGCCGCCCAGGCAAAGCAGGTATTTGCCCGGCCGCCGGCCCGTTACACCGAGGGCAGTCTGGTCAAAAAGCTGGAAGATCTTGGCATCGGCCGTCCCTCTACCTACGCCACTATTATTAACACCGTACAGGTGCGCGGCTATGCCGTAAGGGGCGAAAACGAAGGTACCCCCCGCGACGTCATTGTCCTCAGCCTTCAGAAAGGTCATGTGCAGCGGGAAGTCATTCAGGAAAAGACTGGTTCAGACCGGGGTAAGCTTGTACCGACGGCCAGCGGGCAGGTGCTGAGTGACTTTCTGACGGGTCATTTTGACCAGATCGTAGACTACGGCTTTACCGCTGATGTAGAGGAAGAGTTCGATCAGATTGCCACCGGCAAGCTGGAACGCAACCAAATGCTGCAGCAATTTTACACACCGTTCCACGGCCTGATAGAAAAATCCGATCGCATAGAACGCAGCGAAGTAGCCCAGGCCCGGGAAATCGGTACAGATCCCAACACCGGCAAACCCGTTCTGGCGCGGTTTGGTCGCTTTGGCCCCATGCTGCAACTGGGGGCGACAGAGGATAAGGCCGATAAACCGCGGTTTGCCCCTCTCCCCACAGGTGCCAAAATTGAAACTGTCACACTCGACCAAGCACTGGAAATGTTTAAACTCCCCAAGCTCATCGGTAACACGGACGACGGACAAGAAATAAAGGCTAACATTGGTAGATTTGGGCCGTATATCCAGGTAGGCAAACTATTTGTCAGCATCAAACCGCTGGACCCTCACACCATTACCCTGCATGAGGCTCAGGAACTTTACGCTGCCAAGCTCAAGGCAGAGGCAGAAAAAAACATCGCCGACTTTGGCGATGGCCTAAAAGTCCTCAAGGGGCGGTTTGGTCCCTATATCACCAACGGCACCAAAAACGCCAAGATCCCCAAAGACACCGACCCCAAATCTGTTACGCATGACCAGGCCAAGAAGCTCATTTCCGAGGCCCCGGCTGCTAAAAAGCGCTTTACCCGCAGACAGAGCACCAAGCCAAAAGAATAAGCCAACTTAACTATATTTATCCACAACTTTACAGAGAAGCAACATATCTTCTCGTAACTTTCTATGCAATAGTTTACGTACAGCCGTCCATTACGTGCTACAATATAGCCACAAGCTCAATGACAGAGGGGAAGATCTGAGTTATTGGGGCTACACAGACAACTGCCTGCTCATAGGCATTTTGAAATTATATAAAAACATATATTGACTAGATTAATAAGATGTTATACAATAAACATATTAACTGGACCCACTAGACGTAAGGAACCGAAACAATGACTGAGGAACGGCCAAGCAAACTACAGATCGAAAGCATTATTACCGATATCCTCGCTACGATCGAGCGTGAGCGTGAGCGTGAAATAATTGCACGTCGCTATGGCCTGTTTGACCGCAAGGAGACTCTGGAGCAAATCGGTGAGCTGCTTGGCATCACCCGTGAGCGCGTACGACAGCTGGAAAAAGCTGTCATGGCCCGCCTTAAGGCACTGGCCGACGCCGGTCAGCTGCCGCACGTTCAGGAAACCCAAGCCGTA
Source organism: Candidatus Limnocylindria bacterium (assembly GCA_035489815.1). GTDB lineage: Bacteria > Patescibacteriota > Saccharimonadia > Saccharimonadales > JAGQNK01 > DATHJH01. The sequence continues at coordinate 51,882 of DATHJH010000005.1, forward strand.
TTGCTGGACGCTATCCATGCCATGGGCAAAGCCGCCCGGGTATCTGACCTAAGCGCCCAGCTGACCACAGAAAACACCCGGATTGACCAGGCCCGCATCTCCTTCCTGGCAGCCCTCAGCCCCAAAGTCGCCGTAGTGGATGAAAATGACCATTTCTACCATGCCGTTGGCGTAGCCGACGCTCACGACGAAAAGACAATCAAAGAGCTGGCTACCAAGGCTATCGAGGCCATCAAGAAGATAGGCGAACCAACACCTATAGACAAAGTAGCCGAACACGTCAAAATAGACGACCCCAGGCACGCAGCAGCCTTGGCGCGTACTTCCAAGCACCTGGCAACATTAAACGGTCGCTGGGGCCTGGTAAAATGGCCTACCGTTAATCCCAAGAATATTCGGGACAAAATCTACGTCATCCTGCAGGAAGCAGGGAAGCACATGCACTTCAACGAAATCGCCGACGCCATAAAAGACAGCGACTTCAAGCGCAAAGACGTCACCACCCAGGCCATCCATAACGAACTCATCAAAGACAAGCGGTTCGTGCTTATTGGCCGCGGCATCTACGCCCTGAAAGAATGGGGCTACGAAAAGGGAACAGTGGCTGACATCATCACCGAAGTCCTGCGCAAAAAGGGCGAACCAATGCACCGCGACGAAATCGTCAAAGAGGTGCTGAAGAGCCGCCACGTCAAAGAAACGACAATCCTGTTGAACCTCCAGGGCAAACAACAGTTCAAACGCGTCGCCAAAGCCACCTACGCCCTTGCGGAATAGTAAGTACCTAAGTTCCCCCGCTAACGTTCGCTCTTGCAAAGTAGCATAATTTATTATAAGGTTTTATGATCATGGACAGATTCAAGCCAACTGATAAGCTCACGTATGGAATTGTTCCCCTGGTCGTAGCCTCGTGGATTTTGAGCGCTTGCGGCTCTGAGGATGATCCTTCCGCGGGAGCCGATACTTCACCGGTTGATGCCATCGAAGACATAGCCTATGAGAGCAAGGTAGTGGCAAGTGACGAAGGTGACGGAGTAACTGTGTATGTTTACCGCAACGGCTATGAGCCGACAGAAATGGTTACTGCTAGCTTGGCGATAGAATATGCTTGCGTTGAGGGCTCTGTTGCCCAACAGGGAGAACCAGACTAGACTGGCTGAGAGGATGGCCGCAAATGGATCCAGAAGTTTTTGAGGCCATTTCCGCAGCCGTTAACGCAGACCCTACGGTTTGCGCTGACGGCAAAATCGAACCAAACGAAATACAACCTCCAGCTCCGTATTCATAAATCACAGTTCTCATGTCATGCCGGACTTGAGGAGCTTGCCCCGTGCTTGATACGGGGGCATCCAGGCCATAGCAAGGAGAACTGGATTCTGAACCCGTCCGGCCCGTCCGAATGGATAGCCGGTCAAGTTCAGATTGACAAAGTGTATGTGGGTCAGCTTGCGTATTGAAATTGATCGTACTAGTATATACTCTATACTTTTATGACAGAATCAAATGAACCGGAAAGCTACCTCAGACCAGTCGACTCTCCTCTCTACGTGGAACATGGGAGCGGAAGGCGTGGCATACGAGCCCTGAGGCAAGAAGATATGTTAGCGGCCATAGCCTTATCTAGCGAACCCCCCAGCATAACCAGGCTCGAAGAGCTAACAGGGTTTTCGAATCCTACCGTTATTTCTGTGGTTCAAGCGCTAAGGGAGAGCTCACTTATCGAGAGTACCGACATAGCAGTTTACCGAGGGTACCGTTCGGGAGAGGGCAGAGTACCTCATGTCGGCTATGTGCTTACAGAACCAACCACAGAAGCGTTCCCAGCACACCTGGAAATAAGAATTCCGCTGCTTTATAAAGCCTACAAGACATTACATCAAAATAAACAAAACCCGAACAACACCTAATCAACTACATAAGCCTATGCAAACATGCGGTTTGAGCCGGAAAATTCGGACGGACGGAAAGCCCAAAGAACCGATCTCAAACTACTGGAAGAGTACGAAGACTAAACAAAATACGAACACGATTATTTTTGAGTATCCATCATACGGATACGACAAAAAGCGAACAGAGCTACTTTTATAGCTAAGATCAAAAAAAGCAAGAAACTGGAAAGAACCGGCAAATTTCGAAGGCCGCAAAGTAGGGAGCATAGAAAAGTCTAACAACAAAATAAAATGGGGGGTCGAAAGCCGGGCGGGGACAGCCACACGAAATGTAAGTTAAGTCATAGACACATGACGTCGTACAATGTATATTTTGCGACTCTAATATGAGGCTGTGGGACGAACTGATACACCTTCCGTAGGGGAAGTTGGACGAACCTTTTAACTATGAAGCCCTGTACCGCAGCTAACTAGTACCGATCAAATGCACTATGCCCAGGTGTTATAGTGTCTGCTGGCTGACCCTCCAGCTTCACTGGCTTGTCGCATGTAGCGGCGCAATTTGACTTTTCCACAGAATCCTCATGTGCCTTGTGAAAATTTGCTTTTTCACGATTTAATTAGTTTTATATATTTATTCCCTGCTTCACCTTCTTTATGAATTTTTGACTTTTGCCCTACTTTATATATTTGTATATATTTTGCCCTGGGCGGCCATGATTCGTTTACTGAACGTTTTACGAACACCCGGGGCAGAGCGGAATAGGGACCCTTTCCTTGAGCTGCCTGGCGTAACTTATTTGTAGAAGACTTTTCCTGGCACCCTTACGTCTATATAGTGCCGTGGAGTTATATGGTCCGCCTCTAACCTCCCTTTTGTAGCAATGAGGGTTCCCGCCTGAATCCTCCCGTCACCGCGGAGGTTAAACTTGATGTAATATGGCCTGTTCCGCAGACGAATATGCATTTCATTGGCGACTGCCGGCAGTACGATGGATTGTATCTCAAGCTTTTTTTCCTGGAGCTGCGCCGCTACTGTCATCACAAAGCTCACCGTCTCTTTTGGCAACGCATAGCTGCCGCGCTCCAGGGACAGGCTGCTTTCGTCCTGCAGGGTTGGCAGTTTATCAAGGATAGAACTCTCTACATCGCCTGCATCGGCAATTGTCCGTCCGTGCTCATCAATGACCAGCGCACCCTGTAATGTGCCAAGGACAAGCGCAGGCTCTGCCGGTCGGATTTGCACAACCGGACGGCGGCCCACTAACGGCAACACAATCGCTATGTCACCCAGCTCCGGGAACCTTTCCTGGAGCTTTTTGGCCAACTGGTCGGTATTTATAAGCAACTTGCTGCGGTTGGATAGCGATTCGCTAAAAACCGCCCGGACATCCGCCTCATAACCCTTCACGCCAGTAAAAAGGCCTTGGGCCTGAGGAGGGTTACCTACGACTTGTAGCTTTGGGTTGTCGCTGAGAGTAGATACATAGATCATACACAGCAGGAGCGCTATGCCAGCCACCAACGAAGGAAGGTAGCTCATCCACTGACTGGCTCTGAGGTTGGGAGCTTTTCGTTTAACTGGCGGCGGTTGACGGGACTGACCATCGCCAGACGAACGGCTGGCATAATAGGAAAACACGTTCGCAGCAGGTTGCTGGCGGACATTTCGGCCTTGTTTGGTTGGTGTTTGTTTTTTACGGAACATACTATGTCAATTCTACGCCCAAGGTCCAAGGAGTGGCTAGTTCTTTTGGGCAACCCCCAGCACTACCTTAGCAAGTTGATGAGTAGCATCCAGTACTGTGACGGCCTGTAGACGGCTTCCAAGCTTGTGGCGAACCCCGGCGTCATCTAACAGGCGACGGATTGCCCCGTCAAGTTCACTGCCTAACGTTGTTTCATTGACAACTACCACTGCTCCCTGCTCTTCCAGATTCCGGGCGTTTGTCAGCTGGTGGCCCCCGGTAAGAAGTGGATTGGGCACCACTATGCCTGCCCTGCCCTGAACCCCCAGTTCAGCTAAGGTGTTTGCCCCTGCCCTTGTAATAGTTATATCGCTTGCTCCGGTGTATTTATACATAGAATCAAGCAGTTCATATACCCGCAAGCGGGGATGTTTATAGCCCCTGTACACGCCGGCTTTTCCCTTGCCCACCTGATGAACAACGTACAGATCGTCGTAATCTTCGAACAGCTTCGACAGGAGCTGTTTCACTGCCGTGTTTATTCGTGCAGCTCCACCACTGCCTCCTGTCACCAGTACCAGTCTACTTTTTGGCGGGATGTCCAAGTCCCGCTTAAATGCCGCCTGCTGGGATGAAGTTACCGGTTTATGGCTGTCGCTCACTAACACACCAACATATTTGACGCTTTGGCTGGGGTAGTGATAGAACCCGGCCGGCATGCCTGTTGCATGGTAGGTGGCCCATCGTGCTACCAGACGATTGGCCAGGCCTGGGAGTGTGTCAGAGTCATGCGTCACAAACGGAATCTTCCAGAAAGCCGCGGCCAGGCCGGCCGGTACCCCCACAAAACCTCCTTTCAGCAAAATTGCATCAGGTTTTAATCGCCTCATAAGTATCAGTGCCTGGAGCGTCCCCAGCAGAAAATAAAAGAAATCACGCAGGTTCAATACATTTGTCTTCACATCCAGCAGGCGCTTGAACCATGACTCACCGTGGTACCGGCGAAACTTGCCCGCCCGGATGGTCCGGATTTCGTCTATGTCCGGATTGTCTGCCACCATATGAGCAAACTTGCCGCTATGTTCGCCCATGTATATCACACGAACCTCGGGTTGGAGTCGCTTTAGTTCATGGGCGAGGGCTACTATCGGCGTAATGTGGCCGCCGGTTCCGCCGCCAGTCAGCAGTATGGTCATTGGTACCCCTTTCCGGGAGAGTTCTGTCGTCATCCCCCCTGTTAACCGCATAAGAAGTATACCGGGAAATATTGAACACCAGGCCGACACCTGCCATCAAAAAGACTACGCTCGTACCGCCAGTACTAATGAACGGCAAGGTGATGCCCTTGAGGGGCAGTAGGCCAATCATAGCACCAATATTAATAAAGGTCTGCGTACTAAACCAGGCCAGCACCCCTGCCACAATCAGCCGCGAAAAATTGTCAGGAGCGCGCTCCATAATATTTTTTATCCTCGCAAAAAATACCGCAAACAGACAGACTAAAAATGTAGCGCCTACAAACCCGAACTTTTCTGAGACAATAGCAAAAATAGAGTCGTTTGCCGCCTCCGGCAAGTATCCGAAAGCCTGGCCGCTATTTTGCAACCCAATCCCAAATAAGCCACCCGAACCCACTGCTATGAGGGCCTGGCAGGCCTGATATCCGGCACTCTGGCAGTCCTTCTCTGGATTCAGAAAAGTAGTAATACGGTCGCGTCGATACCCAAACGGCAAAATCAGCACCAAAAGTGCCAGTACCACCACAACACCTACCTGAGCCACGCGTACCAGCGGCAGACCCGCCACAAAGGCCATTGCGGCCATCATGCCAGTTATAACAGCCGTGGAGCCAAAGTCCCGCTGCAGGATAGCTACCGCTAAGCCCACGGCACCCAGCACTATAATGAGCGGCTTGAGAGTTTTTTGTGTACTGATTGCCTCCCGGAGCTGTATGCGCCTTTCCAGAAAAGCCGCCAGACAAATAATAAGCGCGATCTTTACAAGCTCGACAGACTGCAAGGATAAGCCGGCAAAGCGTATCCACCGGTGAGCCGGATAATCCGGACTAACCGGTGTTACAAGCGCTACCAGCGTAGCGACAACTGCCAGCACAAGCAGCGGACGCTGCCAGGAATACCACTTGCGAAATGGTACAAAGGCCACCACCAGAAAAGCAATAATCCCTAAACTGATAGCAGTCAGCTGCTTGGTCACAAAATAATTTTCACCAACCCGGCGTTGCGCACTCAGGCCCGGGCTAATGGCGTACACCACAATCAGGCCGACAGCCAGCAACAAAATGCTTATCAGGATCAGTATGTAGTCCGGCTTGTGCTTCCGCTGGACCGCTCCGCGGCTGGACAGCAGTGGACGCCTGGAGCTCACCTCAAAATCCCCTTGGTTTACAAAAAATACCCTGCCGGGCAATCATCGCGCTACACATCGGCCAAATCACTATTTTCTCCCTAAGAGATAGAGAATCAGTCCCAGTACACCGGCTACCTGACCCAAAATCCAAAAACGCATAGTCACTTTGGTTTCCGGCCAGCCAAGTGCCTCGAAGTGGTGGTGAATAGGCGAGGACAAAAATACTTTCTTGCCGTGCCGTAACTTGCGTGAAGTACGGTTAATAATAACCGACCCGGTTTCCGCCACGTAGACAGCGCCGATGATCGGCAAAATATAGATAGTATCGGTTTGCAACGCAATAATCCCTAGAGCCGTGCCCATCGCCAGCGACCCGGTGTCTCCCATAAAAAATCTCGCCGGGTAGATGTTGAACCAAGTATAGCTAAGTAACGCGCCTACGATGGATAGGCAGAACCCTGCCAGGTAATATTGCCCTTGCACTATCGAGATGATGGTATAGACGCCAAACGATGAGGCCAACAACCCCCCGGCCAGACCATCCAAGCCGTCTGTGATGTTGACGGCGTTAGTGGTTGCGATAACTACAAACCAAAACAGCAGTATCACAAATGCACCCAACATTACTTCACCAAAGCCGAAATTCAAGCTGGTAACATCCAGCTTGGCATAAAACCACCACCCTCCAGCGAGCCCCACGATGCTGTGCAACCCAAGCTTGGCCTTGGCCCGCATACCGGCTATGCTGCTGCTACCCCTGATATTCATCCAATCATCGATGAATCCCACCATGCCAGCGCCAAGCATACCCGCCAGAGGCAGCCAGGTCTCACGCCGATCTAGATTGGCTGCCAGCGTCACTGCAGCAACAGCCAATATGAACACCGTGCCAGCCATATTTGGAATATTGCGCTTGTGTTTGGCGGCATGCAGCCTGGCGTAGACAGGCGCTGCAGTTCCGCCCATGGCCTCGGTTCGTTGCTTTTTCCACCACTCATACTTGTAGGCAATAGTGGTATAGAAAGGCGTCAAAGCCATACTCGCGGCAAAACCAAAAAAGCCAAATAACAGGATCTCGATGAGAGTGCTGGTCTGCAGCGATAGATTGATGATTTCTGTCATAGTGTTTGCCTGTATTATACCCCTTATTTACTAAATGAAGTTATACCTTATTAAGTCCGGGGCACTACATTAAAATTATTAATGAGCATCCTGGTCAGGTCAGCAAAAAGGGGCGCAGCCGCCTGGGAACCGGCATAACCGGGAATCTTTGGCCGATTTACCCGCACCACAATAACATACTGCGGTTCATCGCCACCCACGAAACCCATAAACATCCCATTAAATACATTGGTATAGTACCCCCCTTCAGGCCGGGCCACCTCGGCAGTGCCGGTCTTGCCGCCAATGCTGTAGGCAGGATATGCTTGCTTGAATCCGTAGAGAAATTTGTTTTTCTCTACGGTGTATTCCATAATCTCCCGGATAGTCTTGCTGACCTCTTTGCTTACTACTTTTTCCCGAACGACTTTTGGATTGTCCTTTTGTTCCCTGCCGGCTGTATCTATGGTTTTTTCTACCAAATACGGCTTGTAATAGGTACCGCCGTTGACCACACCGGCCAACGCCGCAGCCATTTGCAAAGGCGTGGCACTCATACCCTGTCCAAAGGCTGTGTTAGCGTAGCGGATGTTCAGCCCAAACCCGTCGTTAGGGTCCGGAATAACACCGCCTGATTCATATCCCTGTTCTATGCCAGTTACCCGCCCCAGCCTGAAGTGGTCAGTCATATAGCCATGCCAGCGCTCACGCGCCTGCTGGTTTATTTCACCGCCGCCCATTTGCATAAGCAACCACGTCGCACCGGTATTAAGCGATAACTGAAGGATATCCCGGACGCTTCGCGTCCCTGGACCGCCGTCTTCTTCAATATTGCTTACAACGGCGTCGCCTATTTTGTAGCGGCTTGGGTCATGATAGGTCTGGTCCTTACCCACCACCCCAAGATCCAGAGCCGCCGCAGCCGTCAGCGGCTTCATGATTGACCCTACTTCCAGAGGCGCTGTCACGGCCGCATTGCTAAAGACTTCTCCATTTTCGACCTTATAAAACTCGGACGGATTGAAAGTTGGATAGTTTGCCATTGCCTTAACGGCACCGGTCTTGGCCTCCAGTATTAACGCGCTGCCAGAATCTGACCGCGCCCGCTTCAGGCCAGCCCTCAGCGTGTCCTCCAGCTGCTGTTGCATACCTATGTCAACGGTCAATACCACCCGTTTGCCGGATTGCGGCTCACTATTCACGTTGTCTTCATTGGCGGCCAGAGGCACCCCGGCAGCATCCGTAATCGCCTTCAGCTGGCCCGGTACACCCGTTAGTTCACCATTCAGAGCCTGCTCCAGGCCATACTTGCCCTGGCCTTCATCATTTACAAACCCCAGCAGTTGCGCTGCAAGAGAACCCTGCGGATAGGTGCGGTATGGGACTTCGCGGGTCCCGATTCCCTTTAGCTTGAGCACGTTCACTTTATCGCTCTGCTCTTTGGAAAGCTTTTTGCCCAGTATCACATAGCGGGTATCCTGGGTGCTTAATAAACCCTCGTAAGCACCAGCGCTGCCCCCAACGGCCCGAGCCAATTCATCCGCCGCATGGCGTGAATCCTTGACGTATACAGGATCTGCGTAGAGAGTATACAGCTTCTCATTTAAGACGATAGGGACTGTTGATCCGCCGCTACGAGCCTCTATAATCCCCCGTTCAGCTGGAATCTCATACTCTTTCAGCTGAACAGTGAGTGCCGCCTTTTGGTAGTGATCATAGCGGATCACCTGCAGGTAAAACAGCCGGATCACAAAAACCGCGCTCACCAACAATACCAAGGCGTACCATACACGGATACGTTGAATCGGGTTCAGAAAAGCGCTGGTCTGCTGAATGATCCGGCTCCTTTAATAGTATTAGTTCTGCACTACGCCTGCCGGCGCAGCACTGACGAGTTTCCTGGCTACAGCACTATTCTTAACCCGCTCCTGAGCCTGAAGACGGGCAGAGTTAATGGCCAGCTGATCGTGTTCTGCCTTGAGGCTCACCTGTTGATCTTTGAGATCATTTATACGGTAACTGTAGGCATTGGTTTTTGTCACCTGGGTCAGATATAAAAGGCCGACCAGACAGGCTAACACGATAAGAATGATCGTGTTGCTAATCGGGCCCACGGCCTTGCCGCGTTCACGAAAGCTGGTGGTGTTCTGATTTTTGCCCCAGGCTTTTGCGCCAAACGCCTGGGAGCCCTGGGTGCTACGCGCGACAGCGTAGCGTTGCCGGCCCACGGCCAGCGATGATGAGTATGTCATAATTTTTGTTTTTGCCTGTCCTTCGAAGCTATAGCAAAGAAGGATTTTTGTTATGTTTGTGTGAGGCTTCCTTGTTCCCCCAGCGCTGTTTCCAGCGCCGGGGGAGACACCTTTGTACAAAGAGGTCTAGGTTATGAAACAACCCGGACTTTTACTTTGTACGCTCGGGAGAGGTTTTTTACCGTGATTGGCATTCCTCTTCCTTTCTTGTTTTTGCTTCCACCCCTATTTTTAGAGTGGTCGCTGTTTTTGTTTCGCTGCGGCCCGAAGTTTAGCACTTCGTGCACGCGGATTGGAAACGATTTCATCGTCGTCGGCCATGACAGGCTGCTTAGTCAGCAGCGTCAGGACGGCGTCGTAGCGGTTACCAGCCAGTTCTTTGAACTGCTGTTTCACAATTCTGTCTTCCAGACTGTGAAAACTGATAACCACTATTCGCCCTCCCGGGGCCAGCAGATCTACCCACAGAGGTATGGCTTGCTTGATTTGGTCAAGCTCGCTATTGACCGCAATACGAAGCGCTTGAAACGTTCGCGTTGCTGGGTGTACCTTACTATGCCCCGGCCAAGCTTGGGCAACGACTTTTGCAAGGCTTGTTGTCGTAGTAATCGGACGATGTTCCACTATCAGACGAGCAATTTTGCGTGCTCGCGGCTCTTCGCCATACTCATGGATTAGATAGCTTAACTCCGCTTCATCATAGTCGTTGACTATGACTTCCGCCGTCAGGCTTTGTGTCTGGTCCATGCGCATATCCAGCGGTCCTTCTGTCCGAAGGCTAAAACCCCTGCCTGCATTGTCAAGGTGCGGTGACGAAACCCCAAGATCAGCCAAAATCAAATCGAATTGTTTATTTGCCTGTATAAGTTCTTGGCTTGCGCCCAAAAAATCCTGGTGGATTATCTGGATGCCACTGCCCGCAAACTTGTCATGCAAATATGCAATTGCGTGGTGATCGCGATCTACAAGAGTAGATGTGCCTGGTTGTAAGGTGCGTTCCAGTAGAGCTTCCGCGTGCCCTCCGTATCCGGCCGTGAGGTCCAGATACGATTCCCCTTTTTTTGGTTGGAGATAGTGAAGGACTGCATCAGGCAGCACTGGAAAATGTTGATTAGTTTGATTTTGGTTGTTTGTTTTGGTGTTTTTCATGCATTTTTGTTTTTGATTTTATCTTCTTGTTTCAAAAAGATTTTACCAGATTGTTGATTCTTGCGCATTTTTTTGCGTTCGAATCATGCAAGGTCACCTATCCAGCAGTCCGCTTTTTGTTTTTTGAAAAGTTTTTGTTTTTGTGCGAAGCCCTATAAAACGGGTTTTATGGGGACCCCGAGTGTTGATTTGTTTTCTTGGAACCATATTTTGTGGGTTTTTGAAAAACCTACGAAGTTCTAAGTACGAATCAACTTTTTGAGAGACTTATGTGTGAGGTGGAGTTTTGGGAGGTGTTTTGATGTAAGGTACAAAGGTTTTTTGTATGGTTGGTACCTTCATCCATATGCGTGACTGCCAGATAGCTAACCTCGGTAATGAGACACCCATTCTGGGTTTCTCATCGCGCCAGGAACGAAATAAATTTGTTCTTGGGCTGCTCTTTCCAATCGGTGGTTATGTTCCGTCTAGTTTGGAATTTTCCATCCGAAAGCGTAAAGAAGTGCCGGAGTCCGAGACGTGCTATCTGAGACTAAACTGCCAAATTTTTAAGGGGCTGCCTGGGAATTTACTGGGTGGCTGTGAGGCGCCAGTATTTTCCTGCTCTTACTGCGGTGACGTCGTGGTCGATGACAGCGTAATCCAGTAAATGCTGCTCTATGACGATGCGACCCTGCTTTTGGTCCAGTGCCGCTTCTGTCTTGCCTGCTCTGAACTTGACGTTCAGGTCCGCCGTTCGTTGGTCCAGGATGTTGCCTTGGAGCTCTGGCTCCATGAGCTTATCCCAGACGTCCTTGGGGTACAGGTGCAAATAGTTTTGGAATCCGCGTGTCAGCACTACTCCAGAGGCAAACTCGGATCGAAGCTCGGTTGGAATTGTCAACCGACGCTTGTCGTCAAGCTTTCTCTCAAAGTAATCTACTGCCACTCAGTCCGTCCCGTTTAAATTGCTAGTGGTTTTTTATTTTTGCGCCCAGTAGTACAGCTACTGGGTTGCTACGTGAGGTAGTCGATTTTGGGCTACCCACGTTTACCCACTGACATGAGTGTACAACCCACTCCTACCCACGCGCAAGCTTTTTACACAGAAAAACAGCCGTTCTTACGGCTGTTTTCCACAGGTTTACTAAAGTTAGTCACTTATCCACAACATGTAGCGGTACCGTGATCTTTACACACGCTAGCTACGTTTGGGGGTACTGCCTTCGAGACTGATCTTCGGGCGTACCGGGCTGCCGTCCCGGGTCTTCTACGGCAATGATGAGGTCAGCTGGATTTTCGGGGAGTTTTAGCGAAGCCCCTTCCTGCTGAACTTGATTTCCGCGCTCTAGCGCTTCTGCCCCGGGGTGCATTCGTACGAGGTCGTCTGGAACTCCGGAATCATCAGGGTGCGTAGCATCGTGAATACGTTCGACTAGCCCTTCCGCCACAGGCAACTGTTTGCCCACTTCGTAAGGAAGCGTATCTTCCGGCATTGCACCGGCCCCTATTACAAGCCCGGCTCCGACGCCAACTACCGTTGTAGCTTTCCTGGCGACCTTGGCAACCCGTTGGCGTCTGTTTATTTGTTGTGTTTCTGCTGTGTCTATGTCGGCTAAAGTATCAGCTTTTGTCATAGTCATACTATACTACCAAATTGTTCAACTGTCAATAGCCCCATCCAACCTCAAAACCCACCCCTGTCATCCCCCAATCAAGCCCAGGGTCAAGCCGGAGGATCTGGTAGTAAAAAAACTGGATTGTCTGGTCAAGCCAGACAATGACAGTGGAGCAGTGGGGTTTTGAGATTCAGGTACTTTCCTTCTTGGACTTGTTTGCGCGACTTAGTTGTTGTAAAGGTTGATCTCGTTCATTGACCACCAGGCCGCCGGGTTATCTTCACTAAGTTCAGTGAGGCGGATGTAGCGTCCCACAATCCGTTGGTTAAATGGAATAGCGTAAAGGTCCGCAGGAGGGACGTAGTTATTCACCACGGTCGTGAAGTTCAGCCCATCATCAGAAACCTCGATCTTGAGCTTGTGTGGGCGATCACCAAGTTGTGAATATGCCCCCAAGCTGCTCATAGAAGTAAGTTTGCCGAGGTCAATGGTCAGCCAGTGGCCATAGGTCATCGGGAAGCCCGTTGTCCAGCGCGTGGCATTGTTACTATCCAGGATGTTTGCCGGCACATCCGTCCCGCCGGCAAATACGCCGTAGGCTTTCCAGGCGGCTTTGCCAGCCACAGGTTCACCGCTGGCAGGTGTCTGGGCAAACTTGAACCAGTTGAGTTCTATCAACTCCCCGCTTCCTGCCCCTTTAGCTACGACATAGAGCGTGTGCGTTCCTGCTGTTGGTGGTACGGTGCCTGTAGCCACGGGTGACGTCACGGAGTCACTTGGGGAAAAAGGCACGCTGCCCAGGAGTGGTCCGGTGGCGCTATCCTGCCGGAATTCTATAGTGCCGCTGCCCAGCGTACGATAACGAATTTGAAAGCTCATTGGTACTGCCTGCAGTGGAACGTTCGTAAAACGCAATTCTTCATTGTTGGCCAGATACACTGCTTTGCCGGATTTGCCCCCGTCGACAATAGGAACAATTTGCTGCCCTGCCGGCAATGAAGACGCGTAGTTTTCAGCTTCGATTCGGCCTGTATCTACGTCCTCTTTAGTATTGTCAGCCCCTTCCCAGGTAAAAGTCGCTGCCGCCCCAGCCGGCAAAGTATACCGAAAGGCCTTGTTGCCTTCACGTATAGTAAAGGTTCTTGCCTGGCCGCCAGAATTTAAGGCAATCAGGGCTTTCTTACCACTTGGGTTTTTGAAAGCGACCGTCTCAATAGAACCTTCACCGTAGGTTGTAGAGTCAATGCGTTGTGCGCCCGGATCTATAAACTTGCCGTAGTGCGCCAGAATGTAGTACTCAGTATTGAACGCCACTCCCCCGGCGTTAGTAACAGTCATGACACCACGACAATTTTGGCAACCGGCATTCGTATATGTCTTTGGCCCGGCATTCTCATCAAGCGCAAGGTTCCAGTACAGAGATGACCTGGCATAATTGCGGGTCGGGTTGATGATCATATTGCGCAGACCCCACCGGAAGTCATCGTCCCAACTTTCTGGCGGCGTGTTACTCCCTGTGCACTCTGTTACGTAGATATTTTTGGTCGGATGAGCTTTTTGTACAAGGAGCTGCCTGGTCGATTCGCCGTGATAGCAGTGATAGGCCACGCCATCAATGTACTGTGCAGCATTTGGGTCAGACAGGACGCTGGGGGCATACATCGGGTTGGCGGTATCCCGCTCATCCTGCCAATCATCATCATGGGCCAGCAGCTGCGGCTTAACAGAGTTAGCGGCAACTTTGGGGCCAACGTTATCCCGAATCAGCTGCTGGTGAGCAGCCGGGGAAAAGAACATAGAAGGGTTGAAGGTAGGAGTAAACGGCTCATTCTGCGTGCTAAAAGCATGCGGTGTCAGGTTGTTTGCTGCGTAGCCATTGATCGCTTTGACAAGATACGCTCCATACGAATCAAAGTACTCGGGCTTGAGCGGACCGATTGCATAGGGACGATCAGGAATCGGCATTGATTTCATCCACAGCGGTGCCGACCATGGCGCCATGATCGTTTTAAGGTTAGGATTTACACTCTTGGCATCCTGTAATCGCGGGATGAGGTATTGCAAATCATGATTGATGGAAAACTGACTTTGGGGCTCGTCAGTACCGCCCCCGGGGTTGTCATTATAGGTATATTCGCCGAGCGAAAAGTCAGTCAGACCCCAAGGCACGCGAACCACGTCTATACCTGCGCCATTTTGCTTGCCAAATAAAGCATGAGACACCAGCCCGCGCTGCGCTGCAGATAGCTTGGTAGAAAATAGGTACGCAGACGACTCAGTCATGGTAGCCCCTACCCCATCCATGGTCTGGAAGGTCTTCTGCGGATCTACCCGCACATTCAGATCCTGGGCCCCGGGTGCCAGATTATTGGTAAAAGGAATGTCAGCCTGCCGTTCCACCAGCTTGGACTGGTCGGGCAACGTCAGATATACCCGGGCAGCCGCTCCGGCTGCCTGAACCGGGGTAGAAACGATAGTTGTTGCCAGGAGGTTTGCAACGACCACCAGTAACGTGAGGCCCATATATACTAAACGGCCGGCGAGCCTGCTGATCATACCTAACCCCCTCAATTTATATGGTCAAAGTATAAGTAGTCGGTTTGACATAGAATGTGAGAATTCTTACTCCAGAACCTGTTCTAAGAACCTGTCCACAATCTCCAATCCCGTCCCAAAATCACCCATTCTGACGTCAATACACCCCAGCTCCCCAGCCGTACCTATAGGTAGGATAGGAAACCTGGAACGAATTGCTATTGATTTTCTAAAAGAAAATGGAGCAATTTTGGGCTCGGGAGCGAGATTGTGAACAGGCTCTAACTTTCTGTAATGTTTTTGATCCTGGCAGCAAACCATTTGGCACTGGGACGAATAGTCCGTTTCATGTTGCGTTTACGGTCTACCTCTACCAACCCAAACCTGGGCCACCAGCCGTATTTCCATTCAAAATTGTCCAGCAGGCTCCAGTGGAAATAGCCGCGCAGGTCAACCCCTTCACTCAGGGCCCGTTCCATGGCTATTATTGTTTCCTCCAGCCACCATCGGCGATAGTCGTCGGTGTCATCAGCCACCCCGTTTTCTGTGACGTAAATCGGTTTTTTGTAGCGGGCCCAGGTGCGGAGTAGTAACGGGTACAGTCCTTCCGGCTCCATATACCAGCCCAGGTCATTCAGAGGTACATGGGGGTTAATCTTTTTCATGAGGCCCGTGTAGTAGTCGGTAAAGTAATAGTTGAACCCTACAAAATCCTGATAGTTTCTGACGCGGGCCAAAAACCACCAGTTCCAGGCAGTACGCATAATCTTGGTCGAAAGCTGGTCAAAAAAGTTATGCGGCCGCTTTGCCTGGATATTTGCCAGCTGTTGGGCTATACCTATTTGCAGCATGGGTTTGCGTTTTTTGAGTATTTTGTATGCCCGCTTGTGCGCCGTAACCAGGTTAAAGTACACCCGCATGGAACTGAGGAGATTCTTTTCCTCTGGCGGCCATTCACCGGTTGTGTACCCAAAGACCGTAAAGACATTGGGTTCATTCAGCGTAATAATGTAGCCGACGTCATCCACCAGCTCCTCGGCTACCCTCTCTATAAACCGTTCAAAGTACTTGATATTTGCCCGCTTTTTGAACCCACCTTTTGCGTCAAACCAGATGGGTACTGTCCAGTGCCATAAGTTAACAAACGGCTCTATATGCCGGGCACGCAGCTCCCGAATGTATTCACGGTAGTGCTCAATGGCTTCCTCATCCCACTTGCCTTCTTCTGGTTCCAGGCGCGACCACTCTATGCCGAACCGGAAGGCGTTCATGTGCAGCTGCTGGACAATATCAAAGTCTTCCTTGTACCGCTTGTAGTGCTCTACGCCTTTGCCGGACACGTAATTGTCAGGGTCCTCGGCTTCCTCCTTAATGTCGTTCCAGCTTGGCAGCCAGCCCAAACGTTGGTGTGCGGTTTGGGCCAGCTCCTTGGCGTGGGCCAGCTCCCAGACCGTCCACTGGTTCTCCAGTCCGCCCTCTACCTGATGCGCTGCCGTACTTGCCCCCCAGAAAAAGTGTTTTGGGAAAATCTTATCGTTACTGTTTTCGTTCATTTACTGAGCATTATAACAGCTCAGTGGTGACTACTCGTTTACTGGCACTGCCGTGAACATGTCTGCCTCGTGAAAAGTACAGTGGATCATGCTGCCCGCCACGGCCTCAAAACGAAGTGTGATCGTGTCGCCTGTTTTTATAGTTTGGGGCTCTTCCTCCACTGCTCCATCATGATCATGATGGCCGCCCATATACAGCGCATTATGTGGGACCTGCCCCCTGTTTGTAAGGTGAGCAACTACCTCTTGGCCCGGCTCAAACTCTGTGCCATCCGGCCAGGTAAACCTGTTGTCCGTCACGCTTATCTCAACCACCGCAGCATCATCTGCCGCCCCCGGAGCAGGCTCCCCCCAAGGTGAGGCACATCCAGACGCCAGCCCCAGAAGAGTGGCTGCTGCAACTCGTCTTGCCCGTCCCGTAAGTACCTGCGGGCCTTTTTCAAACCATCCCATGCGGTGACTCCTATTAGTTGAGTATATTATATCACTTATATAGCATACCGGCAAAACTATCGTCTGGCCCGCACTTTAAGGCCAGCAATTACGAAGTGAGGGTGATTCAGAACTACCGTTCGGAGTTCTTATCTATACTCCGGGTTTTCAAAATCAAAATGAGTACCCGCGTCCCATTTGGATCGCTGATTGCCGTAAGCTGGGATGCCGCCAGCATTTTTGATCATTTGGGCCATATGCATGAGGTTCCAGGTCATGAAGGTCGTGTTGCGGTTGGTAAAATCGTTGTCCACCCCTACCCTTTTGCCATCCTTTAGCTTGTCACCGTAGCTGGGGCCCGGGCCGGCTTCGCCGATCCAGCCGGCATCTGCCTGCGGCGGAATGGCATAGCCAATGTGCTGCAGGCTGTAGAGAACGTTCATAGCACAGTGCTTTATGCCGTCCTCGTTGCCGGTTATAAGCGCGCCGCCGACCTTGCCATAAAAGGCGTACTGCCCTGCCTTGTTCAGCTCCCCGGAATTACTGTAGAGCCGCTCAATAATCTTTTTAGTCTGGGAACTGTTGTCGCCCAGCCATATGGGCCCGGCTATGACCAGGATGTCAGCTGCCTGTACCTTTTTGTAAATCTCTGGCCACTCGTCCGTTTCCCAGCCGTATTCACGCATATCCGGGTAGACTCCGGTGGCAATATCGTAATCTATCGGCCGTATGACCTCAGCCTGCACACCATGCTTTTGCATAATCTGCCGGCTGACTTCAATAAGTAATTCTGTATGGCTCTTTTCCGGCGATTTCTTCAACGTGCAGTTGAAAAATACTGCTCTCAAACCTGAAAAGTCCCATTTTTGAGCGTTGCTTCCCACTTTTCCCTCGCTTTGATTAGTCTGTGACTTCATTCTAGCAGCCAAAAATCTACGGTCAAAATGAGAGAATTCTCATATAACAGTTCATGAACAAATGTAAATGTATACTGTATGTCACAACCAACTCCCTATCCAGGTGCCTCACCACAACGACAGCCAGTTATTTTTCCGCACGAACTGTATACGGTTGATGTCGCCTTTGGTCCCGAACGCCAGTTAGCAGTGGCAACCTTCTGGAACACAGGAGGGGCAGCACTCCGAGGCTCATTAGACACTGTCCAGGCCGATTGTACGGCCCAACTGCAACGATCGCTCGGCGAAAGAGCTCTGATCACTACCAGGGACGTTCCATCCATTGGCAACACAAAACTGACGGTTGCGCAGACGGAAGTGTCAGACTATAACCACTATTTAACTTTGTCCCAGGAGTGGATCAAGCAACCAGTTAACGATATGGGAAATAACATGGCTGTAACCGATTGGGAAGTACCGGATGACGAACCTTCTGCGGCCGAGATTGATCTACGGGATGGTGCGCTAGACAGTGGACCCGAAGTAGTAATTGATACCCCCACCGCCCAAGAGATTCTGCGAAGTTACTGTACCCCCGCCATAGAAGCGTTTCGGGGCATCGCCTACCAGCGAGATGAGCTGAATATTGCCGAAGTTCGCTCGTCCCCGGGATACCCTTGGAACGTTTAGTAGAAACTAAACCCCAGTAGATCATTTTAAGCACAGGTAATACGTGCTGGTTTTTGGCGGCAACCTGTCTATAGCGTAGCGCAAGGCTGTGCGGGTATATCGTGAGGTGTGTTTGCCCAGAAAGTCCGGCAGACCTGTCGCGTCACGTCATTTTTTGGGGCCGGGTTTTCGCTTTTTGCGGTCATAGTAGGCGAGTTCGCGCCGGTGCTGGTCAATGCGATCAACGTATTTGTCGTAGGCATTGTACAGGCCGGAATAGTGCCCGCTTGGGGCAAGGATTTTCAGAAGCTTTTTTTGTTCCTCCAGGTATTCGACCAGTGCGTAGAAGTCACCGTCTCCGGATACGATGATTGCCTTATCATAATTCTGAATCTCCTTCATGGCCCACAACACCAGGTCGGCGTCTATGTTGCCTTTGGTTTGCTTTTTATCCTCTTCTTTTTCCGGGGCTTCCGGGCGTGGCCGGGTCATATCGAAGGTGGGCTTGAGCACCACGGCGTAGCCGGTCTCGTGCAGCTGTACGTACATGTCCTCAAACTCCGGCACATAGCCAATGAACATGAGGGCTTTTGTAACACCGTATTTTTCGGCTAAAAACAGCCGGAACTTGTGCCAATCCATTTTCCAACCCAATTTTTGCGTGCTGACATTTAAGTTCTGGCTATCAATAAACGCATATACACTGGGCTTTCTTCTACGTCGCCTCATCCCGTTAAACTCCAAGAAACTACCGTGCATTTGGATAACGATTGAAGCCGGCGCAAGCAGCCACTCACCAGAAAAATATATAGAGTTAAGTGGAGTTTAACGGGACTCATACCCCCAGTCTACCACCTTATTGCCACCTGAAGCTTATAATCATATCCTGGATTTTTTATGATTTATTCATAAAAAATCCAGTCATTTGGAGGGGGAGGATCACGAGCGAAGCGAGTCTAAGGAGGAGGAACCCTTGGGAAGCCCTGTTTCCGGGTTCCCCCTCCTTACTTAAAGGTGGTGCGTAATGCAAATAAGGTTGCCTGAAGGATCCTTAAACCACGCCGCGTCGTACCGGGCAAAGTGGTGTATGTATCCCCGACGACGAGCCCCCGGCAGCGTATATTTTTCAAACTGCACACCCCGGGCCTGGAGGGACCTGACGGTACTTCTGGGGTCACCTACCTCCCAAATAGCAGCAGTGCCTCCATTCGTACCAGCAAACTCCGAATAGTAAAGGACTATACGGCTTGTCCCGGTCTGGTACCACACGCCGTTTTCGTTTTGGTCCACAATCGTAAGTCCCAGGGTCTTTCCATAAAAATCCATGGCCTGGGCTATATCAAGGACCGGTAACGCGGCATACATAGTATTGTTGGCAAGCATGTTGTGACCTCTAGTAAGTATACCTTAGGGTTACTTATTTTTGCTCTTGTTGCGTAGTGTTACTACAGCGTCTTCACCAAAGTGTTTTTTCAACCGGGCCCGGATGGAGCCCGGGTGCCTGCCAAAGGTGTCCGTCAGCGACTTGAGGGTGACCTCATGACCCTCCTGAAAAAGCTCCATAAGCCTTTGATCGTCAGCCTTGCCCCATGGTCTGTAGGCATTAGGATATTTTTCACGCATTTTCTCCAGCCTTTCATTCCAGCTTCCAGGCTGATGAGGTGCGGTCTTCTCTTCCGGAGCCTCTTGGGCCCGCTGCTTGGCAAGCTCCCGTAAATGTTCAAAACGCCGGGCATCAGACTGAGCCCGGCTTCTGAGTTGCTGGTCAATCTCAAGCGCAATAGGGCTCACCCTAAGGGCCATTTGATTAATACCGGCCAGGCTGAGGGTTTCCAGGCTGCGCACCCGGGACAATGCCACATATCCCATACCCTCTACAAAAGCCTTGCTAAGGTCTACCCGGGCACCGTCCAGTGTCATGCCCTGACTTTTGTGCACGGTAATTGCCCAGGCCAGGCGCAGCGGAATTTGCGTCAGGCTGGCCCGCTTTTTGTCACCGTCACGCAGTTCCCATGTCTCTGGCGTAATAGTAAGTTTGCGGCCATTCTTGAGTTCTACAATCGGATAGTCGGTATTTTCCTCAAAATCCAGTACCATCCCAAGTGAACCGTTGACGTACCTTTTTTCCGGATTGTTCCGGACGCACATTACCAGAGCACCTTTCTTTAGCACCAGGGCCGGGAGGGCCAAACAGGACCTTCCCAGGGTCTCGACGTAGTGAGCCTTGCCTGTGGTGTCCATGCGGTAGACATGCTCATCGCCCTCCAGCTGCGCCAGCCGGGCCTGGTTAATAGCATCTACGTCTGCATTTGTGGTGTAAAGTTCGGTGACTTCGTTAAACGGATCGTAGGCACCGCGCCGGCCAAGCAGTGCCTCGGCGTGGCGGCGACGGATGTCGCCAGCACGCATAGCATTAAGAATCTCCAGGTAAGCGTCATCGTCCTGCCGATGCTGTTCGCTGAGATAGCACACAACAGGTTCCAGCTCTTGCCAGACCTGCGAATTCACGACAAAGCCACCAGGACGGCTGTCATGCCGTGTAACGGGCGGCAACTGGAAAAAGTCACCGCACAGGATCACCTGAATACCCCCAAAGGGCTCGTCCTTTGCACGGACCTTGCGGGCAATCTGGTCCACCATATCCAGACGGTAATCATGCAGCATAGATATTTCATCGATGATCAGAACATCGGTCTTGGCAATTGTTTCCTGCCTGCCCTTTGCCAGCCCCTCGTGAAACCGGGCGGGCAGTTCGTCATGTATACCAATGCCGCTCCAGGAATGAATGGTGTTACCGTTCAGGTGCGTTGCCGCCAAGCCGGTTGTGGCAGTCACCGACACGTGTTTACCGGCACGTTTGGCCCGGCGAATAAACTCATTTAACACATAGGTTTTGCCAGAGCCAGCCGGCCCGGTCAGCAGTATGCTCTCCCCTGCCCCCATAATCTCTAATGCTAAAAGCTGATCCATCAGACCTTTAAGTATACGCATATTTTAGCCGTACGGCATCACAAGAACGCGTCACTCTTCGACAGGACGTGGCACAAATCTCCTAAGCCCCGCGCCTGGATCAAATTGTGGCACGCTCTGGACCTCCTCACCGCCATGAGCCCTAACACGCTGGGTTACTCTTTTCACACTCTCGGCAACCACCCTGAACAAGGGATCACTTTCTGGCACCTCATCTGTGACTTCCTGGAAGGCATTGGCTACGTACTCATAGTTGGAAATTAGTGGAAGACCATTATTGACCGTCAGCTCTGACACGCCTTTTTCCTGAGCTGCTTCATGAAGCGCAGTAAGGAGTACGGGTGCAGCCTGTGGCCAATCAATGCGATAACTTGGAATTTGGGTTGCGTCCAGGTGCCACGCCTGAGTCCTCCCTTCTTTATCATCAGCATAGAGGAGATATATGCCGCCGACGTGCTCGCCATCTTCATCCTTAACCTTGATGTTATACAGCCGGGTCTCTGGATCCAGAAAAGGTAGTGGCAGTCCATCTGTACAGTCACCGCTTACTTCTCCCGGATTCGCGTCCAGCACAGGATCAACGTCGGACACGAGGCTAAGTGTCACTGAAGCAGTGTTTGAAGTTAAAAGATACTTCTGGAGTCCATCAAAGGCGTGGTTAAAGTAGTCGGCCAGCACTCGCGGCTTATCTAGAATATCTGCCACACCGTTTGCAAGCGTGGCGACTTCTTTTTGTGTTTTTTTGGCAAGTTTGAGCTGACTTTCAGCCTCGTCTATACCTTGTCCTGATTGTCGCGCCTCTCTGAGTTGAGTCTGGGCGGTCTTTCGCGCCGCACTGCGCTGAGCCAGTACCTCTGCCATGCGCGTAGCCATCACCTGCTGCGCCGCCTCCATATCCCCGCAAGCTCCCAGCTCTACAGCACAGTCAAGCTCCGGCAGCCGACTGTGAAGCAGTCTGCCAAGGCCGTAGAGCCCCACCTGGGCTGGGGTCGCTATACCCTGTGCGCTCAATCCAGCCAGCATATCAGCCGCTTCCTGCACTGACCGCTCAGCCTGCTCACCAGAATCAGCAGTCTGCCGAATGGTGAACTCCACCTCATCAAAGTCGCCCGATGCAGAGAGATCCCTTGTATCAAAATCCCGTGCCCCGTTATTCTCCTGGCGCAAGCTGGATAAGTCCGCCCAGAAAGCACGCTGAGCCTCCACCTCCCTGCTTACTTCTGCCACAGCGCCGCCAGGCAGCGTAATACCATCTTCTGTGTAAGGCGTCAGAACAGACTCCCCTCTGTATTCGCCGCTAGCCCGGTGGGGGTATCCCCCACTTTCACCTTCACCAGGTATCGATATAAACTGAGCCATCGGCGACGTAAAGCTGTGCACAACAGTAGACTCAACCACTGGCCAATCCTCTGGAAGGGCGTCTTCAGAACTAAACCATCGAGCGACTTGCCTGGTACGCTCAGGAAAGACCGAGTCATCTTCGGAAACGCTCGGAGCAAGGAGAATCATCCTGGATATTTTCTGCTCAGCAGCCAGGAACCCTCGTACCAGATTAGGACTCATACTCGTGCGCACACCGCTTGCTGGCAACTCTACATGCAGTGGCTCTTCAAAAGGCTTGTCGGCCTGTTTGTCCGCAAGCGTAGCCTCGCGGCTCTCCCGCACAAGGTCTGCCGGCGCCAAAGTACCATCTGAATGCCGAACATAGCCGATCTCGGCCAGGCGATCCTCTGGCACATTGTCGGCGCCAAACTCGCGCGCTAGATCGGCCACCAAGAAAGTATTAACACGGCGCTGTTGGGCCTCATCATAAGATAGTCCACCTGCCTCTGGTCCTATGGCTTCGTCACTCATGCATCCTACTTAGGGTTATAAATAAACTACCGCGTAATGTAGCATCCTCTCAGAGTTGCTTCAAGCTCTCCGCTTCATCAGGATCTTTGATCAGTTTCTTGCTTTTGATTTCATAGCGCAGACCAGTTAGCGGCGACTCCATGTAGTCGTCGTTCAGCAGATTCACAAATTTGTTCAAATCTTTGTCGTCCATGAGGATTATCGCCCCTGTATCATCCAGCATGAGCTCAATTCCGAGGTCGTCGGCGTGTTCAAGCAGCTTCTCTTGATTAGTGACCGTAGGGTCAAGCTTTTGCAGTTTGTTGACCAGGGATTTCTTGCCTTTGACCATTTCCTCTAACGAAGATTCCGTGTAGCTGAGCTTGAAGCTTTCGCCAATCATCTGCATCTTTGCCACGGCAATGCCGTACTTTTTGGCGTTATAGCCAAACAGGCTTTCCAGCTTGGCCTGGTTAAAGACATAGATATCCTGGTCCAGCACCAGCAATTGGTTATCCCCCGGAATTTGCAGTGAGCCGTCGGCATCAAAGGGCACAAACTTGCCTGCCCGCAGCATCCATGCGGTACTGCCTTTCATGGTCATGTTAGCCGGCAGTGATTTGATGATATAAAAAGGCTTTTTTAGGTCCGGGTGGCTGCAGCGGACCAGCACGCCTTTGATGCGTTTAAAGTCATGCTCTTCTTCTACAAACGTCTCTATTTCATGTTCCTGGGTCTTCAGCCAGCCCAACACCACCCGGGCACTATCCACATTTTTCAGGCGGGTACGTTGCAGGACCTTACCCTCTGCCTCACCCTCTTCAAACTCCCGCACCACCAGCCCTTCCTCTGCTCCGGCCAGGACAAATTCCAGCAGACTGTCTATCAGTAGCGGCTCCAACGTTTTGCGCAGGTCCTTACTAACAGTGGTTTTGTACACCACATAATTTTTATTGAACAGAAACACTTCTATACGCAGTTCTTCTTTGACCTGCACCAGGTTATTTGCCCACAGAAAAACGTCTGATGCTTCGTAGGCTTCTTCTTTGGGCTCCAGAATATCTTCCAAAAGGTGGACTCCTCGTTTACATTGCTGCGGTACTTCTTATGATTAGCCTCATTCTAGCGCAAGTCGCAGCAGACAAACGATGTAAAATTAATTAGTCGTTTCTCTATCAATATAAGTATTCATTATATGGGTGGTGGCGATCGGCAAAACCTTAATAAGCCCATGTCCTAAAAGATGGGGAAGCCTAAAGTCCTTGGGGCGGGCTGTTTTTGCATACTCATGTAAAACCGGAACGTTCACAACATGCGCCATTGGATCAAAACTCGCGGCAAGGTCTGGCGTATGAAACACAAACTTCTCACCCACCAAGTCCACTACTTGGCCTATAGTATGAGCAACGAGGCCCTGCGGCGGCCGATCCATCAGATACCTCTTCCCTCAGCGCATACCCGTTCAATTCGTCTCGCATTGCGTACATAGCCGCCACGCTTGCCCTGAACAAGCGACCAGTCGTTGATGGTGCAATGACCGGCTTGCCCTCGTTATCCTCAGTACGACCAAGCACCCAGAAGTGCTCAGCACCTGCATTGGGTTGGTCCGGGGTCGGTTGATGTTCCTGCACGTAGGCTAGCAATTCTGCGGCTTGTTCACGAGATCCTGACATGTGTCATAGCCTACTAGAATAACCATTTAAATGCTACATAGCGTGGTGTTTTCTACAGCATAGTATACTTTATGTAGTAATAAAACCAGATCAGGACACAGACAGAGATTTTATGGAACGTGAAACAGCAGGTGATCCAATAGGTTCGCCCCGCCAGGACCTATAACAGTCACACCCACCTGGCATCTGCCTACAGTAGGCTTCTTTTTTTAGACTGGAGAATTCATCTGGCTGTTGTTCTGTGTCTTCCATGGGTCAAGCCCCCCCAAAAAAACTACAGGCGTATTACCTGTTCTATAAATATGAACCTATTCTACCTGAACCAGTCAGCAACAGGTGCTGTAAAAATGTCGTAGGCTTAGGTTTTTCTTTCAAACTCCACCGGCGAAGCAAACACACCGTCAATCTTGACCGTCGCGATATCTAAGCCTGCATTCGTAATGTCAGAGTCACTGGTATCCGTATCGAAGTATAGTGGTACACCGGGCCTAAGCCGCGGCTCCAAGGTGGCCCCACCTGGTTTAATAACCCTTCGACCCACAGAGACCACCGTACCTAGCTCTATCGCATCATTCTGCTCCCAAGGTGACTCTGAATCATGCAGGCTGTCGTCAGTTACCTCAAAACTACCTTCACCGAGCCCCACCAAGGAAATTCGTCTTCCGTACACCACCCCTGTCTGCTCTACCCTATGCATACCACTATAGCCATCAGTTCGTGGAATCTCGCGCTGTTCGCTTGCTATCTCTCCTAGGTACACCGTCACTACCGTCTCTTCACCAATGGCAGTTGTGTCGATTCCCCGGCGCTCAAACGCCTTACCCAGCTTAGTGGCTTCTACTTCGCGTCTAGCTTTTTCCTCCATTTGGGCTGCCCGCTCAGCCAGAATTGCGGCTAACCTATCGCTTTGTACTGTTTCCTGTATTTCCTCATCAGAGGCTCGCTCCCATTTATACCTAAGGTTCCTTTCGGTATCATGCGCAAACTCCCGACCAGTCCGAGAATCCAGCCACTCCCGCTTATAGCTTTCCTTGAAGCCTGCCTCACCAGCCTCAAGCTCAGCCAGCTTCCCTGCTTTGACCTCTGCAACTATTTCTGGACGCCATTGATCATAAAATTCTGACTTTTTGTCCCGCGTAAATCGAGCAATCTCATCTGATTCCTCGACCTCCACCCGGACTTCCGCCAGAAGGCTTTCGTGAGCTGGACCCGTGCTTATCTCTTCAGTGACAGTAAGCTGACGCGCTTCAATAAGTCCTTGCCTAATTTCGGCACGCCAAGCATCCCTTGCAGCTTGCTCAGCATCAGTGTAGGTCCCATCTTCTTCATATACTTCATCTAGCTCACGCTTGAGCGTAGGTGCCTCATTCGCCCAATACTGTTCCTTGAACTCCTCACCTCTTCTCGCTAGCAGATCATCCCTAAGACTAGCCTCCAAAAGTGGCCGCTGTTCGTTCATAACTGCAACAATGACCTGACCACGTGCGACGTCCTCCGCGACACCAGTTGCTAAGGCCCTGTCTAGTTCTGTCCTTATTATTTCGGCCAGCGGATCTACGGAAAGCTCTACTGCGAGCGCACCCCTCAGCCGATGCACCTCGCTATGCGCAGTACCCAGCTCACCTTCAAGTTCCTCAATCCTTGCTTGTTTTTCTCCAAAAAATGCCATAATGCAGAAATTATATTGAATCTTATTACAATTGTAAATTATGTGGCATTAATTCTCTCGGTTCGATCTGGGCGTTGCCCCATTCCATATGAGCGAGAAACCGCTTTAGTATACCCCAGGTTCTCCGTACCACTTTCCTTAGAACCCATCCAAAATCTTTTCCTCTGACTCCGACCCTTCTCCGTATAGAAGTTCACATGCAACCCAACTGCCTTCTTATTGACTATAGCTCCGAAGGGTACCTACCCGGGTACCTTTCAGACCAAAAAACAGCCGGCTCACATCCGAAAGGTGGTCTCGGCAAGGAGAAAAGATCCTGGATGGGTTCTTAGCAAAGTAAGCAGACTGCGCCCAAGGCCTGTATTTCTACGCTATCCTCCAGACGCAGATTGGTTTCCTCGCCCCGTTTCTCTTTTGCTACTAGTGCTGGTAAGTCAAAGCCACTAAACTCTCGGCCTTCTTCATACGGCGGCTTGACTCCCTGGTTTCGTGTCAGAGCCCGTGACACAAACAGCATGCTTGCTGGTCCGTCGTAGGCATCCCCCTGAGTAAGACTCGGATAAAGCACATGAGCCGCTATGGCGGCCTCAGGACCTACCCCGGAGACAACTATCATGCGGGCCCTCCCTGCGTGGAACCGAGCCGCCCGTGCAACAACATTATGCTTGTCCCCCACAAACTCCTGTAGCGGGCCCACCAGGGCATCAAAAGCTTTGGCATACTGAGTGGTCGTTTTATGTTCTGGCGCAGCTAGCCGGGTAGAGCTTTCCGATCCTGCAAAGCTCAAGGCAGTAGCAGCGCCCAAGCCCAAGACCTTGCCTTCCAGATTTGGCTTACCCTGGCTGCCAACCAGCAAATAATCTCTTTGCAGATCTGGTGATTTAAAGAAAGTATGGTCCTTAGGCTCCCCGCTCACTAGAGACGAGGTCGTCCAGCCGCTTGGTCCTTCGTGCATGTCTCCTTGCATGCATCCATCATATCAGAACCCTTCTTCTTCTGGTCCACGGGTGAGCCGAGGACGATAAATGAGCAGTACTTCAACC
Organism: Candidatus Limnocylindria bacterium; assembly: GCA_035489815.1. Taxonomy (GTDB): domain Bacteria; phylum Patescibacteriota; class Saccharimonadia; order Saccharimonadales; family JAGQNK01; genus DATHJH01. Next base: position 79,199 of record DATHJH010000005.1, read on the forward strand.
ATATTTACCACTGCCAGGTATAGCGGGAACAACAATACCCCGTAGTCATAGGTAGTAGCTGCCAAGATGCTAAAAAGTGGCGCTATGGCACCAACTATAAAAAACGTCGCCGTTTCGCTATCTGGTTGGCGCCACGTTTTGATAAGGGTGGGTAGGAACGCAATCACATCGGCCAACACCGTCAAATGGAGTGCCAAAAAAGCGCTGCGGGTCGTCAGCCACACCACCATGTCGATGCCAAGCAAGGCATAACACAGTACATCCAGCCGAGTCAGCCCGCCTATGCCTTTTCGGAGCGACAGCCAGAGAATAGACACCGATCCCACAGCCTCGCCTACGGTTACAGCCAGTGCCCAGCCGCTCCCAGTGCCCTTTGCTGGAATAAAGCAACCAGCAGCAATACAGTAAACATAATTCGGGTTGACCGGGCCGGCCGCACCTTCCCCCTCAGAATGTCCCGGATATACGGAACATAGGCGCCAAAAGCAATAGCTACCGAAATCACAGACAGAATTGCCGCCGTCATGCCATAGTCTCCTCTCACCTGGCAGTCTGCTATTTTACTGATCACAAATTGCTTTTGCAAGAAGTTGTCTGGAAAACCAGACATTCTTATGCTAGGATGTACTCATGCATGAGGATAAGTCACAGCATAAAAAAGTTGTCGCCTACTTGGAACATTTGGGCCTGAGCGCTGAACGGACTCAGGTGTACCTCTTCTTACTTCAGCATGGTCCCAGCACCGTACTGGCCATTAGCCGGGGCATTAAGTCCGGTCGCACCAAACTCTACCCCTTGCTGGAAGAACTAGCAGAAAAGCAGCTCTTAACCATTCATGAGCGCCACTACGGCACCAGCTACGAGGCCCAGCCGCCCGCTTCGCTGGAGTTTTTAGTAACGGAGTATGAGCGAAAGTCAGAAAACCTGCGAAGCAACCTGCCAGCCGCGCTGCATTTTCTGCAAGACATGCAACAGCAAGCCCCTACCACTTCCCGCATTGCCGAATACCGGGGAGTGGACGGCCTAAAACAAATGAATTTTAACCTGACCCGCGCAGACAAAGAGTTCCGGGTATTTGAACTGGCTGGAATGGACAAGCACCTTGGCAAGCACTTTGCCGGGAAACAACGGGAGGCTTTTCGAACAAGAGACCTCTCTACCTACGACCTTACCAATAATCCAAAGAGGCTGGCCGAGCCAGGTGTAGACCTGCCTCGCTCACAAGCACGATATATAGACCCTCAAACCTTCAGCATTCAGTTCGAAACCTATATCTACAACAACTGTACGGCCCTACTGAGCTATGACCGCGACGATATTTTTGGCGTAGAAATCTATAATGACAAACTAGCCGCCCAGCAAAAACAAATCTTTGACCTGCTGTGGTCCCAAGCCAAACCCCTAAAATAACCTGGCCGGCAAACTTGCAAAATCCCCATCTGTTAAAGGTCCGACCTTTTTGATATCCAGTTCTGGTTACCCGTTGTGAGATACTGGTGGTATGGAAAAGTTGGTTATGTACCTCGTGATTGGCATATTCATGTCCGCCGGCGGTTACCTTCCAGTACTGTTTGGGCAGAGTGCGTTTGGCGGCTGGAGTATCCTGGGCACATTGCTGGGAGGTATCGCCGGAATTTATATCTACTTCAAGCTGCGGCAAAGCGGGTACTAGGGTGACCGCTCTATTTGTTCCTGTGTTTTTGGCGCGCCTTGTTGGCCCACTCATCGGCAAGCTCATTGCCAGGGTCATTATTGTGGCCACGCACCCAGATCAGCTTAGCTTGCGAACTCCGGTACAGGGGGCAGACCTCCCGGACAATGTCCAGATTTTTGATTTCCCCGCCCTTTTTACGCCAGCCATTGGCTTGCCAGGTCAGTGACCATTTGGTTATGACATTTATCCAAAATTCGCTGTCAGTATGTATGAGACAAGGCTCGCCGCCTGCGTCTTTAAGCGCAGCAATGATTGCCATGCCCTCCATACGAATGTTGGTAGTCTCTGCCCCGCCGGGCTCGCCGCCCAAAACCGCCGGCTTCATATCCCGGATAACCGCATATCCGCCCGGCCCCGGATTAGGGCTGGCACTTCCATCCGTATAGTAGACGATCATTTTTTTATTTTCCTCACTTCCCTGCAATCATAGCAGCTATTTTTGGTTCCAGTGCTATGGCAGCTCAGACCTTTTGCGATTGAGCCTTCAGCCAATCGGCAATCTTTGGGATATCCAAGTGCTCCACTGCTACCCGCACCGCAAAATCTTCCAAGCCTTTGGGCGATGCCGTCAGCTTGAAGCCATTTCGCATCAGAAAGATACCGCCGCAAGTTATGCCACTTCTTTTGTTGCCATCAACAAACGGATGATCGGCAATGATATTGCGAATATACACTGCTGCTTTTTCGTGGACTTCAGGATACTGCTCTTCACCAAAGACTTCTTGAGCTGGTGCCACCACAACGGACTGTAGCCGGCCTTCATCCCGGACTCCATGACGACCACCAAAATCTTCCACAATCAGATAGTGCAGCCGTAGTATGTCTTCCAGGCTTAGATAGTTCATCTGTCTTTAAGGTTTTTGAGCGTTTGACCGTATTGTTTTTTAAACGCAGCGTAATCCTGCATGAGCCTATCTCCATCAGCAGGCTTCAAGGGTTCGATAGTTATCTTAACTTCATCACCCACCTCAATACCCAGCCGCTTTAGCTCCTTAGCGGGCAGTGTAGCACCCTTGCTGGTACCTATTTGGATGATCTTTTGCGTAGTAGTGATGCTCATGCTTTTAACTTAGCACAACTATCCATTCATTACAATAATATTGTAATATTAATTACAATTCCTGGACAATACCCTTTACGTAGGCTTGGTCTTTAAAGGAATGGGGCGCTCCGGGCACTTCCACTAACTTGGCATCTAGCGCCTTTGCCGTATCATGCGCCCGGGCAACAAGCTTGGGGAGCTTTTCCACTTCCTGTTCTCCGTACATAACAATCTTTTTTATTGGAAGCCTCTTTACGCTGGCAGCAAGCTGAGCCACCGAATACCTGGAAATATCTTCAAGCCGCCGCTTGCCAAGCCGCCCGAGATGCCTTTTTGTTGGCCATTCCTTGGCTGTATCTTCTGCAAAAAACGGTGACAATGAGCAAAGGATGATCTCATCAGGTCGAGCCTGAGCGGCCGTTATCAACGCAACTACCGCGCCAAACGAATTGCCAAGCACGATATTGTAGTCGCCTTTTTGTTTTAGATAAAATTCCAGGAGTTCACCAGCAAACTGTGAGGGCGTCTTTCGCCGCCATGAAACATCAATTGGAACTACCCTATAGCCTTTGGCGGCTATAGCATTTCTAAGAACCTCAAAGGGTTCATCTGCCGCGGTGTGGTGAATATTCATTCCGTTGATAACAAATACCGTCTTCACCGTACGCCCCTACTACACTTTCAAGTTCGCTGTCAGTTCTTCTATTTTGACACGGCTTTGTTCGGTTGTGTCGCGGTTGCGAACGGTTACGGTGCCGTTTTCCAGTGTGTCAAAGTCTATGGTTACGCAGTATGGGGTGCCGATTTCGTCCTGGCGGCGGTAGCGCTTACCAATGTTGCCGTTGTCGTCGAACTCTACCATCATGTGCTGAGCTAGTATGGCGTAAACTTCACGCGCCTTGGCAACCAATTCCGGCTTGTTACGCAGCAACGGAAAGACAGCTGCCTTGATGGGTGCGATGGATGGGTGCAGTTTTAGCACCGTGCGCTTTTCACCGTTGATTTCTTCTTCTGTGTAAGCATCGGTCAGAACAGCAAACAGCATACGGCCTACGCCGACAGAACTTTCTATGATGTGCGGGATATAGCGTTGGTTATTGGCCTGGTCAAAGTAGCTGAGGTCCTTGCCGCTACCCTTTTGGTGCTGGGTCAGGTCGTAGTCGCCGCGGGCGTGAACGCCTTCCAGTTCCTTGAACCCAAATGGATATTTGTATTCTATGTCGTAGGCTTCTTTGGCATAGAAGACCAGATTTTCGTGTTTGTGCCACTGCAGGTTTTCCTCGCGGATGCCGATGGTTTTATAGAAATCCCAGCGATACTGTCGAAGCTTTTCATACTCTTCCATTTCTGCATCTGGCGGCACGAAGTACTGCATTTCCATTTGCTCCAGTTCACGCGTACGGAAGATGAACTGCCGGGGGCTGATTTCGTTACGGAAGGCCTTACCAATCTGGGCAATACCAAACGGTACTTTGACGCGTGTGCTGTCTACGACGTTTGGAAAATTCACATAAATACCCTGACAGGTTTCACCGCGCAGGTATGATGGGTCCTGGTTGAAATCGTCGCTAAAGTTTCCTAGATTTGCTTTGACCAGCAGGTTAAAGTTCTTTACCTTGTCAAAGTCCTTTTTACCGCAGTTGGGACATTTGATTTCGCTGCGATGTTTGTTAAAAAGTTCGTTGATTTGTTCTTCAGACATCTTTTCGTCGGCCTGTTCGCCCAGTTCTTCCAGGGCGTGGTCGGCACGGATGCGGAAATGGCAGTTTTTGCACTCTGCCAGCGGGTCGCTAAAGCCGCTGACGTGCCCGCTTGCCTTCCAGATATCCGGATGCATAAAAATACCACTGTCCAGGCCCACGATGTCTGGCCGCATTTGTACCATGTACTTCCACCAGGCAGCTTTTAGATTATTTGCCAGCTCTACGCCATAGGGGCCGTAGTCATAGACCCCCCCGTAGCCGCCGTAGATTTCGCTGCTGGGAAATACAAACCCGCGGCGTTTTGCCAAAGAAACGATGTCATCCATTTTGATATCACTCATATATACCTTTCAGAAACTTACTAGCTATTAGATCAAAGAAAAGAGACAGGCCCAGGGCCACCATTTCGTATCGATCCAAAAACAGTCTGGGAAATAAGTGTCCTCATTTGGGTTTTAGTATACCTTTTCATGGGTACAATTAACAGAGGAGCGTAGAACCCGTGCCAAACTTCCTGCCAATTCCTAAGAACCCATCCAGGAGAAAGGGTCTTAGAAAGTCAGTCCGGGTCTCGCTCTTTAGTCTTTAGATTTGAAGGGTTCAATTTGAGGCGGCAGTTCGTTCTGGCCTGTCAGGTCTGAAGGCAGTTCAGGATCCTGGGGTAATTCTTTGATAGTGGGGAGGCCTAAGACACCCGGTCTCAAGCCCCGTAGCCTGGTTAGTTGCTCGGGCAGTAATGCCTCTGACAAGAGTCTTGCTGTTGGGTCCAGATACCGATCATCTTGTGCAGACACAACGTCGAGTAGCGATGGAAGGGACAGTAAGTTCTGTTCGACCCCTTCTTCGCCAGGCCATCCGACCATATATATAACGTAGCATAGATACGACCCCTATGCCTACCTAAATTCGAACCTGCTGGCGCAAAAGATTAGTGGCCAGTTTCAGCATATCCGGCAGGCAGGCTTCTGCATCCTGGATCTGCTTTAGAGCAAGCGGCTGTTCGACAGCATATGCCAAACGAAAGAGCTTGATATGGTTCGCGGTAAAAGGCGCGCCCTCTTGCCCGCGAAAAGCCATGGACTCAAAGTCAAAGAGGTACTTCTGGTCCGTCTGCAGCCTCTGCCCTGCCGTGTCCAAGCGCAGGTCTGGCATGTGACCGGTCACGTTGAGTAGCTGTACCGCAAACCATAGTTCGCTCATCTCTGCTGAAAACTCCAGATCATTCACTGCCTCCAAGGTACGCTGCAGGATCATGAAGTATTCCTCACCGGCTGCATCCTCTGTCACACGATTTATCCGTTTCAGGAATTCGTATGCCAGCATGGTACGGTTGATATCCTGCACGATGTTTCCATAGTGAGTAATAAGGCGGCTGGACACCAGTGTACCAAGTTCACCCCTCCCCGGCAGGACCGTGATACTACTCACGCTCAGTAGCTCGATCCCGCCGGCCAATTTGGACCGGAGGCGACGAACGCCCTTGGCGATAACCTTTAGCTTACCCTGGTCCGGGGTAAGTAATGTCAGAATACGGTCAGCTTCCAGGAAATCTGTTCGAGCCAATACAATTCCCTCGGTAACGATCTGATTTTTCATGGCTAACCCGCTTCATTCACCGCCCGAATAAGGCGGCTGAGCCTGGACGAGGGTTTATACAGGTATGGCCCAACACTCAGCCCGGCCGGTATATCCAGCATTCGCTCTGGTACGAAGGTATGGAGGATGATCGGGACGGCCTGCCACTCCGGGTAAGACCGAAACTCATATAGGAACTCCAGCCCGCCATGACCGGACAGTTGCAACTCCAGTACTACTACGTCCGGCGTGGCTGTATCGGCCAGCACAATGGCTTCCTGGGCACCCGTAGTCAGGGTAACCTCATGGCCGGCTGCCCCGAGGGCCTGCCTGTACACGCCGCCGAGCAACCGGTCCGGCTCGACAACCAATACCCTCACACCAATTGCACCTGTTGGCTAAGGTAGAGTGTCGTAGCCAGTCCGGCAAGTTTGTCATGACGGGCTATACGAAGTGGCGCCTCCATTGCCTTCAGAAGCGCATCCGCTACGAAGACACCCGCCCCGCTTGAGGCTGACACCGTGGGCAGTGCCTGACGAGCGCTGCCGTAGAGGGCCCGGCCGCGGCGAAACATATCTGCGCTTAAGCCCGGTTGGTTGTCAAAAACCCCAACAACGAGCCCATGGGTGCTTTTATGCGCAGCCAGCAAAATCCGATGTCGCTGCCGCTCGGGAGTACGGGCTTCGATCATACTATAGCCCAGGAGCATAAGCGCGGTCTCTAAACTTTCCCTGTGGGCCATGGCTGGTCCGTAGCGGCCGTGCAGGCTTAGTTCTATATCGCAGTTATTTTGTCTTGCAAGAGGTTCAAGCTTGCGGGCAGTGTCATATAGTACAGAGGCAACCGGCACAGGCTCCAGCCGGGACATCTCCCGGGTAATCAGGTCAGTACTAAGCAAAAATCCATCAACAAGGCGAAGCGCCGTCTCTGCGATACGCGTAATACTGGATAAAACCTGGGTGTCGCCTTGTTGCTGCGCCAGTTCGGAGGCACGCGCAATCTGCAGTAAAGGCAGCTTCAACTCCTCCGCCAGCGCGCGGAGCAAACGTTCGTCAGCAGTAGCCTGTACGCCTGCCATACCAGTCTGTACCCTCCTTTTCCTGGACAAATTATACCATTTATTTGGCTACAATTTGTATTCGATTGCGCAATATGGGCCCCCACCAGAGAAAGTGATCGTACGGTGAAAAGTTAAGGTGTAAATATGAGGTTTTCAAGCACAACTTTGTTAAAGTCTGCCCCAAAGCTTTTTCCTGAAAGCGTGGTTATACGAATAGTCTTGTCGCGGAGCGGCAAAAGAATGCTGCTTCCCTGAAAGCCCTTTTCTATTTCTCCGTCTATACGGGCGCCCAGCACCGATGGTACCCGCTTGGCTTTAAACGGCGCAACCTTTATCGTGCCTTTCTTGGCGTTAGCGTCATAGCTACCCAATATCCGATCGTAGGGCTGTTCTAAAACCTCCACTCTTAGGGCAAAGGCTGTTTCTGACTTTGGCCCAGGCACATAGTCCGGATGAAAATAGCCGCTCACGGGGGTGTTGCCGCTGGCCTCGCTCACCGTCGCAGCCCAAGTCCTGGGGTAGGTAATTTCGACCGCGCCGAACGTCGCAGGACCTTTGTACTTTTTGTAAGGGCTTTTGGAGCGTTCCAGAAACTCCTTTTCCTTGGTTTCCTCGGCTTGCTTGACGGCCGCATCGACCGCCACGGCTACTTTTTCATCGACGTTATTTTTATAATCCTGCATTTGGGCATAAGCCCAAAAACCAAACCCGCTGGATCCCAAAAATGCCAGTACAAAAACAACCAGGGCAATGATAAGCCCCCAAGGATGATGTTTTTTGCCAGAAGCGGGCTTACCGGCCAATTGTTGATAGGGCGGCTGGAACGGCTGCTGACCGCCGGACGACGGGGCGACAGGTGGCAGACCCGGGTTTGGCGGCATTCCCTGCGGAGGATTAGGCATCTGAGGATTCATAGTGTTAATGGTACCTCACGGTGCTGTGAGTTGGCAACCGGCAGACTCACCGACTAACCGTAGAGATACAAATACACTCCCTCCTTTTCTTGAGCGATTTTTTTATTTGGAATTTTAAAGGTAAAGCTGGCCAGTTTGACTTTTTGTTCGGGATAATTCTGAGTAATCTTTTTATCCAACTTTTCCATATATCTGTCCAGTAAAAATACGTAAACGCCGTCAGTGCGCGGCCATACCTGCCACCAGAAGTTACCCCAAATGATTCGAACCTGTTTGCGGTATTTCCGCGTTCGGAAGATGCTGATGAGGACCAGCAAAGGGTTAAGCTCATACCCTATCACCCTGATGCCTTTCTGGGCAGCGGCCAACACCATGGTGCCATCGCCGGAGCCTAGTTCCAGCAGCGTCTGCCCTGGGTCTAGGTCAAGCAGCTGAAGGGCGATATGCTTTTGCTTGCTGAGTGTCGGCAAGTACGGTGCGCCAAAAAATATTACAAACCCAAAGATCAAAACAAAAAAAAGCGCCAGCAGAAATAAAAACAGCAGCATTTACTTGTCCCGACCCTCCCAGGCAGCTTTGACTTTTATGACCTTATTCTCGGCTGTTTTCAGGTACTGGTCCAGCTCTTTGACAATCGCCATGCCACGCTCGTAAGCCTTCACCGCCTCGTTCACATCCAGGTCCGCCGACTGCAATTGAGCCACAAGGGCGTCCAGTTCAGCACTGAGGGCTGCATAGTCTATCTTAGCGGTCATTTATTTTACCTCTGCCTTTACGGAACCATCATGTAGGGTTACTTGTATAGTATCACCTGCTCTTAGGTCTTTCACAGTCTTTACTGCTTTTCCCTGTTGCGTAATCAGGGCGTAGCCGCGCTTCAGTGCTGCCGTTGGACTAAGCGCAGCCAGGACTTGCCGGTGTAAGCCCAATGCATGATCCAGTCCTCTTAAGCGCTGCCCTATGGCCAGTGTCAAAACTTCTGCACGTGTGTACAAGCGGGTTTGAGCGTCAGCGACCGAGCGTTGCAGGTGTCCTCCCAGCGATAAGCGGACTTGCTCTAACTGCTCCAGAACATGTCGTTTGTCTGGTACTAACAGCTGTGCAGCATTAGACGGTGTGCTGGCCCGCTGGTCCGCTGCCAGCTCTGCCAGCCCAACGTCTACCTCGTGGCCAATAGCCACGATAGTAGGTATACGACTAACCGCTATAGCCCGGGTAACTTGCTCTGTGCTAAAGGCCGCCAGGTCCTCTGCGCTGCCCCCGCCCCGCGTCACCACAATGGCATCTACCGGATCCTCGTGCGTGTTGAAATACTCCAGTGCGGCAGTAAGCTGAGCTGGCGCCGGATCGCCCTGAACCTGTACATCAGCCAGCTCAATCTGAATACCACCCCATCGTTCGTCCAGAATCTTTATAAAATCATGGTAGGCGGCCGACTCTGCCGAGGTTATCAGGCCAATACGCCGGGGCGGATACGGCAATGGCCGCTTACGGGAGGTATCAAACAGCCCTTCGGCGCGGAGTTTTGCTTCCAAAAGTGCCGCTGCCCGTTTCAATGAGCCCTCTCCTACCGGCCGCATATTCTGGACCGTCACGCTGAAACCGTACAAAGGATGCAGCCGTGGCGTGCCATTTACCTGTACCATCAGGCCGTCTTCCAGCGGACCCGGCAGTTGATAAACCGTGCCAAAGAACTTTACGCTTGCACCTTCGTCCTTCAGATCAAAGTATACCCAGCGGTTCTTGCTGACCCGCAGGTTCGCAAGCTCGCCTACAACAGTTACCGACGGATAGGCATATTCTATGGTCTGGTTGAAGATAGCTACAAAATCAGAAACGCCGAGGATGAGTTCTTGCATTCTCCCAATCTACCATTCTTTGCTCTTCCAGACCTATCCTTTATGGGCAAGTAACGACTTTATCGCTCAATCGTCATTTTCAAGCGTATGTTCGAGTCGTGCAGCAATGGCTGGTTCAGCATGCAGCGTTTGGTGATAAAAGAAATAACCCACCGGCAATTGAATGGCCATATTCAGCACCCGGTACATCACCGTAACCGGCAGGCTGATTGCCGCCGGTATGCCGCCGGCCGTCAGGACACCGGTCATAAGCGCCTCATACACGCCAATACCGCCGGGCAGAATAGACACCAGCCCCGCAAAATTAGCCACCGCATAGGCCATGATGACCGCGCCGATGTTTACCCACTGCCCGAAGGCAACGTACACAATATATATAGTCAGAACTTCTGCCGTAACGCTGAGGAGGGCAAAACCAAGTGGTCGTTTGAGCGTCGGTAGATCACTTTTCAGCTGTACAAATGTTTCATTCAGTTCCGTAAAAGCCCGTTTGGCCCGGGCTATACTAATCGTTTCTGGATGGTTCGGCCGAAAAATATGGATCAAGCCGTTAATAAGCCTGGCTATAAAGGTAAAGAAGACATTGATACGAGCCTTGCTGCCAATCACAAAGCCGATCAGCAATGTGAACACCGTTATCAGGGTGCCGAGGATGCCGGCCAGCAGGATGGCAAAATCATTGGCCTGGCCGCCAATTGCCAAAGCCACTAATCCGGAAAATAGTAGAATCTGCACAGAAATAAAAATCAGGACAAAGCGCATCATCTGAACCAAAGTAGCTTTGGCCGTAGAAACGTCTTCACTCTTCAGCCGGAGCGTGATGTAGGAAAACCCACTCACGCCGCCACTGGGAAAGACCGTGTTCACAAAGTTCAGTTCCAGTGCCAGCCGCAGTATAGACCGGAACCGGAACCGCTCCCCGACCGCCCGGAACAAACTCTGATACAAGTTTGCCTGGGCAAAATAGTTGAGCGCCTGAGTCGGGATCATCAGCAACAGTATCCACAGATTCACCCGGTTCAGGTTGGCAAATGTTTCGGCCAGCTGTTTCCGCACCGCATAAGTCAGGCCGACCAACGCCACAATAGTGACAATATTCAGTGCAAGCTTCCAGCGACGGGATTTGAGTTTTTCGGTCATTAATCACTTTAGTATACCTTATACTGATGGTATGAACCTGCCTCAAACAGTTGCCATACTTGGACGCCAACCAGCACTCGGGCTTGCAGAGCTTGAAAGCCTCTTTGGCGAAGCAGCACTCCAGCCTCTGGGAGCCACCGCCGCCTTACTGGACATAGCGCCCACAGACTTCCCCATGACCCGGCTGGGCAGTACCATCAAAGCCGCAAAACTCCTCACCTATCTGCCCTTCACCGACTGGGAAAAAATTGAACGCTATTTAGAAGAGGAACTTCCAAGACACACCCGTTTTCTAGCACCCGGCAAGGTACGGCTGGGCTTGAGTACATATGGCCTCAAAGTGAACATAAAGCGTCAAAACGCGACTGGCCTCACGCTGAAAAAGGTCGTTCGAAATCCACCGGAGGGCGAAGGCCGCTCAGTACGGGTCGTGCCAAATGTTTCGAACGAACTGAACACCGCTCAGGTAACGCACAACCAACTTACCGGCCCAACCGGTCTGGAGCTTGTACTCATCCATGATGGTAGTCGTACCGTACTGGCTCAAACAGTTGCCGTTCAGGACATTGAAGCCTACGCCGCGCGCGACCAGAAGCGCCCCAAACGCGATGCCCGCGTAGGCATGCTGCCGCCCAAACTCGCCCAAATACTTATTAACCTGGCAGTCAGTGATGCCGACCCAAAGTATGGCGGTGTTCTTTTAGACCCTTTCTGTGGCACCGGGGTTATTTTGCAAGAGGCCAGCCTCATGGGTTTTGACATTGCCGGGAGTGATTTGGATGAACGGATGGTTGGCTACACCGCAGGTAACTTACAGTGGCTCGCAAGACAGCCAGGGTCAAATATCATACCTCAATCCGAAGATGAGCTTTTCTGTAAGCTTGATGTGGGTGACGCAACGTCATTCAACTGGAAACCGATACCCAATTTTATTGCCTGTGAAACCTACCTCGGCCGTCCTTTTTCCTCTGAACCAACTCCGGAAAAACTACGCGAAGTTTTGCAGGACGTGAACACTATTCACAAAAAGTTTCTACGAAATGTGGCCCGGCAGACAAAGCCAGGCTTCCGGATGTGTATTGCTGTGCCGGCATGGAAGTCCGGGAGCGGCTTCAGGCACCTCCCCACCCTTGATTCTCTGGAGGATTTAGGGTATACTCGTGTGAGTTTCGCTCACGTCCGTGATGAAGACCTCGTCTATCATCGCCCCGGCCAAATCGTCGCCCGTGAGCTGGTAGTACTAACAAGGAAGTAATGCATGTCACACGTCAAAGCAGGTGGTTCAAGTAAAAACAATCATGACAGCCCCGGCCAGCGCCTGGGTGTAAAGTTGTTCGGCGGCCAAAAGGTCAAAAACGGCCAGGTCATTATCCGCCAGACCGGCCTGACCAAACGCGCTGGTAACGGCACTTACTTTAGCCGCAACTTCACTATTCACGCTGCCCGTGATGGAATGGTCAAATTCCAAAAGCGGCGCGTCCGCCTCTTTAGCGGCAAAACCGTTCAACGCACCGAAGTCAGCGTAGAATAAACTTTTTTATAAAGAATCTTATAAAGAATCCAGGGCCCTGGACATAAGTCCCTTAAAGAGCTGACGTCTCTTCGCCCGAGGTCCTTCGAAAGGGTCATCCAAATACGCCTCAAGCTTAAGCCCACGCTTCTCTCCGCGTAGAGTGACAGGCCTGATCGCCAGGAAGTAGTCCCTTTTCTCATCGCCTGCGCCTGGACGACTTTTATACACGCTGACCTTGCCTTCCAGGTCTCTAAAGTAACCAAGATATACCCCGCCAAGCTGCGCTGCCTGGGTCTCTGCCCTGGACTGGTAAGGGGAGGCGTTTGATACGGGGAACTCTGCCGCATTTGGCACTGTAGGGTCAAGTGCCAGTGATATGTGCCTGTAAGGCGCAATGGGATCACATAGGTCCCGCACACGCTCTGTATTTAGAGCAGCCAGCTTTTCATGTATGGCTGCTTCCTGGTCGAATCCAGCGCCTTCTTGCGGCGCAAAAATTGTTCTCATGCACTATTAATACAACAAATATAGGTAATCTGTCAACTTGAGCCCGTCTGTCAGGCGGCTTTAGTGCAGTCCAAGGTGGTGTTTAATGCGCTCTATGACATCAGCTATGACTACCTGGGATTTGACAAGATAGTCGTCTACGCCCAGGGATTCTGCCCGTTGGCGGTCGGCTTCCTGGCTGAGAGCCGTCAGCATAATAACCTTTATGTTGGTGGTTTCCGGCGTATTACGCAAAATATCCAGCACGTCAAAGCCGCTGACCTTGGGCATCATGACATCCAGTAGAATGAGATCCGGCTTGTACTCAAGGGCTATAGCAAGTGCTTCTTCACCGTTTGGCACGCGGCGCAGGTCAAAGCCTTCTGCGTGTAAGCGCGTTTTATAGACGTTTGCCAGGGTGTCGTCATCCTCAACAAGCAGAATCTTCTTGGGTTTTACGGCAGCAGCGGGAGTCGGGGTGTTTTGTTGATCCATACTGCTCATGCTACTCCGTTATCTGTTGGATTTCAACCTGCTGGTGTGAAGTTTAGTCAGCTTGGCAGCTTACTGGCAGAATTACTGCCGGGCAAGTGCAGCCTCTATAAAACCACGGAACATCGGGTGTGCCCGATTGGGGCGGGATTTAAACTCCGGGTGAAACTGACTTGCCAAAAGGAAGGGGTGGTCCAGGCCTTCGATTACTTCTACCAGGTTATTCTGCGGGTTGATGCCTACAGGTCTGATGCCCCACGACTCGTACTTATCCCGATAGGTATTATTCGCCTCGTAGCGGTGGCGGTGTCTTTCGACAATCCTGGTCGTTCCGTAGCATTTTGCGGCCAGACTGCCCTTTTCCAGCACGCAGTCGTAATTACCCAGGCGCATGGTACCGCCGGTGTTCTCAAGACCTTTTTGGCCGGCCATGGTGTCTATGACAAGGTGAGGGCTTGCCGGGTCAAGTTCAGCGGAAGTAGCGTCGGCAATACCAGCATTGCGGGCAGCTGCAACGACTGCCATCTGCAGACCTAGGCACAACCCCAGGTATGGCACCTTGTGCTTTAGCGCGTACTGGGCAGCCTTGATTTTGCCCTCCAGCCCCCGTGTGCCAAAACCACCCGGGACTACAATGCCGTCCAGCGCCGCAAAAGCGGCAGCTACATCTGCATGCGCTTCCTCCAGGGCCTCTGCGTCAACCCACTTGATCTCTATCCGTGAGTCACTCCACCAAGCAGCCGAACGAAGAGCCTCAAAAACAGACATATAGGTATCGGTGTTATCCATGTACTTAGCTACGACGCCAACAGTTACTTTGCGGTCAAATTGGGTGGTGGTGCGCTTTACGACGTCACGCCATTCTTTCAGGTCGGGTTTGGAGACCTTCAGGTTCAGACGCCCCGCTATAACGTCAGCAATCCCCGTATCCTCCAGTTCCAGTGGCACCCCGTAGATACTCGGCGCATTGGGCAAAAGTGCAATGGCCTCTTTGCCCACACCGCAAAACAGATTCAATTTATTTTTTACACTTTCGGGAGCCGGTTCTTCACTGCGGGCCACCAGAATATCCGGTGCAATCCCCAGGCCGCGCAGGTCGCGGACAGAGTTTTGTGCAGGCTTGGTTTTGAATTCGCTGCTGGCTCCAAGGTATGGCATGTATACCACATGAACATACAAGCAGTTTTCCGGACCGGCCTTAATGCCAAATTCACGGATGGCTTCTATAAAGCTTAGGGACTCGTAATCCCCTACGGTGCCGCCAATCTCTACGATGTGGACATCAAAGCCTGTACCGGCTTCTTTTATATACTCCTGGATAGCACCCGTAAGATGCGGGATAATCTGCACGTCCTCGCCTTCGTACTTGCCGGCGCGCTCGTCCTGAATAACCTTTAGCAGTACCCGGCCACTCATAAGGCTGCTGGTGGTAGTGAGTTCTTCGTCTATAAAGCGTTCGTAATGACCGAGGTCCAGGTCCGTTTCTGCGCCGTCTTTGGTCACAAAGCATTCGCCGTGTTCGCGGGGATTTAAAGTGCCCGCATCTACATTCAGATACGGGTCACATTTTTGGAGGTTGACCTTGAGGCCACGGGCTTTGAGGAGGTTTCCGATAGAAGCGGCGGTGATACCCTTTCCTAATCCGGAAAGCACACCACCCGTTACAAACACAAACTTCGTCGGCCGCTTTGCCACTATAAAGGTTCCCTCTCAAGTTTACTTACCACATACTACCACAACTGACAGGAGGCCGGAAGAATCATGTGTTGTGATCTTTTCAAATGATAATTCTCTCATGCCAGTGTCGTCGTGTCGTCCGATCATACGGAATACTAACGGGCCAGAGTTACTTTATGAGGGAAGTGATAGCAGCGTCTTTTTGCGGGTCCCTGCCCTTTTCGATATCCTCCAGCGAACGGGTTACTTTTTTATCCGGTGTTATGCCTTCTTTGTCTATGTTTTTGCCGTTGGGTCGGAACCAGCGGGCTATGGTTACCTTAAGGATGCCGCCATTCGGCAGCTCGTCCAGCGTCTGCACAGAGCCTTTGCCAAATGACTTTTCACCTACAAGCGTAGCCGCGTTATTGTCCTTAAGTGCGCCGGCTGTAATCTCTGAGGCAGAGGCACTGCCTTCGTTTATAAGCACAATCGTCGGAACCCCCTGCAGCGTGCCCGGGCCGTTCGAATCATATGTTCGGATAACAACACCATCGCGCTTTTCCTGCAACACTACCTTGTCCTGGGGTAGCCATATGCCAGACAGATCAACTGCCGCGTCAAGTACACCACCGGGATTGTTGCGCAGATCCAGGATAACGCCTTTGGCCGCGGCCGCCTTAAACTCTTGTGCCGCTTTGCTTGCCAGACTGCCGGTGCTGGCGTCAAACCGGGCAACTTGCATATAGCCTATGCCCCCTTCCAGCATTTTTGACTCTACGCTGGGGATAGTTATCGTGACGCGGGTAATCTCAAGATCAAGCTGCTCTTTACCGCCCCGGAGCAGTTTAAGCTTTACCTTGGTTCCTTCGGGGCCACGGATTTTTTCTACAGCGTCATTCACGCTTAGGTTGTAGGCGGATTCACCATTGATTTCGATAATAATGTCCCTGGCGCGCAAGCCGGCCTTTTCTGCCGGGTAGCCGGCAAGCGGCACCTCCACCATGACCATATCGTTTTCATCCTGCATGAGGCGCGCGCCAATACCGCTGAAAGTGCCATTCAGGTCTTCGTTGAATTCCTTCGCATCTTCCGGGCTGAGGTATTGGGTGTATTGGTCGCCAGCCGCATTTACAAGGCCCTCTTTTAACCCTTCTATAAGGTCGGCCTCTTTTAACTGTCCGTCAAAATTTTGGCGCAAACGGTCATAGATCTGCTCTACTTCACTGTAGCGCAGGTCCTTGGGCAGGTCCTTGGAAACCACAGCGTAGTGGTCACGCCCAAAAGTCACACGGCCGTTCCCCAGCCCGTGCCCCAGGGTAAAGACCGCTATAAAAGCCGCAGCCAGTAAGATAATCCGGCCGGATCGTTTTGGCTTTGGCCCACTTTGTTCAGATGGTTGCTGTTGCACCAAAATATACCCTCCAGTTCAAAAAATTCAGTCCTATCTAGTATACCTTACAATTTAAAAGCTCTGGCCAAAAGCCCAGGCCTTCTGCCTAATCCGAAAACTCACCTTCCTGTATATGGGCCAGCCGTTTTTACGGGGCTTCAAGTCCTAGGCTTTAGTATGAAAGCCACCTGTCCGTTCTTAGCCGACCGTTTAATTGCTGGTTGTATTCCCACACATGGAAGCTTCTTCCTGATACTTCCGTGATATACATAGCATGCCCCCATTGACCGCTCACGCTTATCGCTACATCACCAGGCTGAGGATTCGACCTATAGACACGAACACCTTTGTAGCCATCGGCTTGCGCGTTATATACCCAATCGTTGGCATTACCATAGCCGTGAGGTATTGATCGTCCTGAGGCACCAACTGCCCATGCAGCAAATGACACACACTGTCGCGTACAATAGCCCCATCCATCAGGGGAGTCTGGCCAGTCGTCAGTGGTCGTACACGGACCAAGCTGCATACTAAATCCTGCGTTTCGGTGAGGATAGGCACCGGGGTTAAAACCACTGACAGGCCCAGGGAAACGAAGAAAATACAGGCCGGCGCCAGTAATGTTGTTGTTAGCCGCAATCTGCGCCGCTATAAGCTCATCAATCCTATTCTGATTCTTCTCTGTCTTGCGGTTGAACTCGTTTCGTTGCGCTTGATTATATGCCAACATATTGTGTTGTTTCTGACGACTTGCGTTTTGCTCCGCCTGTTGAGCGGTCTGTTTTTTGAGCAAAAGGTCAACGGCTTCTTTTTGCGTCTTGAGCTGCAGCCTGAGAGCTTGTATCTTGTCAAGTGTTACTTTGATCTTGTCCTGAACTGAACTCTTATACTGCTCTTTGTCAACGAATTCACTCAAATCCTTGCTGGACGCGAGCATTTCTAAAGTGGTAATATCACCCTCCAGATACATGCTACGGATATTTTGGCCTAGGAGATCTTTCTGCTTTTCAAGTTCTTTCTCTGCCTCGGCTATTTCAGCACGCAGTCGTTTCTGCTCTTTTGTATTTTCGTCAATCTTACCTTGCAAGGCCGCTATCCTGGCTGCCAGCTTGTTAATAGCATCTTCATAACTTACGGCTTGATCTTCTAACTTCTCAACTTTTGCATCATTCTGTGTGTTTTCAGCCTGCAAGCGGTTAATTTCTGACTGAAAACTTTCAGCAGAGGCAAACGGCGCAGCCACAAAACCAGCAGAAAACAGCGTGATGAGCGCAAAAACAATGATTTTTTGGCCGATTGTGCTTTTCTTCATGGTTTTATGTAGTTTTTGTTTGACCTGAGTCTTTATAATCATACCATACCCTCGCCCGTCCTGCAAACAACGCAGTCCTTACTTACTGTTGTCCCAGCTAATCTGTTTTTTTGTTTTTAGAATGTGCTTTATTTGGATGTCTTAAATTTGAGGTAGCGCCGCGTGGCAATAGCAGACGATGCAGCACCAATGAGTATACCAATGAGTAGTTGCGAGGTCAAAATTATCCAGTAACGATCCTTGAAATACTGGCTGGCAAAGGTAATATCCAGCACGCCCAGGCTGCTTGCCTCGAATGCCGAAGACGACACAACAAACAGCGTATTACAGATAACCACCGAAACCATGGCCGAAATAATACCGTAGACGACTGTCTCAACCACAAAAGGCCCTCGAATAAACCAGGTGCTGGCACCCAGCAGACGCATAATCTGCAGCTCGTCGCGGCGGTTAAAGATGGTCATTCTAATAGTGTTGAAGATGATCAGGATGGACACAATCATAAATATAACAATGCCGACTATTCCGGCCCGCTGCAGGAATGATGTTGCCTGAGATATCTTGTCTATGGCAGTTTTCCGGTCGCCGGAATAGGAGGTTTCTTCGGACTGCAAGGCCTTGATCTCCGGCTTTTCTATAAATGCCTTGATTTCATCTATTCTGTTTGGGTCAACTGGTTTGACCTGCAAACTTGCCGGCAGCGGGTTGTCGGTCGCAGAAATGGCGGTGAGCAGGTCCGGCTTATCCTTATTGTCTGCCTTGTATTTTTCCAGTGCGTCTTCTTTGGAGACGTAATTCACTTCACGAACGTTTTCAATCTTCTTTAGATCGTCTATAACCTGCGTACGTTGCTCTACATTTTTTGCAACTTCATCCTTGAGGTAGATAGAGATGTCTATTTTGTCAGTGATATCCTGTATGGTTTTATTGAATGTTGCGTTGGCAATAACAGAAAATAGAATGATAGTCAGGGTGATGACCATAACGGCTATTGCCGCAATGGCCAGTGTCAGGTTACGGACAAAATACTGCATGCCTGTCTTGATAATGCGCAGCTGGGTTATGAGCCAATGGTTCATAATGCTCGCTCCGCCCGCAAGAGCAAGGAGTAAGAAGCAGGGAGTAAGGAAACCGCTTCCCGGCAAAGGACTGTCTGGGACAAAAGTGCTGCTTTCTTTTTCATTCTCCGCTCTCCTTTCTCCATTCTACGCTCCGACTTGTCGGAGCTTTATTGGCGGGGTGCCACTTTGTTATATTCGGCGTTAGCACGGTCGCTCACTACCCTGCCGTCGCTGATAGTCACCACCCGACGTTTGAGTTTGTTCACGATTTCCTGGTTATGGGTGGTCAGGAGCACGGTGGTGCCGTAGCGGTTGATCTTTTCCAGCACCTTAATGACATCCCAAGCATGCTTGGGGTCCAGGTTGCCGGTCGGTTCGTCGGCAATCAGGATCTTTGGCTGACGCACAATTGCCCGGGCAATAGCCACGCGCTGACGCTCGCCGCCGGACAGTTCTAAGGGCATACGTTTTTCCTTGCCCTTCAGCCCTACAATGTCCAATACACGCGGTACGGTGTGGTTAATCTCGCGATTGCCGTAGCCAACGATCTCCAGCGCAAAGGCCACGTTCTCAAACACTGTCTTATTGGGCAGTAGTTTAAAGTCCTGGAACACCACGCCGATTTTGCGCCGCAGCAAGGGAATGTCTTTGTCTTTTAGTTTGTCATAGTCCAGCCCGCCGATGACAATTTTGCCGCTTGTCGGCTTCTCTTCCCTGGTCAGTAGTTTTAACAGCGTGGACTTTCCGGCTCCAGAGGTGCCGATGATAATCACAAATTCCTTCGGCTCTACATGTAAAGAAATACGGTCCAGCGCCGTATTACTTCTGTTATAAACCTTGGTTACCCTGTCAAGAAGAATCATACTACCGACTCAGTATAGCAAACGCCCTTACGCTTGCCCATGCCGTCTGACCCACACTCACTTTTTGCCTCCAAAGAGGCTGACGTAGTGTGAATCCGGATTCCGCCCTAAAAGGCGGACTAGCACGAAGTGTCTCTTTGGGGTGATAAATGAGTGTGGGTCAGCATCGTGGTAAAGCCCCCCAGGGATCTCCTGTCTAGGCTGCTTCCAGCCTGGTTGCCACGTCGTGCAACACTCCATTGAGACGCTGTAGCTTCCCGTCGTTTACCTCGTCGAGCCCTAATTTGGCCGCCTCAGCCTTGGCCGCAAGTCCGGCGACCATAGACTGCATGAATTCTGCGGACCCTCGAACAGTTGCGCCCGGTACTGTTAATTCCGTCGGTACGTCTGCTATTTCCCGTGGGATCTTGTGCTTCGGATCTTGAATTTCGAGCTTCTCTGTACCCGATATAAAGCGGCTATAGTTGTACTCTAGCCCCTGGGGGTCCACGACATCCAAGTTTACAATGGCCATACCCTCTGGCCACTCCTTATTAAAAACGTCGTTACCTCTCATCCAGTGCGAAGCTATGTGTGTGCCATCCTCAAAATCCCTCCTAAGATAGCATGTAGTCATATCCAGAGCCTCGAAAGGTACCGAGTCTTGATCTAAGAGCTTCTCAGCAGCCAGGGTAGTAAAAATTGTATCTTCTGGCGACTGGGCCTCAGCCCAAGTTTCCAAAATCCATACTCTCTGATCCTCTGGCAGCCCTTCTGCCATTTTTTGTACGGCCTCCTCGATCCGGGCGCGCCCAGTTTCGTCCCTATTCAGACCTTCTGCTGGGCCAGGTTTATTCGAGAAATAGACCATACTATCGCCTTCCTGAAGCATGAGGTCAATGCTTGCCGAGGTACGCTCCGCCTCCTGCCCTTCACGATTCCTATCAACAGCTACCATTACGTGAAGGCTACTTTCATCATTTTCACCAGACAGTAAAACCTCTACTGAGGTATTTTGGTGACGACTGGCGTGCATCTCTAATACCTCTAACTGCCGTTCATAGTCCGCACGCGTTTCGGCACGAGGAGGCTGCAACTGATCAAGCACTGCGCTTGTAAGTTCAGTATCGCCAGGGTTAGGAAGCGCTGAATTCATAATGATATACTATAGCATATATTCTATTAAACGTCCAATCATATTGGTCGGAACTGGTATGGCTTGTCACTCCGCAGTCGACTAGTATTATCGTTCCAGACGCTTTAGAAGATTTTTATCAAACGTCTCTACCCTCTTTACTCTACCGCTGTGCTTCAAAGCCAGCAGCCAACAGTCTTCAAATGACAACGGCTTTTCAGACTCAAACAGATCAATTGTTAAGTCTACGAGCTCCCGGTCGGCAATAGAAAACTGCGGAGCCCGCTGAAGTGCCTGTAAGTTTTGTACGATCAGTGACTTAGGGTACTGATAATACGACCTCAGAACGTATGAGACTTCAGCCACTATCATCCTGTCCAGAATAAGGGAGTTATGCGCGGCACCGTTTAGTATCTTGTCCGCTTGGGCAGCCAAGGCCGAATCATCCCTGAGCAGCCATCTGAGCAGCACATTTGCGTCGACGGCTATTCCCACTTCATACCCTTCTTGTAAAACTCTTCCCGGGCCCTATCATAATCTTCTTGTCTTGCCGGCCTTATGCCCTTTTCGTGCAACCAGCGTTGATTTTTGGCCTGTATTTCATTGATCGAAGGAACTTTTTTTATTACTACCTCTTTGCCCCTCCGCTCAAAAGACACCCTATCCTTGCCAGTCAAATGTAGCTCCTTCCGGATTTCCTTTGGTATGGTAACCTGAAATTTGCTAGTAAGGCTATAAGTAGTATTCATACTATGAGTATATGGTATTACTAAACAGTCTGTCAATACTTGAGCCATATCAAAGTTAGCTTCCCCTGTGGCCCGGGGGGCCTGGTAGAAAGTTTTGAGCTGGATCCCGGGATAGTTGCTATCGGCCTAGAGCGTATTCGAGGTAGGCATTAATAAAATTGTCGAGCTTGCCCCCTAGCACTGCGTCGGGGTCTGAGGTCTCAAAGCGGGTGCGGAGATCTTTGACCTGCTTGTACGGGTGGAGGACGTAGCTGCGGATTTGATTGCCCCAGGCGGCTTGTTCGTTCGGGCCCTTCAGTTCGGCCAGGTTTTCCAGGTGCTGTTCCAGCTGGAGCTGGGCCAGCTTAGAGCGCAAAATTGTCAGGGCGGTTTCCTTATTTTGCAGCTGGGAGCGTTCGTTCTGGATGGCCACAACAATGTTCGTCGGGAGATGTGTGATGCGTACCGCAGAATCGGTCGTGTTCACGCTCTGGCCGCCGTGGCCGCCGCTACGGTAGACATCTATCTTTAGGTCCTTTTCATCAATTATTACGTCGCCGGGGCGGTCGATCCTGGGCATAACCTCAACTTTGGCAAAGCTGGTTTGGCGCAGGCTGTCAGCATTGAACGGGCTGAGCCGCACCAGACGGTGCACACCATGTTCACCTTTTAGTTTGCCAAAGACGAAGTCACCAGAGACCTCTAGCGTCACGCTTTTAATGCCGGCTTCTTCACCGGCAGATTCATCGACAGTCCTTACCTCATACTCGTGAGCCTCAGCCCAGCGAACATACATACGCATGAGCATTTGGGCCCAGTCCTGGGCGTCAGTACCCCCAGCCCCGGCGTGAATGCTTAAAATAGCATCATACTCATCAAACTGGCCAGAAAACTTGAGTTGTTGTTTGAGCAACGCAAAGGCTTCCTGGGCTTCCATAATTTGTTTTTCTATGTCCTGTTGCAGACTTTGGTCCTCAAGCTGCAAAAGTTCTACGCTGTCACGCACTGATTGTTCCAGCTCCAGCCAAGGCTGGGTACGCACCTCCAGCCTGGCTATGTGTTTCATGGTCTCCTGGGCGGACGTGGAATCATCCCAAAACCCTGTAGCCGCAGCTTGTTCCTGAAGGCCGGAAAGTTCTGCAGCCAGTTCCGTAATCCGCAGCTTGCCAGTGGCAGCCTGGACCTCACTCTGTAGTCGTTTGGCTTTTTTGAGCTGCTCTTCCATACCAGGTATTATAGAACCCCTTTCAAGGGGTTCATACTGATTTCCAAAGCGGTTTGATTTGATCGTGAAGATCACTCACAAAAGCTTCACCGCAGCTGCCCAGGGCACCCATACCGCTGATACCTTCTGCAAAGAGTGCCCGGGTGACCTCAATAATCCGTTCTTTTGATACAGCCTCAATACGCTCTGGCACCTTGTAGAAATCCTCTATAACTTCGTCAAAGAAGTAGCGGCTGCTGTAGCCGCTCACCGTGCCGCCGACGGTCTGGCCACTGCGCTGGTAACGGCCCAGGGCGTACTGTTTGGCACTGACCACATCCTGATCAATAATGCTGCCTGCAAATACTGCCTGCATTTCGTTTTCGATGATTTTGAAAAGCGCCGGAGCGTTCTTTGGCATAACCTGCGCGCCAAACCACCAGTTGCTGCTTTCCCTGGTCTGGCCATAACCGGAACTCATACCGTAGACCAAACCGCGTTCGCGGGCCGTACCAAAAATTCTGGAATACAGTGTCTCTGTCTGCATGGTGTTAATGAGCGCCAGGGCGTCCATCTCCGGTTCCTCCATACGACGACGCATAAAGGTGTCTATGTAGAAATAGACGTTATCTATGGTGTCATTTTGGATGTAGAGCGGTTTTTTAAGGGTGATGGGGCTCTCTGGCGGGAGCTCAAGGCGCCCTTCCCCATCCGGCAGTTCAATGTTTTCCATCAACGATTTTATGATCTTTCGGCGTTCCGGAGGCAGATTGCCGCCTATCACAAAACGAAGATTTTTTGCAGTATGCGTATTCAGATAGTGTGTGCGAATGTCCTGCAGGTTCACATTGTCCATGAGCCGCAGACGCTCCTGATCGGTCATGACCTTGAACCCATAGGCCTGGCGCAGTGCCAGGCTGAGGTGGCGGAAATGGCTATTCGACCGGGCGCTGAGCTCCTCGCGCACATTGCCAAACTCTGCCTGGAATTCCTCTTCCAGAAACAGCGGCTTGGTAATGGCAATCAGCAGCAGGTCTATGATTCTATCCCATTCAAAATCCGCGCACTCTGCCTCGTAAGTGATGTCGTAGCTGCCGGTGCTGGCGTTACTGTAAGCACCGTTTTTTTCAAACTCTGCTTGAAACAGCCGGGCTTTAGGCAAAAGCTCGTTTGCCCCAAGCAGCACGTGCTCCATAAGGTGCGGTGTTTCCCACTTTTCCTTTTCCACCAGGTATTCACCGGCCCGAAAGTTGACCTCAAGGGTCATCACCATGGCGTCAGGAACATGGATAAACAACCCTTTGGCACCATTTTTAAGAACGACTTCGTGTACGGTGTGCTTCATGCTAAATCCAAATATCTAACGTCCCAAAACCAAAACAGATTTCTAGCTGTAATCGTTTTGAATTTTTGAATTTTTGAATTTAGGTATTCGATTGTAGGTTTTGCCATAGATTATTTGCGCTTCCGGCTTTTAGCTTTTTGTTTGCGCTGGCGCTCGGCCTTGCGGGCTTTTTTGCGTTTGTCTGTGACTTGTTTTTTCTCTGCCGCCTCGCTTTTTTGCGGGATAAAGTCGGCTTCCTGGAATTCCTCGCCTTCCACGATTTTGTCGGCATTGTCTACGGATTTGCGGGCTGCACGGGTCAGTTCGGTTTCGACTGCCGCGTCCAAATCAACCGGCTGGGCGTGGAAAAGCGTGCGCACGACGTCATGGCGCAGCACAAGCTGCATTTCCTCGAACATCCGCTGCGACTGGCGACGGTATTCTACCAGCGGATCGCGCTGTCCCACAGAAATCCAGTGGATACCTTCGCGCAAATGGTCCATGCTTTCCAGGTGCTCCATCCAGAGGTTATCCAGTATTTGCAGATAAATATCACGTTCTACCTTACGCATAACCTCCGGCGTAAAGGCCGTCTCCCGGCCCTGGTAAAGCTCCATCGCCTCTTGCAGCAGCACTGCGCCAAACTTGTCAGATTCTGTGTCAAACAATCGGTCCAGCGTAGAGTCATCAAACGGGAATACCTCTGAAACTATGGTTTCAAAATCTTCACTGAGAAGCTGGGGCGAGCTGGCCAGCGCCTTGGCCTCTTCCTCTATAAACAGCTTGATACGCTTTTTGATCTCTGCCTGCATAAGGATCTCGCGGCGCATGATGTAAGTAGCTTTGCGGTGGCGGTTCATAACGTCGTCGTACTGGACAACGTTTTTGCGGGCGTCGAAGTTATAGCCTTCGACTTTTTTCTGAGCCCCTTCCAGGGATTTGCTGATGACCCGGTTTTCAATTGGCGTGTCGTCATCTACCCCAAGGCGATTCATAATGCCGGCAATGCGTTCGCCGCCAAAAATACGCATCAGATCGTCCTCAGTACTCACAAAGAACTGGCTGGAGCCCGGATCGCCCTGGCGGCCGGATCGCCCGCGTAGCTGGTTATCCACCCGGCGGGATTCATTGCGGTCGGTACCGATGACATGCAACCCGCCTAATTTCTTGACGCCCTCACCCAGTACAATGTCCGTTCCGCGACCGGCAATGTTGGTGGCCAGCGTCACGGCGCCTTTTTGGCCGGCCTTGGCAACAATGCTCGCCTCCCGTTCGTTGTTTTTGGCATTCAGCATCTGGTGCGGGATTTTTTCTTTAGTCAGCAGGTGATCCAGGACTTCGTTTTTCTCGATGGTTGCGGTGCCTACCAGCACGGGCTGGCCTTTTTTGTGCAGCTCTTTGATTTCCCTGGCTATTGCCTTAAACTTACCGGTCTCTGACCGATAGATACGGTCAGTGCGGTCGTCGCGCACGACCGGCCGGTTGGGCGGAATCTCTACCACATCCAGCTTGTAAATCTGGTGAAATTCTTCTGCTTCGGTGGAGGCCGTACCAGTCATACCAGCCAGCTTTTCATACAGGCGGAAATAGTTCTGAAAGGAAATAGTCGCCAGGGTCATGGATTCCTCCTGGACCTCTACTCCCTCTTTGGCCTCGATGGCCTGGTGTAACCCCTCGTTGTAGCGTCGACCGGCCAGCAAACGGCCGGTAAACTCGTCTACAATAACCACCTCGCCGTCTTTGGTCACCACGTAGTCTTTGTCCCGCTTAAAGAGCGCCTGCGCCTTAAGCGCCTGTTCCAGGTGGTAAATAGTCCGGATGTTTTCCAGCCCGTAGAGATTCTTGATGCCCAGAACTTTTTCTACTTTGTCCACCCCTTCGTCTGTCAAAACGACCGATTTGCGCTTTTCATCTACCTCGAAGTGGTCGTCT
This sequence comes from Candidatus Limnocylindria bacterium, assembly GCA_035489815.1. Classification (GTDB taxonomy): domain Bacteria; phylum Patescibacteriota; class Saccharimonadia; order Saccharimonadales; family JAGQNK01; genus DATHJH01. Next base: position 105,284 of record DATHJH010000005.1, read on the forward strand.
TTTTTCAGGTTCCGCACAACCTTGCTGAACTGCGCGTACGAGCTGCCGCTTGTAACCGAGGGAGCGGAAATAATCAGCGGGGTACGGGCTTCGTCAATCAGAATAGAGTCAACCTCATCCACAATGGCGTAGTGCAGTTCCCGCTGGCGCAGCTGGTCTTCCTCGCGCACCATGTTGTCACGCAGGTAATCAAAACCAAGCTCGTTATTGGTGCTGTAGGTGATGTCCGCCCGGTAGGCCTCTTGCCTGGTACAAGGTTTGAGGTGTTTGAAGCGTGGATCATCATGTGAGTCATCTACAAAGTTGGGGTCATATATGTATGAGTGGTCGGGAATGATAACCCCTACGCTCATACCCAGAAAGTGATAAATAGGCGCCATCCAGCCGGCGCCGATGCGGGCCAGGTAATCATTGACCGTAACCAGGTGTGCCCCTTTGCCGGTGAGCGCGTTTAAATACAGCGGCAGAGTAGCCACGAGCGTTTTACCTTCACCGGTTTTCATCTCTGCCACGCTGCCCTCATGCAGCACCATGCCGCCAATAAGCTGCACGTCAAAGTGGCGCTGACCTATTGTCCGTCCGGCGGCCTCGCGAACCACCGCAAAGGCGTCAGGCAGTAATTTGTCCAGGGACTCCTTGGCTAATCGTTTTTTTAGCGTGGCGGTTTGTTCTGCCAGCTTTTTGTCAGACATTTTTTTGTATGTGTCGTTGAGCGCGTTTACTTCCTTTACACGCTTTTTAAGCCGCTTCAGGGTGCGGACTTGCGGATCTCCCAGGACACGTTTAAAGACTTTTTTCATTGATGTAACTCCCTACAGGTTTTCAGGTAGTGTCAGAAGCAGCTTCTGCAATGAAACCATTGTACAGCACAAGGGGTGGCTCTTGCTATAGCCCCCGCAAAGCAAAACCCACAAATTTAGGCTGATGATCCGGGTGAGACAGAATCATCCAGACCGAGTGAAACATATCCGTAGATACAGTGAGCAAGGGGTGGGTGATTATGGCCGCCCGGACGCAGTCTAAAAT
>DATHJH010000006.1:0-28295 GCA_035489815.1 Candidatus Limnocylindria bacterium
TAAGTTGAGGGCAAGTTCTCAGCTTGACTGGGGGACAAGTTTTGGTATTGGGGTATTGTTTGGAATTTGGTTATTGGAATTTGGAATTTTATAATACTTGGTATGTCTGTCAAAAAAGTTACCGTTCCGGGCCTCGGCGATGTCAACTTGCATAAGAGGCGTGGTGTCCGCAGCTTGCGGCTCAGCATAGAACATGACGGCACGGTGCGTGTCAGCATGCCGTACTGGCTGCCCTATGCCGCCGGGGCGGAGTTTGCCCGCAGCCGGCGCGACTGGATCAAGTCCAAACAAATTGTGGCCGTACCGCTCAGACATGGCGGCAAGATCGGCAAAGCTCATCGCATGGTATTTATACCAGAGGCCGGTCGCACCACCCTGGCCACCCGCATTACCTCCAGCGGCGAGGTGCGCGTGTTTCACCCGGCACACCTGTCCAACAGCGAACCGGCCGTGCAGAAGGCTGCCGAACGGGCAAGTATCCGCGCGCTTAAACAACAGGGCGAAAAACTGTTGCCGCAGCGCCTGCGCGCCCTGGCACAGCACCATGGGTTTGAATATGGAAAGATCAGTATCAAACAGCTCAAAAGCCGCTGGGGCAGCTGCTCAAGCGAAAAGGACATTGCGCTTAACTGCTTCCTCATGCAATTGCCGTGGCACCTGATTGATTACGTACTGCTGCATGAACTGATGCATACCCAAATCATGGCCCACGGAACTCCTTTTTGGGACGAACTAAGCAACTATGTCCCGAATTTAAAAGCCATCCGTAAAGAGATTAAATCTTACAGGCCCGTACTCCTTACCAATGACTGATGACGCACACAAAGACCAATGGGCTGACCAAGCCAGGCCAGGTGACATTGTCATCCCCGCCGGTGAATTAGACAGCGAAAAGTATACCCGGCTTTGTGATGCACTGGCCCAACTGGGCCTGGGCGGCATGGTTGGCAGCTAGGAACCGGTTGACACAGAGGGATTGTCTGAACCTGGGGCAGGGGCCGTTGATGCAGCAGTCGCTCAGTGGCGGGAATTATACGGACATACAGTGGAGAGCCGGTTTCTTGACCGGGTATTGGTGCCCGGAGACGACCAGCTAGCTAAGCAAGTGCTCACCCAACGCACCCTGAGAATGGCGTTTACAGAGAGGTACGGAGAAAGTAGGAGCACCCGGCAAAGCTTTGCTGGTTTTTACCCTGGACTTATAGCCGATATCGAGCGGCTTCAGCCTCATCGCACCTATGTACAGAAAGGAACTGTCTTTCTAGGCTCCCGGCCAAGGCCATCATACAACTGGGAGCAACGTCACTGGGGTATTACGCCCGAAGCCCTGCACGGGCTGACTATCGATACTGGGAAGTCTCTCTCCTCGCAACGTGGTATGGGTGCAATAGCCAGAATGCGGGCAGCCAATGTATTGGCCTACTTTTCTGCGGCACCACCCGGGCCAGAGGTAAGTCAAAGCGACTGGCCGGGGTTCGAAGGCAAACGTTGATTTAGTTTGAAGGCACTTTTTTGGAATTTGTTGGAATTTGGTTATTGGAAATGAGAGCCTTACAATACCTCTTATGGATAAAAGGCCGAATGTCCCCCTCGTAGCCTCTGCCAAGTCGGTCAAGCTGGAACGCGAACGCCTGAACAGCCTCATCAACAGCATGGGCGACGGCGTTATTGCCGTGGATGAAAACCTAAAAGTGGCCGTCAGCAACGGGGCAGCACTGAACATCCTGGACGTAAACACCAGTTTGCAGGGCAAGTCCATCACCGACGTATTACACCTGGTGAACAAGAACAACCAATCGTTGGAGCTTCGCCAGCTGATCAGCGGCATCACGACCTCCCACGCCTCGCGCGAATGGAAACTGCGTTATCCGGACGGGGAAACAGTCAACCTGTATACCTCGATCGCCCCTGTGCGGCTGGGCTATGGCCAGCGCGGCCAAAAAGGCTACGTCATCCTGCTGCGTGACATTACCCGGGAAAAGTCGCTGGAGGAGGAACGTGACGAGTTTATCAGTGTGGTCAGCCACGAACTCCGCACACCGATTACCATTGCCGAAGGCAACCTCAGCAACGCCCGGTTCATTTTTGACCGGTCCGGGCTCAAAAACATCCCTGTACAAGAGGCGTTAGAGCAGGCCCATACCCAGATAAACTTCCTCTCCGCCATGATAAACGACTTGTCTATGCTGTCCCGGGCAGAACGCGGCAAACTGACCGTGGATATAGAATCTATAAACGTCCACGATCTGGTCAAAGAACTGGCCAAAAACTACCAGAAGCAAGTAGTCAGCAAAGGGCTGAAACTTCAGGAGGAAACCGACCCGTCCTTAGAGCTCCTCCAGTCCAGTCGTCTGTACGTCCGTGAGATCCTGCAAAACCTCATCACCAACGCCCTCAAATACACCGAAAAGGGCCACGTAACCATCGGCGCTAAGGCCAAAAAAGCCGGCGTGGAGTTCTACGTGGCCGACACTGGCATGGGTATAAGCAAGTCCGACCAGGAAAAGATTTTTGACAAGTTCTTCCGGGCCGAAAATTTCCAAACCCGGGAAACCAGCGGCACCGGCCTGGGCCTCTACGTCACCATGAAGCTCGCCCGGCTCTTGCATGCCGAAATCACCGTCGATAGCGAATTGGGCAAGGGTTCAACTTTTACGATTTTTATTCCGAACCTTCAGTGAATGCCCTGCAATATGTAGCGGTGGGCACGCTGGTTAAGCCAACCTGCAGCGGCTTAATCGCCGGCTTCCAGCTGGGCGGACAGACGCTTAAATGTATGCCTTTGTGTCAGTACCTCGCCAACCTCTTCACCAGCGAGCTGCAACGCTCTGCTGCCAGTAAGCGCACTCCCCACAAACATCCCGCCCCAGGCAAGTCGGCCTGGCCAGGTTGTAGCATCAGCCGACTCCACTGCAGACATGTGGGCAAGGCTTAAAAGCGCTCCACCTATCACTACCGAAAGTCCTGCCCCGACTGCTTCGTCCTCAATATCTGCCTGACACGCGTCCATAGATAACCGAGTAGCCCGTATTTGGTCGTAATTCATGATTCCAAGTATAGCAAATAGCTTAAACTTTTTGACCTTCGTCTCATGATTTGATGTCCGGAAGTTTGGGGATAACGGTTCCTAGAAGGTTCCTGGAAGACTGTCTTCTATAGGTGTTATTTGGTGTCAGATTGATGGTCAATATTCGGCAGTTTGGGGATGACGTGCATGACGGGGGTACAGATGTTACGTCCCTTCCACTCTACGGTAGAGAATTCGTACTTATACATTGATGCCAGGCCCAGGAATAACTCTGTGACTATGACCACCGGCAGGTTAAAAGCCGCGACCAGTACATTGGCCGGATTGCTTACCTGGACAATCGCCACATGCGTAAGAATAAGCAGCAGGCAGGTTGCCGCGGCAGCTGCCTGAATCAGACCAAATCCAGCCCAGAAAGTAGACAGGGCAATCCCAAAAGGTACAGCCAGAAACAGGATCTCGGCCCCCGCCAGCAGCATAACCCATTCCAGACGGCGGCGCAGCTGGGGGTAACGCATCCGAATAGCTGTCTCACGCTGCTCTGGCAAGCCCTTGCGGGTCTGCACATCCAGGACATCATCTGCCCGGACAAAGCTGTAGGCGTCTGATTTAACCGCCTCGCGGGCAAAATAGCCTTCTGGCAAAATGGCGTGCTGGACAGCCTCAAAGCCACCCAGTTTCTTTAGCACCTTGCGCCGGATCATCCAGCAGGTACTGAGCACTGACGGCCGGTTAAAATATCGACGCGGAAGAGCCAGTTCCCACCAGTAGCGCAGCGGCTGAACAAACGCTGCTGCCACATCGCTGCTAAGGCGGCGGGGGAGCACACTGATCATGTCTTTTTTACGCGACTGCATGGTGGTCACCAAGGCGCGGATAGTTTCCGGCCCAAAACGCACATCTACTCCGCAAAACAGGAGGATTTCACCGTTGGCCTCATCTGCCAGCTTGTCATAGGCCTGGTTTTTGGCCAGCCAACGCCCGGTAGGTTCTGCGCCCTTGGTAAAGCGCACGCCTTGCTGAGCAAACTGTTTGATGATGTCCGGCGTCCGGTCGTGCGAACAATCGTCCAGCACCAGTACTTCAAACTTTGGATAGTTGTTGGCCAGGATGGACCGCAGGCAATCTTCCAGTTCTGCTGTTTCGTTGCGCGCTGGTATGGCTACTGTCACCGTCGGCAGTTCCTTGTCCGCATACTTTTCCAGCACCGGCCGGTGTTTGGACTTCACAATGTTACGGACGGTGATCAGCAATACTCCGGCGGCAACTGCCACCTGCGCACCGGCCAAGTACGGCAGCACCTGCACTATGCCAAGTTCCACCAGGTTCCAGGCCAGGATCAGCAAAAGCTGAAGCACTCCCAGGAAAAATCCGGTTCGCCGGGTCGTTCGCCGCAAATAGGCCTCGTGCATCCGGCCTTCTGCTATTCGTAAATGATTGATGACCCGAAACAGAGCCACGACCAGCAGAGGAATAAGAAGTGACGGGCCAAACTGCCATTGTTCAATCACGAACGCGCTTGTTCCAAAGGCCGTCAAAAACAGCGGTACTCCAATAGCGTACCGTCGGACCGGCCAAAGCCCCGGTCCCACATATATCATCCATTCCAGTCCCACACTGAGTAGCATTAAAACCGTAAGCATTTCTTTGACTATACCACAGGCCAGGGACGGCTCAGCGTCTCCGGGGATTCAGGATGAGGGCTTGGGGGACAGGTCCATACCCCGCCCTGAACTGCTCCTCTACCTGATCGGGGCCAGAGCCTGCCTCAGCTTGACAGGGGGGAATGACAATGGAGGGTTGGGGTTTTGAGAGTCGGGTTACAAGAGCGTTGCTCTTTCCCGGGGTTTTTGCTATGCTTGACAAGTCAGGAACTACCGTTAATGGTAGTTTTTTAATTTTGATTCACTTTTAAGCGAGTTTACAGGAGTAAATCGTGGCCGCAGAGAAGCAAAAGAAGCGTCGGGTTATCAAAAAGTCAAAAACAGTTCGCGAAAAGCGTGAAAAGGCCGCAGACGCCAAGCCGAAGCAGCGCCGCGTCCGCCAGGCAGCAGATAAGGCCAACCGGCCTATCAAAGCCACGGGACGGGGAGTCGCCAAAGCTGCTCGCCCTTTTGGCTTTGCACTGAAGCCATTCAGAACCCGCCCGGGCCGGTTGGTTGGCAAGGTCCTCTACAAGGTTTTATTCATCGGCTACTTTGTAAACAGCTGGCGGGAACTCCGCCAAGTGGAATGGCCTAACCGGCGTGAAACCCTCAAACTTACCCTCGCCGTCTTTGTATTCGCCATCAGCTTTGCCCTGATGATAGCAATACTGGATTTCGGCCTGGATAAAGTATTCAAACAATTACTTATATAACAATAAAGGTGGATAAAGGAACCAAATTATGAGCAAACGCTACGATACTGCAAAACAATGGTACGCCATCCACACCTACAGCGGCTACGAGGAGAAGGTGGCCGAAAGCATTCGCCAGCGCGCCGACAGCCTGGACATGAAGGACAAAATCTTTCAGGTCCTCGTGCCAAAAGAAAAGATGATAGAGGTCAAAAACGGCAAGCGTAAGGTGGTAGAAAAGCGTATCTTCCAGGGCTACGTCATGGTTCAGATGAAAATGAGCGAGGACGCCTGGTACATTGTCCGTAACACCCCGTCAGTCACCGGCTTTGTCGGCTCCGGGTCAGAACCAACCCCCGTCAGCGATGAGGAAATGGAAAAGATCATGAAGCGTATGGGCCGCGATGAACCCAAGCACAAGATCGACTACAAAGTCGGCGAAGTCGTCAGCATCACCGACGGTCCGTTCAAGAGCTTTGACGGTACCATCAGTGAAATAGACGCCGCCAAGGGCAAGCTAAAAGTCCTGGTCAACATGTTCGGCCGCGAAACCCCGGTAGAGCTGGATTCCCTACAGGTCAAGCGGGTCTAACCAAATGGTCAGAATAGCACCCAATGCACCAGACGGAATGGTACCGCCCTGCATGCTTGAAGGGCTTACGGACGCCGTAAGGAATAATAATCCCAATGCTGCAGCTGGCAGGTTTGTAGTGGATTATACTTTTAGCAACGACCGCCAACAAGAAATAGCCACGTTGCACTGCGCCTCAAAAGCACTCGGTGTATGTACGGGCGAAGTAAGTGTGCAGTATCCCGATGCCAATCCCGGGCAAGACCCCGCGCTTGTTGAGATTTTGGATGCACAATTAGCAGATATAGCGTGCTCGCAGCGCTTCAGACTCAGTAACAGAGATGCTTCGTAGGATTTTGCTGCAATGCTACTCAGCATGACAAACAGAGAGTAACCTGCCGACATTCAGGGTTTGAAAAATAGAAATAGTTTATTATTCTACATGCTATGCAAGGCCCAGACCACGAACCACTCCGCCCGATTGCTAATCAGTTGCCAGAAAACGCCGGCAGCCTGGGACTTCCACGCAGGGAACCTGCCACCAATCTGCTCAGCGATTCAGCAGACACTATGGTGTGGTTGCGCTCCACGGCAGCACTCAACCATCCCCTCCTCACGACAGAGAGGACGCAGAATCTGACTCTGGCGATGGAACGCAAAAATGCTATCCTCTCCGACCATCCGAACGGAGACCTTACCCCAGAAGAAAAAACTGCCGTAGCGGAAGGCGAAGATGCTCAAAAACAGTTTATAGCCAGTAACCTCCGCCTGCTTCCGGACAGCGTAAGAACCCTCCCGGTGGGCGGCATAGTTGACCGAAGCGACCTCATCAGTGAAGGTTATTTTGGGCTTAAACGCAGCGTAGAAAAATTCGACTGGCGCAAAGGCTTTGAGTTTTCGACTTACGGTGTTCCGTGGATAAGGCAGCTTGCCAAGAGAGGCCGGAACCGGCAAAGGCTTGGATTCCGGGTGAAAGATGACAGAATTGGCGAACTGCAAAGAAACCTAAGCGCTGTGGCCGGTGACGAGGAAGGGCTCAGCGATTCAGACCGGCAGCTTTATCAATTTACCACCCCGCTCTATGGCGATGCCCCTGAGAATACTGACAGCGAACGAACCCTGTTTGACACCCTAAGCGATGGCGGCTCAACCGAGGATACAGCACTTCAAAACGTTGAATATGCAACGGCTCAGCAACATATGCAGAACCTTGACCCCAGACAGCGACAGGCTCTGGAACTCTACTTTGGACTTGATGATGGCCAGGATTGTACCCAGAGAGAAATCGGTCAGCTGCTTGGCGTCAGCGAATCCTTAGCCCTGCAAAGAATCCAAACCGGTCTGGATAGCCTAAGACGCATGATGGGGGTAGCGGACCCCAAGGCACATGAACCCTTGACCTCAGATGAGGAAAAATTGTTGGAGCTTGCCGGGCAGGGACAAACCCAGGCAGCTATAGGTGAAGTGTTCGGCATATCAGCCAGGTCTATTTCAAACAGGCTTAAAAAAGGCCAGGATCAAGCAGGAATACCAACACGCCCGCGCCTCCGCAGAAGAAACCTAGCCTGAACCCGGAGAATTTTATTGCATCAGGCAAGTGGTCGGAGTCAGAGGAAAAGATCCTGGATGGGTTCTAAGGGGTAGATTTTTTAAATCTTAGTCACACTCCTCGTTCGGTCGATTACTGGACAACACAGGGTAATCCGTAGTACTTTGTAGTCCATAATGACAGAGCATCATCTGACCCCCAGGCATCGCAGCGCAATTCAGTCAATGAACGACACTCTCGGCTTTACATCGGAGTATGTCCGAAGAGAGGTTGCGTTACAGGTGGGAACGGTGATACACGCCACGGACCTTTTGGGAGTAATTTGGGGTCGATGTGCCCGCCGAAGGCACGGGTATGGAAGAAGGGGACCTTTTCTCTTCAACCAGCCGGGAAGACGCCGGTTTGTTACCTCCGACGGCATTTATTTTCCAGGCCCTGCCTGATGACACTGAGACACTGCCCGAACACACCTTCGACCAGCAGCCGCCCCTATACGCCGTCACCCATGGACAAGTAGGAGATATAGTCCGTGATAAAGAAATTGGGAGCAACTATTTGAGCGGAGGGGGATTGAAACCGCTTGTTATGCTCTCTCATTTTGATCACCCCGTAAACCGGGCCATAGTAGGAACCCACGCTTTTAATACTGTCGCACAAGGTATATTCCAGGGGATCCCTATCTCCCCAGATCTGACCGACCCCAAGAATGCAGTTCTAAGCGGTGCTCAGCACATCAATAACGCTAGAGATATCACCGATGCCCTAGGGGCCATGGACGACAGCGGCGCAATTGCAGAATGGATAGAATCAAGCACGGAGTCATGGAAGCAGATCTTCAGAGGAAATCACGCAGAGCAGATTTCTCCACCTGATCAATCACCCATTGGAGAGGCATTCAAAAGAGAGCCACTAATTGAGGGCGTACTCCAAGGCATGTTGGCTGCCAAAGCAGTTCATGAGTGGGTTCTGCTAGAAGAAGGCGGCACTCCGGACCAGACAGCATTTTTGGTCCACAAGATAATAAATGAACGAATTCTGAGTCAATAGACCATACCCCGCTGGACAACAGGGGTAGGTTGTAGTACAATCTACGCGTTACACACTACTAACACACTACTAAAAGGGTAGGAGAATAGCCCACGCTTCAACAGGCTGTTCGAAAAGGAGTTATTACTTATGGCAAAAGCCGTAAAAGCAAATTTGAAAATGAAGATCAAAGGCGGCCAGGCCAGCGCAGCGCCTCCTGTAGGTAGCACGCTGGGTCAGCATGGCGTGAACATGATGGATTTCATCCAGCCGTTCAACAATGCCACCAAGGACCGCATGGGTCAGGACCTGACCGTACACATAACTGTTTACGAAGACCGCACCATGAACTGGCGCGTGGTCGGAACACCCACAGACGACCTTATCCGCAAGGCCCTGGGTGTTCAAAAAGGTTCCGGCAAGCCCAACACTGAAAAATTGTCAAAGAAGCTGTCAGATACACAGCTGACCGAAATCGCAACTGCCAAGGCTGGCGACATGAACACTACGGACATCCCAGCCGTCAAAAAAATGGTAGCCGGCACCGCCCGCAGCATGGGTGTAGAGGTAGAGGAATAAGCCATGCCCATGTTCGACTGCGGAGAGAGTCCCTTTGGTGAACTTGGCAAAGCCGAACGCCAACTAACCGTCTTCTTGCCGGAATTAAGCCAAGACAATGAGAGTCCATTCCAGTCGGACTTCCTGGGGCCCCACGCGTTTCTTGACGCCTCACCGGACATACTCTTCGGAACCGACAGTCGCCCCTTTCCAAAACCCTATGACATCATTGAAACCACAGCAACCGAAGAACCATCCGAACATCGTTCTCCATGACTTAAAAGAAGTAATTAAACTTGTGGAAGGCCTCTCAGCCGCTTGTACCACGAAAGGAATCAAATCATGGCAAAGAAAGCAGAACTACTGGAACAGGCAAAAGCCCTGAACCTGGAAGTAACAGACAAGAACACTGTGGCAGAAATTGAAGCCGCTATAGAAAGCACTTCACGCGCTGTCATTCCGGCCCCCGAGCCGGAATCCGGTGAAACCATAGATCCTCCGGTCAAGCCGGAGGATGACACCAAAGAAGCTAACAAGCCGCTGGCAAAGGCTGGCAAGCGCAGTGCCAAAGCGGTAGCCGAGGTAGAAGAAAAAGAAGCCAAAGAAGACCGCAAAGCCGCCAAGGTTGAGGCCGAAGCAGAGGAAAAGCCCAAGCAGAAGCAGAACCCATCAAAGTCCAAATTGGAACGCAAGGGCAAAAACTTCCGCAAACTGGCCGAGCAAATTGAAAAGGGTAAAGCCTATAACCTGGCCCAAGCCCTGGACCTGGCTACCAGGACCAATCCAGCCAAGTTTGATGCAACCGTAGAGGTTCACATCCGCCTGGGCGTCGACCCCCGCCAGGCCGACCAGAACATCCGCGACACGATTGTTCTGCCAGCCGGTACCGGCAAATCTGTCCGGGTGGCCGTGTTCGCAGATGTAGCGGACGTGGCAAAGGCCAAGACCGCTGGGGCTGACATAGCTGCAGCCGATGAGTTTCTACAGCAGCTGGACAAAGGCACGCTGGACTTTGACGTCCTGATTGCCACGCCGGCAATGATGGCCAAGCTAGGTAAGTACGCCCGCGTACTTGGCCCTAAAGGCCTCATGCCCAACCCAAAGAGCGGTACCGTCACCACAGACGTAGCCAAGGCCGTTAAAGAAGCAAAGGCCGGTCGGGTAGAATACCGGGTAGACAGCACCGGCATTATCCACGTTGGGATTGGTAAAGTCAGCTTTGGTAGTGCTAAACTAGGGGAGAACGCCCGAAGCTTTTTGACCAGCGTGAAAGCCAACAAACCCGCCAGCATTAAAGGAACCTACGTGAAATCACTCTATATCACCACCAGCATGGGACCCGGCATTCCGGTGGATCTCGGCGAAGCCAGCTAAAAGCAAAAACAGCCCGACCACGGGCTGTTTTTGAAATACCAGGACAAGGAAAAGGGCATGCCAAACAGATCCCGCAAAGACGAAATCAGGCGTAAGAAGCACTACAAAAAGACACCGGTTAGTCAGCGGTGTCCTTTTTGCGATGTCAAGGCAGAGGAAATTGTAGAAACCGGCACGTATTTTTATGTCATGCTTGTTCTGTTCAAGTACACGTATTGGGACGAACAAAACGTAACCGATCAGTTATTGCTTGTCCCTAAAAAGCATGTAGAATCGATTAGCAAGCTTCCCGCCAAGGCAGCAGAAGAATTCCTAACCCTTATCGGCAAATACGAAGGTCAGGGCTACAGCATCTACGCTCGTACACCAAAAGCCACCTCCAAGACCGTGCCGCACCAACACACGCATCTCATCAAGGTACAGGGTGAAAGCAAAAAGTTCATGCTGCATCTGCGCAAACCCTACGTTCTCATCATGCGATAGGCTATGCCATACCGCAGAATTTCACTCCAGACTCCTACAAAACTACAACGCTTCCGGCTGCTGTGGACTTGCGTCATAGATTTGACACCACGTACACTATATACATTCAATGAGGGAGAAACGTGGGGGTTTATAGCAACACGCAGATACTACGGGCGTTGGAAGAAGGTCACATTGTCTGTGCGCCTTTTAACCCAAAGCACGTCAGCCACGCCAGCCTGGATGTCACGCTGGGACACTACTATTACCGCACCGGGCAAGCCAGGCGGGGCTATGTTTATAATCCGTTTTCGGAATCGGACGTTCGACGTTACTTTGGTGAAGTTCATCAGGCAGTCTTGCACCAAGACTGGTGCAATGCCAACGGCGTCAAACCACTGGAAGGCATACCGGCCGACCATCCGGTCATACCGCTCAAGCCCGGGGAACGCATCTTGGCCCATACCCACGAATTCTTTGGCATTAAGCCGCCCGGCGCGTTTGAAGTCAAGTCCCGTTCCAGTTGGGGTAGGAACGGCATTGCGGTGTGTTTTGACGCTGGCTGGGTCGACCCGGGCTACATCAACAGATTGACCCTGGAAATCTACAATCTAAATGAGCACGAGACAGTGCTGCTTCCGGTAGGCGAGCGCATTGCGCAGGCCGTCTTTCATGAAACCGGGCCGGTAGAAGGCAATTACGGCGAAGGCCGGGACAAAGGATTTAGCGGTAAATACCAAACCGGCACAAACCTGGACGAACTCATCAGCACCTGGATGCCGGACCAAATGTTACCACGCGCCTACAAAGACAACCGCTCACTCCCACAGGAAATTAAAGGTTTAAAAGCACGATGATCCTAAAAAATACTCCCAAGAGACAGGGCGCTTTTATCGTCATAGAAGGCACGGACGGCTCCGGCAAGTCTACCCAATTCAAGCGGCTGGCGCAGCGGCTGGAACGGGAAGGCTACAAAGTTGAAGCCTTGGAGTTCCCGCAGCACACCGAAGCCTCAGCATACTTTGTTGAAAAGTTCCTCCGCGGTGAATACGGCGCACTTGATCAAATAAGCCCCTATGCCATTTCATTGTTCTATACCCTCGACCGTTACGATGCCAAGGCAAAGATAGAAGCAGCCTTAGCGGAGGGCAAGGTGGTACTAGCAGGACGCTATACGGGGTCAGGTATGGCTCATCAGGGAGCCAATTTTGGACATGCAGAGGAACGACGCGGCTTTTTTATATGGCTGGATAGTTTGGAGTTTGAGACACTCAAGATCCCCCGACCGGACAAGAGTTTTGTGCTACGGGTACCCTTTGAAACATCCCAGGCCCTGCTTGATCACACCGGGAAAAAGCTGGACATCCACGAAGCAAACCATTTGCATTTGCAGAAAACCATTAGTGTCTTCGACGATCTGGTGCAACTATTTCCCAAAGACTTTACAGCCATAGATTGCGTTCGCGGCGGCCAGCTCATGAGTGCCGATCAGGTAGAAGACATGCTCTGGAAGACTGTCCAGCCGCTCTTGCCCAACATTCCTAAAAAACCAGCGGCCGCCACTGTTGACTCACCGGCAACAATCACAAAACCAGAAAACCCCTATATCAGAAAGGGCGAAAAGGGCTGGGAGATTACAGAAGCAGGGAAGAAATTTCTGAAAGAAGCCGTGACAGACAGCGAGGGTAATGTCTATGCCTTTTCAGACAAGCTCAGTACCCTGACCATTGCCGCTGCTATGGCCCGATTGTCACGGCGCGGGGACGACATGCGGATTACTATTTTGGACGAGTTCGCCGTGACCGCCGGCAAGGATGATGCCCTCCTGAGGCGTGTTATTACCGCTTTTGGGGACGACTCTGTGCAGCAGCTGGCCGGCCTGCACGTGGTGGTAGAAAACGCCAGTAACTTGCTGACCAAACAGCTGGAATGGGGACGCCTCGCGTCCTACCTGGAACAATCCACCCGCTACATTTACTTTGACCAAAAGGACCAGGCGGGCAAGTTCAAGTACTACGCACCAGATCATCTGGATGACCTGACCAAAGCCAAATATCGGGCCGCTATGGACAGCATCTTTGAGCTGTATTCAATTATGGTCCGACGGCTCACGGACCACCTCCAAAAAAGTTCTGCCACGCCAAAGGCCGAACAGGACGGTGCCTGGCGCAGCGCTATCAAAGCCCAGGCCTGCGACGCCGTGCGCCCCGTACTGCCCGTGGCGACCAAATCCACGGTAGGAATTTTTGCCAGCGGGCAGGCGCTGGAGGCACTCATTATGCGTTTGCGTGCCAGTGATAGCCGTGAGGCCCAGGTCACGGGCGATGCCATCCTGGCCCAGGCCCGTAAAGTCATCCCGACTTTTCTGGAGCGGGCAGACAAGCCTGACCGGGGTGGAGCCACTACTGCCTATATGGCAAACACCCGCCGCTCTGTAGCCGAACTGTCCCAAAAGTACCTGCCAGATACCTACAGCAATTCTCAGGAACCGGTCAGCCTGCAAAGCGCCTGGCCGCGTAACGAACTGGACCTTGTGCCGCACATGCTGTACGAATCCAGCAGCTTGTCTTTGGCAGAGATCGAAAGGGACGTTTCCGGCTGGCCAATTGACCGCAAACTGGAGGTCTTTAGCACATATATGGGCGAACGCCTCAACCGGCGCCACCGGCCGGGCCGGGCGCTTGAGCAGGCCCACTACACCTGGGACCTGGTCTGTGACTACGGCATTTTCCGCGACCTGCAGCGCCACCGCATGGTTGACGACCTCCAGTGGCAGGCCCTCACCCCGCGATACGGCTACGAAATGCCTAAACTCATTGAAGAAGCCGGCCTGGCGGAGGCATTTGAAAAGTGTTTTGACCTGTCTGCAAAACTGTATTCTGCTCTGCAGGCTGAGGGGTACGGCTACGAAGCCCAATATGCCACGCTCCTTGGCCACCGCATGCGCTGGAAAGTAACCATGAATGCCCGCGAGGCCTTTCATTTCCATGAACTCCGCACCAGCCCACAGGGCCACCCCGGTTATCGCAAGCTGGTACAGCAAATGCATGAAAAGCTGGCAGAAGTCCACCCACTGCTCACCGAAGCCATGCGGTTTGTAAACCAGGACGAAGACCCCGAACTCACGCGCCTGGCCGCCGAACGCGCCACCCAGTTCAAATTGGCGCAGATGGAAAAAATCCGCCATGAGCCCCACGCCTGAAGTCCCGGATACGCTTGGCGCGCTTTGGGACATTTCTCAGGGCGCCCATGACCCCGTGCATGTTGTACGAATATTTATCCAGCCATGACCTCATGATTGGCGAGGTTGCTCCTACTCATATAGTAGTTTGAGGAGATTCTGGCACAGAGGTAACTATAATTTCATACCATACACTGTGAGGTTCTGGAAGTACTTCACCATTCCTGCCAACTGCGTTAAGCGTTGTCCGGTGGACCATGAGCCCCCTCCCGTCAAGCGCGCCAATGGCCGTATTGCTCCAATCCACTGCCTCATGGGGCTCCGGGTTGCCAAGGCCCAGTTCGGCACGCACAAGCTCATGTGCTCCCTCATGCACTTCGCTGTCACCAACCACAAAGTAAGCGTTGCACAGCTGCCCCACAGAAGTTTTCCTAAGGTTGTCCAGCACACCGTCAGCCATCTCTTCTGCCAGTTCCCGGAGCTCTGGGCTCAGACCATCTACCGCTCCCGATAGTGCATCCGGCTGCGTCCACGCATTACCCCAGGTATGGGAAATGCCCATAGGCTTTTCAAATACACCATCCTTTTGGCGCGGCTCGTGCAGTTCGCCCAAAAGAACGTCTGTTTCTGATCCTGTGTGCGGTCTGTCGTATGTAAGACTCATGGTGTTTCCTTCTTATTTAAAAACCGGATCCCTGGGTTGGAATCCGGTTTGCTTTTAGCTGCTGGGTTGGGTGGCTGAAGCTACACGGATTCCAATTCATTCATAATGAGCACAAAGTTATAGCCTGTGCGGCAAAGCTGCGTAGTTGAATTTTGATAAGATTGTGTTTTCACAGCTTTTTCACTGTACATGTTAAATAACTTGCTTGTCAATAGTCATTTTGAAGGGTATGGTAAATATTAATGAAAACACTGAAGCACCTTCTCCTCCTCGGCCTTCCAGGGCTGTGCTTCAGCATGGTTGAAGCCGCGGACTAAGTCCGATCAGCACAGCCCCAAAGAAATCAGGCTTCAACCAAAGCCTGATTTTAATTTTATTGAGGAAAAAACAATGCGAACTATAGAACACACTAAAGACAGTGGCAGCTCTGTTGACGTAGGCGACATAATTACCCGGGTTATGAGGAGTGATGGGTGGATACGCTACGCCTTGGCTGCGCACGATGTACATCCAGATCCCGCTTCATGGCAAAACCGGCCTGGAGCAGACGTCGCACACGAACTGCTAACTTTAGCCGCCCATCTTCCCCCTTCATCCAAGCCGGGCATTGCCGAAACAAGGGCAGCCTTTATCGAACAGGGGAGGACCGCCACAACCCAGGCGATTGGTAGTATCGCAGGCACTCAAGTGGTAGCTGGCTTTGAGGTGCGGCCTACGATGCCTTATGATGGTAGCGAAGGTGCAATACAAGGCTTCCCGCCACGCCAGGTAAGTGCTGCCAGATATGATTTACCGGCCTGAGGAGAATCCTGCTTGACAAAAACACAGCCCAGGAGCACTATGGGGCACATGACCAAGTCTAAACTCGTGATTGAGGTGGTGATTCTACCCGACTAGCGGGTCTCTGGTTATTGTCGTAAAAACAACCTACAGCCCCGCCAACCAGCGGGGCTTTTAATGTAAGAGAAAGGAACAAATATGAGTGAGGGATACCCATCCGGCGACCCAGAAAAGAGACGAACTGTCGAGAACTCAGGACTACTTGGCACATCCGGGCCGTTAGACCCAACGCCAAAGGACAGTGCGGGTTGCCAGTTTGAAGTACTTGGAGGCGAGCCATCGGCTGAAACGCTTACTCCTCTCGGTGACATACAAAACCTCTATGGCTACGACCCCGCCATAAAAGAGGACGAGGTTTACGAAGGCGGGAACATGGCTCGTTTTCCGCGTGGACTTTTAGGGGGAGACTAGTTATCTAAAAAAGGTGGTGTAACTATGGCAAAAACATTTGGGCCGTATAGTCCGGTTAGAAAAGCAGGCAGCTTCTACTACGTGTCCGGGCAGGTGGGCGTAGACCCGGAAACCAACCTCTGCGGACATACGGTCGACGAACAAACTGCTCAGGCGCTCACCAACATTGAAGCGCTTTTGTCTAAACATGGATTGGCCATGGGCGACGTAGTAAAAGTTACGATCTACGTCACAGACATGAGTGACTTTGCAGCAGTAAATGAGGTCTATACCGGCCACTTTGAGCAACCATATCCCGCGCGGGCAACAGTCGGAGTAAAAGATCTGCCGCATGTCGGCGGCGAAGCGTCTATAAAAGTAGAGATCGAAGCCATCGCCTACAAAGCAGAAAAACACAGGTAACGTACCTGCAGTAACAGGCAGAACCTCTAGACAGCAGAGCCACTTTAGTCCGTCATGCCGGGCTTGACCGCAAGGGGTCGTTTTAATTTCGAAGGACCATAACCCATGAAAGATCCGCTTAAACAAACACTGCTGGCGCGTGTCTATGACGTCGCCCGGGAAACGCCCCTACAACGTGCACCTAAAATAAGTAAACAGGTAGGGGCAGAGGTATACCTAAAGCGTGAGGATTTGCAGCCGGTACATTCGTTTAAACTCCGGGGCGCCTACAACAAAATCAGCCACCTGACGCCCGCTGAACAGAAAAGGGGCGTCATTGCAGCCAGCGCCGGCAATCATGCCCAGGGAGTGGCTTTGGCTGCCAAAAAGCTGGGACTGTCCGCGCTCATTGTCATGCCAACAACGACGCCAGCTATTAAAGTCGAGGCCGTCAAAGGCTACGGGGCAGAGGTAGTCCTGGCCGGCGACAGCTATTCTGACGCCTATGAACATTCGCAAAAACTGGCCCAGGACACCGGGCGCGTTTTTGTCCACCCCTTTGATGACCCGCTGGTCATCACCGGTCAGGGCACCATTGGCCGTGAAATACTAGAGCAACTGCCGGACGTCACCCATATTTTTGTACCGGTTGGCGGTGGCGGCTTAATTGCCGGCGTGTCCCAGTTCATAAAAGGCATCCGGCCGGATATAAAAGTCATTGGCGTAGAACCGGAGGACAGCAACGCCATGCAACTGTCGCTACGCGCCGGGAAGCGCGTCACGCTTGATCACGTCGGCATTTTTGCTGACGGCGTGGCTGTCAAATACGTTGGCAAGCTTACCTTTGCCATTGCCCAAAAGTGCGTGGATGAAGTCATGACCGTCAGCACAGATCAGATTTGCGCTGCCATCAAATCACTATTTGAAGACACCCGCAGCATTGCCGAACCCGCCGGAGCCTTGGCGGCGGCCGGAGCCAGGCAGTACCAGTTGCCTGAAAACGCCAAGGCTGTGGCCATATGTTCCGGCGCAAACGTAAGCTTTGAACGGCTCCAGCAGATTGCCGAACGAACGCTGATTGGTTCTGGTCGTGAAGCACTATTTGCCGTCACTATGCCAGAACGGCCCGGGGCACTCATGACTTTCTGTACCAAGGTCGTAAACGGCCACAGCATTAACGAGTTCAATTACCGGCTGCATGACCGCAGCAGCGCCCATGTCCTGGTCAGCATCGGCGTGGCCAACGCCGCAGACAAGGCAGCCTTCATAAAAAAGATGGACCGCCGTGGATACAAACATGTCGACCTGTCCCAGGACGACATCGCCAAAGAACACACCCGCCATATGATAGGCGGGCTTGGCCAGGGCCAGGACGAACACCTGTACCAGATAGACTTTCCGGAACGGCCGGGGGCGCTGGGTGACTTTCTGACGACCCTCGGAACAGACTGGAACATTAGTGTTTTCCACTACCGTGGTGCGGCCAGTGATACCGGCAACGTGCTGGTCGGCTTTGAAACGCCTGACCGCCAGGCGCTGGAAGCCAAGCTGTCCAAAACCGGCTACGACTGGCACCCGGCCGACAAAAACCCCTCGCTCCAACTGTTTATACGATAATTTTTCTCTTGCCTTGTCGTTCGCACCTGACTCTCAAAGCCCCAGTCCTGTCATTCTCCAGCTTGACTGGAGAATCCAGTAGAAAAAGACTGGATTGTCTGGTCAAGCCAGACAATGACGGGTCTGAGAGTTAGGGTGCTCCCTGGGTCAAGCCCGGTATGACACCGTGCAATAAATAGGTTGTGCCTTATCTTTCATCCCGCATGTCGTTGATGGGATTGCGGCGCAGATTGGTTACCAAAGGCAGAACAGAACTGATCAAAGCGGCCATGATAATCAGACCCACCACATAGAACATATCCATCAAGTAAACCTTATACAATGTCATCTGGCGCGTCAGGTCAGAGGCGTTGAAGGAGACAATCGCGCTGACGGTGAGGTCAGAGGCATAGCGATTATGCAGATACAGAGCCGCCGCAGAACCCAGCACAAACGCAAACAGCACTATGATAAGCGCCAGAATCAGGACATACAGCATATAAATAGACGCAATATCCAGACGCTTGGCCCCAATAGCCCGGAACACAGCCGTTTCCCGGCGGCTGTCGGCAATGATGCGACCGACCGTGCCCATCATGATAATACTGGACACCCCGGCTACGGCCAGGACGGCAACCCGGAAGTACTTACCCAAAAAGTCTTTGGCGTCGTCCAAGGCCACACTGGTCCCAAAAGGATACACAAAGAAAGGCCTGCCCGCTTCCTGACAAATCTGGCCCGGATCACCGCTTCTGGAAGTAAACTGTGGTTCGCAGTTTTGTTCCCTAATAAAACGCCGCGCCGCATCTGCCGTAGGGAATTCTACAAACCGTTGACTCAGACCAGTAAAGGAAAAGGACGTATTGCCGGTCGAATCAAAAAGCTTTTTGGTCACGGCATTTTGATCAATTGCAGCCTGGGGCGAATACCAGCCGGGAATAACAGATGAGGTGATGATGGATTCTACAATCTGTACAAATGTGGCCGCACTGCCCCCGGGCGGGTCCGGTACCATGCCGACGACCCGGAATTTTACTATCTGGCTTTCGGCCGGTTCCTCGCCAAAGAGCTGCCGAAACTGCAATTCTTTGGCGGCCAGCTCTTTTTCAGCGGCCGGACGGCTGTCTTTTTGCAGCCTTGGTGCCGTACAGGGTTTGCGAGGGGTGGTATAGATGAGTGAGGGAACACTGTAGTCCTTCTTGCCTTTGTTTCGGGCCAGTTCGGCCTGCTGCTGGATGGCCTGCTGTACAGCATCGGCAGAGGTGGAGTTCCGGTAGCAGACGCTGTATTCCAACCCGCTCAATTTGCCCCGGACAGCCTGGAGCCGCTCCAGTTTCTCCGCCGGCGTGGCCGTACCAGAAAGCTTGGGTAAAGCCAGTAACTCTTGAGCAGCGGTGTAGGGTACAAAGACGGGGATAGCGCCGTCCGGGCCTGTTTCCGCCTTCTGGCCAGGCAGCAGAAAGGTGCCCAGTAACGACATGTCCATGCTCATCCAAGAGCCACTGAAAGAATCTATGCCCGTGCTGCCGTTAAAACCAAATGAAGCTGACGACTCTTGCTTATATTCCTCTTTACCATTTTTAAGTACCTGCAGGGCCGGGGCCGGAAACATCTGGGGCGCGTTCTGGGAATAGTAGCCGGTCGCACCGTATCTTTGCCCAATTTGCTTGAGCTGGGGCAGGCCAGGCAGGGGATGCTTTTTGTTGTATTCTTCTATCGCCTGATTGCCGGCCTGTGATTCAAAGCTCACCATTTGTTCGTCGCTGCCGGACATGTCGCGGTCCTGCAAAACCGGCGGTTCGGCTTTTTCGTCATACGCTACCCCCAGGCGTTTGGCCGCCGCCTTTTTGCGGGCAATCAGGTCAGTATGCAGCTTTTTGGCCCGTTCTATAACTTCTGAATCGCGGCTGGCTTGTTCGGGGTTGCCAGATGCTGCGGGCGCAGCCGTTACAATGTAGCGCGACCCAAACCCTTCCTGGGAAAATGACTCAAATCCGGCAATAAACCCGCGGACAACCAGTGACCCGGTTATCAGTGCGGTGAACAACAGGCCGGAGATGATGACCGTCACCGCCAACCGTATGCGCCGGGCCCGCAGTTTGGTGTAGGCCAGCCGCAGGGAATCCAATGGTCTTATCACAAGAGCCTCCCGTCCTGCAGGCTGATTTCGCGGTCTGCCCGGTTAGCAATCTCCGGATCATGTGTCACTAAAATTATGGTAGTATTGAACTTTTCCCGCACCGCTTCAAACAGATCTATAATAGCCCGGCCGTTGGTACGGTCCAGGTTGCCGGTTGGTTCATCTGCCAACAACAGCTTGGGACTATTTAAAAGTGCCCGTGCAATAGCCGCCCGCTGCATCTGACCGCCGGAAAGTTCCTTGGGCAAGTGCCGCAGCCGGTCGGCCAGGCCAACTTCACCGGCCAGTTCTGCGGCGCGTTGTTTGCGCGGGCCACGCCTGGCCCCGGCAAACATGCCCGGCACTTCCAGGTTCAGTTGGGTGTTCAAAAAAGGCTGCAGATAGAAAAACTGGAAGACAAATCCCACGGTTTTGTTGCGGAATTCAGATAGCTTGCGATCGCGCAGCTTACCGATGTTCTGGCCGTCCACTGTCACCTGGCCGCTTGTGGGCTGATCCAGCCCACCCATAATTTGCAGAAGCGTGCTTTTGCCGCTCCCGCTTGTGCCGGTTATGGCCACAAACTCGCCCGCCTTAACAGACACCGATACTCCCTTTAGCGCCTCAACTCGCTGACGACCCAGTTTATATGATTTTGTGACCGATTCTAACCGCACCACTTCTACGGCACCATCTAAATTCCTGGCCGGCTTAGGAGCGTTGGGCCGTCTGGTGGCTTCAAGCAGGGCAATCGCCCGGTCAACATCCCCTGCATAGGCAATAAATTCAGCAATGGGGTCTTGGCGGGAATCATCAGGAAAGGCGAGCGAAAGCATGAGCATAATTATACGGAAGATAAACTGGTAATCCTATATGCACGCTTATCCACCAGACTCATAGCCCAAAGACAAGATGTATTGACATCTCCTAACAGATGAGATAGACTATTTTAGTTACCAAAGACAGCGACTGGATTTACAAAAATAAATCCTTAATAGCGTCGCCGAGGTGCCTTCTCAAAACAAGTCGTTTTGTTTTATAGAGCACACTTTAGAGCTTCTTGGTAACCAAGAAGTTTTTTTGGTACTAAAATCAAGCCTCGTCGTGGTCGATACGAGCAGACAGTAAAATACTAAATCCTACTATCGAAAATCTAAACAATTTCAAATATCAAATGATCGAAAATACAAAACAGGCTGTCATCAGCAACGTTTTGAACTTAGAACATTAGCTATTGTTTAGGGTTTAGATATTAGACATTAGGATTTCCTCCAAAGGAGGATATATGGCTTTAACCAAAGACAAGAAAAATGAAGTCGTCAAGGAAGTCAGCGACCTGCTGAGCAATTCCAAGATGACCGTAGTAGCTGCTTACCAGGGTACTCCTGTGAAAGCCATGCAACAGCTCCGCCGCGACGGCCGTGAAAACGGCACACAGATGAAAGTCGTCAAAAACCGTCTGGTTATCAAAGCCCTTGAGGTCAACGATACCTTCAAAGACGTTGACACTTCCACGCTGACCGGCATGCTCTTGTTCGCATTCAACAGCGAGGACGAGGTAGCACCTGCCCAAGTCTTGGCAAATTTTGCCAGGACACAGCCCACCATCGAATTCGTCGGCGCGTTCAGCGCAGAAGGCAAATTCCTGGCGGCCGAAGAAGTGACTGCGCTGGCAACACTGCCAAGCAAGAACGAGCTTATCGCTCAAGTTGTGGCAACGCTTCTGTCACCGGTCAACGACATCACAAACGCGCTTTCAGGCAACTTGCACGCCCTATTGGACGGAGTAGAAGCCAAGGCAACAGCTTAGGGAAGACCCTAAGCACGAAATCCTAAAAACTAAACAATTCCAAAATTCAAATAGCCAAAACCTAAGTCTCAAAACCCCAACCCTCCACCGTCATTCCCAACTAGATTGGGAATCCAGTAGACACAAGTAATTAATTTCTTTATTGACTGGATACCGGGTCTAGCCCGGTATGACAGGATTGGAGGTTTTGAGACTCAGGTACCAAAATTCAAAACAAGCATCAATCGCAAAGTTTTGAACATTTGGACTTAGAACATTAGATATTGTTTAGGATTTAGCAATTAGGTATTAGAAATTAATTTTTAACGAAGGAAAAATAGCATGGCAACTGATCTAAAGAAATTCGCAAAAGAGCTTACAGGCCTTACGGTACTGGAAGTCAACGAACTAAAAAACATCCTCAAAGATGAATACGGCATTGAACCTGCAGCAGCCGCTGTAGCAGTTGCCGGTCCTGCTGCTGGCGCAGATGCCCCTGCAGCAGAAGAAAAGAGCGAATACGACGTCATCCTGAAAGACGCCGGCGCTCAAAAGGTAGCAGTCATCAAGGCCGTCAAGGACATCACCGGGCTGGGTCTGGGTGAAGCCAAGGCCGTTGTTGACGGCGTACCAAAGCCGGTTCTGGAAAAGGCAAAGAAAGAAGACGCAGAAAACGCCAAGAAAGCTTTGGAAGAAGCTGGCGCAACTGTCGAACTCTCATAAATTCCAATTCCCAAAGGAAGCCGCTCTGTATTTTGCAGGGCGGTTTTTTTGTCCGCGGTTTTTTTGCAGTAAGTTTTTTCACTTTTCCACCTAAAGCAGTTGCTTTTTCCAGGCGTAAGCAGTATTTTTAGAAGCAAAGAGGGTAACAATTTGAAATACATACAACCACTGTCAAAGTTTAAGGCCGGGCTTGTCGTGGTGCTTGCCATTGCATTTATAGGGGCGGCCCTGTTGCAGCATAGCCTGGCAGCAACGGGCAAAATATATCTGTCACCCAGTTCGGCCAGCGTACTCAATGGCTCCAACGTCAAGCTCGCCCTACGGATTACCCCCGGCACTGCAGTTGATGGCGTAGAAGCCACCCTTACCTATGACAAGGCAAAATTACAATTCGTATCTATCGACAGTGGCAGCAGCGCCTTTTCTATTCAGCTCCAGCAAAGCGGCGGCAATGGCACAGTTCAGGTATCGCGCGGGCTTTTGGGCGGCACGGTCAGCAGCGACGCCCTGATAGCCAGCGTCACATTCAAGGCCCTGACCGGCAGCGGAACTACCAGTCCTTCGGTCAGCGGCAATGCAACTGCCGGCGGCGCATACACTAATCCAGCCGGGGGCAGCGCAACCGTTGCCCTGAAATCATCCGCCACGCAGCCAAAGCCAACACCAAACCCTCCCGCCAACAATGATACTGACACCGGCGGTTCCAACGACAACGGTTCAGGCGGATCCACCGGACAACCATCCGGCAACCAAGGGAGCCAAGGAGGCAGCGGCGGAACGTCGAAGCCTAACGCTTCCAAACCCACACTAGAGGTCAAACAAAAGTCAATTCAGCTTACCAAAGCAATTATTCTGATTAGCTCTAATAAGAAGGTCCAAGTATCGGCCCAGTTTGGCACAGACAAAGAACGCCTCAGTGTATCCACCCCAATCACCAAATTCAATAAGGAACACCAGTTGGCCTTTAATCAGAAACTCCTCATCCCGGGCACGACCTACTACTACCAGGTTACTGCCGAGGATGAGCAGGGAAATAAGACCACCAGTGAAGTACAGAGCTTTAAGACCAAGGGCTATAGAGTTACCTTTATCCTCATGGACAAGCTGGAACGATTGATGCGGAAGAAAAAGGTAACACTGCACTCCGACCCTATGACCGGTACCACTAACGACAACGGCCAAGTCACTTTCGATAATGTCGCCCCCGGCGGACACACTCTGGAGTATACGGTTGATAAACAGACCTACAAGCAGTCGGTTGACGTGCCCGACCAGGTCATTAAAGAGTCGGAAGATGGCACACAGATAGTCGATCCTCAAAGCGTACCGGCCGTATTCCGGAATGTACAAGTTACGGACAGCAATTCCCGGACACTGATCGTGCCCATCGGTGTCAGCCTGGCGGTACTCCTGGTAGCCGGTGCCGGTGCGTATGTCTTCATCAGCCGGCGACGCCAGCAACCAGTCGGTCTGGCAGCAGGCGTCATCCAGTCGCCCGCGCCAGTGGCACCACCCACCCCTCAGACGCCAGAGGACTACCTGCAAAGCCGCGGCCCCGGACAAGAACCGGACCCGGGCGCCATCGTAAGGCCACAGCAAATTAAAGAGTCGAAGGATAAGGATCAGGGGTGAAGCGCAAGCACGCAAACCACAAAAAGAAACTTATGAAAAAACTCTCACGCACCAAACTCCGAAAGAATATCCCTCTACTCCTTTTTGTACTTGCCTTTGCGGGAATCGGCACGTCACTGCTGGTCCTGTCCCGGGCAGCCACAGCCGTCAGCAGCGTAAAATCCGGACGCTGGAGCGATCCTACCGTCTGGTCTAATGGACGCGTACCAGAGGTTGGCGACACCACTACTATAGAGACAGCCCATACTGTTACGTATGACCTGGCTACCAGTCCTGTTTTAGCTGAAACACACGTAAAGGGTACCTTGGCATTTGACCCCAACAAGGACTCAAAACTGGTTACAAACAAAAACATGATTGTGACCGGCAAGCTCGCTATGAAGCCAGCAAATGCAGACATAGAGCACTTTGTGCAGTTTACGGGTATTGACGAAAGAACCTTTGTGGGCGGAGGTATGACGCCGCTCGCCACAGATGTCGGCCTGTGGGTCATGGATGCAGGCCAAATGGACGTTACCGGTACTGCCAAAACCAGCTGGACAACCGCCACTGACACGCTATCTGTTGGCGCAACCACCGTCACGCTCAAAAACGCCCCAACAGGCTGGCGGATTGGCGACACCATTATAATCACCCCAACCGAGGCACCAACTGTCGGCAACGCATCTTATACTGCGGTCGAAGAAAGAGAGATTACTGCCATCTCTGGCAATACTGTCACTTTCAGCAATGGCCTCAGCAGAGCCCACCCAAAGGTGAATAACATGTGGACCGCCGAGGTAGGCAACCTTACCCGCAATGTCCGTATAGAAGGCACCTCCACCAAAGTAACAACGACTGAACATGACGCCCCTGATGCAGACGACCGCCACAATGGCAATTCTCATATTTTTATTCATTCCCAGAACCCACAAACCATTTCGCATGCTCAACTCCGCTACATGGGGAGTGCCGGGGCTGATGAGAGAGTCAGGGATCCTATGCAACAAGTCAAGCTTGGCCGGTATTCACTTCACTTTCATCACGCGGGGAAGGGTTCAACCGGCTCTACTGTAGACGGCGTAGTCGTTCGAAACGCCAACTTCCACCAGTTTGTGCCGCATGCCAGCGATGGCATCACTATGAAAAACAACATCGCTTATGACAACAAATCCGGTGCCTTTTGGTGGGATCTGCACAGTTTGGACCCTGACAGCGACAGCCACCATTCGGTATGGGACCATAATCTGGTAGCAAAAATGCGGCCTAGAGGTGACTTTGCCCATTCCTTAGGCTTCTTCCAGCCCGCAGGGTTCGACAACAAAACACTTAACAACACCTACGTCGGTGCCTTGGGGGGAAACGAAGATTACGGCGGCTATGTGTGGATCAACAGCAACATTGGCGTGTGGGCATTCGATGGCAACACAGCCCACAATAACAACAGCAGCGGCATGCGTGTCTGGCAAAACTCCCCGCATGTTCATCCGATCACCAATTTTGCTTTCTATCACAACAAGTACTTTGGTATGAACCATGGCGCCTACGTCAATGACTACAACTTCGTAAATGGGTATGTCTACGGCAACGAAAAGGGTGGCCTCATGTCACATGCCAACTCGAACACGGCGGTACAGCAAAGGTACGAAAACGTGGTATGGGATGGCGCCGGCATTTCCCCTAACCTGATAGTGGTGGCCGAATCTCAGTTGTTCCATGGGTTTCCAATCTTGTTCCGCGACAATACTTTCCAGAATTACACTCAACACGCTGTCCTTATGGAAGGAATCGGTGCAGTTCCTAAAAAACTTGATATCGTGAACTCAACGTTTAAAGGACCGTCCCCGGCGATCTTGTATGGCAGCGACAGTAGTAATCCGGAAAATGTTGTCAGGGTCCAGCCCAAACCGGGCGAGGGTGCCCCCTATCAGATAAAGCCTGGTAATGTACTGAGTCAAACCTCCGCGTTTGCACCAAGTGCTCACTATGGCACGGGAACAGGGCTCTTAACCGAGTATTTCAGCGGGTCTAACTTCAGCAACAGGATATTCGCCAGGCTCGAGTCAACCATCAGCAACAACATTGCGCAAGATTACGATATCCCACCACCTTGGCTGGAACCCTGGCCAGTACCCTTCATGATGCGCTGGACAGGTGAGTACATGCCGCAGGAAGACGCCTCATACGTTTTTACGGCTGACGAGTTCTTCAAGGCGCGAATGTGGCTGAACGACCAGCTTGTACTGGATGCCACCAACTTTCACAGAGAACCAGTAGTGGGGACGGCCATACCTCTAAAAGCGGGCCAGCGCTACAAGCTCAAGGTCGAAGGTAACTTCTCGACCCCCGACCAGGGTGCCAACACATTCTATATCTTTAATCTGCTCATGCGTAAGGCCAACGAACCGGCAAGCACCAACAGAGTCCTACCCAGAACCCAGCTCTACTGCGGGAGCGATCCTGTCTGCAACCTTAACTCCGGCTTACCTTTTCCGACACCGCCAACTACTCCACCGCCCTCACCGCCTACACCGGACACCACTGCACCAACGGTATCTATCACAGCGCCGGCCAATAACGCTACCGCATCGGGCACACTCAACGTGGCAGCTAACGCATCAGACAATGTCGGTGTCACGCAGGTAGAGTTCCTGGTCGACGGCCAGAGCAGGAATACAGATACTTCCACTCCGTATAGCTTTGCGTTGAGCACCACGACTTTGGGCCTGCCCAACGGCACTCATACCCTAACAGCCCGGGCGCGGGATGCAGCCGGCAATATAACCACCAGTACGGCCGTTACTATCAACGTCAATAACGCTTCTTCGCCGCCCCCACCCCCGCCGCCTGTACCATCATTCCCGGCCGAAGACATCAACCAAGATGGTAGAGTTAACCTCTTGGACTTCAGTATCCTGGCTGCCAGATTTGGCCAGACAAACAACCTTGGACGGGCCGACATTAACAATGACGGCCGGGTGAACCTGGTAGACTTCAGCCTGTTGGCTGCCAGATTTGGGCGATAGGCTTAGCCACAACTACAGCCAGGGTCTAAGTGGTTGATTTAGATTGGGTCATTGTCGACGGCTCTTCCGCTCATGGTTCTGAGCCTTTTCCAATCGCTGCCTGGTTGGACGAGCGCAAGCCAGGCTTCGGACTTCGCAAGAGTTCAACAGCACCCTTGCAATAACGTGCAGGCTGAGGGTAGTTTTTGAACGAGCTTCTAGTAGAGTATTTCCCCGAAAATCCGGGTCCGCAACACAAAGAGCCGGAACAGCACTACATATACATGGAAGACAGCCGCCCAGCCCGCCAATACAATCCCGGCATGTTTCAGCATATCGGCGGCTGAAGCCGCCCTCAGCAGGGCGACGTCATGATTAAACAGGCTGGAAATAGCAGGATGCAGCGCAATGGTGGCAACAACCAGCAGTATTCCTACCAGGAAGCGCCATAACAGCCTTATAACAATCTGCTGGTGCAGCGGGTGATACACCACCCTGTCTTTGCGGGGCACCGTGATGTCCTTGTCACTGGCCTTCAGCTCCTTCAAGGTGGTAACTATGAAATCCAATGCAGTATAGAGGACAAGGCCCGTTACGCCCCAAATGAAGGCAGTAGAAAGCGTGCCCAGGGCACTGCCGCCAAACGTTCTGTTCAACGGCCCCAGAATACTGGTTGTATATATTTTAGCCAGTTGGTCGCTGTTGCTTCCAACAAACCGCGGCAGCAGCAAATCAGCCTGCTGGCTCAAAAGCACCAGGTGTACCCCCACTATGCAAACTACCCCCAGGAAACTGCCAGCCAGGCTGCCCGCAGAGGGAGACAAGCTCCGAAGGAAAAGCCGCCAGGCGGGATGTTCTTCATAGTGCATTACAGGTATTGTAGTAACCTCAGCCCCCTAATGTAAAGCATAGCCTGTTCTTAGAACCCATCCAGGATCTTTTCTCCTTGCCGAGAGCAGTTTTCGGGTGTGAGCCGCTTGTTTTTTGGTTTGAAAGGTACCTAGGTAAGTACCTTTCGGAGCACTAGTCTGATTAGAAGGCGAGCGGATTGCATGCGAACTTCTATGTG
>DATHJH010000007.1:0-14118 GCA_035489815.1 Candidatus Limnocylindria bacterium
AAACACAGTGGCTCATTCGTCGATACACGGGCATGAGTACAGTATATGCTACTTAGGTGAACGCCCGGACGCACCTAGAGAGATGCGGGGAGGCAACTCCATCCCACGAGCTTCCGCTCGGGGAATTGCTGTTGGATTAAATTTCTTTAGGTTTGAATAATGGGTGATTTGGGTTCATGTCTTTTAAAAGCCCAAAATAGTTCGAATCATAGGTTACTCTTGTTGGGTCATTGCTATCCCAAGTTTCTCCGCTATCAACATCCAAGTAGCCCCACGGCTCGGGTTGTCCAACACACTTCATATGTGTAAGCGTACCAGGTACTACATCGATTACTTCATGGTAGATATCCATTCCCACGACATTAGTATCGCCTTCCTTGTGTTCAACGATTTCTGAACTTACACCACCAGATAGGTTTTTCCAGTAGCGTTGCTCCACATATGCTCCGAATAATACATCTGCTTCAAAAGGCCAAGGATGATTATGAGGTGTTTCGACACCCTCAACACGGCGGTCTGGCTCTTGCCATACATTAATTTTATCAGTTCTCCACCCATTATCTTCACATCCACCTAACGTTTTGGCTTCAGCTTTATACCAGCTCTCTCCATCTGGAGTAGGGATGTATAAAAATTGCGGAGACTCAACTACCCCTTCTACGATAGGTAATCCTAAACTTGTTGTAGGTTCACGTTCAAAATCTCGAGCCATTATAAAACCCCTTAAATCTTTACTAATAATTATGGCATAGTAGTCATGACTGGATGTCATGTCAATAATAATCTTGTTGTGTTTTTGTAGAATGCCACCTATGTTTAAAAACGTTTCATGATAAAGCTCGGCTACCTTACGAGTTATTCTGAGTAATGCATGTAGAGAAGTTATTGACGTCATGTCTGCTGTAGAGTTTTACGAACATCAAGGCTTGTGGAAGTACGAGATAAGCTCAGCAAGCAAATAATTACGCCTACCCCTGGTTCTAGTACGCTCGCTTAGGCTACACTCTGATAATGTTTATCGTACATCTTAACAATATTGTGCATACTAATCAGTTCAGTCTTTATAATGTTCCAAGTAGTTCTATCTATAGCTACCACACAAGAATCTAACGACAGGGAGTTAGACAATACTCCCTTTAAAATTATGGACCAGCTACCTCATCCAGCAGAAATAAAGCTCATCCCCTTGGCGGACATCGTGCAAGACTATCCCGGTATACTCAGCCGGCATGGCATTCCCCTGGACAGATGGGGTGTAGGTGCCACCAAAACAACTGACGACCTCCTGGGTGAACTAGAGGCAGGCGAAAGTACGCTGGTCGTTGGGCCGGATGGGCTCAGGCGACACACTACCATAGCAAGCATCGAAGTTTTGTATACCGACGAAGAAGGACGGAATTATCGGCTTCAGGAAGACAGGCAAGAATTCACCAACGGTGTGCGGCAGCGGAATCTACCTCGATCTATAGGGGAAAAGATGCCATCAGGCGAAGCCCCTCTTGCCGCCTTTCGCCGCGCCTTGGCGGAGGAACTGAAACTCCAGCCCCATACGCTTATCTATAGTGGAACAGAAACCAGCTCGACAGTATCAGAAAGCTATCCGGGCCTGCCAACCGATGTTACCGCCCATCTAGCTACCGCCAGCATCGCGCCCGGGGATTACAATCCTGACGGCTATCAGGAGGTACAGCCAACAAAGACAACTTATTTTGTTTGGCAAGAGGTACCGGCTTAGAGCCTATTCCAAATCTTTTCTCCTTGCCGAGACCACCTTTCGGGTGTGAGCCGGCTGTTTTTTGATTTGAAAGGTACCTGTAGGTACCTTTCGGAGCGACAGTCATATCAGAAGGCAGGTGGATTGCATGCGAACTTCTATACGGAGGAGAGTCGGAGTCAGAGGAGAAGATTTGGAATAGGCTCTTAGGACCCTCTGCCGGATCTTTCCACTGACTCCAACTGCTTTTCGCATGCAAAGCAGTGAAGACAGTCTGGGGATTGCCATTCTGGATGTCGGACGCCAACTCCCTGGCCCTAGGGAACCCAGCCGCAGCAGACGCGGCTATGACATAGCTGCACAAACTACAACAAAGAATCCCCCGGGCCCGGGGGATTCCTGCTGCTGCTTAGGCGGAGATGATGGTTATCACACGTCCGCTTAGCCTTATTTTTGGTCCGGCTCTGGCCTTGGGCCTGACCCGTACCTTTGGAGTGATATCCTGAATGATCATTGTTTTGACTTTTTTAAGTCCTTTTTGTTTTTTATTAACCTTTTAAAACGGCGTCGATTTGCAGAATCTTTTTGTTGCTTGTTGGCACAAATTCATATGCTAACTTTTTGCGCAGTAAAGACATTGGTCCCACCTTTCTGGTTTGTTTTATAAGGAATAGCTTGCCGGGTCGGGCTGCTCTTTTCCCTTTTAATGTGATTGTTTGTTTTGATGCATCAACAGTTACAATTATACACGCTTTTGCTTATATGTCAATGTTATTACATTTGTCATTGCTATTATTCAGCGTTTGTGGTTAAATCCCTGGGCAGGAACTTATCTGTTAAGCAAAGAAATGTTCGATGTTTCGTGGTTAAAACCATGTTCGACGGTTCGGTAGCACAGACAGTAAGAGGTCGTACCTTGCTACAAGTTTTAATCAAGGAAGATTGAATGTACAAACTATTTGTAGGTGGTCTACCATTTTCGACCACCGATGAAGAGCTCTCCGAGCTGTTCAGCGCCCACGGTACAGTTGCATACGCAAAGGTCATCACTGACCGCGAAACTGGCCGCAGCAAAGGTTTTGGCTTTGTCGAGTTTGAAAGCGACGACGAAGGCAAAGCAGCTGAAAAGGCAATGAACGGGACAGAGATCAGCGGCCGTAGCATTACGGTCAACGAAGCTCGTCCGCGCGAAGAGCGCCCACGTCGCGACTTTGGTGGCGGCGGTGGCGGCGGTGGCAACAACCGCAGCTGGTAATTCGTTACCAAAATGACGTTACCAAATAAAAAGGGACTCCTCCGGGGGTCCCTTTTTATACGTGTTACTTTATTAGTCATGGGACACGTACCCGGCAGACGGAAACTGTTACACTGGAATCATACATATGAGTCGCCACGCCAAAGCCCCAACTGATGTACAAGTGGTATCTACTTCTCTAGTCGTAAGCATATCTGATGTACTGCTTAATCTACTGGTAGCTTTCCTGACCGGCAGTACTGTCATGCTGTCCCAGGCGCTACAGGGTATGTCAGACCTGATAACCGGCGGGCTTTTGTTCCTGGGTGTCAAGCGCTCTAAAAAAGAAGCCGATCTGCGCTACCAGTTTGGCTACGGACGCGAAATATTCTTTTGGGTGCTGATGGGCGGCATTTTTATGTTTATGGGAACGGGCGGGCTGTCTTTCTACTTTGGCTACCAGCAACTTATTAGTCCCGATCCTGTGCGCACTATTACCCTGGCGTTTGCAATGCTGGCATTCGGCTTTGTCACAAACCTTTATGCCCTGAGCCTAAGCATCAAACGGCTGCACCGCGTCGACGCCAAACTAAGCTGGTGGCGGCAGCTGACGCACTCCAGCATTGTAGAAACCAAGGCAACACTGCTGATCGACTTCATGGGCACCACGGCTGCCTTCCTTGGCCTGGTGGCTTTGGCGCTATACCGTCTCACAAACAATGCACAGTTTGACGGCTTGGGAAGTATGGCAATCGGCGGGACCATGATGGTGGCTTCGCTCCTGCTTATCAAAGATGTGCGCGACCTGATAGTCGGCCGGTCAGTAGACCAAGAGGTTGCAGATGAGATCAAACGGGTCACAGAATCTGTCACAGGCATTCGGTCAGTACTGGACCTGCGTACCATGTACCTGGGATCTGCCAAACTATTAGTAATCGTGGAAGTGCATGTAGAAGACGGTCTGGAGACCAACCAGATAGAAGAAGTCGTTGACACGGTAAAGTCAGTCGTCATGGACAGCGTACCGCAGGTTCACCATATACAGGTAGAAATAGAAACCCCGGACGACGAGTTCCTCACAAGTACAAGTACATAGGACAGTCGTATCCAGAAGTCTACTTGCGGATATTTGACCTATGCACTCGCGACAAAAGCCAGACCAGCCCCACGCCGGCCGCGGCTATCAGAATGCCTGTACCAGCTACGCTTATATAGCCTTTTTCAGAAGGATTCATAAATGGATATGGATACCAGTCCGTAAAGTGCCCGCGTACAAGGCTGTAGGCAAAATATGCCAACGGAAATGCCAGCCAGACCAAGGCTTTCTTGAAAGCAATGCGGGATTTGGGCGGGTCAACCAACCAGTCCGCAAACACAACAACAGGCATCATATAGTGCAGCACAATATTATCCCATGGCACGGCCGTAAACTCAGCGCCCTCTATGCCCGAAAGCAGCAGCGTAAAAACTAGACCAGTAACAACCATGTACAACGTGGCAGCTCCGCGTAACATACCAAGGCCGCTGGTTTTTTGGCCGCGGGCCAGCATCAAGCCGCCCAGCATAAGGACACACGCCGCAAACAAATTGGATTCAATCGTAAAATAGCTGAAGAAATTGGCAGGCGCAAACCTGCCACGACCAATAAGCACCACAATTTCCGTGGCAATCGCGCTCAGGCCCAAGAGCCCAAAAACCAGCCGATACCCTGTCAGAAAACGGTGCTTGTACATCAGTCCGCTAGCAGTCTTAGGGCCGCTGCGGCCGCCCGCCGGGGAAAGGACTGGGGGTGGCGTAACGGAATATCTTCCCATCGTATATACAAGGGAAAAGCACCACTCGCGATGGTACGAATGTTTGCTTCGCGAGCTTCATTATTAGTTAGCGTGGATTCAAATGTGCTAACTTCATCCCACGCGACCCACTCACTACCTGTTTCCGGTACAAGGAAGCTACTATACTCATCAGGCATGCCGCCTTCAGCTTCAAGCTTCTGTCGGGTTTCCAGCATATGAGTCGTTAGACGAATAGTATGGGGATCAAAGACAGCATCATTGGCCGCAGGCAAGGGCCATCCGTCGAGCCGCTCCACCCCGTCAACTATCTCTATACGCTCAAGTGCATCAACAGGCAACTGTCCATCGGTCCGCATGGTAAACATTGTAGCACTGCTATACTACATAATGTAGTGCTACATCACATCAAAATGGCCAACAAAAAGACGGTCCAAAAGAAAAAAGGTACCCACCAAAAAACGCTTTTGGACTATGTGCTGTATTTCTTTGTCTTTACCACGCCGCTATTTGAACTGCCACAGGCTTACATCATTTATTCCCGGCAGGATGCCAGCGATGTATCGGTCGCGACCTGGGGCTACTTTGCCGTGTCCAGCGTGGCCTGGCTGACCTACGGCATCCGCCACCGCATTTGGCCTATCATTTTTGCCTACAGCCTGTACCTCGTCATAGAAACCAGCATTGTCATAGGTATCATCAGGTATAGTTAAAAATACTGCCGTAAGACTATCAGGTAGCATGCGATATCAGAACCCATTTCAAAACCCTCCCCCCGACTGCAAACCCTGCCTGGTGCACGAGCTGGCAGTTTCGCTTCGTACCATATCTACGGATATGCTTTGTCGCGAAAACTGACCAGCTCGCACTACCAGGACAGGCTTTTCGTACTTGGGAGGAGAGTTTGAAATGGGTTCTGAATCCTAAAACTTGACAGATGTAGGCATGCATGCTAATGTGCAGGCATGAAGTCATCTACACAATATACCGTGCGTAATATTCCAGAGCCCGTTAACCAGTACCTGCGCAAAAAGTCCCGGCTCAGCGGCAAAAGCCTAAATCAGGTCATCATTGACGAACTATCCGAAAGAGTGGCCATGCCCTCAGATACCGTAGGAACCGCCCTTGACTGGTTTATCGGCAGCGGCATTGATGACGCCACCTTACAGGCTCTAGACAAAGAAGATAAAGCGCAAAAAGAATTGGCAGCCAGGGAACTCCTGAAGTGATTCTGGACACCAATGCCTACAGCGCCTTGGCGCGGGGGCTGCCGGCCATTACAGAACTCGTAAGCAACACCACCGAACTCACGCTCCCCTTGCCGGTGATAGCCGAGTTGCGATATGGGTTTGCAAAAGGCTCCCAAGCAGAACGCAACGAGCAGCTTTTGCAAAGATTTATGGCCCAACCCCAAATCACTACTGCACTA
Source organism: Candidatus Limnocylindria bacterium (assembly GCA_035489815.1). Taxonomy (GTDB): domain Bacteria; phylum Patescibacteriota; class Saccharimonadia; order Saccharimonadales; family JAGQNK01; genus DATHJH01. The sequence continues at coordinate 6,171 of DATHJH010000007.1, forward strand.
CCAACCCTGCAGACAACCAGGCACTACGCAGAGCTGCAGTTGCTTTGCCAGAAAAAGGGGAAAGCTCTTTCTCATAACGATATTTGGATTGCCGCTCTGGCGCACGAAACAAATGAGAGACTCGTAACTTTTGACAAGGACTTCGCAGTATTTACAGAAGTCTTTGGCGACAAGCTGACTATTTTATCCTAGTACCACGCCTAAGCCTCCGTTAGACCCGTAGGAGTGGGGGGGTGGGGTACTAGAGGGAGCTAAAGACTTCTTTGATTTGGTTGATGTGCCTATACAAATGCGCGTTCAGGCCGGCTTGGGCTGCACCGTCTACGCTGTCCTGGCTGTCGTCAAAAAAGACGATCTGGTCGGGCGTAATGCCGGGTATATCCGCCGCCAGCCGGCCCAGGACGGGCACCCAGTAGTCGGGATGGCGCTTTTCGTAACCTATTTCAGAGGAAACAAACGTACCGTCAAATACATCCGGGAACATTACTTCCCTGAGGTACCGGGCGCGATACTGCTCCTGATTGGTCGCCAGGTAAACCGGCACTCCCGCCGGGCGCTGCCCGGCAACGACATCAAGCACCTCCTGATCCACGACATGTTCTGCCGCAAACCACCTGTCCAGCAGTTCCTGCGGGTCGCGGTCCCACTGCCATGTATCGGCATGCTTGCGGATCAGGTCTTTGAGGTCGGCCCGGCCGGTGATGGCATCGACAAAATCACCCTTAAAGAACGTCTGCAGGACAGCCGGGTCAAGCCCGGATTCCTCTGCATACTGCTGGGAAAAAAGCTTTTCGGGCACCACAATCACCCCGTCGGCATCAAATATAGCGGCTTTGATCATTCCCTTATCATACACACCGCCTGCACCTCGCGGTCAAGCCCGGTTACGCTCTGAAGTAGTCGGAATAGAGTGAAACTACTTCCCTGTGCAGTTCGCTAACAGCCGGTGCTGCTCCCTGATTATACTGTTCGTCTACGCCGTTAACCGACACAAATGCGCTCGGGTAAACGAAAGTTCCGTCAGGATGCGACACAGGAATCTGGTAAGCAGTGTCGACCGTTATTGCGTCATCGCCTGCAGTAAACTTCAGGGTGGTACTGTGGGTGGTAATCTCGCCAAGGCGAAGCGTATCAGTTACATGCAGGTTTTCGGCGGATGCATCTGGCCACACATATTCCAGTACTCGCCCAACAGAGCGCTGAACGCCCTCTTGCAACTGCTGGTGCAGTGCCACAAAAGGTTCCAATCCTTCATCTTCTATCGTAACTGTGCGCGGAGCGCCAGCGAAGAACCTATCCTCCTTATAAGCTGCCTCTACCCCTCTAGGCAGCGACTCGTCAAACAAGCCGGTGGTACCCAAAAACCGAAAAGTAAACCTATTCGGTCCCCCTTCCGCAGTAACCAGATACCCTTCGCCCTCGTTTTCCAAGGTAATTTTTTCCAGCCCCGGCTGATCGGCAACAAAGCCCCGGGCGCATTGAAGAAGTGGTGGTACTTCAGAAGGTGTAGTCATTGCAGTATAATACCATATAAACCAGGTAGCTCAACCCGGCAGACGTCCTTTTTAAACGTCTGAGTCAGCAGACTGTCCAAAGCTGACTTCATTTGCTGTGATGATAGCATTGCGCATCTGTTCGCTGATGTCGCCCATACCGCCCGGCGAATGCGGGATGAGGATGGTGTTGCTTTTGCCGGACAGGCCGATTTCTTTCAGCGTGTCAAAATACTGGGTCATAAGCACCAGGTTCATGACGTCCTGGGCCTTGGTTCCATCTACGCTGGAGCTAAAGTTGGCGACTGACTCTTTCAGTCCGTCAATGATAGCTTTGCGCTGGTTGGCAATGCCTTGCCCCTGGAGAGCCTTGCTTTCTGCCTCGCCCTCTGCCGCTTTGACAACGCGAATTTTGTCAGCCTCGGCCTGCTGAATGGCGGCCTCACGCAGACGCTGCGCGGCGTTGATTTCGTTCATGCTGGTTTTTACTTTTGCGTCCGGGTCTATGTCTGTGACCAGGGCCTTTATAATGCCGTAGCCAAAGTCGTCCATAACCGTGTCCAGCTCTTTCTTGACGGCCTGGGCTATGTCGTCTTTCTTTTGAAACAAGTCGTCCAGGATGATTGACGGTACGCGGGCCCGGATAGTATCGAACACAAACGAAGTGATCTGCTGCTGTGGGTCCTGCAGTCTGTAAAAGGCATCCACAACCTTTTCTGGCAGCACATAATACTGCACACTGACTACGCATACCACAAAGACGTTGTCTTTTGTCTTGGTCTCTATTCTGACATCCAACTGCTGTATCCGCAGGCTCAGCCTGCCGGAAATACGGTCGATGAAGGGGATTTTGAAGTTGAGTCCGGCAGGCGCAATCCGCTTGAACCGCCCAAAGCGCTCTACAATAGCCGAAGTCTGCTGCCGGACAATAAACAACCCGCTAAATACTAATACGACACATACCGCCAACAAAACGATCAGGAACAACATACCTACACTCCCATACTAAAATGCTGAATACCTGGAGTATATCAGTATGAATTGAGCTGGTATAGTTAGTTACCCATTTAGTCAGAGAAGCTAGCCGGGGGCAGACCATCATTCCCATAAAATACTAACCACGCCCTTTCTACAGAAGCAGGGCGTGGTTTGATCTGCTATTTGCCGTATTTGGAGGCCAGGAGGCTGAAGTCGCGCAGGTCTACTTTGCCGTCGCCGTTGATGTCCGACCGACCGAGTGTTGTGCCGGTCTGACCGTATCTGGTTGCAAGCAAGCTGAAGTCCAGTAAATCTACCTTGCCGTCCTGATTGATATCCTCTGCCCAGTTTTTGACGGTTACATTCACGGTGGCGCTGGTGCCGACATTACCAGCCGCGTCGTAGGCTCTGGCCTGGAAGGTGTGTGCGGCGCTAGTCAGTGTTTTGGTGTCGATTATAAAGCTGTAGGGGGATGAAGTATCTGTTCCCTTTAATTGCCCGTCAACGTATAGCTCGACCCGGGTAACGCCGACGGCGTCTGCTGCGTTGGCAGTAACCGTCAGGTTGGCAGAGGCCGAGGTGTTGTTGGCCGGACTGGTTATACTGACACTGGGTACGACAGTATCCGGCGCACTGAAGGTGACGGTCGTATTGGCGGTTGCGGGGTTGGTATAGGCACCGCCTTTGGTGACGTTACCGGCAGTCTGGATCGTGGCGCTGCCGCTGCCCGCCAACGCCCGGAATGTAACATTTGCAACCAATGCATCACTACTGACACCATTGCTAAGATTGCCGCGCGAAATCGTAACCGTGCCGCTGCCGCCGGCCTGCGCTCCCAGCTCGACATCAAACGGTGAGCCGGTTGCATTCATGCTGACAAATTGCAGCCTGGCTACGTCATAAGTCAGCGTAGCTTCCACGCCATCAACGGTAGTGCCGGGGGTTAGCCGGAGGGCTACCGTAAATTGGCCGTTAACTAAGACTGAGGTAGTTGCCGGCGATAGGTACAAGTTGCCCGTGCTGCCAATGGTAAAGGTCAGGTTGCGGAGGTTGTTGGCTTCGTCTGCTTCGTCCGGGATGACATTAGTATCATCAGCCGTAGCCGCAACGGTATGCGGGCCAGTGGTGGCTGCCCAGGTTGTCCCGGAAGTCCCGGCATTCGCGGTGAGCGTCACGCTCGCCCCAGCCGCCAGGCCGCTGGTATTGCTTCTGTTCCACGTCACCGTCTGCCCGTCTACCTGGAAGCCCACGCCCACTGCCGTACCCGCCGGAACAGGGGTAGTTCCCTGGTTTCTAACCGTGGCCGCAAAGGTCACCGCCTGGCCGGCACCAGGACTGGCTGGATTCATCGTTACGTTCGTTACTATCAGATCATTCCCGGTAGCAGCCTGAGATTGAAAAAGCATATAGCTGCCGATCACGGCAAAAGCCGCCACAAAAACCAACCCCAGCTTTCTGCGCTGCGCAAGACCAAACGCCGACCCCAGCCGCTTACTTTTGGCAAGTTCTTTGAGTTTTTTCATACAGAACACCTGGCCCCTCTGTGCTCACTTAGTTGTAAATTTTAAACCTTAACCGAAATATACCACCGGCAGAACTATTTTACAATGGAAGGGAATACCCTTATCGTCGCAAGCACAACGACTGAGATACCTCTAACGATCAGAGCTGAAACCTGCTACATTACTGTCGATGCCCGGACCCTAAAGTAACCAGGAAGACTTGAATTCAAGGCATTAAAAACTGACTTTCAACCCCCCCAGTTCTGTCACCCCCAATCAAGCTGGAGGATCCAGTAGTAAAAAGAAAGTAACTGGATTGTCTGGTCAAGCCAGACAATGACAGCGGTGCATATGATGGGTTTTGAGGGTCAGGCATTGAAGAGTCAGCCCTTTCTTTTACTTCTTTATTATTTGCAACGAGTGGAAGCACCAGACAGACAAACTAAAGCCCAAAAACTATCTGACGTTAAGCGCTCTACTGACTTCGCGCCACACGACACCGGTCCACATCATAGCTATTACGTCCACAGCCTTTGGGTCGGATGAAAGGGCCAGGTTACCACCTGACTTTTTAAAAGTAGCTGGCCACAAAGCCCTATGCGAACCGCTGGCGTTTTGCGTCAATTCCAATGTAAGCATATCGCCCGGCATGGCGCCTGCGGCTAAGGTTACGGCAATGTCGCCTGCAAGCGTCGCCTGAATAATATTTCCGTTTGCTCTGTTGAAGGTTGTGTCGCCAGTAATAATTCCTTGGGCATATACCCAATCCGGGTTTACGCCTATGTTGTTGTCGACCGTTATGCTGGCCGAGGTATTTTGCTTTGCTATACCTTCAGCGGCATTACCGGACAGATTGTTATGGGCAATAAGAATGTTGGACATGACCCCCGGAGTCAGCAAGATACCATACCGCTGTGTTGGGACAGCTTGATTGTCAAAACAGCTATTGTTGACGCACGTAACGTTAGCCAACGGGCCCCTGGAGGCATCGAGCCGAATGCCGTCCTGGTTGGCTACGCTTTTACCGTTATTGTATACATGATTGGCAGTCAGGGTAACACGGTCCAGGCCGTCCTTTGAAGGGGCTGTCACCAAAATACCTGTTCGGGCGTTATCGTGGACCTGATTGTTGCTAACCAGGCTGGATCCACCGGCAACTTTTATGCCTACTGCCCCGCCGCTCCAAACGATGTTGCCCTCTATGATTGCTCCTGTCTGGGCGCGGCCCCAGTCGATACCCGTACCCCCGGAAGCTCCTACAAGGTTATTTTTGATCACCGTATTGACTGAGGTATGGGAAACGTACTGGAAACCTCGAATACTCACCTTTTTGGCACCGTACACCATGTTCCCGGTAATAGATACATTGGCCGCACCGGCGTTAGAAATACCCTTGTTGTCATTGAGCGAAATATTGTTAGAAAATTGATACAGCGACCCTGGTTTAGGCGGAACCGATCCGTACTGTTCGGCCAGGTAGCCATTGTTGGCCGAACCCGTGGTAATGCAATTTGATACGACCCACGACTCATTCGGCATGCCCCCGGTGGCAATACCAATCCCATTGTGGCCCGCGGTCCACCCGGGCACCCCGCAATCTTTTACGATACAGTGGTCAATCAGGCACTGATCCAAACTGTCACAGCCAATGCCTGTGGCTGTGCAGTCGTGAACATACAGACGATAGAGTGTGCAGTGCTGCCAATTATGGGATTCGACGCCCTTATTTTTACGCAGGCTGCCGTCCACGCTTGAACCGTCCAGCGTTAGATCCGAGCATGTGAAATACCGCAGGGGATTTGCAGTGGTGAAACCGCGGTCGTGGATGATTCCGGTTATTGCCGTGGCAGATGATTTAAGCACGGTGCTAAACATACCTTCGCCACGCAGGTGCACAAAGTTTTTCGGCTTGATCCCTGTCCGGATGTCATACATACCCGACTTCACAAAAACTGTGCCGCCGCCCGCCATGCTCACCGAGTCAATTGCCGCCTGGATTTGTACATTGTCTGCAAGACCATCAGTGGTGTAGTCTGCGCCAACCGGACCAACCGTCACAAACATGCTGTTTACGGCTGCGGCCAGCGCCACCTGGACCGGGGCAGAAAGATCGGCTGCGGGAATGCCGGTTTGCGGCAGTTGGTAGAGCTTAGACAACGTGCCGTCGCCGCGCAGTTTGAGCATGCCGTCAGGACCGTGCTCTACAAGCAAAAAATCATTCAGGATATCACCCCAACTCGTATGATCAAAACCAGAAACAGGTAAGCGGCTCACATTTTCTTTATAACACCCGGGGCGCAGGTGTGGCTGTTAGGTATTTGCCACTTGCACCATGAAATGATCAAAAACGAATTAGCTGACAGCTTCTAGATTGCACGTTTTACACTTATCAAGGTCGAACCTTATTAAGAATAATGCTTATTGTTTAGAAGTAATTGAATCGCTCACGACATACGCCAGGACATCTACTTCAGGGTCGAAAAATTCCAGCATTTCATACTCGGATCTCTTGATGAGCCGCGGACTTTTTTCTTCATCCGGGGACAGTACCGCATTCACAAAATCAGGACTGGCAAAATCGGCCCTGAGGTCACAGCACCCCACTTGCATGCGGTACGGATCCGGCCTCCTGATCCTGAGGTATTTTATGGTTGTTTCAACGCTTTTTTGCTGACCGTTTTGCTCGAAGGCGGCGTTGGTAACGTGTATTGGCTTATGCAGCTTCACGCGCGGCCCATTGTTTTGGTTATATGGGTCTCCCAACTTAGAGATCATCTGTCTTAACGATTTAAATTCTTCGTCATAGTGTGAAAATATAGTCAGCGAGTTGATTAGCTCAGGCTCTACTTCGCCCACCGTTCTGAAATAAAGCTTTGTGGCTTGTTTGGCCACATAGTCAACTGCTTCCAGCAGCGTTTTTTGGTCATCGATCGGACTAAAGCGATAGAGTTTCATTGGGTAGCACCGCTAAACCGTAGCGTCCGGAGATATAGCTTGTCGATCTCTATCATTTGCTTGCCAATCTCGTCGTTCTTTTCAACATGCCCAACAAGTTCAGACTTCTTAAAGTTGCCCTTCAAGCCAATTGACAAACTTGTGTCGTCCGGGAGCACTCGCAACCCGGCCAGGACAAGCTTTTGATATTCAGTATCAATGTAGCTGTCTGTCATATGACTCCCATTTTTACTAATTTAGTGTATATCTTTCTGCCCAATTCAGTACCGTTGGCAATTTCGAATTTCGCCCCGAATTCCAATGGGCAGGTTTGCATACACACTCAAAAACTTAGATATATCCATTACGCCCGCTCTGGTTTGAACACATGGTTCATTATACGCACAAGCGCCGTTATAAGTTCAAAAGAAATCCGTTTATCCGCATATGGGGGATATCAAAACACATATCTAGCTCACCGCCTAGAGGCGCCTTGGCAGATGAGGGCAGACAAGTTATTTTTTATGACCAGCTAGGAGGCGGCCTTTCAGACCGTCCCAGGGATGATTCACTGTGGACCATTCCATTGTTTGTCGAGGAAGTAGATCGGGTCCGTAAGCATCTGGGCCTGCAAGACATACATTTGTACGGACATTCATGGGGCGGCATGCTGGCAATTGAATACTTACTCACGAAACCCCAAGGTATTCGCAGTGTAACCTTGGCAAGTTCCATGATCAGAATGCCGCTGTACCAAGCAGAAGTAGATAAGCTCAAACAAGACTTACCCAATGATGTCTATGCCACTCTGGCTAAACACGAAACAGCAGGCACCACAGACTCAGACGAGTACGCTAAAGCTGTAAAAGAGTACGAAGCCAGACATATTCTTAGAACCCGTCCAGGATCTTTTCTCCTTGCCGAGAGCACTTTTCAGATGTGAGCCAGCTGTTTTTTGTTTTGAAAGGTAGCCATAGCTACCTTTCGGAGCAAAAGGCAGGTGGATTGCGTCTGAAAGGTGGTCGGAGTCAGAGGAAGAGA
>DATHJH010000008.1:0-14226 GCA_035489815.1 Candidatus Limnocylindria bacterium
CTTTAGCAGCATTAGCAAACAGGAGCTTGACCTAGCGGTCACGCTCCTGAATACTAGACCCCGCAAACGACACGGCTACAAAAGCCCTGCCGAGCTACTCAAGCCTTACCTGGGTGTTGCGATTTGAGTGGGAATTCAGGATGGAAACCTATCTCTTTGGGTATCACTAGGCATTCCCTTTTATTGTCTATGAACAGTACTTCTTCCGGGCTTACTTGGGCCTCTTTGAGTGTCTGGGTAAAGATCACCTCGCACTTATCTTTGGTACAGCCGGCTTCACTTGAGCCCACAATGAGTGACAATGAGCCGAACTCGGAGTGGTTTCGGATCATCTCCAGACGCTCGATGTTATTGTCGGTCAGGATACCAACCCGGGTGCCTTTTTTCTTTAGGTCGCGCAGCAAATTAACCATTTCTGGGTTAAGTTTTGATTTTTGCACCGCTTCAAGGATATCGTCAGCAGTCAGATGAGTATCTAGTTCATTATTTATGACGTCAATGTAATCCCGATAGCGTTTCCCATTTACAAGTAGCTGCTTAGCTATTTTATGGAACACAGGTTCAATTTTGTCAGCAGGAAGTTTAGCTACAGGTTCAAGGTGGCTACAAATTTCACTACAGGCGTGACCTGTAACAGTAAGTACGCCGTCAAAATCAAAAAATACTATTTTGATCATCACGCCTAACTATAGCAAAAGAGGTCAAAATGATCTCTTCCATTGTACTTATGGTTTGGTGTAGCGGTGCCAAAAAAAGTTTACACCAAATCAGAGAAGAGATAGCGAGATGGAGGAGGATGTTAGATGTGCCGTATCAGGAGTATTTACTGAGTAAGAGCTGGGGTTACATCTTTTTAGGCAAAGGAACCTGTTTTAACCTCTCCGGCTCTTTTATAGTTGGCTAGAATGACGCCGCTTGGTAAAGCCGTAGAGTCTAGCAACTCAAAAGCGGCAGGGATTGTTCCCTCTGCAAATAAACGTTTTCCCAGCCCGAGTGTAACGGGGAATATTCTGAGCCGCAGTTCATCAACCAGATCATTCTTCAACAGCGTTTGCAGAAGCACACTGCTACCCCACACGTGGAGCTGCGGACCGTCCTCTGCTTTCAAAGCTTTGAGCTTTGCCACAACGTCACCAGTTATAAGAATTGATTCTTTCCATGTAAGGTCGACGGCTTCATCTGATACGACGTATTTTTTAGCTTCATTAAACGGGTCAGCTATCGAACCTGTTTGCTTAGGCCAATACGGAACCCATATCTCATACGTCTTCCTACCCAGCAGCAGGTCAAACGGCACACTCAATTCTTTGTTGATTATAGTGCCTATAGCTTCATCAGAATATGGGGCGGTCCAGCCTCCATATTTAAAGCCTCCAGAAGTATCCTCTTCTGGACTACCAGGCGCCTGCATAACTCCGTCAAGACTGACCATCATTAGTACTACTATTTTTCTCATACTTATATCGTAACAAATTCTGAAGAGACTACGGGCTTGAACTTTAGATATCCTCGTATTGCTTCGTGATCATTACACTGTCCTTTTATCTCAACATTGAAGCGTGTCATTTTCGCTCCTAAAGTGCGACCCCTAGTTTGACAAGCTCTTCTTTGAATTGATCTATACTTGAAAAGGTAAAAGTGTTAATCCCTAGTGTCTGCGCGCCTGATAGTTTATCTGCGTTGTCATCCGCGTAGATTAGCTCTTCTGGTTTAACAGCGGTACGAAGTAGCAGCTCCTTGAAGATAACAGGTGATGGTTTTAAGTCTTTAACTTCGTAAGAAAACACGCTGACATCAAAGTGGTCCAGGAAACCGAATTTATCATTCAGCCCACGAACTCTAGTAATAAAATTGTTTGAGCAAATGCAGGTTTTGTAGCCCGCTTCTTTGGCCTTTAGCACTAGTGAATGAACTTCTGAGTTAAGCTTATAGTTTTTTACCAACAACTCTTTTATCGCGGCTGTTGTGATATCAATGCCCAATGACTTAATGACTGAGCTCCAATAGTCATCCTCGTCGATCTCACCACGCTTAAAGGCTTTCATTGAATCGCCGTGCAGATAAAGATTTATATCTTCCATCTTAGCGCCTAGTCTTATAAGAGCATCCTTAAATAGCTGGAACCCAGAAGCCTCAAAATACATGCCGTCTAGATCAAAGCAGATCGCCTTTATCATATAGCTTGACCCCAAAGTTGGTCGAAAGTTGAATTTGAATCGTTCCAGTCCAGTACAGCAACATCGGGCATTGCTATGGCGTTGTGGAGATCAATTGCTTCTTTATCGCAGTACTGTGCAGTAAATAAAGATAGGACATTAGCGTGCGAAACAATAACGATTTTGTCGGCTCCTGCATGCTTAGTCGCGATTGCCCCAACTGTGTGGTTGAACCGATTAGTAGCTTGTTCCAGAGTCTCACCACCATTTATATTCTGTATCTCACCCGCATAAAGTCTATGCACAGTACCCGCGTAATCATCTATAAAGCCGCTCGTAACCGAGGACAGCTCAGTCAACCCCGCCTCTTGTAATACAGGTGTATGCAGCGCAGCGCCCAAAATCCCTGCCGTTTCTATAGCCTTGGGCTGCAAGCTTGAGTAGATGCACTCAGATCCGTCGAAAATAGCATTTCCTGCTAGTTTAGCAGCAGCTCGACGCCCATCCTCAGACAAAGTCCAGAGCGTAGAGTTAATCTCGGGTTGAACGTTCGTCTGCGCGTGTCGCACCAAAACAATTTTCATGCCTTAACTGTAACAAAAAAGACGATGCTAGAACATCGCCCTATTTGGTTGGTGTAGCAGTTGGGTAAAAGTTTGCACGAAATCAGCGATGAAATGGCTCGTTGGAGGAAGGTATTGGAAGTGCCGTATCAAAGCGCACCTATCTTCGCGTTTGTAGATACTCTTCCAGGGTCAACCCTTGCTCAAATATCGCTCCGGCATGTTCTTTGCCAACATATCTGTAATGCCATGGCTCATATTTATAGCCAGTTATGGGTCTTTTGCCCTCGGCATAGCGCAGTATAAAACCATATTTATATGCATTTTTGCTGAGCCAATCTCACATTTTATTCCGCATGTTCGCATTGCCGGCAAAAGAAAAATCTATCGCGAGCCCCGTTTCATGCTCGGAATGTCCAGGAAGTGCTGCTGTATTTTCTGCTCTTTTTGTGTCTCTATCTGAATCTCCATGATCGGCAACGGCATCGCTGAAAATTTGCTGTTGTTCGGCTGCTGATCTGTACGCACTATCAATATAGAGACTGATATTGTCCTTCTTTGCCGCGTCTCGCATTTCTTTTAGATCGCCTACCAAGACACTGGCTACCTTTACGTTTCCAATCATCGTCAGGTCCGCCCTATAATCGCCAGGCAATTTATTGTCTTTATTTACTAGAATCAATAGATTTGTTTTTGTCGAAGCGTCTTTTGCTGACGCGTCTACTTGTAGAGACTCCAGCGAAGTCGCATTTCCATATTTAGTAAACAAACCGTGTGCCAAAAACCCTATAAATATTAGGGGAGCTAAAATGAACGGTATGACTAATTTTTTCATTTTCAGATGTTAAAATGAAACTATGAAAGAAATACAATTCCGAGTTGAGATACATGCCACTAAAGAAAAGGTGTGGGACACACTATGGCAAGACAAAACATTGCGCGAATGGGCAGGTATCATTGACCCGGGAACATACATGGTTGGTGACCTGAAAGAAGGTAATGAAGTACAGTTCATCTCTGCAAACGGGTACGGCGTAACAAGTTTGGTCGAAAAGCTCACGGCAAACGAATTTTTGCTGTTCAGACACCAGGCAGATACGCAAGGCAGCGGAAAACAGGAACGCGCCCAGGAATGGACTGGCGGCAAGGAAAGTTACACACTGGCAGAAAAAGACGGCACCACGACCTTAACCGCTGCATTTGATGTTCCGCCAGAAATGGAAGAATACTTTAAAGACAACTATCCCAAAGCTCTGGAGCTAGTTAAAGTATTGGCTGAAGGAACTTCCTGACAGTTTATTTGATACGAGAATAAACTAACTCAAGGTCGCCTTCCCACGTTTTGCCATCTCTGCGCATTTCACCTTTGCCATTCATCGTATTTCCATCGTCTTCAATTGTTATCGTGAAGCGCTGTGAGAACTTAGGGTTGTCTCGCCGCCACTTTAATACATTATGCTCAAAGCTAACGTCATATTTCCTGGAAATATCTCGTTCGTCAAAGTAGAGCATAATTATGTGCTTAGCATCGTTATCGCTACCAAACAAAGTTATCCCATCGGGGATTTGTGGGTGATCAACCATGGATGACATTCGCAGAAAGGCGCCGTTATCAATCCACTCAAAAGTAACAGAGCCGTGCAATTCGGTGTCAGGCATAAGTGGATGACTCCCCACAGTGTTCCAGGTACCCACTAATTCGCCCAATGGCTCTAAATAGGTGTTAGGAACTGCAGCCTTATTATTCATCTTTTAATAATAGCAGACCTAACAGTGTTAGAGTCTTCATTGGATGATATGGGAAAACGCCATATTTAGCGGCGCTTTACAGGGGTAGTATAGTTAGAAATCAATGGTGCAATACTACACATTAGTTTTACACGATATCAGAGATGAACTAGCTCAATGGAGGATACTCCTAGCTGTCCCATACAGAGAGTATTTAAATAATAAGTAAGTCCTACGACTTAGACTGTAGCTTCGGCCGACTAAGTCTTTTGACCTTCAATAAGAACCTCAAATCCACCATATGCCATTTGGTTCATCTCGAATGGCGATGTAAAGTCACTTTGTTCTTGATAAGCTTCGTCCATCTCTTTCATTACCTTTTTATTTACCTCATCACGGTGTTCCTTTGATTCAAAAATAATAAAAGAGAACCATACATCATCCCCACTTTCTGCACCAGCCATGTCGCTAAAAGAACGTGACTTATCCGGTCCCATTTCTTGTTGCTTAAGATCGTCACTCTTACATTCAAAGTATTTCAATGCACCATGCTTGATCCAAGCATCTCGCCCTTCTTCGGCCATTTTTCTATACGCTTCTGCTTTCCCTTTTGGCACGACTAACACAAAACCATCAACATATTTAGACATCTTAAAAATCCTTTCAAAATTAATGTTATTCATTAATAAGTTTAGCACCAAGATAACTAAAATCTAATATTGCTCAGTAACGGTGGTGCACCAGATGGAGAAAAGTTTCACTTTATTAGAGATGAATACAGTAGATGGAGAGCAATACTAGAAGAGCCTTGATCCAGGGATAAACCCTGGAATTTTGAAAATAGGTTATTGGTGCGGCAAGGAGGACCAAAGCCCTTGACCCGCTCGTGGCGGGAACAAGGGCTTCCCTGGCGATTACTATTTTATGAGGCCATGGGTTTGACCCCCCTGCTTCATGCCATGAAAAAAGCCTCACAAACGTGAGACGCTTTTCATGGTGCGCGTAATGGATAGTAGGTGGAACCGAATTTATTCCAGTTTGGTGCTCATGTATGAAAAGTTGTATAGACTTGACTTATTAGTAACTTACTAGTAATTTTAAAGTATGGATAAAAATACTATGACTATTCAAGAACTACGCCGTGACCCTGTTGGATTTCTGCGCCAGGTGAACCGGGGCAAGACCATGACAGTTATATACAGGTCTAAGCCTTTTGCCGTTGTGACGAGTGCGGAAGAAAAGGCGACACAAAAAAGCCCGAAAAGCACCCAGCGTATGTTGGAATATGCTGAACTCGCTCGCAAGAGCGCCAAGTCACCCCTGGATCCCGGCGTGAATTATAAAGAAGCCTATCATCAAGACCTGACAAAGAAATATGATATTTCTTGATACAAATATTCTTCTAGAGATTACCCTTAGCAACCGACTGCACTACACCCAAGTACAGCGGTTTTTACAAACAACCAAAGAAGAGACGGCTATATCCATACTGACATGTCACCTCGTCATACATTTCGGCAGAAAAGAAAAGGCAGAGGAAGCCTTTCTACACGCAGTACTCAACGAGAATAAATTGATAGCACTTACGTCAAGTGATTACAAATGGGCCACCGATAATGAGCACGGCAAAGACTTCGAGGATGCCTTGCAACTATCCTCGGCAATTCGTTCCGGTTGCAGTTCATTTGTCACCTTAGACGCCGCTCTCGCAAAACGCTACACAAAACTGCCTATCAGGATAGTCGTTCCAAACTAACGGCCTCTATTCTTGAGGTCGTGGGGACCTACTGCGGCTTAAGACCAATGAGAAATCGACACTCTGGCCGAGTTTTTCGTTGGCGCGATCTAAGCACAGCATCCAAGCTGCCGCAATCGAAATTTTATGATATGGGCGAGGGCTTAGCCGGTACCTCGTCTGATCAGGCCCAAGGCTCCTACTAAACCGGTATTTTTGCCAAATTGCGTAACCGCCAAAGGTAGGTCATAAGCATCAGTCGGTGTGGTAATACTGTCAGCATGACGGACGGCTAGACCGCCGCCAAAAACAACCGCTCCCGGCTGAGTAGCTTCAACATAACGGCCTAGGTACATCTGGAATTCATCAATAACTTCCAGCCATTCCGTCTCATTGAATGTCTCAGGAGGCTTGCCGTATCTTTGCTCCAGAGGTTTACCTCCACAGCTATCTTCCCAGTCTTTGCAATAGACGAGCCAATCAACGCGAGTAGCTCTTACTTCATCGCCACTCCGCCGTATGTCAGCAGAGCCTATGCCCGTTCCCCAATCTATGTAATGAAAATCCCCAACGGCCACGCCATAATAAGCCTCCCCCAGCCCCTCTCCAATAGCATCAGTATCCAAATAAACTGGGCAGTCAAGTTCTGCCCCTAATGTTGCAGCCAGGGGTTCGCCAACCCAGTCCGGAAAATGTTTGGCGACTGCTATTTCGGTCTTTTCGTCATTAAGCCTGCCCGCTAACCCCATGCCTAGCGCATCAATGGGTTCTTTTCCGCTAATTTCAAGGGCGGTATCGATGATAAACTGGAGATCAGCTTGGTAAGTGCCCATGTTGCGATGCCGAAGCGGCTCACCTACAAACACAGCTGACTCTAAGCTCAGCGCTCCGGCCACTCTTGTATTGGTACCTCCCAAATCAACAGATATATACATTTTAAGCATTCTATCAAAAAAAGAAGATATCGGGCTATCGGGTTCGGACATACTTCAAGTCGGAGGCCACGAGTTTGAGCCACACTACTTCAGACCAGCAAAAAAGCCCTACCTTACGGCAGGACCCTTTTGCTGGTGCGGGCAAGGGGACTCAAACCCCTGGCCTCATCCTTGGCAAGGATGCGCTCTATCAACTGAGCTATGCCCGCTTATTTTTTTAAGTATCTCTTTTGCTCAGTTGATAAAGCGCTGAGCGCTGTTATCTATTGCCGGCTTCGCCTGGGCAACTGAGCTATGCCCGCTTACAACGGAGGTGATTATAGCGTGAAGCCACCTCCGTTGCAAGACGTTGTGGCGCTAAAGATTCTGCCACAGGCCCAAAGCGTTGCCTTCGGTGTCGCTTACTACCACATAAGCAGCGTTCATTTCTGCAATCTCTATCCGTGGCACTACCACTTTGCCGCCCTCGGCTTCTACGCTTTTGACTTTTTTGTCCAGGTCTTCCACGGTAATAATGATGGGGTGTGGCACTGCCTTGGTGCGGGGAGAAATGTCACCATTGATGGCACCTGCCTCTTTTGGAGTACCCTGTTCGTCGCTTGCCGTAGTGATGGTCATTGTACTGCCACCACCCATGTCTGATAGCTTCCAGCCAAATACTTTGCTATAAAAATCGTTGGCCCGTTTAGTGTCGTCGGCCGGGAGTTCAAACCAGGTTACCTTGTCCATTGCGCAAAAGACCTTTCTTTTTACTATCCATAGTATAATTGCCGAACTATAAAAGTAAAAAACCGTAAGGTCATCATTGATTAATTACCTGCTGCTCAGCCCAACAATCGCCGGAATTACTTCCGGGGCCTCATCAGCCACCAATCCAAACGCCGTCGCCCGCAAGTGCCCCTCCAAAATAGTAAGTGGTGAAGATTCATCGTGGCCCCATAGTATAATCGGTTCGAAGCTGTGATCTCCTTGGCGTATTTTTTTAGCTACTTGCAGAAAACGCTCATGACTCACGCCAGACACGACCTTACCGCGCTGGATGTTCTTGACAGCATCTTTCACAAGATGGGTGTGGTCGGTAAGCTCGTTCCAATAGCTATAGTCAACGTAGCGTAGATTGCCTATTTCCTCGCGCCTCAGTTCAGTTTCATACCACGTAAGGTTACTTGGAAAATCGGTAAAGATTTCACGGTTTTGTCTGTAACTCGATAGTCGCCTAACACTTTGGTGCGCAGTTCGTTTTCGTGCTTGTCCTGAAGGTTTGGCATGGCAACAATCGATTCGGGGATACTAAGTTCTTGCATGGTTTGTTTTAGCTCATCGGCAAAGCGTTCAGAAGTAAGCTCCGCCTTAAGAAAGGCAGCAACCATTGCCGACTCCGGGACTTTTTTCAATAGCTCCATAGTATTCCGATTATAACAGCGCGGCTCATTTTGGTAGAATTATGGAACATAAAAACAGTTTTACCTTTATGGCAAAGTACGCTAGTTAGCTGTCGATAGTAGCGATGTTATAGTTGTTGGCCGCAAACACGTACTGTTCAATAAACAGTTTTTTAAACGGCTCCACGCTATTTTGCTCATAAAATACCAGACAAGTCTCCTTGTAAGCCCGATCATCTACGCTACGATAGGATATCGGCGAATAATTGCCAGAAAGTAAAATGGCGTTAGCAAACAGCCGGCTTGTGCGCTTATTGCCATCTACGAATGGCTGAATATAGCTAAGACCGAGTATGCCCATGAGAGCCTTTTCATATACGTTATTTGCTCCGGCAATATTTTTGAACAACAGCTCTAAAGCATCACGTATTTGGAATTCATTCTCAAGAGGACGATAGTTTGTACCTGTAATACCTACCATCGTTTTACGTAAGTTTTTCGTAATGCCCAGTTTCTTGCCTACAATAGCATGGAGCATCTCTAGTGAACTTAGCGTCGGTTTTTCCCATAGTTCGATATTCTCTAAAATAAACTCCAGAGCTTCCTTTTGATTGAGGATCATCTGGGCTTCAAATTCGGTGTTAGTCGGTGATTTTTCTCCGTAAAGCAAAAGTCGCTCTGTAGAGATCAGATCGTAGGTGTTACCCTCAATTTGAGACGTCTTCCAGGAAAACTCAACCATAAAACGCATAAGTTCCTTCTTGTGCGCAGCTTCATCGCTTTTAGTGGCATTCGTGTGATACTTTTCGGTTGCCGCTTCAAGACGAGCGAGCTCACTTTGCGTAAATAGCTCCACATACGGAGCCTCTAATACGTCAAACTGGAAGTGTGGAGTTTTTAAACGATCATCAGGAGGCTTCTCAAGATATTCTCGGACATCAAATGGGCGCAGAAGCCAGCCCTTTTTAGCCAGCTTATATTTCACGGACCGGCCAGCACCGGATTGTTCCAGGTATCCGGCCTTAGTAAGTGCGCTCAACTGTCTTTTTACCGTAACAAGAGACTGCTTGGTTAAACTTAAAGCCGCAACCTCTGACGAACTAAGCGGTTCGTCTTTTACAAAAACAGACGATATGTCAGATGGCACATTCGTATCATTCATATGCCCTAATCGTATCAACTTGATACGATTAATGTCAAGTTTGCCCTAGTTTACCTGCTGCATAAGTGAGGAATGTATAGGCTTGTTTTAGAGATTTTAGCCTTCCTACAGACACCAGAACTGGTTCAATCTGTTCTCCATTTGCGGCCTTAAGTTCGGCCGTCTCGTAAGCTTTAGCTGCCGCAGAGAGCTTATTTTTAGAGAAGGAAGTTATGTTCACGGTATGCTCCCGAGGATTGAGAATAATAAGATGGTAATAGCCATTCACCTTATTGTCATGAATAGCATTGGCTGCTACTGAGATGCCTGCAAGTTGCTCAAGGAGATTGAGGCTCTTAGCCAGTTTTGTGAGCTTCTTAAAAACCTGGACAGCAGTTAACTTTGCATGTTTAGTAACCGGCGGAGAGTTCTCAAGATGAGCAAAGGCAGATGACGTTAAAGTGAAAAACTCCAGCCAATCCGCACTACCCTTCCCCGACTTGAGGGCCTCCTGCCTAAATACACCCACTGTTTCGACGGCAGTTGCCCAATTGTGCTGTAGCTTGGTGCGAAGTTGCAATTCAATCAGCAATCCATTGTACTCCGCTGCAATGCCATTTCGAGCCAGTGTGTTGTTATAGCGAAAAACGAGGTGAATTCCTCTGTAGCCATCTGGCTTAGGATCCAGGATATAGTCCTTGTGCGATACCAGCTCGTGCGTAAAACGCTTTGTATCTACGTACTGCTTCTCAAGCCCTCTGACTTCATCGATACTATTTACTATTGCCCTAACGCCACCAATGTCCTGCATTCGAGCTAACTTCATGGTTGGGTAACGACCGAGCTTATCGATGATCGTTGGCAATCGTTTTAGCCTTTGAGCAACAATCGAATGCTCAAAATGCGATTGTTAGCGATCAAGGTGGGGTGAGTTTAATAGACTGGGGATCTGCCGAGAGTCATGTGGTCCCTCACTATGACCTCGGGGTCATCTTAACTGATAGCCTGAGTGAAGAATCTAATGTTTTCAAGTCAGTACTAGAGGGATACGGATTAGCGTCTGCGGAATATGTGGGTATCCGGAGTCAGATTAAATCTTTAATGCTACTGATTGCTACTGATAAAATTCGTTGGGCAATTGACCGTTCGCCTGAGCAGCTAGCGACGACAATCAACCACTTTAATAAAATCTACGGGTGGAAGTCGGGCCCCACCCCTCGTGAGGTCGGGAAAGCCCCAACTCATCAATAGATGATGTCGCCTGCGGCCCTCCCGGACTCGAACTAAATAACAGGGGTAAAATTGGCTCAAACAGAAAACCCGAGAAAAAATTCTCGGGTTTTCATCTGTTGACTAAAATTGGTGGCTCCTCCCAGACTCGAACTGGGGACACAAGGCTCTTCAAGCCTCTGCTCTACCAACTGAGCTAAAGAGCCACAACTATGATCAACTGTTTAATGTACGGTCCTGATCAAGAGCCTGGCGTCCCTGGGACATATCATTCTCTTGCCGGGCTAAAGCCCTTGGGCTCTTCAAGCCTCTGCTTTTGCCAACCTGGGCTAAAGAGCCACAATAACATGCTCGAGCAGCCTGTATTATATCTGTTAGGCCGCTATTCTGCAAACTGAGTAAGCGCGTTTTTCGTGCCTAGTAAAAGGGAAGGTGAGGGTTAGCCAATGATGTCGTGCGAGTAGGCCCACGCTTCAGCCAACACATCTGCACCCGTTGTGTTAGGGACATGGTCAAAAAGCTGCTTGCCCAGTTCCTGTAATCTTTCCGGTGGCAGGAAATCACCCATCCGCGTGCCAGGGTGACCACCTTCGGGGGCAGGGTGCTCTACACCATGCCAAAGCCTACCCCAAGGCACCCAGGTCTGCTCGCCCTCGCTTGTAGTTTTTTCCAGGGGCTTACTAGCAGGGTCCTGTTCTATATTATCCATACCCCTTTTTTAGCTGATTTGACTCAGAAAGGCAAGTTCACAACTATCCTGCCGGCTATGGCATGATTGTCCGGGCCTTGGACTCCAGTTCACTGACAAGGCTCTGTTTGGCACGAATCATAGTTTCTATCCGCACCTGCTGGTTACGCATCTCTGCCCTTTTCTGTCCTATTTCCGACTGCATGCGCTGGATAAGGGAATACAGCTGCGGGGCATGGCCAGCACCGTTGCTTAGCCGGAGTTCGTGTTCCCGCGACTGGACCTGCCTCCGAAGATCAGACACCCGATTGTTGATGATGTAGCCGGTTTGCGCGGCTTCCCGGCGCAAACTTTCTATTTCCTGTTTCACGAGATCGGCAGCCTTTAAGAGTTCTGTTGAAGCTATTTTCAGATGATCTGAAACCGCCATGCAACCTCCCTTTTGACTACCCTGTCCTGGTGATAAGTATACAGCTTTGTGGTTATTGCAAGCAATGGTTTTTGCTGAAAGACTTTTTATAGCTTACAGGTTGGGGGTTGAGTCGGCCAGACGACAAGAAAAATAACCAGACAAATGCCTGGTTATTTTTCTTGGTGGGTGATGAGGGACTCGACCTACCTTCGGCAGGCCCGGAACTTGCGCGTATGGCAACACAGTTGCCATCGGAAGGTTCCCTTGCGAACAGCCACAGGCTGTTCTCACCCCGACCCTTTGGCGTCGAAGGTTCGAAGCCAGCAACAACCAAAACAAAAACCCATCCATGGGATGGGCCCTTGTTTTGGTGGGTGATGAGGGACTCGAACCCCCGACCCTCTGTGTGTAAAACAGATGCTCTAGCCAACTGAGCTAATCACCCATGACATTGATTGTAAACTACGGGGTTCGAATCTGGGACTCGAGTCACCTTCGGCGACCCCGCAACTTCATCTTTGAAAACAAGTTTTCAAGAGAAGATTGCCTTGCGAACAGCCACAGGCTGTTCTCACCCCGACCCTGCGTGTGTAAAACAGATGCTCTAGCCAACTGAGCTAATCACCCGAACCGTGTGCTTAAAGGTACCTGCGTATCTGTTGGGAGCTTGTCCTCAGTTGGCTAGAGCAAAATGCTAGTATTGATCTTGCAGCTTGCGCTGCGGGCAACTGAGCTAAGCGCCCTTGATTTAACCAAGCCATCATAGCAGATAACAGAGATAATTCCAAGATATGAGGATCTTATTTTTAGAAGGAACTTATCTTCCATGTTCTGCCTGGCCATCTGTTCCATAAGGTTCGACGGCTTCTCGGAGCTGGGTAAAGAAATCCATCACAAATTGTCGTCCTGGTTCAGCCAGCCTCTTGCCTGTTTCTGTCTCTAGCGACAAAGTTTTCATGCTGGCTCCACGCTCCAGTATGATTTCCAGTGAGTAGTTAAACTCCGTAAATGTTCGGATGTATTGATACACGCCAATCGGCCCAAATTTTTCCACCAGGTCGGCGTCAGCAACGACTTTGGCCTCCAGTGTCTCTGGTTTTTCGTTATGCATACTGCCTTTATGGGTACGCAGACAATCGGCCATTTTCTGGATCATGTCTTCTGGATACTCTATGCCACCTTCGCCCAAATATTCGGCCAGCTTGTCCGCGCCAAGCGCCCCGTGAGTTTTGCCCGTGGCACCATACAAGAAGCCGATGTCATGCATTGTTGTCGCGGGCAACGCGATACTCATGTCAGCACCCTCGGCCTCACCAATGACAATGGCATTGAGTGTATCCCGGTAGCAATGCGCCCAGTTATGGGCAGTTAAGTGTGTCGCTTCATCAAACCGGCGCTTTGTGTAGTCATAAGCTGCTTTGTATTTGGCATCCGCGTCAAGGTAGGCTTGAAGTTTTGCTTCTAGTTCTTTGGAATCTGCATGTATAAGTTTCATGGCTTAATAATAGCTTGCATCTGCCAGGATTGCGACATAGTTAGCCTTAGAAGCCCATCCAGGATCTCTTTTGGGTGCCAAGACTGCTCCATTTCGTTATGGTCGTCAGGACGTGCGGTACCACGATTAAAAGAACTGATCAGATATACACACCTGCAAATACTTTTTGGTGAAAGTTTCGATGGATTCTTATGTTCAAGCTTGTTGAGCTTGGCTCTAACCTGCAGATTCCAGGATCTGATCCACCACTTCTTTCAAATCCCTCCCCACCACATCCGGCTTTTCTACCAGTGGGTCAAGCACCATTCCTGGCCGGGCCACAAATGCTGCCTTGCATCCAGCCCGCAGCGCTCCGGCAATATCCCAGGCATGAGCAGCAACAAGCCGGATTTCTTGTACATCCACCTCAAAGCTTCGTGCCGCCATTTCGTAGACTTCTTTGGCAGGCTTTAAGCGTTTAATCGTATCTGCCGACAGTATTTTGTCAAAGTATTGGGTGAGGTTAGCGTTTTGCAATTGCCGCCAAAAGAAGCGCTGATTGCTGGGAAAATGCTTGTGTTTATAACAGGTTTCAGCATACAATCCGCCTGTCACAATAATGCATAGAACCCATTTCAAACCCCCCTCCCAAGTACGAAAACCCTGTCCTGGTAGTGCCAGATGGTGGTTTTCGTGACAAAGCATACCTATTGGTATGCTGACATGGTCTCTTTTTGGAAGCCAGGCAGGCTAAGCCTGCCTGCTTGCCAAAAAGCCACGAT
>DATHJH010000009.1:0-10037 GCA_035489815.1 Candidatus Limnocylindria bacterium
TGCCAGTGAACACCTCTACGCCGTAACCGATTTCTCCTGTAGATTCCCCTGCTAGTGCCATGTCGTCTCCCTCCTTTATTTTAGATACTTGACTTACGCTTCTGTCGTCGCTTCAGCCCGTTCCCTTAGCTCGGCTCCTATGTCCACTTGGCGAACAACACCATTCCCTAACAGATGGTCGGGGTTAAACCCTGCGGTTCCCACCTCGCCCGGAGCCAAGATCGGCATTTCCCCGCGCGCATGTAGGCCAGCAGACGTCTTTGGTGCGCCTGGCGGATAGATGCCATCAATCTTGCTCCCAGTAATCGTACGGTGCGAGTGCTTGAACCTTCTGAACTGCTCTACGATAGCTATCAGTCCAGGCAGTATCTGCCTGCCGTCATCGCCAACCGCCAGCCTGCCATCACGGATCATATCCATGACGTTGTCGCCCTTCATGGAATCATCCCTCCACTGTTCAAGGACCGGCCGGGACCATGTTGGGAAGTAAAGCATGGACTCGCCCACATGGATATCATGCTGCTCAGTTGGTGCATGCAATGCTAATTCGGCCAGCTGAACGCTAGGCATAAAGGCACCGCTGGCGTTTCGGGTGCCGTCAGGGTATTTGGCCAGGTACGGCCTAAAGTCCGCAAATGCTTCCTTGCCTAGCTTTGCATACCGTCGCAGGTCCAGATTGAACTCTTCAAAGGTGGCGTGAGCGCGCTCTAGCATCTCGTCTGCATCCGCCATTTCGGGGTTTTCTACCAGGCCTCGCAGGTCGTAAGCGATAGACTTAATGTTGGGCTCTCCCAGGTAGTGTCCCAGGTAAAAGTCGCGCTCTTGCAAGCCCGTATCTCCGTCAGTATAGACGCGCATATCACCTTCGCCTGTACGGATGAACTCCTCTGAATTGACATCAATGATCATTTCGTAATCCATGAAGGTTCGTAGGCCAAAGCGTTCTTCTTGCAATTTGAGCAACTCCGTTAGCGTGGATGGAGTCAAGCCATACATCTCTGTCCCGGCAGGTAGTCTGCTGCCCAGCATGAACAGCAGGTCTAGCTGGGTAAGCTTGGCAGTCTCTGGATCGGTGTTTGAATCTATCCTGCCTGCAGCGCTTTCCAGCACGCGGGTTTGGCTCATGTTTAGGTCTGTGTAGAGTTCTGCCTCTTGCTCAGGGCTCAGCGCCGGTGCTTCTTCTCCATGTTCTGTCGCCAAGGAAGCTGTGAGGGCTGCCCTTTCCTCGCTGATAGGCCTAAGGGCTGCGGGCATCTCCCCCAGGACATAATCCTGAAGTGGAGAAGGCTCATACTCGCCAGTAGGTTTACTCGGATTTGAGGGTATGTTAGTAAAGAGTTGTTCGCGTAACATCGGTATTCCTTTGCTTAGTAATTAAGTGATACTGTTGTTCTAGTTAGGTTTGTGGGGATAGTGGAACTTTTGTGACTTCTGAGTGGCTGAAGGTGGTGGTCCCTTTGCGCGTGATTTTGAACTTTGCACCACAGTTAGGATCAGGGCAGGCGATCAGCTCATCAGTTGTCATCCAGTCAGTTTTATCAGTTTTTCGCTGCTTTGCCGGTAGAAAAGGCAGGAGAGTCGCCAGGGCATACATGCTAAATGAATGGTTCTTGTCGAATATCAGATTTTCGCCCACAACCCTAAAAGCCTCTCCAGACTTATGAGAGCATACAAAAGTATTAGGGTTTCCTTCTATGGAAACGACCAGGTTACTCAGGGTAAAATCATCACTCATTGAACTAATTCCTTTTAAAGTTTTTGCTCACCTATATAAAGTTATGCGTCAGGTTTATATAACCTTGCATCTCAGGTTGCTTAGTAATTCTATGGTATTTAATAACATTTAGCAAAACATTTTAGTTATTAAAGCAAGTTCGGCCAGTGGACCGTATGATTCTATAGCATTTCAACCGCTAGTGCCGTGAATCGCGAAACCTGGGTTAACAGAGGTTGTCGCTGCGTGCCAAGCAAAAACGCCAATATGGTTGCCTGATTCAACATTTGAAACTCAACAGAGGCGGGTTTCGTGATTCAAGTGAGTAGGCAGCATAAAGAAAAAAGCTTCACCGTGTAACCTGTGCATAGATTCTTGACAAAGATACTTTACTTGAGTAAAGTATGGTTCATGAAAGAAATAATTTCAGTATGGAAAGTAGACAGCGCAGCGCAGCTGGCGCAGGTCCTGTCCCACATAAGTGACCTGCCTGACATGCAAGCCTTTCTTAGGGACGTCATGACAGAAAAGGAAATTATTGAAATCAGTTCGCGGCTGGAAGCCGCTCGCTTACTCAACGAAGGTACAAAATACATGGACGTGATCAGGCAAACAAAGTTAAGCAGCCGAACTGTCGCCCGCATAAGCGAATGGATGCAAGGCGGCACTGGCGGCTATGCCAAAGCCCTGCAATTGCTCAAACCACATACTGCTCATACGCCGCCAGTCCGTGCTGAATAAACTTGCACTACTTTGACAAGCCTTTACGCCAGCACAGCGCTGGCGTTTACTTTATTGGAACAATGAGTAGGAGTTTATAATTCGTGGAACAAGAATCTAAATACATCTTTGACCTGGACGGAACGCTGTATCGCTTTTCTCTAGACGGTTCAGTCACCTTTGGTGATTCTACCTTTTATGCCGATTTAAAAACACGAGTGGTGCGATTTTTGGCAGACAGTTTAGGCATGGCCGATGAAGCGGCCCGGACTCTTGCTGTAGAACTTGACCAAAAATTCAATGGCGAGCTAGGTATAGGAGTAGAGAAAACCTTAGGCATAGATAGATATGCCTACTATGAAGCGACCTGGAAGTGTGATCCGGCCACCTATATAGCCAAGGATGAGCAACTATCGGCGGCCCTGCAAGAATTTGCCGGCTGCGCCTTACTGCTCACCGCGGCACCCAAAGTCTGGGCTCAAGACGTACTGGACTATCTAGGCGTAGCTGAAGTTTTTGGTAGTAACGTTATTACTGGCGAACCAGATCTGCGTAAACCAGACCAGCAAGTCTTTGCCCAAGCCACAGAAAAACTTGGTGCTCCCCCTGCCAACATCACCTCAATCGGTGACCAAAACTATTCAGATATCTTGCCGGCCAAGCAACTTGGCATGAAAACTATCATCATTGGGCCAAGCTTACAGGATGCAGACTACCGGGTGGACGACATTTACGACGCCCTTGCCCTCATCACCAAAAGAGATTACCCATGAAACGAAAAGTAATCATCGACACAGATCCAGGACATGACGATGCCATAGCCCTCATGCTTGCATGCAAAAGTCCTGAATTTGAAGTACTTGCCGTCACGACTGTTTGCGGCAACTCGACCATAGAAAATACCACCCGGAATGCACGATTTATTTTAGATTTTATCGGCCGGGGTGATATTCCGGTCTATTCCGGCGCCGAAAAGCCATTGTCCCGCGACCTGGTCCAAGCAGTAGTACACGGGGTAAGCGGTCTGGACGGAATCGACCCAACTAACGAAAGCGGCCTCACCGGAGATGCCGTCAAGCAGCTCCTGAGACTTATCAAGGCTGACCCAAACCAAGTAACCTTAGTGACACTTGGGCCGCTTACCAACGTTGCCCGGGCTATCCAAAACGCTCCAGATACTATGAAGCTGGTAAAAGAGATTGTGTCTATGGGCGGGGCCCTTGAGGTCCCGGGCAATCAAAACCGGGTAGCCGAGTTCAATATATTTGTCGACCCGGAAGCCTCAGACATTGTGATGCGTTTCCCTGTTCCCAAAACCCTGGTACCGCTTGATGCCTGCAACCGGGTCCTTTTGCAGCTTGATGACATACAAAAGCTCCAGAATAATCGCCTGCGTGAACTTCTCATACGCATGCTAAAGCCATATATGGCCAATCTGGGAAAATACGAAACTGGCACAAAGGGGGCGCTCGTGTATGACGCGCTCACAGTTTTTTACTTATTGCAGCCGGATTCGTGCCAGACCATAGACGCGAATGTACAAGTAGAAACAAAGGGCTATATAACCCGCGGCATGACCGTCATCGACAAACGGAAAGTCACCGACGGTGCTAAGCCAAACGTTACAATCGTTACCCACGTCAGATCAGAGGATTTTATCCAGAGGCTCATAAGCACGCTAAATTTTTAAAACCCTCTGTCATCCCAGGCCTCAGTCATCAGGGTAGGAAGTCTGCCTGCTACAATAAGAGCTACTTAACATCTATCTGTTGAAAGCGAATCCTAAGCAGCTGCCTTGATTTTTCACCTGTTTTCTCGCTTTTTTAAAGCGTAGCCTTAGCTACGGTTGGAAAACGAAAAAAAGGTGAAAAGTGGCAGACCTTGGGATTTTAGCCGACAGATAGGTGTTAGGTAGCTCTAAGTAATCTATTAGCAGTTGGCACACGCCAGAAAAGAGAGATCAATGAAAACTATCCTATTTGCAACTGATAATGACAGGAAAATAGGCGAGGCCAAAGCGGCATGCCGGGACTTTGGCATAGATATCCGGCAGATAAAGCTGGAGATTGATGAAATCCAGTCCCATGATCCGCTGAAAATATCCCTGCATAAGGCTTCGCGGGCATTTGAACTGGCCGAAAAACCCGTGGTCATCACCGACACCAGCTGGAATATTCCAGCCCTTAGCGGCTTCCCGGGCGGCTACATGAAGGAGGTGGCCGACTGGTTTACACCGGAAGACTTTTTGACTCTGCTTGCGGGTAAACAGGATAGGCGGGTAAGTTTTACGGAAACAATCGTGTACAAAGACAGCCGGCAAACCAAGACCTTCAGCAAAGAGTTCTGGGGCGAGTTTGCGGACAAACCCCGCGGTAGCGGCCTGTCAATCGAACAAGTCGCCGTGTTCGATGGCAAAACCATAGGCGAAAAGCGTGGCCAGGGAAAGTTCAGCCACGAACCCAAGGAATATGTTTGGTATGATTTTGCCAAATGGTTTAGCGCCAATCACTAACAATCGCGAGAGCCACCGAATAATCAAACCTGAGGTGGCATCATAACTACCATTTGTTGAAGTAGTATCGTACTGTTTTGGTACAATAAGTGATAATGAAAACTGCGATTCTGATGCAAACACCCCCGTACCTAAGGGTGTGAAGTCCCAATTGGGTAAAGCTTCTCTAAAAAACCTGGACCGCTTTGATTTGCTCATCCGCACACCGACGTTTCACGCCCGGCAGATGCTATAGGCTTACCTGGAAGCACTTTTTGAGTTAAGCGGATCTTGCTGTAGCAACGCTAGACGCTCACCAGGTAGATATCAGATACCGATCCAGTAGTTCTATCACATCCTGATCTTTTTTGCCTCTTTTGTCCTTGCGATAGCCATCTTTTACGCTGAATCTATATGCTTCCCTGAAGCCTTCCGGGCTCAGTGTCCGAAAGATCGTCCCATCGACTTTCCTGGTAATGACCAGATTTAAACTATCCAGAATTTTATCCCTTATCAGAACCGTTTCCTCTGCAAAGGCAACGCTCAAGCCAGCTTGGTCCTGAAATTCATGCTCGCGCGCGGCAACTAACGAAAAGCCTCTACCTTGCATAACTCCAATCAACTCTGGCCAACGCTCACCAAGCCATGTGTTCTCTATGAGCAAATCAATATCATTGAAGTCTTTAAATGGACCAAGGTAGAGTGAAACACCAAGCGAACCGTAGAGCAACGGATCGATGCCATTGCCCTGAAGATACCTTACAATTGCCAGAGCGTTTTTCAGGAGTACGGGTTTTGTTTTCATACCTACACTATATCCTCTTTTGCCGGGATGCTATACACTGCCAGTCTGCGCTGTAAGCTCCTCATCGACATGGGTCAGACTGTCAAGCAGTTGCCGGCGGACCTCGTGAGCGTGCGGATTGCCAAGCTGGATGGTTCTAAATACCTCATCAGAATGCTGCCCGTCAAGCTCCATTACATCCAGGATTTCCTCAAAAGAAGGCGGGGTGATGTCTGGATGAGCTCTATCGTCCAGCCCCATATCTGCCAGGCCCCGGGCCACAAACAGGGTAAGGGCATGTGCGGCCGCACTCATCTCCCGTATCTCCAGACCAAGGGAATCGCGGCAGAAGTCTATAGCCTTGACCGCCCGGTCGCCAACGCTTTTTGTCACAACCAATTTGTGGCCCTCTGTGCCATCGGCGGCCGACTGCGGCCCAAACAAGGGGTGTGTTAGTAGTACGTTCTGATGATCCGGCAGGTGCTGGGCAACAAGCTGTTCGGGCCTGGTCTTTACCGAACAAACATCCACCACCAACGTATCCGGGTGGAGTACTTGCCGTATACCCTGCAGCGCTGAACCAAGCGTGTCCAAAGGCACAGCCAGAATAGCGACATCTGCAGATGCCGCCGCCTCTAACTCTACGCGCTCCAGCTGGGGCAGTTCAGGCAAAGAAGGGCCTGGGTCATACCCCATTACCTGAACCTTATCCTGTAAGACAGAGGCCATAAACCGGCCAAAGCTCCCCAAGCCCACAATGCCGACAGTCCACTCCATGGCAGGATGTTCTGGCTGAACTTCTGCTGGCAGAGCGTGTATTTGATGTGTGACAGTGCTCTCCACGTTGATTTTTATTTCCTTTCTTTGGGGAAGCAAAAAACCGCCTGCTTGGCGGTTTGTTCGTTTTTGACCTGTTAGTTTTGCCTAGTAGTTCATGGGTCCACAACAGCACCGCCAGAGAGTTTGACGCTCCAATAGCCCATGCTCATGTTGCTGCCTGGTTTTGACATAAAGTTTACTGTATCACTTCCGACTCATGGTTTGCAAACGAACTAAACTTTGTGCATTTTTTAACCACCACTGTCATTCCACCTGATACTTATTAGCCCCTTTATCCTATATAATGGACAGTGATGAAAATTGCTATTTTGGGTTTTGCGGGACAGGGGCAGTCGGCTTATGGGTATTGGGATAAGCCGGAAAATGATATTACTATTTGCGATTCTGATGCAAACGCCCCCGTACCTAAGGGTGTGAAGTCCCAGTTGGGCAAAGATTCTCTAAAAAACCTGGACCGCTTTGATTTGCTCATCCGCACGCCAGTACTGCATCCCCGGCAGATTCTGGAAGCTAATCCTGACGTGCCGGATATTCTGGAAAAGGTCTGGACTAATACCAATGAATTTTTAGAGGTCTGCCCCACGCGCAATATCATTGGCGTGACTGGCACCAAGGGTAAGGGTACCACCAGTACGCTCATCACCCGCATGTTAGAGGCCGCTGGCCACCGCGTCCACCTGGGCGGTAACATCGGTACCCCGCCGCTGGATATGCTGAGTGATGGCATTCAACCGGATGACTGGGTGGTATTGGAACTGGCCAACTTTCAGCTGATTGACCTGAAACGCTCGCCGCACATTGCTGTTTGCCTAATGATCGAGCCGGAGCATCTGAACTGGCACGCAGATATAGACGAGTACGTGGAGGCCAAGCGCCAACTGTTTGCCCACCAGGCAGAGGACGACATAGCCATTTATTACGCCAAAAATAACTATTCCCGGGCAATTGCCGGGTCCACCAAAGGGCTCGCCATCCCCTATATGAGCGAACCAGGTGCCCATGTGACGGACAACGCCTCAGGCGAGGAGCACATCATGATAGATGGGCATATCATCTGCGACCTGTCGGACATAAATCTATTGGGCAGGCACAACTGGCAGAATGTCTGCGCTGCTGTCACAACGATCTGGAACATTACCCAAGATACAGCAGCTATTCGCAAGACGATTGCCGGGTTTCGCGGCCTGCCCCACCGGCTGGAAAAAGTCCGTGAAGTGGAAGGTGTTCGTTACTACAATGATTCCTTTTCCTCAGCTCCGGGCGCAACGGTAGCTGCATTAGATGCCGTTAAAGGAGCCAAGGTGCTTATTGTCGGCGGCGTTGACAAGGGGCTTGATCTGGATGAACTTGCCAGAAGTATGCTTATGCACAAGCAGGAGCTTCGCCGCATTATCGTTATTGGAGAAGTTGCTCATAAACTTGAGAAAGAACTTGAAGCCCACGGGCTTAACAACTACGACATTCTGAAAAACGTCACAATGTCGCAAATTGTAGAGCGGGCACAGCAGGCCGCTCACAGTGGTGACAGTGTTATTTTATCCCCGGGAACTTCAAGTTTTGACATGTTCAAAAACTTTGAGGAGCGCGGTCTCCAGTACAAAGAGGCAGTGAACGCACTATGAACCGTCGCGTATACTCAACTCCTGTCATGCCGGGCTTGACCCGGCATCCAGTACCAAAAAACTCCCCTCCGGACTGGATTCTGAAGGTAATACCCGGTCAAGGCTTAACTACATGATTCAGATTGACAGCAAGGCAAAGAAAGCGGAACAGACATGAAATATAAACAGTTCATTTTTAAGGATTATCGGTTTGACGCGGAAACCAAAGTGCTGGAACTGCACTACGGCATGGATGATGCGCTGGAATTCACCGAAACATTCACCTTTGATTTTGAGCTTGCCCAGTATGATCCCCATGCGCTGGACCGGGCGCTGCAAAACCTGTTCTTTATGGCCGGGATTTCCTACTACAAAATGTACATTCCGCCGGAAATTGTCGTGCACCAGGGCAAGCTGGACCAGGCCTCTGCCGACTTCTTTTCCAAGACATACCAGCGGGGGCTGGGTGAGTTCTGGTATGTGAACAAGCTGAATCCCCGAACATCTGTAATATTCCCTGTTAATACAACAGAATCGCAATTATTTACCTCTGATGGAAAAGGCTTACTGGCCAGTGTCGGCGGCGGCAAAGATTCCCTGCTGACCATTGAACTGCTGCGACGCTACCACCCATATACAACAACTCACCCTACCCCTGAAAAACCCCAACCAGCAGCCAAGTCAGGTACCCTTACCAGCTTCGATCACTCCATAAGCAATCTGCAGGTGCCAAAAACCCCCTCTGAAAAAGCAGCCGATCAGCAGGCACGGGAAAAAGCAAGAAGGGCTGAGTCCGGGTTCCTTACCACCTGGAGTGTAAACCACCGGCCGCAGCTGACCCCCCTGGTAGAGCGTATCGGGCTGCCGCACTACTGGGTAGAACGCGCCTGGGACCCTCAATTGCAGACGCTTAACCAGCAGGATGCCCTGAACGGCCATATACCCATATCCGCCATCTTTGCCTGTGTGGGCACCATTGTAGCTATCCTGGCCGGCAAGCGGGACGTGGTGATGTCCAACGAGCAGTCGGCTAATGAACCCACGCTGACCTACGAGGGCGTGCCCATCAACCACCAGTACTCTAAGTCCCAGGAATTTGAAGAGGACTACCAGGCGCTGCTGAAGCGGCAGTTTGGCGACTCCATCCGCTACTATTCCCTGCTACGGCCCTATAGCGAACTGCACATTGCAGAGCTGTTTGCCCGCCTGGCTTTTGACAAATACAAAGACGTCTTTAGTTCCTGCAACCGGGCCTATGTGCACACCAGCGATCATATGTCCTGGTGCGGCATCTGTCCCAAGTGCGCCTTTACCTTCCTGGTGCTCACGCCTTTTATTCCGCGCAAAAAGCTGGAAGCGCTGTGGGGCGGCAAGAACCTGCTACTGGACCCCGGGCTGGAGCCGCTGTACGAACAACTCTTAGGAATTGCCGGCGACAAACCGCTGGACTGTGTGGGCGAGGTCAAGGAAAGCCGCGCCGCCATGACCCTGGCCCAGCAACAGTACCCCCAGCTCCTGAAATACCACTTTGACCTGCCTGCAGACTATGACTACCGTAAGCTCTGGCCCGCCAGTATGCCAGAGGAACTGCTCCGGCTGGTCATCTTGCAGGTGTAAACCTGAGTCTCAAACCCTCCAATCCTGTCATACCGGGCTTGACCCGGCATCCAGTCAATAAAGAAATTAACTATTGTATCTACTGGATTCCAGGGACAGTGGAGGGTTGGGGTTTTGAGCCTCAGGTGTACCTGAATTCCCACTCAAATCGCAACACCCAGGTAAGGCTTG
Organism: Candidatus Limnocylindria bacterium; assembly: GCA_035489815.1. GTDB lineage: Bacteria > Patescibacteriota > Saccharimonadia > Saccharimonadales > JAGQNK01 > DATHJH01. The sequence continues at coordinate 9,939 of DATHJH010000009.1, forward strand.
AGTAGCTCGGCAGGGCTTTTGTAGCCGTGTCGTTTGCGGGGTCTAGTATTCAGGAGCGTGACCGCTAGGTCAAGCTCCTGTTTGCTAATGCTGCTAAAG
>DATHJH010000010.1:0-8100 GCA_035489815.1 Candidatus Limnocylindria bacterium
TGCCGAGAGCACTTTTCAGATGTGAGCCAGCTGTTTTTTGTTTTGAAAGGTAGCCATAGCTACCTTTCGGAGCAAAAGGCAGTTGGATTGCAGGCGAAAGGTGGTCGGAGTCAGAGGAAGAGATCCTGGATGGGTTCTTAGTACAGCGCCGCCGCCTTAGGCATATGAGAGCCCTTGAGGATTTCTATGACCTCGTCGGCTTCCACGGTTTCTTTGTCCAGCAGGACCTTTTTTAGAACCTCCAGCTTTTCCATGTTGGCCTTGATAACTACCCGGGCACGATTGGCGGCTTCGGTGATAAGACTCTCGGTTTCGTCGTCAATCAGCTTGGCGGTTTCGTCCGAATACTGGCGCTCATGCACCATGCGCTCTATCATCATGCCTTCTTCTACGTGGAAGACCTGGTTGCGCAGCTTGCCGCTGCCCATACCCTGGTTGATGATCATTTCACGGGCCAGTTCTGCAGCCTTGGGCAGGTCTGACCCGGCGCCGGTCGTTACCCAGTCATGACCGTAGACAAGCTCCTCTGCTATACGCCCGCCCAGCATCCGGGCCAGTACGTCCTTATACTCGATGATGCTGTGGTAGCTCTTGTCCTCTGGCGGGATGGCCCAGGTGACACCGCCGGTGTTGCCGCGGGAAATAATGGTGACTTTGTGGATGGGGTCGCTGTCCGGCAGCACATGCCCGACCAGTGCGTGACCAGCCTCGTGGTAGGCAGTCAGTTCCTTTTCTTTGTCGCTCATCACCTTGCTCTTGCGTTCCGGACCGATGGCGACCTTTTCAAAGGCATCCGTAACATCCTTTTGGTTGATCTCCTGGCGGTTGTTGCGCGCGGCGTTAATGGCAGCCTCGTTGGCGATGTTCGCCAGATCGGCGCCGGACGAACCGGCCGACTTGGCGGCAAGGGCATCCAGGTCAACGGCCTTGGCCAGGGGCTTCTTCTCAAAATGGACCTTCAGAATGGCCAGACGGTCCTTACGGTCAGGCAGACCAATGTTTACCCGGCGGTCAAAACGGCCAGGGCGGAGCAGGGCAGGGTCCAGCACGTCGGAACGGTTGGTGGCCGCCAGGACAATGACATTTGTTCCCTGTTCAAAGCCATCCATTTCTACCAGAATCTGGTTGAGCGTCTGTTCGCGCTCGTCATGACCGCCGCCCATACCGGAACCGCGGCGGCGGCCAACGGCGTCTATTTCATCTACAAAGATAATGCACGGCGCGTTTTTCTTGGCCTTGGCAAACAGATCGCGCACGCGGGAAGCACCGACTCCCACAAACATCTCTACAAACTCTGATCCTGAAATGCTGAAGAACGGCACATTGGCTTCCCCGGCTACAGCCCGGGCCAACATGGTCTTACCTGTTCCAGGAGGGCCGACCAGCAGCACGCCTTTGGGGATTTTGGCCCCGACGGATTCAAACTTCTTTGGGAATTTCAGGAACTCTACCACTTCCTGAAGGTCGGTCTTGGCCTCGTCAGAACCGGCAATGGACTTGAAGTTCACTTTGTCCTTTTCATTGCCGTACAGGCGGGCCCGGCTTTTGCCAAAGCTCAAGGCCTGGTTCCCCTGCCCCTGCGCACTACGCAGCATAAAGAACAAAATAAAGCCTATGATAATAACAGGCAGCAGGTTGATGCCCAGCGAAGTCCAGGTATCCCCAGCGCTGGATTGCTCTTTGTAGGTTACAGGGGTGGTGTTTGTGTCCAGGCCTTCTTCTTTCAGAGTACCTTCTACATCCTTGCGTGACTTTACGGTAGGCTTGTCTTCGCCTTTTTTGGTAACTTCCAGTGTCTGGCCGGTCACAACGATCTTTTCGTACTGGCCTTTGTTGGCCTCCTGGATCACCTGGGTGAGCGGCTTATCTTCCAGCTTTGGCTGCGACTGTTGCGCGTATGAATAAAAGAACAGCCCAAAGAGTACAATAAGCGCAATAAAGGCAGCATTTTTGGCGCCCTTGCGCCGTGGGGCACCTTTGCCCGGTAGATTGCGAAACGGTTTTTTTGGATCCATCCTATCTCCTCTTAAAATCTTGAAGTGGTACTAGAACTACTTGTTCCTTAGAATACTTGAAAAGTATGAGTTTAACACCATATATCTGTCGAACCCACAGGTATTTTATTATACAGAAGCAGTAGTATGATTGCTAGCGCTCTCGTGGTCGGAGTGCCAAATCCTTACGACCCACCCCTAAGGTGTATCTGTTATTAACGTCCGTTTGGGCACCTGGATTATACGTTTTGGCGGCAACTATCAGCCGCTCCAACGTCCTGGTAGTGAGGTTTTGCACTCCGTGGCGGCGCAGCCAGGCAGCCAGTACTTCGCGGGCCACGGCATGCGGCAGCATGATAAAGCTATGGCGATCCAACCGGTCAAGACCCGGCTGCAGGTGGAGGTAGTTAATAAGATGCGTCTCCAATTCTTCATGTACGGCATATAGAGCGCGGATATGCTGCAATAACTCTTCTTTTTTATGAGCAGCCTCAAATTGAGGGAGAAGTTTGTGCCGAATATAGTTACGACGGTATCGCAGGTCCATATTAGTACTGTCCTCGCGCCACACCAGTCCCTGGTCTTTGGCATAGGCAATAAGATCGGCTTTTGGCATATGCAAAAGCGGCCGATGAATGCCTGGCCGCGAACGCAAAGACACCAACCCCCGCCGGCCCGTGCCGCGCAACATATTATGTATGGCCGTTTCCAGTAGGTCGTCCTGATGGTGCGCGGTGATGACCGCCCGGGCGCCGCTCGCCTTCCGTACCCCGTGTAAAAACTCATAGCGGGCCTGTCGGGCTGCGTCCTCACTGGTATCAGAACCAAGATATCCCCGGTCATACACAAAAGGCAGGCCGTAGCGGCGGGCTGCGTCCTGTACAAGTCGCAAATCCTCATCAGAATCCTCCCGTACCCCATGCTCAAAATGCGCCACAATAAATTTCCCTCTCCAGGGTTTTACCCCGGAAAGTGTGATTTTATGGTGCAGTAGGTGCAGCAACGCCATGCTGTCCACGCCGCCGGAGACGGCGACGACGTACGTCCCTGGTTCAATATCGACATCCATCCTATAATCTTATCAGTATGAACAACAAACGGCATTCAGCGAATCCTGAGCTGCAGGGACAGAACCATGAACCCATTTCAAATCTCCTCCCAAGCACGAAAAGCCTGTCCTGGTAGTGCGAGCTGGTCAGTTTTCGCGACAAAGCATATCCGTAGATATGGTACGAAGCGAAACTGCCAGCTCGTGCACCAGGCAGGTTTTGCAGTCGGGAGGGAGATTTGAAGTGGGTTCAATGCACATGTGTTCAACCGTTAGTCTATGGCTGGAAGGGAAGTACAGCCATCCCAAAACAAAATGACGCTTTCCGGCCGCGCCCGAATGGCCAGAACCGTCCTGGCCTCACTCACCGTATCTACGGATATGCTTCACTCGGCCGGAACGATTCTGACTCATCCGGATCCTCACCCAGAATTTCGTCATTTTGTTTTGGGATGGCTATAGGTTGTAGCGGATGAAAAAACTCTATTTTATTCGGCATGGCCAAAGCCAGCTTAATGTAGAAGGACGCTACGCCGGCCGCGCCGAAACACCTCTGACTGACGAGGGCCGGACCCAAGCCAAACGGACCGGTCAGGATGCCAAGGGGCTGAAGATTGACCTCATCGTCAGCTCACCCCTCAGCCGGGCCCTGGAAACCGCTCAGATTGTGGCAGCAGAGATTGGCTACCCCTTAGACAAAATCATTGCCGACGAACGGTTCACAGAACGCGATTTTGGCAAACTGGAGGGGCAAATCTGGTCTCCCACCCACAAACACCAGGACCTCTCGCCCTACAATATAGAAACCGACCAGGAGCTGCTAGCCCGAACACGAAAAACCCTGGACTGGCTAGAGAGTCAGCCCGCAAATAGCATTCTGGTCGTCAGTCACGGTGCCTTTGGCCGGGCACTCCGCAGCCTGTTCAAAGCAGACTTCCCCATGAGCCACCCCCACCGATTGGGCAACGCCGAACTCAACGAATGGTTATAGAGCCTGATATGAGCTACCTCACTAAGCGGAAACCTATACCAACGGCCCAAGCCGGGACCCTCTACAATCTGTCCCGGTCCAGCATAGAGGCTTGGCCCCGAGTCACCACTTGACCTTATCCTCATATCAATCACCGGTGAAATGTCCGCGTTTACCGTCTGCGGGTCAACTGCCGCCAGATGACACAAACAGTGAATCTCAGCACAGGTTGGCCTCTCATTATGCTTTCGGAGGTATTTTGTTTCTGTCGTCATGACCTGTTTTGCGGTAGTGATTGCCTTGTGGTACTCAGGACCGCCAGAGACACGAGGGTTGACCCTGATAGCCGTTATAGCACTTGTTGGAAGCCTGAGACGCACCGACGGTACTGGGTCAGATTTCCGGGCCCGCACCGCATATTCTTTTGGTACTTCAAAGCACCCGCTTGCAACCATTGCTACATGGGAGTAAGTACGAGGCTTTCCTACTATCCCGCCGCCCGCCGCAAAGTTGAGGACCGCAGCTGCTGCTTCCAGAGGCTCAAGCTGCGCCGGTTCGGATAGGACTCGTCCCTGTAAACTGTCGGCCTGATTCACTACCTCCTCGGTCAGCAGCAAAAGGTTATAAAAAAAGGGACCGGCTTTGGTCCCTTGCAAGGTATCAGCTGCTTGTAGCGTTTGCTCCAGTATCACCATACTAGGAGTTCATTATACCGTTTTGTTCTGCTTTTTAGCAAAATGTTGTGATATCCCTAGCCGCAAGCAGGGGGGTATAATGAACTCTATGCAGCAAAAGATCGGCGTTGGTGTGGCAGTTTTCATCTGGAGAGATGGCAAGTTTCTCCTTATGCAGCGCACTGGGTCTCACGGTCATGAAACCTGGAGTATCCCCGGGGGCCATTTAGAGTTTGGGGAGTCATGGGTAGAAGCCGGGACGCGCGAAGTTCTGGAAGAAACCGGAATGGAAATCAAAAACGTATCTTTCCTAGCCACCACAAATGACCTGTTCCCAGATCACAACAAGCACTATGTTACCATCTGGCTTACTGCAGACTGGGCAGCCAACGAGCCCGCTATACTAGAGCCGCAGAAATGCAAAGACATAAAATGGATTACGCTCAAAGAGCTTCCCAAAAATCTCTTTCAACCCTGCTGGGAAAACCTCCATGACGTTGTTCCGGAATTCTTTGGCTAGACCCAAGGACTGGCAAACAACGCCACGCTATGCTATATTTACCCCTGTTGTCCCTTTGAAGCCAGAATAAAAAATGCCAAATCAGGCAGCTTGTCTGCTGGTTTGGATAACTAGACCCAAAATTGCGAGAGGATTCGCGATTTTGAGAGGAAGCGGCTTGGTTAGGTAGGCGCTTTTGCCAAGCAAACTTGTTTTGTTGGCAAAATGGCTACCTAACCATTACACGTTGACGAGGCGGCGTAGCTCAGCTGGTTAGAGCGCAGGACTCATAAGCCTGAGGTCAGTGGTTCAAGCCCACTCGCCGCTACCATAATAGAATTTTTAGACGAACTGTCCGTAATTTTCTGTAACAACAGATATGATTCGTTCAGTTCAATAATTCCAAAACCAGTTTCGAAGTCGTAGGTCAATCCGCGCGGAAAGAGCGTCCTCTGGACGCTCTTTTGTATCTGTACAGGTGCTCTGTTCCAGAACTCTGACGGGTCTTTCATAAACAGCATAGCGTTATCTATCACTTGTTCCTTTTGGTCCGCGTAATCATCGGCTTCTACCTTCTTTTTCTGGTACTCCGCCAGCTCTGCGTCAATATCGTGAATAGCCGCTTCTTTATCTGTAAAACTTATCTCGTCCTTTGTAAACTTGCGGATTGTCTTTGAGCGTTCGTCCTGCAAAGTCTCAATCTCTTTATTAATTTGATGAGCAGTATGCAAGGCTTCATCATACTCATCACACCAACGCGTCATGACTATATGCTTAAAAACTTTTAAGCGACCCTCTTTGTAGCGAACTCTGGAAAGTACTTCTCTGAATTCTTTATGAACTGCTTCACTCGACTTGCTAACCTTTTTGCCTAATACAGAAGTCTTGCAGTACACACAGCTATAACGAGGATACTTAATGCCGCTCGCACCTTTAGGCGCGCTTGCCGTTACGAACTTGCCACAATGGATGCAGCGCAGGAAGTCGCGCCGTAATGGGTAGGCGTTTTCATCGCTCTTTGTGAATAGCTTCTGCTTGCCAGCTAATATACGCTGATTCTTGTTAAAGGTTGCTTCGCTGATGAGTGCTTTATGCAAGCCGACATATCTATTGCCGTTCGTGTATTTGGACTGAATATATCCGGCATAAATAGGATTCTTAATCGTATTTTCTATCGTTTGCCATGTACGCTTTTTGCCTTTGCCGTTTCGTATACCCATTTCAAATGCCAAATCAGACGCTTGCTTAACCGTGTATTGACCAGTAGAAAACGTTTCTAAGAACAGTGCTAGTTTTGCGGCCATTTCGGGATGTGGAGCAATAGTTGTAATGCCGAGTGGGGTTCGGTCTTTGATATAGCCTATCGGCGCGTCATGCGGCCAACCGCCTTGTTCTAGACGCTTCTTCATGCCCTCGGTCGTGCGAAACGTCCTAACCTCGTTATCGAACTGCGCAAAGCCGGACAATACGGTTTCCATAAGCTTGCCAGTGGGGCTATCGTCTATAGGCTCTGTTACCGATACGAGCATTACGCCATTCTTGCGCAGTATAGAGCGGATCATTACATGGTCGTCAGAGTTACGAGCGAATCTGTCCAGCTTCCAGACAATACATTTTTCAACCATGCCTTTGTGCTGTCGACAGAACTCAAGCATCGCCAAAAGTTGTGGCCGGTTGGTAGCTTTAGCTGATTCGCCCTCGTCCCGAAATATATTTTCTTTTGGAACTTTAAAACCTAGAGATTTTGCAAAGTCGATACAGGCTTTTTGTTGCATATCTAAGCTAGTGCCATGCACTTGCTCGTCTGTAGATACTCTGACATAGACAACGCAATTCATACTTAGAACTATCTTATCACTTTGTTAATCTGTTTCGCTATCCTTCTTCTTAAACTTTTGAACTTCCTTAATTGCGTATTGTGCAATAAGGTCAAAGTCCACAATCATCTTTTGAATTTCTTCATCGGTCATAGTCAAAGCTTCATCGCCAAGAAGAATTTTAGCCTGTTCTAGGGTTATAACTTGGTCACTACGAAAACGCATGCCCGCAGTTAAGCAAAAGCGGTAACCAGTGAAATCCCGTGAGTTTTTTAAGTGTTACTGTAAAAAATAGAAAACTTTACTTGTAATCTTAAAGACTTCCAAGCCCATAGTTCGCTGCTTTATCGTTGCGTCAATTCTAGCGATAGTTCCTTGTACCGCCTTTATCGTTTTCAGACCTTTGGCTTCATCTTTAAACGTACCGGAAAGCTCTACTGGGTAGAATTTAGTTGTTTTCTTTGGCTGGCCGTTAGATTGCTTAAACATAACTCTAAGTAAAGCGGCTTCATTACCCTCAAAAGGCACTTTGAAGAACTCGGTTATATGAAGCTCGTTTGTTTTATGATCAAACCTAAGTTTTATAAGCTCGCTACGCACAAAGATATTTTTACTTATATCCTGCTGCAGGTTTGTAACTTGCGCTTCAAACAAATCAAATTTCAGCTCCAACTCAAGCAACTTCATGTACATCATCTGTAACAGCTGTTCTTGACTTACTTTTTTGCCGTTACTGTTTATAGCCATATACCTATTATTAAACACTTCGTACCAAAAAAATATTTTGCGCGTGGACTAAGTACAGAAAACAGAAGAACAAAAGAGAAGGTGGGGGTAGGTAAAACAAAGACAGGAACTAAGACATAGATTTTTCATCATCGCACATGTTCTTGTGCAACGCTGTTACTTCCAAGCGGGGTCATCGCACATTATTCGACAATGTACAACGCCCTGATCACCTGACTCTCAAAACCCCCACATAAGCTGGTAGGCCAGTAGAACCCTCACGTAGTGAACGGCGTAGCCGTTCACGCTCCTGGGAAACGAAGTGACCAGGAGCAAATGTTCCTTCAGGTAGTCAAAGACACACTCAATCTT
>DATHJH010000011.1:0-25230 GCA_035489815.1 Candidatus Limnocylindria bacterium
GTGCTCGGCCTTGACCTTGACCGAGTAAGTGGTGTTGGCCGCCAGGCCAATCACGTCAAAACCGCTTGCACTACCCCAGGCCGTATATGTCTGCCAGTCTTCCGCACCCAGCGTTGGCCCCACGGTGTTATCGCTTTGTACATACTGAGTTGTGGCAAACGCGTCGGTGCTGATAGCAATGGCAAAAGTCGCGTCCGTAGGATTACCGCCGTTACTAATGACAATGTGCAGTTTATTATAATAAGTAGCCGGGTTGGTCACCGTCGGTGCGGCTGGCACATGTGCCTGCATAGTCGGATTCATACCGCTGTTGGCTTTGTAGGACGTACTGGCCCCGCCGGTGTTGCTTACCTCTCCGGAAATACCGTTCAGCCGGTAGCTGCTGGAGCTGCTGTTGCTGGTGCCGCCAGAACCTATGCCGTAGTTATCCAGCCGAAAGTTTGAACTGGCCGTGGCAAACACGCCCACAATCCCGGCTGTCACAAGTGTTGCGTAGCGTAGTGGTCCCATATGCCCATTACCTCCAGACAAAACTGCGAACCAGGGCCGCAGCTTCTTTCAGAAAATCCTCATTCGGACGGGTCGAAGTAGCAGAAACGATGGCGTAGGCACTCTTCCCCGGGATGAAATAGGTCACTTCGCTGCCGTCCTTACTGGTCATGGTCCTGGCCGTCTTTTTGGTCGAATCTTCGCCCATAGTTACCTCGTCGGCCTTGTACTTACCCGCCTCATTCCGGCGAAAAGCATAGGCCGAATCCTCCAGCATCGGCCCGCCGGAAAAGTTCTTTACCGTTATGCTGATGCGTCGGCTCCCCTCGGTCGGACTGTGCTGTGCCAGGCTGTACTGTTCGGTGATCGGCAGTACGGGTCCGGCGCGGTTCTCTACCGTCCGGTAATCCGTGGAATAGTCAAAAGCTATGGCCGCCCCGTTAAAATGAGCAAAGGTTGCAGCCGCCACCCGCGGTGCCGGATCCGGCGGCCGCACTACCCCCGTAACGGGCGCCTGATTAAAACGATAAAAGCCCATCACCAGCCCCGCCACAATGACTAGCGCACCAAACCCCGCCAGTACTTTTGGCCGCAAAAATAATCGCAAAAAACGACGTCCGGAAATATTCTTAGACATAAGCATATTGTACCCCATCCCACGCCAACACGCCCTGACACAAAATAACACCTATAGAAGACAGTCTTCTATAGGTGCTTCTATTAGGTGTTAGGGTTAAACCAGGGCTAAATTAGAACTAAACTGGCCGGCAGTACCAAACGCCCCAGCGCCCACAATCTACCTTGATAGCATCCCAGGTGTTCGGTCCGACGATGCCGTCAGCGGCTATGGGACTGCCTCTCATAACCTGGTTAAACTGGTAAGCAACCACTGCTTTTTCGGTTTGCTTATAGAAGTCTCCGTCGGTTGCCACAAACGGCCAGTGTGGATGCTGCTGCCAGCCAATATAATGAACGTGCGCAATATTCATCATATCCTGGACCATTTTGGTACAGAACACCTGGGACTTGCGCGTTTCCACCTTCAACACGGTGCCCGTGCACAGATCCATTGGCGTGGTGGCCGCAGACGCTTTACTGGTAAATGTCGTCATACCCAACGCGAGCATTGTGGCCATGACTGCAAAACCTTTAAGTATGTTTTTTATCATAGTTCCTCCAATTAGTTTTGACTCATTAGTTTTAACACTTAAGCTTTTCGCAGAATGTTAAAATTTCTACATTATAGCCGGGACCTGGGATGAGGGGCTTTAGGCGTGGCGCTTGGGCGGCCGATAGAAATGTTTACGATGAAACTTTTGGATGGATTTGGGTCCTCGGGCCAAGATGATCAGTCCCCGCCTCTGGCCCAGCCAGAAACTTATCACCATGAGCAGCGTAATGGCATATGCCGGCCAGGCCAGCCAAATCCGCCGGAGCCAGGTGATGTCGGTTCCGCCAGGACCATCACCCCCCGTACTAGAACCACCGCCGATCGGCGTAATTCGGTCATTCAAAATAGTGAACACTTGCAGTGAAGCCTTGCGGTCATCAGCATCACGGGCACTGACCGTGACCGGGAAGTATTCGCGGCTTGTCGGCGCTTTGGTGTACAAGTGGCTCACGGTGAACTTACGCTCCCGGAGGTCGGTTATAGTAGAGGTGCCGCCGTCACCCCAGGCCACCGTCACGTCGAACGGCTCGTCTCCCCCCACCACGCCAAACTCCCAGCTTATTTCCTGGCCAACAAAAATCGCCTTAAAGAATACATCAGTGGTGATCAAAAATGGGTTAGATACTTCCTCGCCCGGGGTGGCTGCACCCGGGCTACCATCACCACCTGGATCCGTAGGACTTACCGGCCCCGGGCCGGGAGGTGAAGGCCCAGGCGGCTCATAGTACACCGTGACCGGGGCGGACTGCGGCCCTTCCTGATCGGCGGCGTTAAAGATCCGGGCTACTAGTTCGTTCTCTCCCACAAACAAATCAGAATACAGCAGCCAGGTGCCGTCCGGGTTACACTGGGTCGATCCAGAAAACGTGTTGTTGCGGTACAGTCTTACAAAATAAGGGTACGGGCAGGTCCCGGACACCGGAATGGGAATAGCACTAATCCTATCACCCTCCTCAGGGTCCAGAATCACTGCCGGGCTGGGCGGCAGCGGTCCGTTAGCCGCGGCCGTTACCACCACAGTAGCTGCCCGGACCTGGAACGTAGCATGCGCCAGAAACACGCCCACCATCAGCAGCAACAAAATCACCAGTGGATAGGAAGTATGGCTGTGGTGCAGCACCCGGCCGGTATGCCGGTGGTGACTAAAGAGCCCTTTGGGTGCTGGCCGCTTGGCCGATCTGGCCCGCGGCCTTTTGACGGTTTTTCTTTTGACCATGTTTGTTTTAGCTTAATGCCACTACCATGGTAGCATATACAAATTATAGACTTGGCCTATTCAAACAACAGGCCTGCGGTCCTCTAGGGAATTGCAGTCACAGGAACGGGTACTGTGGTAGTAGATGTGGCAGTGGTCACCGTCGTTACCGGCACAGCTGTAGTTGTCGTTGTAGTGGGCACCTCTTCTTCAGGCGGCAGCTCTGGTTCAATGAAGTTAGCTATCGCAACCAGCTTCCCGTCCACAATGCGAAAGGTATAGCTTTTCTCAGGGTCAATGCCTTCAGGCTGCCCCCTATAGGACCAGTCGCCAAAAACCGTACCGCTTTCATCCTTGTACCCGCGCACACCGCCCGGCAGATCGCCGTTTTCATCATTTGGCGTCAGGTCGCCTTGCAGGGTAATGAACTCAAGGCCTGGAACATCGTCCGCGTCAAACGCCTCTATATAATCCACCCCCGGACGTACAACAGTAAACCATATATCGTCCTTGCCGCCCGTTGCGTATTCTCTGCCCAGGACAATACGACCGTTTTCGGCGTCTACAAACAATGACGGTTTATGCAGGTACGCGAAGTCCTTTGGCGCCCTCACCTTTACCCAGCCATTGATTGCTACATGTTCGGCCGTTTTGTCATAGAAGTTTTCATAGGCTTTCCGTACTGCATCGGTATCCTTGATTTGTTCCTCGGTAAGCGGCGCCTCCTCTAAGGGTGGGGCCTCTTCTATTGGCGGCAGCTGGGGTGCTTCTGCAGATGGCGGAGTCGTAAAAACCAGCTCCGAATTGGCGGCTGTCAGGTGTTCTACGGAAAAGCCGCAGACAGTGGGGATGCCCGTCAGATCCACATTGAATATTGCTTCATAGTAAGCCTTGGCCTCAGCAGCTTGCTCTGGGGTACGGTCTCCAGGAGCGCCGTATTTTTCTCCCGTTAGGTCAGAAAAGAACGCTAATCCACCAACGCCACCCAGCTCGATCTCCGCCGGATTGCCCCCGAAATGGTCGGCAAAACCTTTTGCGCCGCTCAGGCCATAACTGCACTCCGCCCCATCTTCACTACTCTCAAGGGCAGTCCACAGTATTTCAAGTTCATTGCCATGCTTGTCTCTAACCATTTTGGTCCCTAGCGCACTTAACCCGAAGATCTGCAGGCTCAGTACCGGCAGCAAAGGATTAAGCTCTTGCTTGCCCGGCCAACCAGCCACATATATCCGATCATTCGGCTTCAGGGCCCTGATTTCTTCTACGGTCATATGCCGTTCATTCCCAAGGACTTCTTCCGGTGTTGTACCCGGAAATAACCCTATAGCGTTATCCAGGGTATGTCCCGGTATAGGTTTGGGCAGAAGCAACCGATCGGCGCTGCCAACGGTCACCAGTTGATCAAGCCTGTCCCCAGTTTGGGTCAAGACCGGACCTCGGGGAATATGTAGCTTGCCATCCGGACCAACCGTACGCCGCTGGTCATCGTAACAGTGTCGTGCCGCATCATACGCCCTGGGCCTACCCAAAGCATCCCGGATAAGCCAGCCGGAACAATTCCCTATAAACACCGTGTTTTTAGCCAGCTCCCCGGCTACAGACTCTGGCACGTTCGGAATTTCTATTTTGACCGGAGGAGTATCGTGTTCCAGGTTCTCAGGAAGTGGCGGCAGGGTATACTCGGTCATGTCCGGCATAACAGGGGGCGGCGGCACTGTTTCAGCTGCCTCTGTTGGCGGAAGCATGACCGCAACCGCTGCCTCTGGAACCGCTACCAGCTCTGGAGCTGACGGCGTAGGATCATCGTCATCCAGAACACCAGGGGACGGGATGGCCACCGCACTTGCAGCCATAGCCAGCCCCATAGCGCCCCTGGCAAATAAACCAAGGCGCGAACGCCTGGGCAGCACAACAGCTTCTGGAACCGGCGATTGCTCGGCCTGGACAGGCATAGTAATTTCTTTCATAAGCAAATAACTACTTTATCATAATAAGCTATTTTAGTCAATTAACTGCAGTAAAAAAACTCCCTTGTGAGGAGTTCTTGCTTGGTGCAGCACGATGATTAAAGTTGTAGCGATACTCCGTAACCACCACGTTGCTGTACCGATGGCATTATAACAGACACGATGTGATAACATTCTTGTATGCTGTTGAATTCGCATGTGTATTTGCTACAATTATTATGAAAGGAGGGCATTGTGCCTATAATCTTACCCATATCAGACTTGCGGAACTACACAGATGTCTTAAATCGCGTTGACGTTAATAAGCCGGTGTACTTAACGCGAAATGGTCGAGGCACCTATGTCATTTCTAAGCTGGACGATTACGATCGTGAAACAACCGTTGAAAACTTGCTCACGGAAATCAAGCAGGGCGAATCATCTGCAAAAAACGGGGTGGCGGTGCCGATTGCCAAGATTGCCAAGAATCTCAATATCCAACTATGAAGGTTACGTTCTTGCATGCTGCCGAGCATGATCTAGGTAGCCTGTTTTCATACATTAAAGACAAGCTGCAAAACGAGATTGCAGCTCGTAATGTAGCCACGAAGCTCTTGCAACGTACGCAGATGTTGGCCAATTTTCCCGAACTGGGAGTAAACCTAACAAGTATTGATCCCAGGCTCGTCGGCTACCGCTATCTACTTGTTGATAACTATCTGGTTATTTACAAAATAACTGATGAGGAAGTGTGTATTGTGCGAATCCTGTACGCTCGTTCTGATTATGTACAATTGCTGCAGGGCTGACGAGCTTCATAAACAGTGCTGCAGTCTTTCGCTATTTAAATTTTTGCCCTTTGCGCTATGACATGTGTCAGAGATGTCAGTTGGCGATAAGGGTCGCGTCTACCCGCTTGATATTCTGCCTCTACTAGCTCATCAAAATCCTCAGGTAGTGGCTGATCCTCCCAATGGTCAGTAAATAGCCTCACGCCAAACCAATTAATCAACTCAGCACCATTACGGCGGAGAGATTCAATGACTTCCTCTGGTTCATCAGCTCGCACCTCGTTTATGCCTAAGCGATTGGCATAATACCTTTCATCAAAGCCCTTGATAGCACTTAGCCAATCCTGTGACATACCTGCTCTCATAGCAATACTTGCACGATTACGAGTCAGCACCGAAAGTATGCCTCCAGGGCGCACTAATGATACAAGCCTGCTGACAGATGCTTCTAACTCTGGCAGATACATCAGGACCCCGTGGCAACAAACCACATCAAACCCACTACCTGCTTCCGTCGGCATATTTTCTAACGTACCGTTGAGAAACCGTACTGGGTTTGCAGTCCTTTCGGAATCCTGCTCCGCAATCTTCCGTAACTCCTCAGATGGCTCCACGCCAGTCACTGCATAACCTAGGTTTGCGAGGTGTATTGCTTGTGTCCCTTGACCAGACCCTACATCCAATACGTTTATATCCAACGCGGGTGAAGGCAAGTGTTCTAAAAGCTGCCTGGACACCAGCTCTTGCCGTACCGCATCACGCACCAGGCCCAATTTATTTTGCCAACTCGCAACTCCTTCAGAAAATTTCTCAGCCATAGTCTTTGCTTCATCATAACAAAATCTACAAAAAATGACCTCCCATATGAAGTCTCCGTTTCTGTGTTACACAAAAATGGTGCGCGGGGCGGGAATCGAACCCGCACGCCCTTTCGGGCACAGCATTTTAAGTGCTGCTCGGCTACCTATTACGACACCCGCGCTTGGCATCAGTTTATTAGATTATACAATAAGTCTGCAAAACTTTATTGTATAATCAGACTACGTCAAAGAGCTGCAGCGTTTGCAAAGAGGTAAAAGAACTTAATCAGTATTACTTCAAGGATAGAGCTAGGGGATGGCTTCATTCTCAATGCAAAAGTTGTTACAAAGTAAAACGAGCACGTTTTATGAAAGAACATTATGCAAAGTATGGTGATGCTTACCGCAAACGAGCAAGGACAAGAAGGGCGAATATGAAGAGACTACGTCAAGATCAACTGTATGAATACCTTGCAGGAAAGTCATGCGAAAACTGTAAGTTTGGCGATATAAGAGTTCTTGACTTTGATCATATCGACCCCGCTACTAAGAGATTTAGTATTGCCAGAGGTATTAACGAAGCCTATGCCTGGGAAGAAATCCTCAAGGAAATAAAGAAATGCAGGATATTATGCTCGAATTGTCATAGAATAAGGACTGCTGAGCAATTCAATTGGAGAAAATGGCGCCTTGGCGGAGTGGTTACGCAAGAGTCTGCAAAACTCTAGACACCGGTTCGATCCCGGTAGGCGCCTCCACTATACTTATTGAATCAACGGCATCGATGGAAGCTTAAGGAACTGGCCGTAGTGATCAGCGGCGGTTTGGAGGGCAGCCTTTTCGGCAGAGCTTAGGACCACCAGAGGATTCAAATTCCAATACTTCAAATTGGATTTTGGAATTTAACCCTTGGGCTTGATTCCCCTTGTTTCCAACAACCTATACCCCGACTCATCCGTCTCCAGCACCATATAGGCGCAGTCCTCTACCTCGACCTCACCCTGCTTCAGAATATCGCGAAAGATCAGGCGGATAGGGCCGCCATGGCTCACCACGGCAACCTTATCAGCTGTCACGTTACGAAGAATATCCAAGGCGGTTATAATCCTTCGCTGGAATGAGCCGTATTCCTCGGCGCCCTCCACGGCTGCGTGCACATCTTTTAACAATTCAACCTGATCGGGATACTTCTGCGCCGCCTCCTGCTTGGTCAGGCCGGTTAGAATGCCATAGGCATTGCGTTCCCGAAACTCGTCAAAGGCCTGGACGGGAATGCTCAGTTCCTTGCCCAGAACAGCCGCCGTTTCCTGCGCCCGGATTCGCGGACTAGCCAGGAGTTTTTGAACCCCCTTGTCTGCCAGCAGTTTGGCCACCTCTGCCGACTGCTGGTTGCCCAGGTCCGTCAGGTGGTCGTCATAGTCCCCGCCATAGCGATCCTCTATGTCACCCGTCGTTTGCCCATGTCTAATGATGTATATCCGCATACTGTTAATAGTAGCAGAGTCTATTGATTTAAGAGCCCCAGGAAGCCACGCAAAATCTTTTCACCACAGCCGAAAACTGGTCGGAGTCAGAGGAAGAGATTTTGGATGGGTTCTCAGAGCTTCTGTGTTAAAACAAAGGTTCGGGGTCAGCGGCAAGGGCTGGATTTGTCGAGGTGAACACCACATCCATATATGGCAAGAGTTCTGGAAACACCCTTCCCCTTTCTTCGACAATCACTACTGGCTCAGCCCCCTCAACAACTATGTCGTGTTCAAAATGCATAAATCCATCGTCATACGGCACCATACTACCGATAAGCTGACCAACCATATCTTCTTGCCCGCGCCGTGAAATATTGACCACGGGTTCTTCTTGTATATCTGTCACCCGCAAGAGCGTGCGCCCAGGCTCATCCTTCGTTCTATAGCCTACTTCTGCCTGTGGCCGTAGGTTCTGGCAGAAGATGATTCTTTCAAATTCACCACTGTCAAATGCGATTGACGGCCTAGTCATGCAATATCCTTTTCATTATGAACAAAATTATGCTCTATTACTCATGAAAGCACAACCGTTCCAACCCGGTCATCTACGACAAACCAGAACAGGCGGGTCTTTATCAGAACTTTGAGAAACGCTTAGCTTACGCTGGCGGGCTGGACGGTTGCAGCAGGTTGATCAACTAATGCTTCAAGTAGCCTCAGTCTTTCCAGGACCCCTGGGTCTTCTTCACAAAATGTAACCAGTATGTTACTGACAAAAAGTGCCTCGCCAACTGGACCAGCCACCCTTACTCGTCTACATCTTAAGTAATTTTTATAACCACATTGCCGGTTTTTTGGCCGGATTCAACGTATTTGCTGGCTTCAACGATTTCATCCAGTGGATACGTTCTGTCTACTACCGGTTTGTACGCGCCGGATTCCATCAACTGCCGGATGTACTCTATCTGCTCTTTGCCGATTTTGGGTATTGGGAATATAACTTTCCGGCTGCCGGTTATGGCAAACCAGATTGCCAGCAGCGGATTTTGCCCATACGGGCCAAGTTCGGTAGAGCAGTATTTACCTTTTGGTGCCAGCAGTTTCTTGCACACGCCGTAAGAACTTTTGCCTACGGCATCAAGGATAAAATCAAACTTGTCGTCTAGTTGGGTAAAGTCTTCTGTTTGATAATCTATAACCTTATCCGCGCCCAGTGACTTTACTAATTTCACGTTTTTGGTACCGCACACCGCGGTTACTTTTGCCCCGTGCGCCACAAGTATCTGCACCGCAGCCGAACCGATGGCACCGGAAGCGCCATATACCAGTACCTTTTGGCCTTTTTTGACACCCGCCGCTCTGATACCACTGAGCGCATAGGTTGCGCCTTCACCTGCCGGGGCTGTTTCCTGGTAACTAAAGCCTTCGGGCATTTTGGCAATGGCTCCGCTGGCAGCATTGGTCATATACTCCGCATGTGCCCCGGACCGTACATCTTCAAACCCAAAGACTTTGTCGCCAACTTTAAACTCCGTGACAGTCGAACCTACTTGTACGATTTTCCCGGCAAATTCGGAACCCGCGACAATCTTCTTGGGCTTTGGCAGGCCAGAAAAAAACCTTGATACAAAATACTGTGCACTTCGAAATCCGGTATCCGTCCGGTTAACCGTGGCAGCATGTATCTCTATCAGAACTTCATCGTCCTTTGGCACGGGCTTCTCTACGTCTTCGATTCTCAGAACCTCCGGCGGCCCATACTTGGTATAAACAGCTGCTTTCATGTTTTAGCTTCCTGCGGTTCTTGCACCACTGTTATGACTATATTTCCCCTTTTTTGTCCCGTATCGACATACTTGTGAGCTTCAACAATCTGTTCCAAAGGGTAACGACTATCGATGACTGGTTTTATCTTCCCGGCCTCGATGAGTCCTTTGAGGAAATTTAAGTCCTCGGCTCTTTCCTTGTATGACATTTCTATACTCACATAGGCTCCGCCCTGACTGACTGCTTTTTTGCCCTTGGTTTTTGAAATTCCTGAAATCATTTTCCCTACGGCGTCGAAGACCAAATCGTAACGCTCCGGCCTTTCTGCGAAATCCTCTTTTGTGTAATCGATAGACCTATCGGCTCCCAGAGATTTCACCCATTCCAGATTGGCGGTGCCGCATACCGCTGTAACTTCCGCCCCAAAATACTTAGCAAGCTGCACGGCGTAAGTACCTATGGAACCGGTAGCTCCGTTGACAAGGACTTTTTGCCCTTTCTGGATACTTCCTTTCCTAAGCTGCGCCAGTGCGGCGATTGCCCCGCTGGGAACGGCAGCGGCTTCCGCGTAAGTCAGATTGGCCGGTTTTATCGCTATCACTCCGTTTTCAGGCAGACATGTGTACTCGGCATATGCACCAAATTTCAATCCGGTCGATGCAAAAACCTGGTCGCCCTGTTTGAACCTTTTTACATCTGTGCCGACTGATTCAATCTCTCCGGCAAGCTCCATGCCAAGTATAGTTCTTTTTTTAGGCCGCAATAGACCATTGAAAATTCTGGCCAGGAACGGATCAGCCTTTCGCATTCGCCGGTCCCCGGCTCTTACCGATGTCGCATGAATCTTTATCAGCACCTCATCGTCTTTGGGCGTAGGTTTTTCTACTTCCTTGACCTGAAGTACTTCCGGCGGCCCATATTTGGTATAAACAACTGCTTTCATCTGTACGAACTATAACAGATAAGGGACTAGGCGGTTTCTACGAAGCTACATAGTCCTTAGAACCCACTGCCGAATCTCCAATTCCGCCCGGTCTTCCGATCAGAAGCCGTCCATTCCGGCGCCAATCCGCCCAAATCTGCCAGCCGTAACTACGGTTACGCCGGGCAGATTTGAACAAATTGTCACTCGGAATGGGTTCTAAAGCGTTCGAGTGCCTGACTCTCAAAGCCCCAACCCCCTCTGTCAGCCCCAGCCCCCGATCGGAGTCGAGGACAGGCTTGACTGGGGATCCAGTAGATATATATAAATTAATTTCTTTATTGACTGGATACCGGATCAAGTCCGGTATGACAGGACTGGAGGGTTTTTGAGGTCAGGTTTCGAGTTACTTGTTTATCAATAAGCTTATTGATTAACGCGATATCTTTCATGTCATATGCAGCAATGAGCTGTAACCTTACACTTTTAGTAAACGAGCCGATGTCTGGCAGGAGTATCCTGCGTAAGTTCTGGCTTTGCCACCTTGCAAAACCGCCCCGCATTTTAACACTCACCAGATTAATCTGTTCTTTGCAGAAGTCGGATGTTAAAAGTGCACCGAGTATTTTAAGTTGATCTACCTGCGGATGGGTTATGTAGTAAACATTGTGGTGCGGGTAGAGCTTACCCTCGTCAATAGGAAACAGACCGTCCCTTTTCATATCGGGTATAAGAAGTTTTGGCTTTGTTGTTAGTTCCGGGTAAATTCGATCGATTGTTTTATACCAACTGTTATCACTACTCTTCTTAGCAGTATGACGTTCTCTAAGTACTGCTGCATGTTCATTTAGGTAGCTCTTCGCCAGCGGGTACTGTTCCAGATCAATAAGATTGCCCGCCTGGCCATAGGGGTTGAGAATGTATTGCCCAACCCAGGTGATTTCTCCGTTTTTTATCTCTCTTGCGGTGATGATAGGTAGCTTTAAGCTCTCTTCGACAGGTAAGTATTTATTAATAAATGTCTTGTCCGAGCCAGTAGCTACTCCAATCCCTATTTTATAGCCCTGCGCCTCAATACCCTTGTAGCTGTCAAGTAGGTCAAATGACCTCATTTCGCCTATGTGCCAATTTGAGTCTTTTGGTTTCTTGAATATATTACTGCCTGATTTACCGGCTACCTTAGCCGGGTCCAGGTCGCCAAGGTCTTCTATGCGCTCGTAATAAAAATGATTATGAGCATCCTTCCGGTTACTTATCAGCGTCACTGAAGCGTACGCATCGACATCTTGGTCAAATGCAGATCTGTCGTCAATATCAATAATGACATCAATGGAATACATCTTAGCAATAAGCCTTCTCAACCCTTCGCCATACTTAGTCTTCATCCACCTGTTCGAGCAGACAAAACACAACCTGCCGTTATCGGTAAGCTGGCGAAGCGACTTTTCATAAAATGCAATGTAGATATCACTGCGATGACGGAAAGTATTATATAGTTTTCGGTACGACAGCCGTTGTTTTTCGGGTATTTGCTCGTGCCTGATGTAGGGTGGATTGCCAACTATAATGTCATACCTTTGCTCCGGCTCAGGAACATCAGGTAGCAGGAAGTCCTCGCAAACAACAACCTGCTGCAGAACTTTCCTGGTAACAGTATAGCCTTTACTCAGGCAATATGACTGTATAGTAGCCCTAAGTCTTTGTGCGACATTGGCATCTAGCTCGTACGACTTAATGTTGAGTAGCGCTGCTTCGAAGCTGAAATTGAACTTCCTGGATGAAATGTGAAGGCGATCGATAATTTGCATCAAAAACACGCCATCGCCAGCAGCCGGTTCTAGTACCTTGGTGTTTGACAAATTTAAAGAGCTTAGATAGCCTGCAGCATCCAGCATAAACTGCACAAGAGAAAGGCTTGTGTAGACAGCGCCATGCTCTGACCCGTTTGTTCTTAGTGCGTAATTACTGTTTGGCATCAAATTCTGAAAGCTTACCTAGGATATGTCCCTCATACGAATCGAGGAATGATGTAAAGGAGGCTTCATTTTCGGGAGTGCCATACTGAGCTGTTTCATTTTCATAGCTGGTTGATATGAGCCCCGCCGATGAATAATGTCGCTCAAGTACCAGTTTTCGACAGAGTATCTCATACCTCTTAAGATAGCTTGCCGACTTAAATTCTGGCAGGGCCTTAAAAAAAGGTTCTTTGGTGCCTACAGGCGCAGTAGATTTAGCATTTTCCTGTACAAGGAGTATGTAGCCTACCCAAGGTTGCTGTTGCGGGGGGAATACGCCCTCGCGGTAAGCCGTCCATAGGTCAACAGCACTTCCAATCGCTTCCTCGGTACGATTATTAAAATTGTTACCGAAAGAGCCTACTTGCGACTTGAGCTCTATGCAACAAATAAGGTGCTTGTTTGGTGTCGATATAATAAAGTCCCAGTCCTTAGTAGCTCGAAAATAACCCGGTAGTTGATTGCCTTTAAGGTGGATGTTGGATTCAGGTACACCCAAGTCCATTGCGATCTTTTTGAGCAAAAGTAAGAAAGCGTCCAGCTGCTTACCGCCAGTGACTGCCCCACGAGTACCTGCATCCTTGACCAGCTGAGCACCTGACTGGCTACTTCGTGTCTGCCAGAACCATTGAACCGCTTGATCTACGTCTTTTTTGTATTTCTCATAGGTATTCATAAAGGTAATTTTAACATCTTAGGCCCTGCTCCTGGTTGTTTTTGACAAGCTGAAGCCTTTGGCATCACTCACACTATTTAAGGCTGAATGGCGGGTACTGATCTGTTACAAGCAGAAACGCATAGGAACTGACCCGAAGCTGCCACCTGCCCACTCCAACAACAAAGTCAAAGAGGCTCTTTGGGTAGCTGCCAGTGAAAAGTATGGCGAACCAGGCAATGATGGTTGCAACCAATGCGCCAATCGTCAGCACAATCAACACAACATAGTGAGGTATTGCCAGCAGCCACTTCACAAGCGGCAACCATTTGTTGAGATCTTGTTTTACATCAGGGTACTTTATTTCCAGGTGCACTGATTGTTCCTCCACAGTCGAAGGATAACGGTCAGTCAGAAGCAAGAGATACGCGCCAACTCTTGTCGAAAATCGGTTCAGCTCCAGGGCGAAATCAAACCACCAGCGCGGGTAGCGTTGCCGGAACAAAATCATGAGGGCTGTCGCGGCAAAGAGCCCGCCCGCGATGCCCCTACCGTTTATCATAGCTTCCTTGCCTGCTTCATTGGCAAAGCTTTCACCGCCGCTTGCAGTTAGGAGCGTCAGTATGACGAGTACCGGGATAGCCCACATGATGCGAAAGAACGTCGTGAGACGATCAAGCTTCCCCGGGTAGTCGATATCCAGACTGGCTGGATATGAATTTGCTTTGGTTGCCATTATGATTGTCTCCTTGAATTATTTTCAGATACTTATATAGATATCATATACGACATTGGCGTAAAACCAGAAAGTAAACCCCGGCGGCTTTTGGCGACAGTCCGTTATTATGTCAACCAATTCGTAAAAGCCTCCGACAAGTGGGGATTCGCTTTCCTATACTGATGTTGTGTAGTATGCAACTAGCTAGTGTTGTACTAGTAATGAGTTTTAATGCTGAAGAATTTGCTGGTAGCTTGCAGCAGTGTCTTTATAAGGTCTCACCTTGAGAGGTGTAAATTTGTGTATTATAGCTTTGCGAGTTCGTGTTTCAGCAAATCAAGGTCAGCTTTTCGCTCCTCGTAGTCTTCTAGAAATTGCATGTATGTTGCCCGAAAACCCTAAAGCTATACCGTCGGACGCTTGATAACCAGGTCCAGCTCCGGTACATCAAGCTTGAGATTATTCATAACTTTATCAACTGCATACTCAATTTGCATATAATCGCCTATGTCTGCCGGCACTTTTTCATGGTAAATGTCCGTTTGCATACCACCAGGAAATACCTGGTAAATTCTGATGCCGCTTCTCTTGACTTCTTCTCGAATCGATTCAGATAGACCCTTTATAGCAAATTTAGAAGATACGTAGGCAGATAGCCCCGGCTTACCAGCCAAGCCAGCCGTAGAGTTTATGTTGATAATTGTTCCTTTGCCCTGTTCCTTCATGGCTTTTAGGGCAGCCGTGCAGCCATAAAAGTATCCAAAGAAATTTACGTCGAAGAGCCTGTGCAATTTATCAACACTTATTTCTTCTACGTTGGTTGGGGCAATTTGTACCCCGGCGTTGTTAGCCCAGATGTCTATACGACCAAACTTATCCTGCGCATAGTTCGCCAGTGATTTAGTATCTTCTATCGAACTGGCATCTGCTACAAGATACTGAGCGCCAATCTCTTTAGCAGCAGCTTTTAGCTCAGCCTCGTTGGTGCTGGTAATGACGACTTGGGCACCTTCCTTTATGAAAGCCCCTGCAAGTCCCTTTCCAAATCCCTTGCTGCCACCCGTAACCACAACTACATTGTCGGTAAATCTCATAACGCTCAGTATAGCAAACGATGGAATTGCATTTATAAGGTGAGGCCTTGTGTGTGTCTACTTAACTTCTATGATGCTCTTCAAGGCCGCACCAAGTTGGCTGTTGAGGCCCGCAACCTTTTCAATGGTGGCAGCTTCGCTAAAGCAGGACATACCCGCACTTCTATAGGCTATGTAGTATGTGGGAAATTGCTTTACCAGGTCACCACTAGAGTTATCTGCCGTAGGAGCGGCAGGATACTGTCCCATTGTTTTGGACAGGAAACCTAGGGGCGGAACACTGCCCTTTTCTCCTGATGCTGCGCTTATGTCACACTTGCCGCCTTCCGCACTATTGAGCGCTTTGGTGGACAAATAGACCATAGGATTGTCACTTAGATGACCAGGTCCGTAGTCCGTGGTGGTGGCCTTGTAGGCCATCTCTTTTAGCTGGTCAGGAACGGTAAATTCTATGCCTAGTTCTGGTATTTTGGTGACGTTTGCCTGGGCTACCGGAGGAGTTTCAGTTGGTGATTCGGTAACCGGCGGCGTGACTGCTGGAGCAGGCGTCTCCTTACGGTTATTGTTATAAACCAGCCAGCCGGTGGTGCCTACCAGCCCTACGACTATTAGAATTAGTAAAAGACCCGCTGCGCCAAAGCCCAGTTCATTTTTGTGGAGTTTATTCATATAAATAGAATACCCCGAATGAGTTGGAAGTTACACTAGTTTTTGTCGGCTCGAAAGCACTCCGAGCAAGCCAGGTACTGCCTGCGGCATGAAACCAGCATCAACAAGTAATCCTGGCAGGCGCGACACATCTGGAGTGTCTTTGATAATCTGACGGATGATTATTCCCGACACGGGTTGGGATTTTGGCTGCTCCAGCTTGATGACCTTTAGGCCAGCACTTTCAAATGCCTCAACCTTTTTGGCACTCCATTCACTATATTCATTGACCGAGTTAGGTGCCTGGGGGTCCAGTACTGCAAAGGCCGCACTGTCCTTGATGTTAAAGGGCTTAAAAGTATACCGATCTTGCCCGATACCCATGGCCGTAAAAAAATCTGCAAATATCTGTGTCCGTTCGTCGTAACTGAAAGGATTGTTTTCGGGATCGCTCCGCCGGGTTGCGGTCTCTTCAAAAGCCTCATCCTGAAAAGGGTTGGTAATCAGCATTTCAGCATGCTCTGCCCGCTTAAAGCCCTGCTCAATGTAGTCCCAATGATTAACATGAAGGGGTGGCTGAAACCTGCCGTGCACCGTAATCGTAGGTATTTTACTCATATAGCTCCCATCAATGTGACCAGCCGTTATCCTACATGCCTATAGGAACTAAAGTTATGAAATTAACTCATATCATGTCTGGTAACTAACCTTTTTTGTCGAGCGCTGCCACAGCCGAAGGGTTGAAACCCTTCGTTATGAGCCGGACGGAAAACCACACTTCAAATACCAGCATCGGCATAGCCAGCAGCGCCGGGAGGGGCGAATACTGTTCGTATGCCCCAAACAAAAACGCTATGCCCGAGACCAGTAGTATAGGGCCGTCTATCAAGGCGATCAGTGCGATAGCCCTGGGGACCACCTTTGATTTAAGTAACAGATAGCCAAGAAGCGTGGCGTTTACCGGCAGGATGATGCCCGGCCCAAATGTAAATGTCCAATCTTTTACCGCAACAAGTGCCTTGCCAATTGCCTGATATACCGAAGGGTCGGCATTGGTTGCCAAAAAGTCCTGGCGCAGGGTAAGAACCGCCAACAAACTAAGAATGCCGACCATAATGACCGTCGCTTCCATGGCCCTGAGGACAACATAGCCGAGAGCCATTGGCTGGTTCTGTTTCTTTAGTACCGGATAAAGCGTCAGGGCCGTGCCGGCAACCGCCAACGCCACCAGTATTTCCAGGAACACGCCTACCAGAATCTGTGTCTCGTTCGCACTACTGGAAGTGATAAAATCGTCATGTCTCAGGAGCGGCTGAAACAGAATCAGGGCAGGTATCGAGGCTATATCTGGTATAAGGAAAAATATACCCGTCCACTTTGCGTATTGTCTAAACTTTGACACTTATGAAACCCCTGCTCTGGTTATTGGCTGCTTCTATGGTGCAGTGTAGCCCTATAAACAGTAAATGGATAGGAAGCGTTATAAAATAGCCATCATTTTACTGAGGTCAAAAGCATTCGATTTGTCCGGTAAGTTATGTGCTAGCTAATCTTGTATGGTTTGCTGCCGATAAATTTCTGTTTGTCACTGTTGACAATCAGGGCGCTATCGTCGCGAAGTGCATAAACAGGAAAGCTCATAGGCTTGGCCACTTCGTCTAACACATCGGTCCTGTTGTTGGGAAAATGCGGGGAATCAAGATGAGGTATCAGGGCTAAGTCTACTAAGCCCAGATACTCCTCTACTTCAAAAAGCTCGCCTTCGCCAAATACCCGGCGACGTACCTCATCAGGAACACGCCTGCCCATTACCATTGATCCTGCACTGCTGCCTACATACACCTTTGAGTTGAGTACCTTAGGCAGCAACTTGGAAAAGCCTGTTTTGTGGAAGAGTTTTGTAAGATAGTCAGAGCTACCGCCAACTACGAACAGCGCATCTTTCTGCATAATCCTGGCCTCTACCTCGTCAAGCGAAAGAGCTAAAAGATCAATAATATCTATTTCAGCGGGAAAGTTCTTGGCCACGTCGTTAAGGTTGTCTAGCACCCACCGTTTATCTCCCTCAACAACAGCGAATGCTTCGTTAATAATTGCAAAAGATATCTTGTCTTGCGGTTTCCCGCATAACTCCACGCACGCCTGGACAGTATTGTTTGTATGAAAACCTTCTGAGCACAAAACTAGTTTCATAGATATATCTTAGCAAAGTAAGGAGGGCTTTTGCTAAGTTAACAGTGCTGATGCGCAAAGCCTATGCAGACGGACGCTCTCTAGGCTCAAGTAATAAGTACTCGTATTCGATCTGTTCCATCCGGTGCGTTAGCTGGTCTTGAATGCCAACCTCTACCGCGCTTATTTCAAGCATTGCCGTTTCTACGGCATCAGCAAAATCAACTGTGCCAGGAACCAATTCGGTTGACCGGGAAACACTCCATTGGGCAGCTCGTTTCAATGCTGAACTATCTGCGTCTCGAAGCCGAACATCGTCTTCACCATCACCGGCACTACTGAGTACTACACCATCTTTCCGCTCTATGAGCCCCATAAAGGTCAGGGCAAGATCAGCCTCTACTAATCCAAACGCCACGCGCAAAACATCATCGGTTTGTCCAAGCGCCTCATGGTGAAGCCTAGAGCCCACACAGTCAGCTAAAGCCTCATAGCCAGGTGTGCCAGGGATAAGTCCGAATGAATCGGCTGCAGAATGGAGAAGCTCTACACTATTCTCGACAAAGAAAAGTTTTTCCTGTGCTTTTTTCTCTATTTCATCGGGGTGTTCTATGCCATATTCAGTGAACTCTTTCCTCCAGGCTAGCGTTCCTGCCTGAACCTCATCACTAATAGCGCGCAGGTCAGGGGCGTACTGTTGAGTTTGTAGGGAGAGTACTTGATCAACAAGGGACTCAGGGACTGTTGCGCCCATGATCTCATCGTAACGTTCTCTTCCAACCGTATTAATCACTTCTGGAAGCCCTGGGTTTTCTATATGTAGAATTGGCAGCCTAGAGCCAGCACCGTATACAGCTTGCAGCGGGGGGCATTCTAGGCCGTCATATGCTTGTAAAATTTGGGCCCCTCGCCATGTTCCAAACATATCGCGCGGGAAGGTAAACCCATCAGCCTGAAAGGAACCATCGGGCACCTGCACTCCGACCCCAAAAAGATTAGGATTGTCGTAAACTACCGGCGTTACCTCGGTTTGGGTACCATCAATATTGGTCCTTATAGGCTCTGCCCGATAGTGTATCTGTTCCCATTCAGCCATATCACGCAATAATAAAGTATTATGTCAAAAAAATCAACTAGTGCTCATGTCACCTGCACTCATAGCACAAGTGCCGATTAAGCTCTAACTTCAGACCAGCAAAAAAGCCCCGCTTTTGGCGAGACTCTTTGTTTGGTTGGGTAACAAGACTCAGAACTGCGTCTATTTGTATTCTAAAATATCTCCGGGCTGACAATCCAAAGCCTTGCATATAGCCTCTAGCGTTGATAAGCGAACCGCTTTTGCCTTGCCGTTTTTCAGAATAGAAAGATTAGCCATGGTTATGCCGACCTTCTCCGTCAGTTCCGTAACGCTCATCTTGCGCCTGGCCAACATCACGTCAATATTTATTATAATCGCCATGATGTACCTTAGACCGTGAGGTCGTTTTCTTTCTTGATGTCTATAGCATTTTGGAACAGTCGCTTGGCAACCGCCGCCAGCACACCCACCACCAATGGAACAGCTACAAAGATCGCGCCAAATATCAATATCATGCCTGGCGCATCCTCCTCTTGGGCAATGAAATAAACCAGGGGCAGCCAGGTTGCAAACAAAACGCTGATTATGTAACCGCAGTACTGCACGTTCTTCATGGCTTTTACAGAAGCATTAGAAAATGATTTGTTCTTGTCAATCAAGTTCAACAGCTTCAGGATTTGGGCAACCGCTACAAAAAAGGTGATAGTGCCTGTACTCATAACAAACATCACCGGGAACTGCCAGTCTGCCTGACGCGGGAACTCTTTGGTCCAGTCCTGGTACACTGCCATCAACATCACCACACAAAAAATCAGCACAATCAGTCCTATTCCTAGCACTGCTGTACGCAAAAATAAGGTTGTTCCGTTTTTCATGAACATATCTTTCGTCTTTTCCATACCCTGATTGTAACACACTATTTATCGTTTTACAATAAATATTTATTGAATAATGTGGCACTTATACCATGAGTGTAGGTAAGAGGTGAGAAGATTATCATATTACGCTTATGTCAATCGTGTTAAAGTTATTATAGTTAAGCTTGCATTAGCAGGGTTACGCATGTTAACTAGGGGGTCTAACATGAGTAGAAGCAAAACATCAGCATACGACGTGGCAAATGCCTTTGTTAAGTTGAGTGATCCAGAGAGTGGTGACGTTCTAACGAATCTCAAATTACAAAAGCTGGTTTACTATGCTCAAGGCTTTCATCTTGCTATGCACGACGAACCCCTTTTTGACGATCCTATTGTTGCATGGGAGCACGGACCGGTGGTTGTTGAGCTCTATCACAAGCTCAAAGAGTATCGGGCTAGTCAAGTTTCAATCGATGAGCCAATTACTGATGCTCTGACGGCCAACCAGATAAACCTACTTGCCGAAGTAAACGATGTCTATGGGCAATTCTCCGCTTGGAAGCTTCGCAATATGACACACAACGAAGCCCCTTGGCAGAGCACAGAGCGTGATGATGTGATCGAGCAGGACAAGCTGCGCTCTTATTTCAAGACTCAACTTCAATAAGTGGAATGGCAAAACAAAAAGGCAGGAAGCCGCCAAAAAAGATTAAACGCCCAGAGCTTAATCAGGGTGTACTCGTTAGTCCAACGAGTGCCATCAATACGCCCGTGGACGGTTATCCGATATTTTGTTTCAAGCATTTAGTGAAAGGTTACACCCTCGACGAATGTCAGAAAAATGATAAGGTAAATTTTATAGGCAAACTTATATACATGACCCAGAAGTCATGGCGACAACTTATGCTTGATGCTTATAAATCTGGTGCTGGTTTTGAAACGATTAAAAAACACCAAATTAAAACCGCCCTCCCTACAATTGTTACCGAGGACGTATCGACTCTCTACTGTATAAAGTTTAACACCAAGAAATCACGCATACTTGGACACAAGAGTGGCAACATCTTTCACGTTACGCATATAGACGTGAGCTGCACGGCATATGATCACTCGTAGTATACTAAAAGCATGAACAAGAAGCTCAAGTCTGATAACGAGGGGGTTACGAAGGACCAGTTTTTCAAGGTACTCAAGAAAGTATCTCGCAAGAAAAAACAATCAAGCTAGCAAGAAATACTCAAAAGGTACTCTAACCAGTTTATTTGCTCTATCAAAGTCTAGCTTTCCTGAAGTAACGATTAATCCATACTTACCACCAATCTCGCTCATGGTTTGAATGGCCTGTGAACCTGTTGATTTATTAGCGCCAACTTCAATAACTATTGAAGAAGGTCGTTTACCGTCAGGACTGAGTATAAAGTCAGCACCGCCTTGAGCAGTGTCGTATTCGACGATAGCTGTAGTCATCGATGTATCGAAGAACATTCGTTTTAGGTACATGCCGACCGTATCTTCTATTAGTTTGCCTTTGAGGTTCGCGCTATTTTCTGGAGTAATTATCCCTCCATAATTACATAGTGCCGCCCGCATAGCTGGAGAAGTAAAAAGATATTTTGAGGCTTTCTTAACATTTCCGTTATGCGCACCCTTTGGGGGTATAGCATTAATTATTTCTGTCTTCTCTAGCGCTGACAAAATTGAACCGACAGTACGAATGTGTATGCCGAGTTCTGTAGATATGTTGTTCATGCTAGTCTCTACCGAAAAAGCTAGTTTAAATAACAGCTTCGGGATTATTTTAATGATGTCATTATCAAAATTTCCGAATTGGGTCATATCTTTATCAAGCGATTCCCGCAAAATACCATTAATTCTTCGCCATACGGCGCTATCATTCAACAGGGAAAGTGTGAACGGAAGTGTTCCTTTTACAATAAATTCGCCAAATAACTCACTCTTTAATCCCACTGAAGCTAAATTTGTCCAATATGTATTAATTTTTGGTGTCAGCTTGGCTAGCTCAATATAACATTGCTCAGCGTCCCTGGACTTAAATAATGCTCTTTTTACATCTTCGGCTAGCTGAGGTATGGGCATATTAATTTCCTGAGGCTTAACGCCTTGGTGCACTTGCTTTATCATGGCATACTCTGTAAAACAGAGTGGATGCAGCTTTATTGTGTCCACTCGTCTTGCCACATTAGGGTCTGACGCATCACTCAATGCTATAGCCGAAGAGCCAGTACAAATTATGAAAACACGCTTTGCTCTGTCTCTAATTATCTTTAAACCTACTCCCCACTTTTCCAAGTACTGCACTTCGTCTAGTAAGAGAACGATTGGCTTATTGTAAGTTTCAAAGCTACTGCCAAGGTAAGTCTCACAGGCATCTACAAAGTCTTGCATCGATGCATTTATGAGATTTAGCCGTTCAAATGAAATATATATTTTAGTTGCATTACGGAAGGCAGGATTGTCGTAAAGTTGCGTTAAGAGAGTAGTTTTTCCGATGCCTCTTAAGCCTGGCATTCGTATCCATGGGTCATTTATTTTTTGTGCAGCAAACTCACGTGCATAGGCATCAACGACAATATAAGCACGACGCGTAATACTATGACCGAGAGTGTTTGCTGATTTAGTCTCATGTGCCGTCTGCTCATTAGTGAGCATCATGTCAATTATAAGTTTCTGCTTGTCTTCCATACATCTATGGTACTTGAGTGCCAAAGAACTGTCAATGTCTTTGTCATACTAATGACAAAGAGGTGTTATCCACATCTATCTAAGGTGTTAAATTGTAATTTTTCTTTTCAATGGTTAAGCTTTAGCTATTTATCCACACGGCTCATCAACGCCCAAAACATAGGCTGAAAATCATTGCGGTGGCTATAGCGGAATGCATATTCATCCGCGTAAGCTTGCAAGTAACTGGGTTCAACGTGTCTGTACACGCCTTTGATTCCACGCTTCATGTTTGACCAAAGGTTTTCTACGTTCTGAGTGTGAACCTTACCATCAACGTATTCTCGGTAAGAATGCTTAATCTTCCCATGTCTGTAGCCTTGTTCGGATAATTTGCCGTAAGATCGGTGCTCATCGCTGTAAACGGTAGAACCGCTTCCAACCTCTTTCCAGATTATAGGCAATAAGACGGGCGCTTTGCTGCTTTCTACATGACGTACCTTTGCCTTGTTGCCACGTTGCACCATACCGAAGATTACTTGGCTATTGTTGGCTTTGGCGGTACTACGCTTAGTCGTGTCAGGGCTCAAGTACGTCTCATCTACTTCGACCTCACCAGACAAATTAGTATCGTCATCATCACCCATCATGGAGCGGATTTGGTGGAACATACGCCATGCAGTTTTATATGTCACGCCTAGCTCACGTTCGAGCTGTTTGGCGCTGATTCCGGCACGAGTAGCAGACATAAGATAGATAGCGTAGAACCATAGTGTGAGGGGTGTGCGTGACTTATGAAAGATCGTGTCGGCTGTTGGGTGGACGTGATGACCGCACAATTCACAGCTATATGACTTGCGGGTTCGCATTTTATGATGAGGGGTGATTTTCTTATCAATCGGGCAGAAGATACCCTCAGGATACAGATAGTCTTTCAGCCACTCTAAGCAGGCATCGTCATCTGGAAAATCGCCTCTAAAGTCGGTTATGGTGTACTTCATCTGTTTCATCGTACTTACAGTGTACACCCCTGATTACCTACTGTCAAGGGATAAGTGCCAATAATGTAAAGTTTTGGCTTTTCATCCAGCTTGCCAACCAAAGTGCCTTGGCAAAGACTGATGCATTATCAAGGATCGTTGGCAAAGTGCTTTGCTATGAATTCGGCCAGAGGTTTGCCTAGCGATTCGCGCCATGCCTCTGCCTGTTCTTCTCTGGATAATTCCGTAATATACTTCCCGCTCGCAGGGTCAATCTGCAATGACTCGAGTGGATAGCCAGGCAGCACATTAGAATCAGGCGTACTGACAAATTCACGAGGAGTACATGATACGAATGCTTCC
Organism: Candidatus Limnocylindria bacterium; assembly: GCA_035489815.1. GTDB lineage: Bacteria > Patescibacteriota > Saccharimonadia > Saccharimonadales > JAGQNK01 > DATHJH01. The sequence goes on from DATHJH010000011.1 coordinate 23,810, forward strand.
GATTTTCCGTCAGGATAACCAAGCGCAAAACTGAACTCCCAGTAGCCGTCCAGCTTTCCGCCATGGCCTAAAAGTAGTTTCGTGTAGTACGCAATCAATTCATCATCAGTTGCCGATGCGTGTCCTGGAATGCGGCGCACGAACAATCCAGGCTGTTGCTCGTCAGGAAGATCGTTGAAATATAATGCTGCGTCCATCGACAGCACGGGTTCATTAGTTGCCTGTGCGTATTCGACAGACTTCTTGCGAGCATTTTCTTCGGGAGTAGCGCCATCTTCATCTACTTCGATATCTAAATCTCCGAGTCCGACTACGTGAATATCGGCAGCCCTTAGTGCGTCCTGTACTTGTGCAATTTTGGAAGAATTGCGTGTTCCGTAAATTAATTGGCGTGACATTGGGTTAATTGTAACAAAGAAATAGACACGCGGGTTAGGGCGTCTCTATTGGTTTCATCATGGTGCGCATATAGGATTGTAGCTGGAACCAATTTTATCCCAGTTTGATACTTATATATGAAGAGTTGAAACGATTGGTTTGACGTCAGACTAGGTCCACTTCTTTTTATGTAAGACTATTTTTCGTTCGGCATAGTCGAACTTAATTGCGAATCGATCAAAGAAACCTTTTTGCCCGACCATGCCGTACGCTCCATCTCTCATGCTGTCAGTAAATCCGACTTTGGTCTGGTAGGCAATATTTCCCACTTTAAGGGTAACTTTTTGCAGGTAACCGACTCGCTCTGTACCCGTCACCCCACCCAGCTCAAATCGCTGCCCTTTTTCTATAACAAGGCCAATCGCACGACCTATGTCGGCATGAAATATACAAATGTCTGCCCCGGAATCGACCAGCACCTCATAGCCAAATGCTTTGGTACCCTCAAGTCCAATAGGAATAATCGGACGAAATCGCCCATCTATCTGCTTGTACGGGAACGAGAAACCACGACTCACGACAATCCTATGTATGTAATGTCCTTTTTAGGAATCTTTGTGAGAATGGGCTTTTGATAACCTTTATTTTCTGATTCGCGAATAACTTCTGCCAGCTTTTCACCAGACGATATCACTGTTGTTTCGTCGTCTTTAAGAGCGACCCATTGGCCCTTGTAGTTTTTGAATAATTTTGTCCAATTCTTTGCTGGCATAGATATCTCCTGGCTATTATGATACCCTCCTGGTTCTTTTGCGTCCACTACCGCTACACTAAGTCGTGCTTTTGTAGAAGTTTTCGGAGAGGTATCACATCATTTTTATGCTCATCATGGAAATATGTATGACTGAATTAACACTCAAAAAGAGACAAACCAAGTAACTTGAAGAGCCATAGGGCTTCCCCGTATCCTGTTGTTTGTAACAGCAACTAAAATACGAGAGGAGTGACCACTATGGCTCACCACCACTTTACCCGAGAAGACC
>DATHJH010000012.1:0-66810 GCA_035489815.1 Candidatus Limnocylindria bacterium
CAAATTTAGGCTGATGATCCGGGTGAGACAGAATCATCCAGACCGAGTGAAACATATCCGTAGATACAGTGAGCAAGGGGTGGGTGATTATGGCCGCCCGGACGCAGTCTAAAATGTGGATTTTGTTTTGCGGGGGCTATACGTATTTTCACGCGGCTTTATTTCGTAGCCGTGACAAGACGCGGCGGTGGATACGTAAACTGCTGTGAGTTTCTTTGTACTTCTTGATCTGGTTTTTGAGTTTGGCCTCTACTATGTCCACTGCGGCAAAGATATTCATGGTGGATTCCTGGATGGTGATGGTTTCTTTGGGCAGGTGCAGCACGACCTCACAGATGCACTGTTTTTTCTTTTTAATCATAACCTCTTTCAGGAATACTTCGACGTGGGCGCTTTCACGGGCGTGACGCGGCATGTAGTGGTCAAGCTTGCCGATCTTTTTGAGGACGTAGTCATGCAGTTTTTTACTGACCTCCATGTGTACACCATTGACTTCAAGCTTCTGGATCATGCCTGCCCCTTCCTTGTTTGTTGCTAGATCTAGATACGTTCCCGCCCGCCCATATACGGCCGGAGTACCTCAGGTAGTATTATACGCCCGTCTGCCTGCTGGTTGTTTTCCAGAATCGCAATGAGCGGCCGCTCAGAAAATACGGTCGCATCGTTGGTATGCGCAAATTCTATGTCACCATTCTTGCGGCGGACGCGAGTTTTCATAGCTCTAGCCTGGTAATCACCGATGTGGTCTGCGGTGTGCGTTTCGCGGTAAGCATTCTGGCCCGGGAGCCACGCTTCGATGTCCACGCCCTTGGCATTTGGCCGGCCGATATCTGCGGTACACTTTTCCAACACATGGTATGGCAGACCGAGCTGTTGCATGAGGTATTCCTGGATAGCGACCTGGAACAAGTGTTCATCCAGAGAAGACTCTGCGGTATTGAAGCTTTCCATTTCCAGCTTGTTAAACTGGTGAAGGCGGAAAATACCCTCGGTGTCTTTGCCGTACGTGCCCGCTTCCCGGCGGAACGCCGTGGTGTACCCAATGTAGCGTATCGGCAGTTCTTCTTCGGGTAGGATCTCGTTCAGGTATATCGGCGCCATGGTGTGCTCAGCACTCGCGTTAAGCCACAGGTCTTCGTCTTCAATCTTGTAGGTTTGCTCTTCTTTGTTCAGCCGACCGGTGGCTTCAAAGACTTCTTTCTTTGCGACAGCCGGCGGCAAAACGGGCATGAAAGGCTTGGCACTAACCTTCAAGCCGTTGTCAGTAATAATTTTCTGCAGTATTTCCTGATTGCTCAGAACATCCATACCGAACTGCCAGAGAGCCATTTCAAGCCGCACTAAGTCGCCCTTCATGTATACAAATCGGGCTCCGGCTATCTTGGTGGCCCTTTCTTTGTCCAGCCACCCTTTGGCCTCGGCGATTTCAGCGTGATTTTTGGGCTCAAAGTCAAAGTGCGGTTTGTCGCCGACAGTTTTGACAATGACGTTTTCTTCCTCTGTTACACCAACTGGTACGCCTTCCAGCGGCATGTTGGGCACTGTCTTGAGAAGCGCCCAGAATTCCTGGTCGATTGAGCTCAGCTGATGCTCCAGGTCAGTCAGCTTTTCTTTGACTTCGCGGCCCTTAGCGACCTGTTCTTCGGGCGGCTTGCCGCCCTTCATACTATCTGCGATCTCGTTGCGCTGGTGGCGCAGGTCCCCGACCTGCTGCTGCAGCTCCCGGCGTTTACCGTCAAACCCCAGCAACTGCTGGATGTCGACGTTATAGCCCTTTTGTTTGGATTTCTCTGCGACAAGCCCGGCATTGTCCCGGATGAACTGAATATCTAGCATGGCCACATTATAACAGGGCGGATCGTCTAGTTTCTGAAGTTGAGCCAAAAACTGAAGTCGACTCTACTAGACCTGACCCAACCCCCCCCCTTTTTTTTGTCATGCCCCGATAAGCCCAAGAGCCTGCCCCCCCCAGTTGTAAAAAACAAAAAGATACTGGATTGTCTGGTCAGGCCAGACAATGACGGGCCCGGATTACTGGATTTTCTTTTTATGCTGAGAACGAAGGGCCTTTACGGTCAATTCTGTCCTGCTCCTGGCATACGCGCAATAGTCGCACTCGCCGCCCATGGCCGCCGTGCCCACCGCCGGCATGTCGCCTTCCATGCACTTTTTCATATCGTGCAGAGTTGGCTCTACCCAGTCGGCATTACCAGTGTAAGGAATAACCTTCGTCTTGAACTCTACTTTGTCATAAAACCCATCCAGATCAAGCCGGCCGTTGGTATACACAAAGTACCCTGTGTCCCGCACTTCAAAGCCGTTCTGGCGCAGCAACCACTGATACACCTCCATCTGACGCTTGTAGCTGATCTGCCAGTCAGAGTCTATGCCCACTTCTCTGTCCTTGGCCGTGGCCTTGTAGTCCACCACTATCAACTGCCCGGCTTCATCCACCCACACATCGTCAATGGCACCAAAAACGTGCAGGTTGGTCGGTTCATGGACAGAGACCACCCCTACAAAATTTTCACGCCACTGGTCCAGGCTGTCGTGCGTAAACGGTACGGCCTTCAGGCCAAACTCTACCATCATGGGGTGGGGTTCGCCTTTTTGGCGGTAGCCGTCAAATTCTTTTTTAAGCAATCCGTCTATTGCTTTGTTTATGTTGAAAGGCGGGCCGTTTGGGCGCCTTATCTTAAGCCGCACATCCAGCCAAAAACACCGTGGGCACTGCATATACAACTCAATCTTGCTGCGGCTCACCTTAAATGGTGCCTGTTGGCCAAGTTTATATGGCTGCGACCGTTCCCTCCAATAGTTCATAGACCTTTATTGTAGCAGTAGCGGGATGATTCCTGATGCCCTCAAACTAGCCCATGTCACATAAAACATCCACCGCTGCTTTTCCAAGGGCTCCATCCAGCACTCGAAGCCGAGGCAACTTACCGGTGCCGGCGTCAGGCTCCAGCTCTGGGGCCTTGTAGTGAGCCGCGTAGGGATTCATTTCATTGCACTTATCAAACTGACACCCGTCATTACTGCCAGCAACTTCACACAGTGCTGGGCGCAGGACATGCACAAGCTCACGGCCAACGGGATTTATTGTAGTAAAAGAAGCCGGCAGCTCATTGTTCATGCCTTTAACTATATAAGTTTTTTGGGAGTAAGTCGATAATAGCCTGAGCCGTGTAAGGCCTTTTTCCCTCTTCCGGCGGTAGCCGGGATACAACCATAATGGCCACAGCTGCTGAGGTGTCACCCCTCAGATCCCCTTCTGTAACCCCCTCCCGGTCCTGGTTGTTTGCTGCTTCTTCACTTTCCCCGCCTGCCGCAATGGTCGTAATTTGTACTTTGCGGGTAAGCTGAGCTTGTGCTGTACGGGCGTGCATCGGTTCCCGTATGGTCGGTATGTCACTGCGGCCGCTGTGCTCCGCCGCCTTAATGAGTATCTCCAGCGCGTGCTGACGATCAAATGTAGTCCGCGATTCATTGTCACGCAAAAGCGGCAAGAAGTGGCTCACGCCCAGTTCTGTACCCTTCTGCAGCACTTCCATATTCTCCTCGCCTTCCAGGAGTGACCAGAGCAAATAGACAGTACGTCCCGGAACCTTTCGTTCAAAGTCCGTAACGTGAAGCAGATGGGCCTCCTGGCGGGTAATTTCCGCTACCTTATAGAGTCTGTCGTGCTCAACCCCATCGAACAGGACTACCTGCTGGCCTGCTGCAAGCCCAAGGTCATGCCATCGATCCAACAGGTGCTTATCATGCAACCAGAAATCGTGTCCTAACTTGAGGCCGGTAACAAAGAATCGTTGGACCTCCATCGAACTCATCTAATCCTCTCTGAATATCTGCTGTAGTTCTGCCGGCGAGTAAACCAGGTAATCGGGTTGATGTGCTTTCAGAATCTCATCACCGTTGAATCCCCAGGTAACGGCTATGGACTTCAGGCCTGCTTTTTTGGCTGCCTCTACATCCCGGATTTCATCGCCGACGTAGTAGGTGGTAGCTTTGTCCAGGCTGTGCTCTTTTGCTATCTGGCGCAGCACTTTTGCCTTTCCAAAGATGCCCACACCGCCGTAGACTGCCTTGAATGGTTCCCTCATGGCATGCAATTCCAGAAACTTTTCAACATTTGCCAGGCTGTTGGAGCTCATCACAAACAACTGATGATCCTTGGACAGTTGTCGCACAACCTTGTCCATTCCGGCGAAAAACGGTACTTCATTAATACGCTGCGTCAGCGCCGCACGACCCTTAATCAACAACCCGGGCGCCCGCCAAAACGGGATGCCCAGCTCTTTCAGGATAGCCTGGATAGACAGGTTCTTAGCACGGTCGTAATCATCACGTGTCAGCGGCCTGTCTACAATCTTCAGTTCGTTCACCAGTTCCAGGAGAACGGGTATGCTGTCGGCCAACGTACCGTCCAGGTCAAAGATTATGTTGCTTGCTCTGTCTGGCCGGCCCATACAAGAATCCCTCCCGCGCGCGAAGGCTAGCGCGCCAAGCCGATAACAAGAATACCCGCAAAGGCAGCTTTGGTAAGCAGACTGATAGCTATGTAGTTGCGCTCGACCACCAGAAAGTTTGCCCGACCAAACTCCATATGCTGGTTGCGGGCCTGCAGCAGGAAACCGCCAAAAACAGCCGCGTAGAGCGCGTAGACATACCAGGTCACACCGGCCGTACCATAGACAACAGTCGCTACTGCGTATGACGCGATGAGCAGCCAGGGCAATACGCCCGTAAACAGACTTACGTAGTAGGCACTACGGACCGGCTTTGCAGCGGCATTGTTTTGTCTTTCGGCAATCAGTCCCAATAAAGCTGTAGCCGCTACCATACCACCGATGAGCTTCAGTGTTGGGAGGTCACTCACGCCGCTTACCAGTGCCACGACTTCCGTCATCAGAGCACCGGTAATAGCCAGGTCAATCCAACGCATAGACCACATGCGTGATTGCTGCAGGTATTCGGCATATTGCTTCTGAAGCCTGGTAAGGTACAAAACCGGGAAGATCATAGAAGCCAGCATGATGCCGACAACGGCCCAACGAAGTTCTATGTCATAGACTGCTTGTACTGCCGGGGCAAATACGGTGGTCTGAGTGCTGGCCAGCTCGTCCTTTGCCAGGTAGCCAAGCGTCAGTTGATGACTGGCGGTATTCATGAGGGCACCGGCGGCCACTGCCAGCAATAAGAAAATCCCTATAGCTGCTACGTGCAAGCTGCGAAGTTTCTGGATAGTCATGCCGGCAACTGTTGGTCCGGGCTGTGTTTTCTTAGCGGCGGCCTTTGGTATTGTTGCGGTCGCAGATGGACGTTTAGCTGCAGTCGCCCTCGTGGTTTTGACAGCAGTTTTGGCCGAAACCTTCTTAGTTGTTTTTGTCTTTGCAGTTTTTGTCTTTGCCTTGGTAGTTGATTTCTTTGTAGTTGTTGCCATAAACAGAGTATATCAGAGACGGGAAATGTCACAACTCCTTGTAGGGTACGTGGCACATACCACGGCCGGTTTTTTCTGTGTATTTCTGATGAATGTCTTCTGCCTGGTAAAATTCGGAGGCCTCAGTCACCTCAGTTACAATCGCTTTGTCCGAGCCTTTTTGTAACTCATTGCGAACATTTTCTGCCATAACGCGCTGGCTTTCGTTTAGGTAGAAAATTGCCGAGCGATACTGCTCCCCCACATCTGGTCCTTGCTGATTCATTTGTGTTGGATCATGCATGTAGAAAAATTGTCTTACGAGCGTTTCATAACTCACGCTTCCAGGGTCAAATTCTATGAGCGTCGCCTCTGCATGGCCGGTGTCTTTATAGCAGACATCATCGTAGGTTGGGTTTTTGGTATGCCCACCCGTATAGCCCGCTGTAGTCTTGGTGACACCTGGTACTTGGTCAAAGTAGTATTGCACACCCCAAAAGCAGCCGGCGGCAAATAAAGCTTTTTCAGTTTTCATCAAACCTCCTAATCTTGAATGGTTTGGCTACAAACTTTTCGGCATCACCTCTGGTAATCAGGCGTGAACGCGTGGCGTAGCGGATAAGTGCCAGACTGGGCTGATGCTCAAAACCTATGTGTACAATTTCCTTCTTGTAGCTTTGGGCCTTTTGCATGGCCGGAATCAAATCCGTGTCTGAGGAAACTACAAAAGCAGTATCGTACTTTTTCTCAAACGCCATAGTCACAATGTCTACTGCCAGCCGGACGTCGACTCCCTTTTCAAAAAACCGATCGTCACGTTCCAGCAGGTAACCGCGGACGACCTCCACCTTTTGTTTGCTTAGCTGAGCAAAAAGCTGTTGCTGATGACGCCGCAGGGTCTGTGCTTTTTGGTTACGCTTGTGCTTGCCATCATCCCGCACCACCCCTATATAGTAGCCGATATAACTGATGGTTTCGTCCTGGTTTAAAAACGCCTTCATCAGGTCATGGTAGCGATAACGAATCAGGTCCATTTTGTGCGGTACCAGCGACTTCATCTTAAAGTAAAAGTTGCTGCCGTCTATAAAGACGGCTACTTGTTTCTTCTTGCCTCTCCCGCTTGCCATGAAGGTATTGTCCCCCATTTTCAGGCAATAAAAAAGCCCTGGCGAGACTACGGCTGGCCAGGGCGGTTTAGCAAATATATAGTAGCAAAATCCTCCAGGGGTGTCAATCCGCAACCTGGACGTCGCGCCAAAAGGCAAGGTAGTTGGAAAAGTCTTTTTTAACCCGCTTGATGGCCGTTGGCAACGGTTTTGGGTAACTCCAGGCCATGTCCTTGCCCCAGTCATCACCCTGCCCTACATCAAAATACTGACAAACACCCTTCCACGGGCAGGTATAAGGCGTCGGACTTTCCCGCAAAAATTCCTTTTTGACCGAACTGGGCGGAAAATACCAGTTGCCTTCAATATAAATCACGTCGTCTTTATCTGCCTCGGCTATAACCTGATCTTTCCAAACTGCTTTCATGCTATCTCCTTTTACTTAAAGAGTTGGAAGCCCTTTGTTAGTTGATCAGCCAGCTCGTGAGCAGCCAGGAATGCGACTCCGTAGAACGTTGTATCTGACATAGGCTTATTTTTGAGAGATTCAACAATTTCCGCATCATTGGTAGTGTCTTGCATTTCTTTGATGAAAATATGGTATGGAACATGTTTGGCCTGGATATCTTTATGCAATGTATGAAGCTGTTTTTCGCTGGCCCGCATGATGATAATCGGATACTGACTATTCCGGGGAATGGCCACGCTATCGCTGCCAACAAAGGTATCACCGCTCGTCAACTGCTCTTTTTTAGTCTGATTGCCAATGATGGCCGTCATATGGGCCACGGCGTTAACAACGCGCCAGGTTTCCAGCTCCTTGTCTACGACCGCTACTATCTTCTTGCTAAAATCCTGCTGGCGTACAGCGCCCTGGTTGGCGGGTTTTTTGCCTTTGGTTCCATAGACCTCCGGGTAAATGCTCTTTGTAACTTCATCTACTTCCCTGCGTAGCTGAGGAAAGACCACGCCTTCACGAGCAGTCACGCCCTCCAGTGCCCAAAAATAGCGCTCTGAGTAACTCCAGCCAGCTGCGGGCGGCATGCCGTATTCCAGCATCTCAACAAAGTCTATGTCTAACATTTGTGCTTCGGCATCACCGGCATCACGTAATGCCTGCTGGTCTAAAAAGCGACGTAGCTGATCCTGAGGATCATTCAGTTCGGAGTACCCGTTGCCCATTTCCGTCCCGCCAATCACCGGGTGAAAACGCTGGGTTACCCGCGGATCCTCTGGATCCTGCTTAGCCAGCGGGGATATTTCTACCGGTTCGTGAATGAGCCAGAATGGCCCGGCAGAAGTCTTGCGGATAAGCTTCCAGACGCTATCCAGTGCCCGGTTGACGTTCACCTCGCCTTCCAGGACGACGTTATTGTCCTTAAGAATTTGCTTCAACTGAGCAAAATCAGGAGCAAATACATCTACATTGAACTTTTCCCGCATAATGTCGGCATACTTAACGACCGGCCACTTTTGGTCCAGATTGACGTCAAATTCACCAATTTTGAACTGCAATGTTCCCCAAGTGGCCTGAGCAACCTCTTTCATCATGCGCTCGTACAATTCCATAGCCTCGGCATAGTCCTGGTAGGCTGCGTAACTTTCAAAGGCGACATGTTCGGGCAAATGTTCGTCACTGTAGTTTTCATTTCTAAAACGCGGGCCAATATCAAATACTCTTTCATACCCGCCGCCCAACAACCTTTTGAGCGGGAGTTCATGCGAGATCCGCAGGTAAAAATCCTCGCCCAGTGCATTCATATGGGTCACAAAGGGATTTGCGTCAGCACCGCCAGTAGTATGCTCCAGCACCGGGGTATTTATCTCTACAAACCCTTCGCGGATCAGAAAATCTCTGGTCGCCTGCCAAAACCTGCTGCGACGGAGGAAGCGTTCCTGCACATCCTTGTTCACATTGGTGTCAATGTAACGCCGGCGAAGGCGCTCCTCTTTGTTAGTAAAACCGTCCTGTTCGGTCGGCATAGGACGAAGAGACTTCGTAAGGAGTCGGAGCTTATGTACTTCAACAGAGACCTCGCCCGTCTGAGTTTTGATAACCGGACCGGTAGCCTCAATAAAATCACCGGGGTCCAACAAGTTGATATCCCCAAAGTTAAGCTCACTATTCGTTCTGTCGACATCAGGTAAAACATAGTGAACGCCCTGATCCGTTTTTTGCTTTTCTTTGCTCATTTTTTCAAGAGTCAGGAATAGTTGCACCGAACCCGACGCATCTTTCAGCACAAAAAAAGCGATCTTGCCAAACTTTCGGGTGTTAATCAGTCTGCCCGCCAAGGTAACAACCTGGCCTTCTAATTCGGCGAACTTGTCTGCAACCTCTTTGGCAGTTTGTGTGCGCGTTGTATTTGCCGGGTATGGATTCACTCCCAACTTTTTTAATTCTTCCAGTTTGCGCAGGCGCTCGCCGCGCAGCTCTTGTAGTGTTGCCATGAAAGTTCCTTAAAACAAAATCTGGGGTAAGTATACCCCAGATTTGTCTTTGTTTATAGGGGTACTATGAGATATCCACGATCTTGTAGACGCTTGTTTCTGCCGGAGTCTTGATCTCTACTTCTTGGCCTTCTTTTTTGCCTAGGAGCGCCTGGCCGATGGGCGATTCGTCAGAAATCTTGCCATTCAGCGGGTCAGCCTCGACCGTCCCTACCACCTGGAACTCCTTGGACTTGTCCTTGCCGTCCTTCAGTTTGACCACAGATCCTAATTGGACTTTGCTGTCGCCTGTTGGCTTTTGGATAATTTCTACGTTCTGAAGGATGTTCTCAATCTCTGAGATACGGCTTTCTACACGCTCCTGTTCCTGTCTGGCAGACGTGTATTCGGCGTTCTCGCTGAGGTCGCCAAACTCACGGGCGGTCTTGATACGCTCCGCAATCGGGCCGCGCTGTCCCACCAGCCCTTCGTGCTCGGCTTTCAACTCTTCTACACCCTGCCCGGTCAGGTAAAACTGTTTCTTCACTAAATAACTCCTTTCTCAGGTAAATCTCGGTCACTCGGATTTACGGCTATTATATCAAAATTTAAGCTCTAAGTGCTTTAATTATTTCTTCAGCCCCCAGGGATTGATGATCAGCCTCTATACGCTTCTTGAGCTCATGCTTCCCTGCCTGGACTGTTTTTTCGCTCACTACTATACGGTAAGGAATCCCCAGCAGATCCGCATCCGCGAACTTTTCTCCCGGACGGGCATCTCTGTCATCGTACAGCACCGAGACCCCGGCCTCAGTCAGTCGATTATACAGGTCATCGGCCGCAGATACCACCCCTTTTGTGTTTCCGATTGTGTCTCCAAGCCGAACCAGGCAAACCTTGTACGGCGCAATGTTTTCGGGCCAGACAATCCCCTTGTCGTCATGGTGTGCCTCTACAATGGCGGCCAGAGTCCGGCCAATTCCTATACCGTAACAGCCCATGTAGTATTTTTGCCGTCTGCCCTGGTCGTCGGTATATTCGGCATCATGCATGAGGTTTGAATAGTGGTAGCCCAGCTGAAAAATATTCCCCACCTCAATGCCCCGTTTTTCCAGGAGCTCACCACCTTCGGGACTCTTCATACCAGGTTGGGCCAACGCAATATCGGCCTCTATATCCGGCTGATAGTCACGATCAATAGTAATATTCAGGAGATCCTGGTGTTTCTTATTGGCGCCACCGTACATGTTATGTACAGTGCGCAGGCTTTTATCGGCCACAATGACCACAGGATAGCCACTCTTTTTGCCCTTTTTGACCATTTTGACTGGCGATATAAATCCTGGCATGCTGACCAGATCCTCGATAACCTCCTGGTCTGTAGCGGCACGCAAATCCCACGCATCGGCGACTTGCATCAATTTAGTCTCGTTAACATCAAAGTCCCCTCTAATGACAGCTAAAATATAACGTTTGGTTGCTTCGTCAAAGAAAAGGACGTCTTTGGTCTGCTGCCACAGCGGCAGGTTGTGGAGCTTGACGCCTTCCTCCATGGTCTTGCCGCGAACAGCCTCTACCTCTTCCAGCGGTTTGAGTGGCTCATCGGTGTTTTTTTCATCTATATGAAAAACAGCTACATCCTCATGGGCGCCATAGCCACTCTTTTCGTCTATAAAATAGCGGCTTTCGCCCTCCTGGCTTTCAGCTACGAACTCGTGGCAATACTCGCCGCCTATGTACCCATTGTCGGCGGCCACTATATCTGTTTTTAGACCAAGTTCCTCAAAAATAGCCGTATAGGCATCCCGCATCTGTTGGTAAATTTCCTTGAACTGCCCCTCAGTACTGAAACTGTAGGCGTCCTTCATGACAAACTCGCGCACACGCAGCAGACCGCCCCGGGCACGCATTTCGTCCCGAAACTTCATAGAAAACTGATAGATATTAAAGGGCAAATCTTTATAACTAATGTTAAATTTGCGTACCAGATCAACTGCCATTTCCTCGGCTGTGCCGCCTAACGCAAACTCCGCTCCGCGACGATCCTCAATCTTCATTAACTCAAAGCCCGTGGTGGTAGTACGGTTTGTCTCCTTCCACAGATCCAGCGGGTGCAGGACCGGCATGACCAGCTCTTGCGCGCCTGCCGCATCCATATGTCTTCGAACGATCTTGATAATCCTGTCGTGTACTTTTAACCCAAGCGGTAACAGGTAGTACCGTCCTGCTGTTGATTCACGGATGAAGCCAGCTTGAATAAGCAGGCGATGAGAAGAAACCTTATAGTCACGTCCCTCTGTTTTGCTGGTTTTTCCGAATAACTGTGATGACCTCATGCTAGATGCTCCTTTTCAGCCTATTGTAACAACCCTGGGGGTCGCTTGACATACTCATCCTCAAAGCACGCTCGGCGGCATTTGCTATCACTGGATCCAGTTCTGCCTGGGAGTCTATGCACTGTCGCAGTTCATCTGGTTTAATTTCTTCCCAAAAGAGCCCGTCTCCCAGTGCCTCTGCAATCCTATCTTCTCTATCAATCTCACCTTTACCTTCGCCTACAGCCCCTAATCCAAAAGCTTCTAAATCCATTTCCTGACCTCATTAAAAATCCCTCGGGGTTAACGAGGGCTACTGTTTACAAATATTTTATCAATGTATAAAGTTAGCGCCCCTTGTCGGGCGGTGTCGGGTTAGCAACGGTGTGTCTAACTTTGCTATACATACGCCGGATTATACCACCTCAGAATTTGAAGACAAACAGCAGCAAAAAAGCCATGCCGTTTTTGATCATGTGAACCAGGATGGGCGACCAAAGGCTAGCGGTCTTTTCCCGGAGGTAGACTAGGATGAGTGACAGCACAAAGGTATCAAGGGCCGCCACCCACAGCAGGCTGGTGCCGCTGCCCCATTGGAGGTGGGCCGCCGCAAAAAGTATGCTGGTGATAACCGCCGCCGCCCCTTTTGATAACCTGCTTCGTAAGCCGGTGTAGAGGAATCCCCGGGCCACGATTTCCTCTGTGATGGGCGGGAGGATAACCAGGCTGGCGAAGATAAAGCCAAGCGCCATGCCGGTAGTTTCTTTACTAAAGCCGATTTCTTGTTCCTGCTCCAGGTCAAGTCCGGGCAAAAACGTCTTAGCCAGCGTAGAAATAGCTATAAATGCCGCAAAATACACCGCATAGCCCGCGAGAGCATAGCCGATGTCCCGTGCCGCGGGCTTTACCAGGCCGATCTTCTGGAGGGCAACCTTCCTTGTCCGCAGAAACAGCCAGATAAGGTAGAGCGTTGTTACTTCTACCAGCAAAATGGCGAAGAACTGTGCAAAAACAGAACCGCTTAACCACGCCTCCAACTGCTGGGTACTCCAGTCGTTTGCAAGCGGGATCAGCGACACCAACACGCCAACAAGAACCTGCGAGGCAAAGTATACCCCGACCGTCACCACAGCGGCAGCAACCGGTCCATATCCAGAACGCGTACGCCGAGGTGATTGCTTGAATTGTTCCATTACTTCCAGTTTAGAAGAATCTGCGGACATCTACTACCGTGATGACCACAAACAGTAGCATCAAAAAGGCGAAACCACCGCCATGAATAAGATCTTCTGTTTTTTTGGCAAGCGGTCTACGAACGGCGCGAAATACAAGTGTTACAAAAAGCCGGCCGCCATCCAGGGCCGGAATGGGCAGGACATTCATAATAGCCAGCGTCAGGGAAATAATGGCTATGATAAGCAACACGAACTGGTAGCCCAACAAGCTGCCGTCCTTTAGGATCACAAAGATCCCTACTGGCCCCGCCACCTGTTCACTTGCTTTACCGCCCTCACCTCTGAAGACACTTGCTAGCGCACTGCCCAGCCCCTTGAAGGTCTGTACTGTAAACTGCTTGATCAGCCCGCCAGCAACAATCGGTGCCGACCAGGTAGAGCGATTAATAATATATTCGCTGGGCCCTACGCCCAGGTAGCCTTTTGGCTGATCGGTCTGCTTGCTGGCCTCTACTTCGGCCTGGCTGCGCAGCTGCGCAGAGGTTGACCTTTCCTGCCCATCCCGTTGGTAGGTAATAGCAACGTTTTTCCCGGCCAACTGTTGGGTAGCAGTAGGAAAGTCCTCTGCAGTCTGTATCCGCTGGCCGTCAACGCCGAGCAACTGATCACGAACCTGCAAGCCAGCTTTTTCTGCTGGCGAACCAGACTCCACGTGCGCTACGAGCACCTGCTGTTTTACTACCTTGGTGTCGCTGGTCACGGTAAACTGATTTTCGATGAGTTTTGGCATACCGGCAAGCGCAACAAGAGTCAGCAGCGCAAACGCCGTAACCAGGTTCATGACAACACCGGCCACCATAATCTTTACCTTGGTAGACAAACTGGCCGCGCCAAAGCTGCCTTTAGCTGTATCGGCATCATTTTCGCCCTTTAGTTTTACAAAACCGCCCAGCGGCAAGGCATTTATAGAAAAATCGTAGTCGCCCTTTGGACTTTTGACCCTCTTTGCCCACACACGCGGCGGAAAACCAATGCCAAATTCCTCTACCTCCACTCCCCCGCGGCGGGCCATAATGAAGTGCCCGAACTCGTGCACCACAACCAGGCCAATGAACATGACTATCCCAAGTATAAGTAAGATCATACAGGTTTAAAGTATAACTGTTTTAGAATCTTTCTCAAACCCAATCATAGGCAAAAGCTAAACAGTCATAATTTCTGACTCTTTAGCCTTCTGGGCAGTTTCTGCGTCGGATTTTGCCTGAGCCATGGCATCATCAACTTGTTTTTCCAGGCGCTTCGCGTCATCCTCGCCAACTTCTTTATCCTTTTTAGCCTGGTCAATTGACTTCAGCGCGTCGTGACGAACGTTACGGAGTGATACCATGCAGTCTTCCACCTTGCCCCCAACGAGTTTCACGTATTCACGGCGACGGTCTTCAGTCAGGGGCGGAATGGGTACACGCACCACCCGGCCGTCATCCATAGGGTTCATGCCAAGCGAAGGGTTAGTACGGATAGCATTAGAAATCGCTGCCAGGTTATTGGGGTCAAAGGGCGTAATCTGCAGCAGCTGTGCTTCCGGTGCACTGACACTTGCCACCTGAATGAGGGGCATCGGCGTACCGTAAGCCTCCACCATAACCCCATCAAGCATGCTGGGGTGTGCCCGACCAGTACGAACTTTCTTCAGTTCATCTTGAAAATGCGTCACTGCTTGCTGGAACTTTGATTTTGCTTGATCTACAATTTGATTTGGATCCATACTCATTATTCTACACTGCCGCTTACTTTAGCAGAGGATTCCTGTTTCTTGTAGCGATCAAAACTACACCCGCTAAAACGAATGCTACCGCTGCCGCAGTTAGTCCTCTTGTAACTTTCTCACCTTGAGTATCGCCTATAGAATCTTCTGCCGATTGCACAAATTCGTAGTCGACATGGCCAGCAACTACCCCCCTCTCATCCTCGGGTGTACCAGCTATATCTTTCGCAAATTTCTCCGTGTCACAAGCATTATCCGGAGCTTCGTCTTGATGCGCTTGGCTTGACCCTGCAGTCTCCAAGCCCACCGGATCTAACTCTACAACACCAACAGCGATGCCTTGATCGCTAACGCTAGGCTCATACTCTTCCGTATCAGCTACGCATGCCGCAAAATTTTCGTATCGTGCCCTTGCCGCATCGTCACCATTGTACGTTGCAAAGTTGCCAATACCCACGCCAGTAGCAAGAGTAGTGGCGTATGCTAAGCCATGTGCGAACTTTTCCATACTTTCTCCTTAAGCTACAAACTTTACTGGACTTCGCCTAGTGCCATGCGGCTGAAGCGTCTTACTATAATATTTTCACCAAGCTTGGCGATGCCTTCTTTGACGTAGTCACCTACTGTTTGGTCAGGATTTCTAACAAACGGCTGGTCAAGCAGACAACGCTCGGCAAAGTGCTTCTTCAGCATGCCGCTTGCAATGTTGTCTATCATGTTCTCTGGCTTGCCGTCGGCCTTGGCCTTTTCTGTAAACTCTGCCTTTTTGGCTGCCTTAGCTTCTTCCGTAACCGCATCGGCAGACACAAATTCAGGTGAACTTGCCGCAATGTGCATAGCAATGTCCTTGACCAGTGCCACAAACTCGTCTGTCTTGGCTACAAATTCGGTTTCGCAGTTTATTTCTACCAGTACACCTATACGGTTGTCATGGTTATAAGTGCCTACAATCCCGGCGCGGGCCTCGCGCTCGCCGCGCTTCTCGGCCTTGGTCAGGCCTTTTTTGCGCATGGCTGCCAGAGCTTTGTCAAAATCACCATCAGCTTCTACCAGGGCGGCCTTGGCATCTGTAATGCCTACGCCAGTCAGCTCGCGCAGGCGCTTGATTTCTTCAATTGAGATGGAAGCCATTTTACTTTTCCCCGCCCTTCCCTTCAGTTTTTTCTTCGGTTTCTTTGTCTGCCTTTTTGGCATGCTTATTTTTACCGGCTTCTATGGCTGCCTGAACGTAGTCTACGACCAGCTTGATAGCCTTAATGGCATCGTCATTGCAAGGGATGGGGTAGGTCACCTGGCTTGGATCGGCGTTGGTGTCTACCAGCGCGACAACCGGTATGCCTAGTTTTTTTGCTTCGCGAACAGCGTTCACATCGTGTGTTATGTCAGTTACAAATACTGCGCCCGGTCGAGCCGCCAGGTTCTTGATGCCGCCGTACAGGTGGTTCATCTCTTCGATTTCTTCCTGGTAGCGTTGGACCTCAAGCTTGTTGTACTTGGCGGCCAGTTGGCCGTTTTCCATCTTGGCTTCCTGGTCCTTCAGGTACTTGATGCGACCACCAATGGTATTGCGGTTCGTCATCATGCCGCCCAGCCACCGTTCAACTACAAAAGGCTGACCAGTTGCTTCCGCAGCTTCCTTGACGATGTCATGCGCTTGGCGTTTGGTCCCCACCAGCAAGACCTGTTTGCCTTCGCTGGAAACTTTTTCTATAAATGCCAGAGCAGTTTCCAACGCATCAACTGTTTGTGTCAGGTCTATGATGTGGCTGCCACCGCGCTTGCTGTGAATATACGGTGCCATCTTTGGGTGCCAACGGCTGGTCTTGTGGCCAAAGTGTGCGCCGGCTTCTAATAGTTTTTTAATGTCTACATCAACAGTAGCCATAGTAGGTAAATCCTTTCATTCTTCACGGATGAGCAACCACATCGCTTCTGGAGCCAGATAACGACAGGAAGGATTTTCTCTCCCGCTGATTAATTAAGTTACCCATCAAGCTTAACAGATAGCTAACAGATTGACAATAGCTGGGATTTGATATACAGTAACCTGGTTAAAAGCTGACTGCAGTGAAGCTCGCTGCTAACCGGCTTCAACTACTAATGAGCCCTAAGGATACTTCCATGAAAAAAGATTTGCATCCGGCGAACTACCGCCCCGTAGTTTTCCAGGACCTTAACGACAGCACGACTTTCTTAACCAAGTCTACCGTTGCAACTGACGACACTATTACGCTTGACGGTGTTGAGTACCCTTTGGTCAAAGTTCACATCTCCAGCGCATCTCACCCGTTCTACACCGGCAACGAAAAACTTCTGGACATCGAAGGCCGCGTAGACAAATTCAAGGCACGTCAGGAAGCAGCCAAGGCCCGCGCAGAAGCCATGAAAGCTCGTGCCCAGAAGACCCGTGCCAAGTCCCCCAAGGCTGAAGAAACCCAAAAAATAGGTACGCTTAAGCGCAAAGACAACAAATAGCCTCCGCACCAGAAACCACCTTCTATGTTTATAGGAGGTGGTTTTCTATATACTAAAGGATATCTATGGACCAAAAAGAACAAGCCCTCAGAGAAGAACTCGCCGCCCTGCAAGCCAGGCTGCAAGACCCTGCTATTTTTTCATCCAAAGAATACCCTAAAATGGCTCGACGCCAGAAACAACTCGAAGACACAGTAAGTCTCTTTGACAAGATAGAAAAGCTGGAAAAACAATCTGAGGCTGCATACTCCTTGATTGAAGATAGCGATGATGAGGAGATGCGTATTCTCGCAACGGCCGAGTATTCCGAGCTTGCCGAAGACCTCCAGCAAGCTGAGTACGATTTATCTGTTCTTTTGACACCAAAGGACCCTAACGACGAACGCGATGCCATAGTGGAAATCCGCGCAGCTGCCGGCGGTGATGAATCCAGCCTATTCGCCGGGGAACTCTACCGCATGTATGTGCGCTGGTCAGAAACCCACCAGTACAAAACAGAGCTGTTGAGCGAAAGCCCTAATGAAGTCGGCGGCTTCAAAGAAGTCATCTTTGCTGTTCGCGGTGAAGATGCCTACCACAAGCTCAAGTTTGAGGCTGGCGTTCACCGCGTGCAGCGGGTTCCGGCGACCGAATCCCAGGGGCGCATTCATACCAGCACCGTCACGGTTTCTGTGCTGCCAGAAGCTGAAGAAACAGATATCGAGATCAGTCCCAGCGACCTGCGCATAGATGTCTACCGCTCCAGCGGGCACGGTGGTCAAAGCGTAAACACTACTGATTCGGCCGTACGCATCACCCACCTGCCGACCGGTATGGTAGTAACCTGTCAGGATGAAAAATCGCAAATAAAAAACAAAGAGAAGGCGCTGGGAGTGCTTCGTTCACGCCTCTTGCAGATGAAGCTGGAAGAAGAGCAAAAACAGCTGTCCGATGCCCGCAAAAAACTCATTGGTTCTGGTGACCGCAGCGAAAAAATCCGTACCTACAACTTCCCCCAGGACCGCATAACCGACCACCGCATTGGCTACAGCCGGAGCAATATTCCAGTTGCGTTAGCCGGAGATATCGATGATATAATTAATCATCTGCACGAGTACGAACGCCAACTTTTAACCCAGGAAAATTGAGAAAACCATGCCCAGTACCTCCACCCTGCTCCCACCGGCACGTCCGGGCTGGGAGCAACAGAAGTGACCGTCAGCATATGGCTCGGCTACGCGAAAGATAAGCTGGAAACTGCCGGAGTTGGCACAGCCCGCCTGGATAGTCAGCTCCTGCTAGCCGACGAACTAGAGCACGATCGCAGCTGGCTGCTTGCCCATACGGAAACCGTTCTGACCGAAGAGACGCATACCAAGCTGGACAAACAGCTTGAGGAAAGGGCAAAGCATGTTCCTCTTGCCTATATAAGGGGCAAAACCGAGTTCTACGGTCGGGAGTTTCTGATAGATCGACGCGTCCTGGAGCCTCGCCCGGAATCCGAAACCATGATAGACATCCTCAAAGGATTGCCCGGTGCTGACGGTGCCATGGAAATCATTGACGTTGGTACTGGCTCCGGCGCCCTCGCCATCACAGCCAAGCTTGAGCTGCCCAAAGCTACCGTCATTGCCACCGACATTGACCCTGGCTGCCTGCAGGTAGCCGAACAAAACGCCGCTAAGCATCATGTCGCTATTCAGTTTGCACAAGGCGACTTGCTGGAACCGGTAAAAAGTGTACCAGGCCTGTCGGTTATAACTATCGCCAATCTCCCCTACGTTCCAGATGACCACCAGGTAAATGCTGCCGCCCTGCAAGAACCGCGTACAGCTATCTTTGGCGGGCCTGACGGACTCGACCCTTATCGAAGGCTTTTCGCGCAAGCGGCAGAATTTTCCGAGCGTCCAAGGTATATCCTGACCGAATCATTGCCGCCGCAGCACAAACAGCTTGCCTTCATCGCTGCAAGGCATGGGTTCCGCCAGACAAAAGAAGACGACTTTATTCAGGTTTTCGAGGGTGGCCACCAACAAGGCGTCGCCTACAACCCGCAGGCCGAAACACCGGCCAGCACTCCTGGCACCTAGCCTATGATTCCGGGTCTATGATTCCGGCGCAGCCTTCAGCCGGACCTTGACCTCTTGCTCTTTGCCGTCCCGGATGATTGTCAGTGTCACTTCTTCGCCTACCTGGTGTTTCCCTACAAGTGAGGTGAGACTGTTTTTTTCGTTTATCTGCTCGCCCTGGACCTTGGTAATGATATCTTTTTCCTTTAGGCCCGCTTCCTGGGCCGGGCTGTTTTCCAATATCGAAGGCTGGCCGTTGCGACCGGGAGCTACATAAGCCCCGCGTTTTGTGTCCAGGTTAAGTTCGTAAGCATAGTCGTCAGTTAAAGACACGTACCTTACGCCTAAATAAGGGCGCTCCAGCTTGCCTTTGGCTAAAACAGTATCAATCAGCCCCTTAGCGTCGTTGATGGGTATAGCAAATCCTATATTTTCTGCCCCCTCGCCTGCCACGGCAGTATTGATGCCGATGACTTCCCCATTGATATTAACCAGCGGTCCGCCAGAATTGCCCTGGTTGATAGCTGCATCTGTTTGAAAGAGATTTTGCAGGGACTCACTGCTAAAACCTGTCGAGTCTGACGCCTGGACATCACGACCATACCCGGAAATAATTCCAGTTGTAACAGAATTTTGGAATTGGCCAAGGGCGTTGCCAATGGCTACTACCTTGTCACCCACCTCCATCTTACTGGAGTCACCCAGTTTAACCGGCTTCAAAGCTTTGCCCTTGGTATCTTTGATCTTTAGAAAAGCCACATCAAGAGGATCGCCTTGGCCGGTTTTACCAACAATCTCTATTTCTGTCAGTTCCGTACCGTCAGCAAGCGTAACTGTCACTTCGCCCCCATCAGACACAACATGTCTATTGGTTACTATGAGACCGCTGGAACCTACGATAAAACCTGTACCCGCACTTTGCTGCTCGGTCGGCCCAAGGCCAAAGAATCCGCGTTCGCCGCTGGATCGACTTGTAACATTCACCGACACAACACTTGGACCAACGTCCTTGGCTATCTTACTGATCAGCTCACTTTCATTTAGGACAATCTGCTGGCTTGTCCGGGCATCAAAAGCACCCTCATGGTTCGCCCTGGAACCCGCCCAGCCACCTACAAATCCAGCAGCCGCGCTGACCAGCACCAGCAAGGCGACCCCCAAAGGAACGGCACGCTTGCGCACTGAGCCTGTAAAATCTTTGGCCGAAAACTTCATGTTATTCATACTTGCCCCCTTAGCTGAAAATTTACTGAAAATGGCGAAAGATAGTCTTATAGGGCTTTGTCACCCCAGTCAGAAAACGTCAGCACAATTACCACTATGGCCACCATCATAAGTATGAACTGTTTACGCCACATGTCAGACAGCCTGTCAGTTTGATCAAGGTAATACATAGCTGCAAGCCCATAGCCAATAACCACAATCAACAACGTCGGCTGAGCTAATACATTGTAAAACAGGAGCCAGTGCCCCAGTATCCAAATCAGTGCAGCAGCAAAATACCCCCAGATATGTGAAAACAGCAGCGCGTACGGCTCATCAAAGCTTGTGAAGAAATGCCGGGCACACAAATAACAAATAAACCAACTGGTCACTATGAGTCCGTACAGCGGCATATCGCCAGAAACCAAAAAGAGCGCCATAAGCGCCGCCAGCTGGGCGACCACTGCCTGCAATGAAACCTGCAGCGTACTGGAGCCTGGTTTTAGAAATACCAGCCACAGACCGTACGCTACAGCCCAGACGACCTGCCACATACCTACGCTCGTAGAGGACATAAATATGACGACTGATAGACCGACCATAATATCTACTGCATTAGCCCGTACATTTGCCGGCCAGTAGCGGATGCGGACCGCGAACATGCGCCACTTGCTCAAGATAATGAGAGCCGCGGCCAACGGCGCAAAGTCAATCCTGACCAGTACATACAAAAGGACTGGCAGGAGAGCGTTTAAGCCAATATGGGCTACATTAGCAAAACCACTCTTGGGTCGAAGGCTTCTAGTTCGCGAGACGAGTTTGTTCATTCTGTCCAAGTATTATAACAAAGTCCGAAACACCGGGAGTTATCTTAGTGTCAGGCGGCAGACTTGTAACCGCTGTGGTACCGAAGCGATTTTCCAGGTAACGTCTGGTGTATTTCTTTGTACCGTTACTTAAATCAACCACAATTGTTTTTTGAACCCCTTTGGTCGGAGAATCCCCAACCGTTGTGATGTTATAGCCGTAGGACTTTAGGTCATCCGACGTCCGTCCGGCCAACCCCGCGATGCTCGTGCCGTTGTAAAGAGCCACTTTTGCGTTTTCATGAGCCAAAAAGCCATCCTTTAACCGGTTGCGTACATAGTGCTGGATCTCTTTGTAATTGTCTACGCCAGCCCGGGGATACACAACCGATTGACCATCAACCATACCGGTTGTGACATAGTTATTTGGCGGATCTGCCAGCCCCACAGAAGCAATCTTGTTACTCGGTACCTGGTTCCCGATCTCATACAGCCGCCTTACTTCATTAAGAGCCAGGTTCGTTCTAACGTGGTGCCCAAAATCACCCATCAGCTGGCTGATTTTTAGAGGATTACTATAAGTCCCTGCGCTAAAGATTTTATCCTTCAGCGCTACCATAATCATTCGCTGGCGCTCAGAACGGTCGAAGTCACCCCGGGGACTGGTGTACCGGGAACGGGAGTAAGCCAGCGCCCGCAGCCCGTTAAAGTGTGAGCGGCCTTGTTTGACATTCAGGGTGTAGTTCTGACCCATAATCCACATGTTCTCATATACCACACCAGTTGCCGGAACATTCACGTCAATGCCTCCGACCGTGTCTATAGCCTTGGCAAAGCCCGCAAAGTCAATCACGGCGTGGTAGTGTATGGGGATACCAATTTTTGAACGAATGACGTCTTCGACAGCCTTAAAGCCGGCGTCCTCGGCCTTGCCTACCCGACTATTGTCACTTGAGCTGGAGTTAGCGAGTGCGTTATTTTTTGCATTGGCAAAAACGGCGTTTATCTTAGATGAACCGGCGGGCGTCTGCACGTAGAGATCGCGCGGAATACTTAACAGTGCTGCTTCTTTTTGGATGGGGTTGATACTGGCAACCACAATGGTATCTGTAAGGTCAGCGCCTTCGTGGCCTTCGCCACCGCGGCCCAGCAGTAAGATGTTTACGCGGCCATCGCCCTCTCCCCGCAATAGTGATGGATCAACGTTATCCTGCAGTGCAACAGCGCCGCCGCCGCCCTGGAATATCTGTCCGGCCAGCCACCATGCCCGGCCACCAAAAAAACCGCCAATAAGCAAAACAAGTATTGCAAAATTTGCAAACGCCCGTTGCTTTGTCCAGTTTCTCCAGCGAAACGGATTAAAGAAAAACAGGTTGCGTATTCGCCGGAAACGTCGCTTTTTCACACGCGCAGAGTGTGTATGGTCGTGCTGAATTTTGCCTGAAGCAGTACGGGCCGGCTGCCTGCCGGTTCCAGTGACGGGTCCGGACGGTCCAACCGCACGTGAAGTGCGTTCTGCAGGGTGAAAGCCATCAGTAGAGCGAAAATTACCAATTCGTGAGTGAGCAGCTTTGTAGGCGTTACCCCTCTTTAGCTGTGGCGCCGGACCCACCTGTCGACCACTTGCCGACCTGATGAATCCATCAGTGGAAGAGGAGTGATCAGAACGCGACCTGTATCTTCGAAAATTATCCATTGAACTCATTTCATATCTCGCTTCCGATGCCAAAGTTGCCACATTGCGAGTGGCAATTCGTTCCAGTTTCCCTGGCGTACCCGTAGGTACGGCCGGGAAGCTGGGGCGGATTGACGCCGGAATGGGCGGTTTTGGGATGGGATGGAGATATGAAATGGGTTCATAGTGATTGTCTTAGTATATCGTTTATGCTCTGGGCAAGTAAAATTGTTTTCGACAAATTCCGGTGTTGCTGTGGATAGCGAATTGCAACCTTTTAGGCTATAGTTGAGTTCTGGATAACACGATACCTATGCAGCAAAACTCTATTTTATCACAGTCGCCAGATCAGGAAAGCCAGCCCTCACCTAAACCAAGTGTAGGGAATCTACAAAAGCGCGAAGGCTTTAAGAACGCTGCTTCCACTATTCTTATACTCATCATCGCCCCACTTATTGCCCTTTTTTTGACAGCATTCGTATTTCAGTCATATGAAGTGGATGGAGCAAGCATGGAAACGACCCTGCAGGATCGTGACCGGCTGATTGTCTGGAAACTTCCACGCACGATCTCCCGGATCACTGGCAATGCCTTCATACCCCCGCGAGGTGAGGTAGTAATATTCATTAAACATGGTATAGAGCAATATGATCCCGGGCAGGACAAGCAGCTTATCAAACGGGTCCTGGGGTTACCTGGTGAGCGAATTGTCATCCGTGATAATCAGATTACTATTTATAATAGTCAGCATCCTGAAGGCTTCAACCCGGACACTCAGGGGCTTTATACGCCCGTCCAAACCGACGCTCCAGTCAATATAGATCTCATCATACCGGATGGGGAGTTATTTGTTGCAGGAGATAATCGGCCAAACTCCCTTGATTCCCGCGCCTTTGGAACCGTACCCGCTAAGGACATGATTGGCACACTGGCTTACAGAATATTTCCCCTTAATAAGGCCAAAGCTTTTTAATTTTTTAAATCCCAACGACGATAGCCGCAACGGCCAGGACAACGCCCGCCATAGGCATCACCCCTCTGACATGCCGGGCAGACTAGATTTGGCTGAAACGACCCAAAAGCGCTTCCAGCTCCTCATCACTTTTATAGTGAATCTCAAGCCGTCCGCCTTTGGCGGTTCGCTTTACAGTCACCCTTGTTTTTAGCCTTTCGCCTAGCGATTTCGTACCCGTCGTCTCTGAGACGGTAGCTTTGGCCGCTTTTTTAACTTCTGCACCTTTTTTTATACTCGTTACAAATTGTTCAGCCTGGCGCACTGACCAGCCGTACTTCATGATAGAGTTCAGCAATTCAACCTGCTTGTTAGAGTCGTTCTTTAACGCCAGGATAGCACGGGCATGACCTTCAGTAATCCTGCCTTTCTGCAAAGCAGTACGCGCATCGGCCGGCAAGTTTAATAGTCGCACAATATTATGAACCGTAGAGTGGGCCTTGCCTAAACGCTCGGCAATAGCCTGGTAGCTGAAGTTAAATTGCTGATGAAGCTTTTCTATAGACACAGCCTGTTCAAGTGGTGCCAGGTCAACGCGTTGTACGTTCTCTATAAGCGCGACCTCCAGCTGCTCCAGTTCTTCACGCTTACGAATAATCGCAGGCACCTGTTTCAGCCCGGCAATCCGGGCAGCCCGCCAGCGTCGCTCGCCAGCCACCAGTACATATTTGCCGCCTCTTGGCGAGACAATAAGCGGCTGAAGTATACCGTATCGTTCTATAGATGCAGCCAGCTCGTTCAGGGCCTGTTGATCAAATGCTCTGCGCGGCTGATCGGGATTTTGCCGAATATCAGTAACGAGTAACTTTTGTACTCTATCACCGCCATCGCCCAGTATTGTCTCATCAAAGTCGGTCGGGATGAGTACATCAAGGCCCCTGCCTAATCCTTTGCTCATTTTTTCATCACCTCTTTAGTAAGTTGTTTATAGGCCCGCGCACCCTTTGACCACTTATCGTGTTCAGAAATAGGCTTGCCATGGCTCGGGGCCTCGGCCAGCCGCACATTTCGTGGAATGATAGTCTTAAATAATTTGTTGCCAAAATGTTTTTGCAATTCACGATACACTTGCTCGGACAGGCTTGTGCGGCTGTCGTACATTGTTACTACCACACCCAAAAGTTCTAGATTCGTATTGAGCCCTTGGCGAACTCGCTGCATAACACTCATCAGCTGACCCAGACCTTCCAGCGCGTAGTATTCAGCCTGGACTGGAATCAACAATTCATCTGCGGCGGTCAATGCATTTATGGTCAGCAGACCAAGTGCCGGAGGACAATCAATTAATACATAGTCGTAGTCTAATCCGGTCGTGGCTTTTTTCAGCAAAAGTTCGCGATTAGGTTTATTCACTAACTCAACTTCCGCAGCAGCAAGCCTGCTATTTGTTGGGATTATGTTAAGCCGGGGGGTTTCAGTTTCGTGGATAGCAGTTACGATCTCGCCAGGCTTAAACAAAATATCATAACTTGTAGTTTCTAGAGTCTCTTTGTTTAAACCCAGACCACTTGTAGCATTACCTTGCGGATCAAAGTCTACTACTAAAACCCTCTCACCCGCCTTGGCTAAGTACGCCCCCAGATTTATAGCGGTGGTCGTCTTACCAACACCGCCCTTTTGGTTCAGAATTGCGACTATTTTCCCCATCGTATCTCTGTTTTCCCTCAAAACTAATACCTTAAGCGTAACATTTTCACACGTTCCAGTAAACGTCCTTATCTGTTAGACTACTTTGAAAACTACTTTTTTCACTTATTTTCGACCTTATTCAGGGGTAACTATTTGCACGAATCATAATGTCGCAAAATATTAGTGATGAAATCACCGTTTCCCATTAGCGTACTGCACTCACATGCCAGCGTAGCCTTCGGCACTCGGCCTCGTCAGTACACCAGACAAGACCTCCGAGGTACCCTCATAGAACTAGCCGGATAATGCTAGTTTTTATCCACTACTGTCTGGAGGGATTCATCTGGTTTATGTAGAATTTCCATTCCTCGTCATCTAAGTTTTTGTTAGCCTGGATGAACACGAGCACCTCGTCTGTGGCAAAGATGGCAGTTTGTGTCTTTGCCTCTTCATCCGTTGCAATGTAGGCCATGCCTTTCTGCGTCTCAAGTGATTTATCTGCCTGTATAGATTTGACTATGTTAGCTAACTCACCGGGGTTGGTTTTGACTTTTTCCGGGAGTGCCTGCTGGCTGATGGTCAAAACCGCGCCGTTATACTCAGAGTCGTAGCCAAGCACCTTCTTATCTTCGTCATACCGATACTTTGAATCGTCCGTCTCACCCTTAACCTGTGCAACACCCTCCAGGGGTACTAGAGGCGTAAATGCTTCCTGGACCTTATCTACTACACTGACAGGCTTTTTCGCCTCAGTTGCCGCCTGTCGGGCCGAAATGACCTTGAACGCGCCGACAACCAGTACCAAACAGGCAGCAGTACCAGTTGCCATGAAAATATGTTTCCGGTGGGATCGGTATAATTGCCTGGGATCGGGCAGCCTCACCTTAGGGATCGCAAGTTTGAGGTTTACGACTACCTCTTTGTCGCTGACCTCCTTGCCTGTCTGGACCCGTGGCTGCTCACGCCGATCCTTAGCCTGCGGCCTTTGCGCGGCTATTTTCTGCTTGAGCTCCTTAGAAACAGGCCGATTCTCCGCCTTGCGCCGAAGCATCTCCCACTCAGGATCATTGTCAAACCAACTGCTCGGTATCTTATTCCCCATATCCCTACCATTCTACCCTAAGCATAGACAGAATGAGAATACCGCGCCTCTGCTGCCAACGATTAGAATGGAGTGTCGAGGGGTTGGAGGAGGCCGTCGGTGAAGGTTTTGCCGTGACGGAGACGTTTGCCCGGATCGCTGGTGAAAAACAGAGATAAATCCTCTATGGTTGGACCGCGTGAAACGTCTTCAGGGAATCCCCAGGCGTTCTGGCTATCTATAGTTAGGTTCAGGAAATAGTAACGGGCGCAGAGCGTATCCGTCCCTGAGCCATCTTTTGGTATGTAGGCACCCGGGCTGGTGAGCGTAATAGCACCAAAGTTCGTATTTTGGCCCCAAGTGGTCATATCAGATGAACCGCAGTCTGTAGCTATCCCGTCAGTATCGTTCATGGAGCGATAATTCAAGAGCCACCGCGCTCCATCGGCGTTATCCAGTCCATTAGCCAAGAATTTAGTGGGGAATACGTCGGTATCAGTGTCTATGGCAATCGAATAATTGGCGATCTGTGGCTGGAATTGTAAAGTTGTATGCACGACACGATCAGTGGTAGTAAATGCGGCTCCTGCACAGTTATAGCCACCTAAGACATAAGCCCTGCCCCCTGAGTAAGAAATCGACGCCCCATAGCGAACAATGTTAAAACGAACGTTAGTCTGAGACCAGTACCCCAAAGAACCGTTAGCATTAATGGGTATGACATAGGTGTTATTGGTACAAACTGCGGCGGCAGACCTGCCCCCAAACAGATACAAAAAGCCATTACTTGCAAAGCCATCTGCTTGCCGTACGGGCTGTGGCAACTTTTCGGTCTGTGTCCAGCTACCGACCTCTCCGCTGCTGTTGATAGGCGCATATTGGGCATCCAGCAAATAGTTCGTACCGTCAAATCCGCCAAGAATATAGAGAAAACTTCCATAGGCTATAGCCACATGGCCGCTACGAACAGTAGTAAAGACGGTCATGTTGGTAGTGGTCCAAGGTAAGCCTATATCACCCCCGCTAGCCAATGATGGGCTCGCGTATATAACATTCGATGCAGCACTAGAACCATCATTACCACCTGTCACGTAAATCCGATTATTCCAAACGGTTGAGCTATGCATGGTTCTACCTGCTGGCAAATCGTTCGACGTATTTACTGTATTCCAGGCTGTAACCTGCCCGCTGGCATCGGGCGTACCGTAATAGATATCTACAGTACCTGCTGTTGAGCCTGATGCCTGGCCACCTATAAAATAGAGTGTGCCTCCCACAACCTCCATCTGGCCGTGAGCCTTTGCAAGTGGCAATGTATCATCTGTAGTATTAGCCCAAGTACCTACGGTTCCGTCAGCGTTTAATGGAGCAACCTGGACATTATTCGTGGCAGTCGTACAGTCTGTGGCTGTCGTACAACCGCCAGCCACATACATGTAGCCGTTGTAGATTGTCGAAGCTGCTGCATACCGATCAGTAACAAACAGGCCATCGCCAACAGAAGTATAAGATGCCGGCGAGGCGCTATAGTTGTTGTACACCTGCACTTTTTCATTCACACCGCTTTGGGCGCTACAGCTTCCAGGAGGCGCACCGTTGGTGCAGCCTCCCACTACATAAACATAGCCGTTGGCTGCAGCGGCACCTTCGTTCCATCTCGGTGTGATGGCCGTGGTCGAAGTGGTCCAAGCACCAAGATCTCCGGTGGTCTGGTCTATCTTGGCGTATTGTATGTCATCCAGCGTAGCAGGCGTGCCGCTTCCATCATGCCCTCCTATGACATAAATGTAGCCGTTAACCCCTACCGCTACCCCGCGCCGCCGGGGCCGACCACTGAGGGCAGTGGTCGTATCCCAGGCAGCGGTTGCTGCCCCATCGGCTCGTACGATATTGCCACTAGAGTTTATGGTAGCAAAGTAGACCGTGCTGGACTGACCTCCCGCGCTGGTACCACCACCTGCCAGGTAAATATAGTTTGCGTAGT
This sequence comes from Candidatus Limnocylindria bacterium, assembly GCA_035489815.1. GTDB lineage: Bacteria > Patescibacteriota > Saccharimonadia > Saccharimonadales > JAGQNK01 > DATHJH01. The sequence goes on from DATHJH010000012.1 coordinate 28,130, forward strand.
ATATGCCGGCCATCAAGCCGACAGCCGTGCCTAGTTGTAGCTGATTCGTTTCTGCGCATGTACCTACCGCTCCCGTGGAGTTTGTAATGGGGCATTTAAAAACATCTGTGACGTATCCCGAACCGGCAGTACAACCGATTCCGGCAGCACCGCCGCAACCCCCAATCGAGTAAATACTACCCGCCGTGGCCGTATCGGCTCTCGTTACTACGAAGGAGTGGCCATACGCCGTAGCTAATCTGTTAGTAGCAGTAGCGTCCCAAGCACCTATACTTCCATCCGCAGCAAACTGAGCATGGAAGATCGTTCTTACGTAAGCCGCCCCATTTGACCCGCCTACCACATACACTCGATTGTTATATACCGCTACGCCAAACCCACCAACACCTGTCGTGCCATTAAGTCCGCTGTTATCGACAAGCCAAGTACCGATTGACCCATCGGCATTTATGGGTGCATAGCCAGTATTATCGCTCATAGTGTCACAGTCATTAACGGAGCAACCACCGATGTTGTATATATATCCATTATTGATAACTACCCCCATGCCAGTGCGCCCAACCTGACCATCTGCATTACCCATCGTCGGTTGGGCATTTTCGTTTTCTATGGGCCCGAGGTTTCCGTCCCCGTTAATGACACCGTACGCATTTGCGGTTTGCGGGCCACTGGTGCCACTACAATTGCTGCTGGCTGTCGGCTGAATGCACCCACCAATAGAGTAAAGTGTGTTGCGCCAAGCCACGAACCCTTGGCCGAATTGCCGGCCCCTCGTCCCTGTTACCGCATACGTTGTCCAGTCCGTAACCGACCCGTCGGCGTTGATACTTGCCATTTGCACCGATAACCGATTCAGGTCTATGGAGTAACCTTGGCTCGACACGGTTTGGCTCACGTCAACCGTCAGGCTAGTGTTATTGGTGACATTTGTAATTGTTGCTGTAGTGCCGTTGGCAAATGTAATCGACATGCCCGCTGTTACCCCAGAGCTTAACCAAGTTGTCCCAGAGCCAGTCACGGTTGTTGTGCTCTGACTGGCGGTATTAGTGTTGTAGAATGAGCTACAATCCGTTGCCGTGACGGTGCTACAGCCGCCGTTTATATACATATACCCGCCCGAAATCGTAGCCATAGACCCCCCAAAGGTAGCCCGAGCCGTTGGCAAGGCTGTTGTGGTCACCCAGCTACTCCCCAAAGTGCCGTCAGGTAGTACCTTGATGTATTGGACTGTGGTTTGTGTTGTTGTACCATTTACACCACCGACAACATATAGGTAGCCATTATACTGCAGCGCAGCATGTGCCCAACGGCCGGAAGTAAGCGCTGTAATTCCGGCTGCTACCCAAGTACCCAAAGATCCGTTGGGGTTAATATTTGCTACCTCTACGGTAGCCACCCCTCCCGTGGATCCATTTGTTTGCCCGCCCAAGAGATACATCTTGTTGTTGTATGGTATGGCAGAGGCAAAGCTTCTCTCCGTGCTCAGTGCCGTAGTAGTACTCCAAGGTAGCGGCTCACCATTAGCACCAATTTTCGCGTAATAGGTTGTCGTGCTACGAGTGCCGCCCGAATCTTTTCCACCCATGAGATAAAGATAGCCGTTGTAGGTCGATACACTCATGGAATCGCGAACAGCGCCGGCAGGTAGATCATAAGCGTTATTAGTACACCAATTGGTACAGGCACCTGCTCCCGGGTTAGGGGCAACGAGGGTGTTGTTGGAAGTATCCAACTTTGCCCAGTAGACATTACCGACACGAGTTGAGCCGCTATTGCCACCGATAACATACACATAGCCCCCCGCCACTACCGTGCCGTGATTCCAGCGGGCCGCCGGCAGCGACATAGTGCCGGTATAGCTAGGAAGCCGGGCGCCAGTGAGTACGCCCTTTTGGATCAATTCATTGGAAACATCAAAGTCAACATTACTCTCGTTGTTGCCGCGCATAAATTCAGCGGCTGTTTCAACATAAATGCTTGGGTCAATACTTAGTGGATAATTGGCTTGCTTGAGGCCTTCGGCTTTTACAAGTAACTTATTCCCTTCCAGCAGGTAGGAAACCTTCACATCTGATTTGGTTTTGTCCTTTTCTAGCACGGTCGGTGCTGGAATGCTAAACAGTAGCTTATTCTTAGGGGCATTGCCACGAACTTTTTCAAGCAGCTCTGCATCGGCGTCACTACCCGTAGCTACCTGGCCGTTGATTGGAAGTTCGCTGCCGTAGACGCCAATAGACCCGTTCTTTTCAAGTCTGGCTTCCAAGCCGTTTTCCAGCCCAAGTTCGTATTCATACTCCAATGTATCCTTTGTGTATCTGTCCAGCACTATATCTTCTTTCACGCCAGCCGCCTGCGCAGTATAAACAAGGTAGCCAGGTTGGCCCGCGAGCCGATACAGCACTTGGTTCTTGTCTTGTTTGCCTTCCAGCAAACGGAATTTTGGCTTGAGCGTAAACTCAGTTTGACTAAGCGGATCAGTGACTGACATGCCTTTTGCGGGATCCGCAGCGAATGAGGCATTTATACGCGGATTTCCCGTATTGCTCATTGTGCTCTCTGGATTCGTTACGCCAGTATAGCCAGCGTTATATTCAAAACTTTCCTGTTTGGCGTCAAACTTGAGCACGTCGGCAAATTTCTGACTCTGTTTTGGAAGCAACGCCCGGGCGGCTTTGCTCAAATGATACGGCTTGGCATCCAAAAACGGCTGAATAGTTGCTACGCCGATAGAAAGTATCAACAATACTATAGAGGCGAAAGCATAGGCCCGTAGATAGATTGGAGTTTTGGTCTTATGCTTTTTGGTTGCTAGTTTACCAAGCGCAAAGATCATTTTGTGAGCCCGGGTAGGCATGCAAGCAGGCGCTTTTAAACGATGATCCCTGGTTGCCAATGCAGCAACGCGACGTCCAGGTAACGCTGTCTGTACTTTCCTAGTATCCCTCATCCGAATATCGTTCATTCCTCAGGCTTTTTTTGTTTAGATTACTTTAGTGTCTAACCTCTTCCTAATGGTTATATTCTACGTCAAGTCGCCTCTGTTTTAAAGTTCAGCCTACTGGTTGGTGTAAGTGAAGTCGAGGTTCTCGACATACACATTGGCTTCGTTCATTGCTTTGACATTTATCTTGAAGATTATGTAGTCCCCTGGGGCAAAGCCACAGGCCGTTTCATTCCCGTTGAACAGAGTAGTATTCCATGCATTAGCAGTCGGAGTAGTAACCGTTGATTCTGTTACACCGTCACAAGAAGTAACTCCTCCGGAACTTGCTTTTCTGTAGACTTGATACGTCACTTTGCCGTTGGTTCCGCTTGCGGCATCAGTAAGCCACGTTAGCTTGATAGTGTTAGCGTCAATAAAGCCCTCAAAGGTAGTCGGTAACTTGTAGTTCACATAAATACTATAGGTTTGCATCGTTGGTTGCGGAGAGGTCCATTTATAGAAGTTGCGAACTTCACCAGAAGCACACAGGCTGCCGACACTTAAAGCCGCGTCATTTGAACAGAAGTCAGAGGTCAGCGTACCCACGCCTGGGAAACCGCCACCGTTTAGAACAGCACCAGCATATTCTGGAGTAAGTGTAATTATATTGTCTGGTGCGGCTCCACATGCCCCCCAAGCCGTACCGTCGTAACACTGGATCTTTCCTGATGTAGTGTCGTAGTACATAGAGCCTGCAAGTGAGGCGTTGGCTCCAGTGAACGGTGTGCCCGCGTAAGTATCAAGGGTGAGTAGTGTCAGACCCTGGCTAGTCGTGCCACCAATCCTTAGGACGCCAGTGTTTTGGGTACCTGAGGAGTTCCGTGAAACGATGCTTAGGTTATCGACGTACATATTTCGTGTCGTGCCATCACTCTGGTAGATAGCCAGATACGCTGATGAATTGGTTGCAGTACTATTGGTTGTCATGGCGCAAGTAAACTTCGTAAAGCTTGACGTACTCAGGGTGGGATTGGTGCCGGCCACACAAGTAGAGTTGTTGCTTGCTGTGCCCGTCGGGCTTAACACAACAACTAGGTTGCTATTTGCCAACGCAACACTTGTGCGTACTGAGAAGCTGATGTTGTACGTGGTGCTTGCCGACATTGCAGTACCAACATTATTACGAAGCCCTTGCGCCGCCCCAGTCGTTGCAGCCCTAGCACTGTAGGTTCCACTAGCAACTATTGATGACTCGCAGCTTAATGTGCTACTGTGCGCAGCCCAACTGGTAGGAGAGGTCGGACAGCCCGACTCAGCTCCTGAGTTAAGGGCAACATTAAGGCCGCTACCTGTATTTGTAGAATCCAAGCTGAATAACGTTGCTCCGACCGAGTTCTGAAGCTGAAATACATTGGCAGCATCTGTTGTAGTTCTTGCGACAACCGTACCGAGAAGTGATATACCGCCGGTACCGGACTGAATGGTAGTTGCACCTGTGCTGGCGGTAGAACCCAGCGTTACCGTCTTGGCGCCGGTGCCACCAGTACCAAGGTTGATGGCTTGGGCGCCGGTGCCTACTCCCAGGTTAATAGTACCTGTCTGGAGCCCGGTACCACCGATGCTGATTGTGCCGCCGGTCATAGCAGTACCAAGAGAAATCGAGCCGGCGGTTTGCCCGGTACCGATTGAAATAACATTAGCTGCGGTGCCCGTACCAAGGTTTACCGTCTTCACGCCGGTATTGCCAGTACCAAGGTTAACAATTTGGGCGCCGGTACCACCACCGAACGTAATAGTACCTGTCTGGAGGCCAGTGCCGCCAATACTGATGGTGCCAGTGGTCATAGCAGCACCAATTGCTACGGAGCCAGCCGTCTGGGTGTTTCCCATACCTATGGCATTTGCCCCGGTGCCACCGATATTTATGGTGTTTGCAACTGCACCTGTACCAATACTAATTATTTTGGCGTTTGCGCCAGTACCTACATTAACCGTCCCCGTAGTCCCGGAGTCCAGTGTCACAGTACTTGTGGTTGCCGAAGAGACTGTAAGTGCTCCCGTGCCCAGTATGCTGGTTGCATTTGTAGATAAAACGTTCGCAGCGCTGCGGTACAGAGAAGTATCATTTCCAAACAATATCCCGGAAGCCGACGTACCGCCCGTCCCGGTAAGCGACAAAGCTACCGCTCCCGTACCCGATGGTTCAGCGATCCGTACGCCTATGTTAGAGGTCGTACCGGTAGACAGTGTTGACACGTCCAACCCGATGTTGTTGACAACCGTACCGCCGCCGCTAGCTTCCGGGTTCCTGGCCCAGAAAGAACGGGCAGTCGTCAAGGTATACCCGGCCTGAACATGATCATCGAACAGCCGCGGCAACCAAGTCATATACCCGGCGTAATCTGTTACGGTGTGGGTGCCTGTGCCGCCGGCCCGGCCAAAGAACGGATTGTCATAGTAGCCGGTCATGACGGCCGTCGTTCCGGCAGCGCCGGAGTGGTTCAGACGGTGGCTCACGCTTGCCGCGTAACCGGATATAGTGAAGAGAGCAGCGTCATTGATACCGCCGACAGTCGGTTGGAACGTCGGCGATGCAGAGAAGGCCGGCGCGCTCCCGAAGCTAAAGGAAGTGTCTTGCTGGAATGTCGGGGCATAATCATAACCCAACAGCGCCCAGACCGATGCACCGGCAACACTCACAGTATCGTTGAACGATATAAGTGCCGGGAAGGTGCCGTTAGCCACCGAAGTCTGGCCATTGAACGTCAGACGGGAGTTGAGGACTTCTACTTCGTTTGGCGTCGTGCTACTCCAGGCCTGATTACTACCCCTTAGGGTCAGTACATCACCTTGGGTCGTGCCGCCAATCACATCACCAGACAAGGTTAGGCTTCCAGTCAGGTTGGCATTGCCGCTGGTGTCTATTGTCAGTCGGGTTACCCCGGCTGTTTCAAGGGCCAAGCTATGACTACTGTTTGTGCCAAGTACTGCCGTACTACTGACCGTGTTGCCGTCCAGCAAAAAGGCATTGGCGGTTGTGGCAAATGTCGAGCTACAGTTGGATAGATGATTCGAGGCATTGCGGCATACTACCGTGTCCGTATTAGCAGTTCCCGGCGCATTGACAATCACGTTGCCCGAGCTATTCACACCAAAGAGCTCGCCATTGCCGACTGTCAAAAGATGAGTAGGTGTGGCGTCTCCTATACCCAGGTTACCACTGGCATTCATGTTCAATAGTGCACCACCCACACTCGTAGTAACCTGCAGTATGTCAGCAGACTGTGAAGCGGCCGCTCTCAAGCGATAACCTACATAGCTGGCACCGGGAATGGTTTGCCGGACATGAATAGTAGCATCTGAATCAGCGGGAGTCTCATTAAAACCAATTGCCAGTGCCTGGTTACGCGTGACAATAGTCCCGCCACCTATATTTACACCTCTGGAGCCTCCGGTCCCGGGGTTAACCTGAAACAAAGTATTACCGGCCCCGGCGATAAACGCACTACCCCCACCAGCATACCCGAACGCGACAGTTGCGGCGCCCGGGGCAAGCGAAGTCCATGTTGTAGGGTCAACGCCATTACCACCGCCTACCCAGGCAAAGTTAAAGTTAAGGCCAAACGCAGCCTGACCGTCCGCCCGGTCTACATACAGCAAATTTGTCCTCTCGCCGTCTGGATTGCCGGGCTGGGTAAATGTGGCTATTGGTTGACGATAGGTAAAGCTGGCAGCGCTTAAATTAGGGGAAAAGTTATTATCGACCGTCAAGGAGGTATTGCTGGCAATAGCAATAACGGTGCGGCTTTGACCGCTTGCCGTAATGACCGTACCGACAGAGACTTCCCTGGTGAATAGCGTATTAGTGCCCGTAACCGTACCGCCCGAGCTACTCACCGTACCCGTACCACTTGTACTATCACGCCCAGTTACCGATAGACGAGCTGCTGAAGCTACAGAGTTGATAGCGACATTACCATCAAATCGTGCATTACCATCATCTACCCACAGCGCATAAGCGTTGGTGATTGTGTGATTAGTCCCGGCTGCCGGTGCATTCTGTACGTACACCGTAGCCGCATTGGTGGAAGTTACTGCGTTGGTGGAAGCTATAGTAGACTGGCCAAAAGAGTTTATAACAGTATTGGTTCGTGTCCCGGCAGAACCAGTGTCCGTATAAGTAGCACCCGAAGCCTGGAACTGAATGCCGTTCAGACCCCAGGCAGCCTGGCTCAGGTTGCCGGTTACTTCCAACCGCGCATCAGGAGAAGCCTGGCCGACGCCCACCCTGTTATTAACTGCATCCACAAAGAGAGTATTTGTATTAAATGCCACATCGCCGTCAGCCTGGACCGTCAGTCGTGTAAGGTTATTTGTAATGATATCCAATGCATTGTTCGAAGTCATACCCAGCTCGCCAGTTGTAGAGGCTCCAAAGTTATTGCCCCCCTGCACAAAGGCCGCTCCATCGCCTGTCGTATTACAAGCCGCCAGTTGCTCGTCGGTGTTATAACAGAGGTAACTTGCACTGTCCGTATTGCCCAAAGTCCGTACCTCCAGCGTTCCGTCAAGGCGGGTTGCACCGGCGTCCACGAACAGGGCATATGTATCCGCTCCTTCCACATAGATGCCATAGTCAGTTACGCCTGCACCCTGATGCTGGACATACAGGCCCGTATTCTGCGTAATGGTAGCCGTGCCTTCTTCGGGATCACGGATAGCTACCCCTACGGCTAACGGCAGCGTAAAGGTGCCGCTGGTCGAGACACTGGCCACCAAACCTGCTACGCCGCCGCTGGTCACCCCGCTGGCAGTCGGGATAAAGCTTGCAGCGTAACAATTAAGCCCACAACTATCACTACCGGTGTATATTTCGTTAACTACTAGTGCTGCCGGGACTCCGCCGGGAGAAGCATTATCACCAACAAAAAGGTTTCCGGCAATATCAACCGTCCCCGCAAAATCACTTGTACCCGCAGCCTGAACGGTCAGGGTTCCAGTAGCTGTTATATTACCTCCATTTGCCACCGTAAAGACCGGGCTGCCGTTGTCCTGGAGCACCAGGATTGCACCCGTACTGGTAGAATTGTTGACGGTAAGAGCAACAGGGTTACCGCTCGTCCCGCCGGTAATGGTCGTGGCCCCTGTGCTGCTGATAGCTAGACGTGTACTGCCGTTGGTTATGAGGTTAAGAGCATCTGCATCGGTGGTGCCCAGCACTGCCGTGGCGTTAAAATCATTACCACCCTGGATAAACGCACTGCCAGAACCAGCAATAAAGCCGCATGAACTTGAGTTCTGGAGACAAACCGTGCCATCCTCGTCAGGCAGCTCGATGTCTGGATTATTGGCAACCGTGTCAAATGCAAGTACACCCCTGTTAGCTCCACTCGTTTTTACCAACTGGCCAGCCTGGAAGGCATAAGGCACCGCAGTCAGCTTGATACGGGGGCTCATTTCCCCATCCCAAGAAGGCGATCCGCCCGAACCGCCAATGTTCATAGTCAGCCAGTGTTCTTCGTTCCAGTTAATGGTACCAGAAAACGAATTTACGGACCCCAGGTACACGCTGAGGTACCCGTTCTTGACCGTGACCAAATTACCCGTAGTCCTGGTTTCTGTCCACTCACAGTTTGAATCTGGCGTACCGCCGCTATAGGTACAAGCACCCTGATCTTTTGGCGTATTGCCGTCGGTGGCCACGTTATAAAGCTTGAACTCAACATGATAATTGCCATCAGGGACAAGAGCGCCAGAACCACTCAAAATCCTGGCCTGAAAATTCAAAGTCGTCGACGGCGCACCCTGAACCTGCCCACGATTGCTCATGAGTATGAATCCAAAGAGTACGCCTATCGACGCAAACTTGATGGTTTGGAGAAGCTTTTGTTTTAGACTTCTCAGTCCATATGTGTTTGATGGTTTGAACATGTCTGTTTTTGGTTTTTGGAGTTTTGTCTGCACTACAGGAGCAAAAGCTCCGCAGCTTTTTCTGGGGTCAGAGGTGAGTATTCCTTACCAGAAAATGACCCACTATCAGTATGTTCTTCCTACCCCTGACGTTCAAGAAGTAATTGAACAAATATTGCACCCCTCTACAACACAAGTATTTTTACTTTAATCCAAACTTTTGATAAAAATATTGTAGTTAATTTTACTACTCATCCACTATTTACGGTTAAATTATGTGTTCAACGCCTTGAGAACCATGCAGTTCATCACCTTAAACGTTGTATAAGTTCCTACAGCCTGTATTTTGATATTGAAGTCACTGCAAAGTTATCCACAAGCATTATTCAAATTTTGAACTTGCGAAAAGCGGCGCGAAATATTTACTGTTTATATCGTCGTATTCCGCAGCTTTTGCCTGCCCGCGAATATAAACTACTGTATCGCTGTTTTTGAAAAGCAGCAGAAGCCGCTGCCTTACTGGGATATTTTGCGAAACGTATTCAAAGACTATTTCTGTCGCCTGGGTTCCATTAACTGTAATATCTTTCTGGCTAAGTTCCTTGTATTCGGGATATTGCTGTGGAAGTTGCCTGCTTACGTTGTCCAGAACCGCTTCCTTAAGCGGCATTTTTGTGAGAGATGTAAGCTTTTTAAGGGAAGCCCCCTGCTCGTAGTAAGAACTGACGACAAACTGCTGTTGACTATCAGCAGGCTGCACAAACCTCCACATCTGTCCTGATTCTTCGTCTTCTTTTTCGGGGGTACTTTGCACCAGCGAAGTATCACGCTCTATGATCATTCCAACTGGCTCGCTGTTGACAGTCTCAACCTTAGCGACACTTTTGCCATTGTTTTTAACTTGATTGCCTTTTCTTCCGAGTGCTAAATATGTGACTGTACCACCCAAAACAACCACTACGACAAAAATAAAAATTAACAGTTTGGTCTTACTCATCTCCTCTATTGTAAATGCCTAGCCTACTTAGCTCAATCTTTGATCGATGGATGACTTAGGAGCAAGTACCCACCCCGTTGCCAAAGTTATCCGATCGTGAAAGCTCAATCCAGCGATCACCAGTGTAAATCATACTGATACTATCGTACTGCTTGGCAGAGCATGCTCCAGCCAATTCGCTTATATTGGCTGTATCAGCAAAGTTAGTACCGGTGGTACCGCCAGCAGTTAGCATTACAATAAACGCCGTTGTTCCCTCTAGCGGCGGACCGGTTTCATCCATAGTTACGTTGCAACCAGTTGCATCGTTACAGGTGATTTCCACATATGCGCTCGCAGGGTTAAGTGTCAGTGTAGCATTGGTGCCACCGCCGTTATCGGCAATTGTTCTTCCGTCCACACCAAGTATCAGCTTACTGTCGAGAAACAGGTCAGTTCTGCCTACTCTGAAGTCGCCGTTATCGTTCAATTGCCCGCCGTAAATAGTACCTGTGTCTGAATCTAGTATGGTACCGGTGTCTATTGTGTTGCCGCCGAGGTAGTTGTTGTCGCTTGTAGAATCAGAGATATTAATTGCGTAGCAGTTGGTGGTACAGGAGGTGTCGGTGATGCTGTTGCCGGTGATGGTGTTGTTGTCGGCACTGGCTGTACGAATGCCATTGTTTGTTGTAGTTCCACCATTAGCATGGATCTTGTTATCAGAGATAAGGTTGTCATGAGAGTTAAAGATGTTTATACCACCCACGGCGTTATCCTTGATAGAGTTACCCGTAACCACCATGCTTGCGTTGTTAGTATTAGAGCCAAAGATGTTTATACCGTATTGGGCGTTGCCCTGCATGGTGTTGCCGGTGAAGGTGTTGCCTACCGAAGGATTGTCATCCCTTGTCTCAAAGCCATCGCCGGTGTTGCCCTGGGATGTGTTGCCGGTGAAAGTGTTGTTGCTTGAATTGTCATGGACATTGAACCCATCGTCGCCATTGCCTTGGGCATTGTTGCCGGCAAAGGTGTTGTTAAGGGCGTCACGCTGAAGGTAAAACCCAAAACTTCCATTGCCCTGCGCGGTGTTGCCGGTGATGGTGTTGTTTGAGGAACTTCGATGCACTATCATACCCACAGCGTTATCATGCATAACGTTATCAGAGAGAGTACCGTTTTCCGATTGGAAAAGGAATATACCTTCTGAACGGAAATCACTTATCCAGAGCCCGATAATCTTCCCGCCTGGCAAAGCGCTGCTGCCAGTACCATCGCCCATATTTTGAAAGTACACACCTACCTGTAAGCCGCTGGTGTTGATATCCTTGCGGCCGTCTAGACGCATGTCCCGGACTACTACACCTGTAGCAGTGCCTTCGTTGGTGTCTGAGTTCGAGATCAGCTCGTCGTCACCACCATTCAAGTCAGCCATTTCAACAAGTGTCCCTCGGCCAGCCCCGGACAGTATAGTGTTGTTTGGCACCAGTATGCTGCTGGCGGCCACATAGGTGCCTGGCATCAGATGAACCTCACCCCCGGCGGCGGCCGTCAAGGCAGCATTGATCTCGACCTGGTCGCCCGTACCATCAGCTACATAGTCAGCGGCGTCTTTGTCAGTCTGAGAACTATTGTTTGCTGCTACGATCTTGGTAGCAGTCGTACGGTCGCCTTGCCACTTAAAGGTACCAGAACCAGGTGCTATCTCTTTATAGACCAGGATCGAATTAGTGGTGGTATCAAAGTACATCATGCCCTCTGTTGGCGAGCCCGGGCGGCTAGCAGTGTTGCCGCCAGTAATTGTAAGGGACTTGCCGGCTGCTAAAACTACATCTCCGTCACCTTGCACGGTCAGGTAGTCAGTAGTACCAGCCGCGTCTTGGACAACCAAGATGTTTGCGCTCTGCCCAGCCACAGCCTGTACCTGGAGCTGGATTTCGTTGGCATCACCGTCCACAAATAGCTTGCCACCACCGGTCGCTGAGCCAATAGTTACAGTATTGCCATCCGTGACAAGATTTACAACACCCGTATCTGTTGCCCATGGATTTGTACCGCCATTATCGACCGCACATCCCCACAAATCAGTCGTTTCATTCCATTTCAGAACGTCGCTATCAGCACATCCCTGCAACAGTGTCAGACCGCTAGCGAGTACTTCCATCCCAGAGCCAGATGAGGTAGTAGCAGACAAACCATCGCCTGAAACAGTCGCATCAAGTGTAAGGGCGTTAGCAGTAACCTGCAGGCCATTGCCAGTCAGGTCTGTAAAGGCATCACTATTAAAGGTGAAGGTGTCGCCAGGATCAATAGTAAGGCCACCGCTGAGTGTGGTGAGGCCTGCCACGCCCAATGCCCCCATAAAGCTCGCCTGTGCGTTAAATACAGCCGCGTCCTGAACGATAAGCTCGTCTGCTCCATTAATGGTAATATCGCCACCTGCTCCGCTCGCAATACTGAGAGCTCCGGCACTCAGCAGGCTTGGCGTCGTTACACTCGTAGTAAACGTTGGGTTCTGGACGGTAGCAACGGTAATGGTGTCGGTGCCTGAGTCGCCAGTGATGGTAATGTTATCTCCGTCCGCCAGATTCAGCGTATCCGATGCCGTATCTGCAGCCGGATCAGTACCATTTGGAGCATTTATCGTGCCGAAGGTATTTTGGGGGGTGCCGGCACAGTTGTTAACATCCTGCAGACAGACGGTGTCAGCCGTGTCAGCACCGGTGTTGGGGAAAGATATGGTGGTTGAGCCAGTGAGCTGATTGGGTGCATTGAGGGTAACTGTCAAGGCATTGGTAGCATTTTGGAGCACGAGGGCGCCGTTAGACGTAGAGGCAGTACCGACTGTTACCGAAGCACCGGAAACCCCAAGAGTGCCTCCAATGGTGGTGTTGCCATTGCCCAGCACGTCAAAGTTAGTCAAATCTATAGCAGCCGTAGTGCCCTGGATAGTATTAGTACCTATGCTCAAATTGCCTGTCAGTGTCAGCCCCGCAAACTGAGGGGTAGCGGCAGTGCTAATACCTTGAACGGTGTTAACGACACCGCTGGACGCGCTGAAATTCGTCGCGTTAAAGGCGACGATTCCCTTGGTTGTGCCATCGGCGGCGGCGTTGTCGATGGTGATGACATTAGCAGCCCCGGTGGCGTTGTTGATAGCAACCGATGGGCCAGTTTGTCCGTCGACTGAGGTTATGCCGCCTCCGCCGATGCCGCCAAGACAGTTGTCCCAGAACAATGTACCCGTTCCGTCCTGAGCCTTTAGACACTGGTCTGCAGCACCGACAGCCGCCGGTAGGGTCAGGGCATAGCTTGCGGATACATCCGGCAATGCAAACGTTATTGTTTCGCCGTCGCCATCATGAAGCAAGAGGCTGGCAGTCTGGGAAGCAGTACCCACTGTGAGATCACCACCTTGGATAACCATATCGCCAGCTGCAGTGACCGTGCCCCCGCTCGAAACATCAAAGTTGGTAAAGTCTATAACGGCCGTTGTCCCCTGTAGCGTTTGGCTGCCGAGGTCTATGCCTGCGCCAGCGATAACTTGACCATTGAAGGTCTTAGCGCCAGCGAAAGTCTGAACTCCGGTACTGACGAGTCCGGGGAATGTGGCATCCGCAGTTTGCAACACCAGGTTAGACCCTGATATAACAGCACCATCTGCAGACTTTGTCTGAGAGTTGATCGTACCGATGCCGGTAACACCGCTTCCTGCGCCATCTGAGGCACATGCCCAAGTATTACCGGTTGTCTCGTATTTCAGAATTTCACCGTCAGCGCAGTCGATGAGCGACAGACCGTCGACATCGACTTCCAGACCCTTGTCAGCTTCAAGCGCAAGCGTGAGCACACCCGTGCTGACTTGCAAACCATTGCCAGTCAGATCGGTAAAGGCATCGCCGTTGAAGGTGAAGGTGTCACCTGTCTGAACAGTCAGTCCGCCGTTAAGGGTTGTGAGACCAGTTGCAATAAGGGTACCGCCAACGGTGGTGTTGCCGTTGCCGGCCACGTCGAAGTTGGTGAAGTCTATGGCAGCCGTAGTGCCCTGCAGAGTGTTAGCACCCAAGCTGAGGTTACCCGTCAGGGTCAGACCGGCAAATTGAGGCGCTGCGCTGGTGCTAATCCCCTGTACAGTATCGATAACACCGCCCGCAGCCGTAAAATTGGTAGCGTTAAAGGCGGCGATACCCTTGGTAGCACCGTCAGCAAGAGCGTCATCGATAGTGATAATGTTGCCCGCTCCGGTGGCGTTGTTGATAGTGATAGACGGACCTGTCTGGCCGTCAAGAGACGTGATGCCTCCTCCACCACCGCCTCCGCCGAGACAATCATCCCAGAAGAGTGTTCCGGTACCATCCTGAGCCTTTAGGCATTGGTTAGCGCTACCGACAGCCGTAGGCAGGGTCAGTGCGTAGGAAGCACCTGTTACCCCGGATTGAACCGTCACAGTGTTGTTATTTGTACTATTATTTAGAACTATTGAACCGGTGCGGGTACTACCTACGCCAACGGTTAATGTTGTGCCTTGCACAGCAAGATTCACGTTGCCGTTGACTGTCACCACACTGCCGTTATCTGACAGCGAAGAATCGCCGACTGTTGTGCCGTCGGGCGTGAACTTCGCAATTCGGTTGAGTGTACCCGAACCGTCCAATCCGCCGCCTGCGCCGCCAGTACAATCATCCCAGAAGAGTGTCCCAGTGCCATCCTGGGCTTTCAAACACTGGTTTGCCGAACCGACAGCCGTGGGCAACGTCAGGACATAGCTGGCAGAGACGTCAGGCAGATCGAATGCTATAGTTTCACCATCACCGTCATGCAGCGTGAATACCGCTGGATCCGTGGCGGTACCGAGGGTCAGATCACCGCCCTGGATGACGACATCCCCCGCAAAGGTCGGACTGTCGGCTACATTGACGGTCACGCTACCGCCTGCCCCAAGGGTTATCGAACCGCCGCCAGTCAGGTTTGTACCCGCATTAACCGTAATACCAGTATCTCCCTCGACAGCCGTATTGGCGCCTGAACCATAGAGCACGCTCAGAGTCGGCGTATTGCCTTCTCCGCTGTTGCCGGTGGTACTGAGGCCCGTAAGAGCGCCGAGGTTAGCCGTGTAGTCACCAGTGGTATCAGCACCGAGGTTTATGGTACCAACACTGACTACGCCAGCACCATTAACTTCCAGGAAGCCATTTGTAAGGTTAGAGAGCGTGACTGTGCCGCCAACTGTCAGGCCGCCGGTGCCCTGCAACAGGCCAGACCCGGCGTTGACGCCAACTGCGGTAACTGCTCCAGCACTTGAAACATCAAAGTTTGTAAAATCTATGGCGGCGGCTGTTCCCTGTATCGTATTTGCCCCAATGTTCAAATTGCCGTTGAGTGTAAGTCCGGCAAAGGTGGGCGTAGAAGTAGTAGCGATGTTCTGAACGGTGTTGATGGTGTAGGAGCCGTTGGCACCGCCATCAGTGAAAGCAAGGTTGGTAGCATTCACGGCAATCGCCCGTTCGCCAGACAGCGTAGCATTGTTACCAATTGTCAGATAGGCGGCGTTATTCGGCGCCCCGCCGGCCCCTCCAAGACAGTTGCCGCTGTCCAGACAAACCGTACCATCAAGATCAGGGAAAGTTATTGCCCTGTCAGCCGTAGGGTCAACCACACCCAGCGTGGTTTCAAAAGCGTTATCTGTTGCACCCTCAATTTCTATGGGGTTGGCGCCGCCCAACGACACGCCGCCATCCAGGCGGGTCAACCCCGCATCTACCCAGATGCCATAAGTGCTTGCGCTTTGAACATATAGCCCAACGTTGGCACCGGCGTTATTAAGCGTTTCTACATAAACACCATAAGAAGTACCTATGGAGCCGCCGGCCTCAATATTGGGTGTTTCAACGTAAAGACCTGCTGCACTTGTCAGCGATTGGCCTGTGTCTATGTTGACTGCTCCCCTGTACGCACTCAGCATGGTTGGGTTAGTTGCCGTGCCCAGCTCCACTGCTGACATCACACCGGAACAACCATTCAAACAATCAGTACCGGCATGGAATGTATTAGTTACCAATAAAATCTTGCCGGGGTCGGTTACGGGATCAGACTGATATTCGGTAGTGCCATTTCCAAAAGAGGCACGAACATCAACGTCAACACTGTCAGTTGAATGCAGGTAGCCTGTCAGGACCATGGCGTTAAACTGTACGTCAGAGTTAGTTGCGATGTCCTGGGGTGTAGACAGAGTGATCGTAGTCCCTCCGCTTACCACGCTTATTTGATTGGCGGTACCCTGCAGGGTCAAAGCGCCAGTGAGGCTATTGACGCTGGAAACCCCGCTACCGCCCGGACAGGCCTGCCAGGATGGAGCACCAGCATTACTCATGAAACAAAGCCCTGCACCCCCAGAGGCTACAGATGTTATTGCGCCCGCTCCATTACCCAAAAGAACACCGTTGGCAGTAAGTGAAGCAGCCCCCGTACCTCCGTTAGACACGGCGAGAGTGCCGGAAACATCGCTACTTCCCAGAGCGATTGCGCCAACACTTAGAAGCCCTCCAGTAGCACGCACGGGTCCACTTCCCAGTCCGCCCACCGTTAGGTCACCACTGACACTTGTGTCGCCACTGTTTGTAACCACCAGTCTATCAACACCCCCGGACTGCATCTGTATGAGATGGCCTCCTCCAGTGTCATTAATAAAAATAGATACATCAGCACTCGAATCGTCCTGGGCTGAACCAGGCGCTAACAGAACAGGCGTAGCGCCCCCACCCCCACAATTGCCTTGGCTGGTACAGATGGTCTGTGCAGCGCCCCCGCCTCCCGGGAGCAGAAAAGTTCGACTACCGTCCGTAAAGAGTATGTTATCTGCACCAGCATTTATGACAAGGTCATTACCTGCTCCTGTCTGAGACCAACTGTTTGCCCGTATCTCTCCACCGGGGTCAATAGATAAGCTGCCAAATTGAACATTAGCGTTTGCATCAAGGTCCTGGGGTGTCGAAAGCGTAATGACACCATTTGCCGTACCCACCGTAATCTGGTTGAGTGAACCCTGGATAGTTACAGCACCATTTTGATTATTCAAAGAGGTCACACCCGCCGGCGGAATAACAATCTGGCCTAACTCTTCTTGAAGCTGGGTAATCTGGACAGTGTGCTGGGTTAGCTGCGTGTTCTGTTGCGCCAGATCGTCATTGGCGGCAAAATCACAGTTATTAACATCTAAGCAAACAACTCCTGAGGCATTAGGAAGCGTGATCGTCCTGTCTGCGCTCAGAGCTTCCGTACGCAGAACCGACACAAAAGAATTCGAAACTACCTTGAGGTCGCCCCGGGCAATAATATCCCCGTTGACCAACAACGAGTCTTCTTCCCCTTGTAGCTCAAGAAGATTAGTTTCTGGTAGAGGATTGTCAATAGAAACAGCCTGGGTGGGCACATTGCGCTCCACGACGGAGTTATCCTGGGTCCTTTTTCTAACAACGTAGGCAATGGCAACCCCGGTGACAAACACGACTAATAGCGTAATGAAGAGGGATATCAGGGCGGCTTTGCGTCGAGACACAGGGTTGCCACGAATTCCAGTGGAAACTGTTGCTCCCCTTTGGGAAACTGCGCTCCCTTCGTTGCGTACTTCTAATGTTTCAATAGGATATGTTTTTTGTGCAAGCGAATAACTAGACACAGGTGCGCTGGCATCTGCACTATCAAGAGATTCCGATGCATCACTTCCGGGCATCGGCTGAGCTGGTGGAAGGGAGTTTTCTTCCATAATGTATTTTGAATTTTTGTTTGGGCTACCCCTGTGGATAGTTAAAGTGTCTTTCCTGCGAGTAAAGACACTGTCCCACTTCTATTGTATGTGAGTACAATATTTAATACAACATACATGAATCTGGTTTTGTCATCTTACCTGTGGAAAGCTTTACCTGGAAGGTCCTCCAGCGAAGCCTATCTGCCCTAAATCCACAAAATGGCATAGATAGCAGCTATCCCAATCCCCAAAACTATTATGGCTATCCCCACGACCCTGACCATCTCCTTTCGGATGACTTGGTGAGCCATAGGATTGCGGCCGAGCGCCGTAATCGCACTTGATATTGCGCCGTAAATGATCCCGCCTTCAGCAACCAGTACAATCAAAAAGATAACCAGAGCCGCCAGGACTTGAATCTCGCCCACATCCTTGCCTACAATAGCCCGGCCAAGCCTTTCTAAAGAGGAGTCTGTAGCACTCGACTGTTGATTTGAAGCAGCTTTATGGTCCAGGTTTATTCGTATTTGGTCGATCTTTGTTTCTTTCGATACCCCCGCCTCTTGAATAGTTTGGGTCTCGGCAGCGTTTTCATCAAAATCTTCTATGGCAATACCGACAATAGGCGCAGTGCTCTCATCGGCCTTCATGAGTATGCCCAGGAGCGGTGACGGTGCTAAAAGGTCACCCTTCTTTACGTCCCCATTCAGGCTCGCCACAAAAACCGTGGCTTCGCCAGTTGTTTGCACAAAAACTTTTGATTTGCTGGATCCCACTGTAATCAATTGACTGTCGGCAGTGGTACTGACCCCTATTACTTTTGCCTCCTTATCGAGCGCCGCCCGTTCAACCTTGGGCTCGGCCGGAGTACTCGACTCACTCAGTGCTACAACCATACCGGCTATGAGACCCGTATCATCCGTAGCATACCCGTTAGCAAGGGCAGATACGGGGTATAAGGTAGTTGCAATAACCGTGCAGGCCAAGGTCACCCACACCAGTAGCTGTCTTTTTCGATTATATAAGCTTCGCATTACAAATAGCCTTTAGCATTTTGTAGGTAAGTATGAAGCTGTTGGGCTGGGAAGACAAGCCCGCCCAGTAATTTAGGAATAACTTGCGAGTAAAAAAGAGCCCCCTCGGGGGCTCTTTTTTAGGCGATCTTCTTTATTTTGATGACTGAATGACGCTGACGATGGCCGCGAATCTTGTGGACCCGTTTTTTGGCCTTATAGCGAATAGCTGTTACCTTCTCTGCTTTGACATCTGGTTCTATGACATCTACAGACACCTTTACGCCGGTTACCTCCGGCGCACCGACGATGGTTTTATCTCCGTCAATCACAAGAAGGGGGACGAGTGTTGCAGTTTTGCCTTCTTGCTTGAGTAGCTCAACTTCGAGAGTTTCACCTTCTGCGACGAGGTACTGCTTGCCACCTGTCGCAATTACAGCTTTTTTCATGAGTTGCCTTCTCTAATTAGTTAGAATTTTTTAGTTACCGATAGATCTTAACAGATAAGGGGCCTTCTGTCAAAGCAGTTGCCGCTGTTCAAACTACGCATTCAAATAGCCGGCAACTTCTTCCATAAGGGGAAGATGTTCTCCCTGCCAATCCTTCAGCAGCTGCCCGTCATCCCGCAGAGTAAGGAGTGCCGGGTACTGGTTTATGCCATAAAGCCGCGCCATATCAGCTCCCGCTACCGTGTCCAGACTCAAAAGCTCAAGCGTCTTGCCTCTCTGGCGTTCGAAATCTCTTGCAAACTCCTCCACGATACGGGCAAACTCAGAGCCCGGACGATACAAAATCACAGCTTTCATATTTAAATTCTATCATCTATAGCCCTTAGCTGCAGCCGCTTGTGCTTCCACAGCTTGAACAGACGTAACAGCTGCCTGCCCTTTGCGTTTGATTACCACAGTTAAAGCAGAGTGGTGCTGTGTCATCTGCTGTTGTGTTAATTACAGGCTGGACGGCTACATTCAGCTTTCTTTCACTTGATACTTGAGCGACTTGAGGTGCGGCTGCCACCTTATCGTCTATCTTTTCTCCAACGACTTCTTCGCCCAGAAGACTCACCTGCTCTTCTGGCATATCCTCTATCGAGGCTAAACCAAGTTCCAGGCGATCGTCAAACGACAAGTAATCCATAGCCAACCGGCGGACGATATAGTCTGTGATAGAGCTGGCTGTACGAATCTCTTGATCGTCCGTAATACCTGCTGGCGCGTAGCTTGTACCACGCAGCGTCCTTACGTAGCTCTTCAGAGGTACACCATATTGCAGCCCGTGGCTTACGGAGATGGCGAAGGAATCCATCAGTCCTGACAAAGTTGAGCCCTGTTTCGAGATATTCACGAACAACTCGCCCGGGTTTCCGTCGTCATATTCACCTACGGTGAAGAAACCATCCATGTCGGCAATCTCAAAATGATATGTGCGACTCTGGCGAACCCGTGGCAGTTTGCGGCGAATGGCGGTTCTAATAATTATTTTGTCGTTTGCTTCTGTAGCTGCTGCAGCTGGCTCAACCTTTTCACTGCCTGCTTTTTTAGCCATAGAAAGCGGCTGAGCTACCTTGCAGTTATCACGGTAGATGGCGACCGCCTTCAGGCCCAGCTTCCAGGATTCCATGTGCAGTTGCTCAACTTCCTCGATGGTAGCTTCCTCTGGCATATTAACAGTCTTGCTAATCGCGCCAGACAAGAATGGTTGTACGGCTGACATCATTTTTACATGACCCATGTAGTGGATAGCGTTATCCCCCATAGAGCACGCGAAAACTGGTTCATGCTCCTTCTTAAGGTCGGGGGCGCCTAGTATAGTTTTTTCTACATCAATGTAGCTCACAATGTCGTCAACTTGGACCTTTGAGTAGCCGAGCTCTTTAAGCGCACGTGGAACGGTCTGGTTAACGATACTCATTGTTCCACCACCTACCAGTTTTTTGACCTTCACCAGACCCAGATCCGGCTCAATACCAGTGGTATCACAGTCCATCATAAGCCCAATCGTTCCAGTTGGAGCTAGTACGCTCGCCTGCGAATTGCGAACACCGTATATTTCACTCAGTTCAACCGCATCATCCCAGGCTGCTGCTGCAGCGCTAAGCAGTTCTTCGCTTACCAGAGAGGCATCTATCCTGGATACTTCCTCCCTGTGCATGCGAAGTACCTGCAGCGTGCCGTCCCGATCCTTGTGGAAGCCAGCAAAAGGTCCCACCCGGTTTGCAATCTTTGCGCTTGTAGCATATGCCTGACCGGTCATGAGCGCAGTGATGGCAGCAGCAATTGCGCGGCCTTCATCAGAGTCATAGGGCAGACCCATAGCCATTAACAGTGCGCCAAGATTGGCATAGCCAAGGCCCAATTCCCGATATGCCTTGGCGTTTTTGGCAATACTCTCTGTGGGGTACTCACTGTAGCCAACCAGAATCTCCTGCGCAGTAAAAATCAGCTCTACTGTATGGATAAAAGACTTTACATCAAACGAACCATCTTCCTTCAGGTATTTCAGAAGGTTGATGCTTGCCAGGTTGCACGCAGAGTTATCCAGGTGCATGTACTCCGAGCACGGGTTACTGCCGTTAATGCGCCCGGCGTTAGGAGTAGTATGCCATCTGTTTATAGTCGTGTCGAACTGCATACCCGGGTCTGCACACTCCCACGCTGCCTCTGCAATTTGCCGGAACAAGTCCCGGGCCTTTACCGTCTTAACTGGTTTGCCTGTTGTAACTGCAATAAGCTCCCAGTTAGCGTTGGCTTCGACTGCCTCCATAAACTCATCAGTTACCCTGACTGAGTTATTAGCATTTTGGTACTGTATAGAGTGGATATCTTTACCATCAAGAGACATGTCCCAGCCAGCAGCCTCAAGATCACGAGCTTTGCGTTCCTCGCGGGCTTTTGCCCAAATAAACTCATCAATATCGGGGTGACTGGCATTCATAATAACCATCTTGGCCGCACGACGGGTCTTGCCCCCGCTCTTAATAGCACCGGCCGATGCATCAGCTCCACGCATAAAACTCAGCGGCCCGGAAGCCGAACCAGCACTCTTGCCAAGTGGTTCAACCGATGAGCGAATGCTACTGATATTTATACCGGCCCCGGACCCGCCCTTGAAAATCATGCCCTCTTCTTTATACCAGTTCAGAATGGAAGGCATCGTGTCTTCTACGGCTAGAATAAAGCATGCGCTTGCTTGCTGTGCGCGCTCGGGGACGCCTATATTGAACCAGACCGGAGAGTTAAAGGCAGCCCGCTGGGTGGCAAGAATGTACTTCAGCTCCTCACGGTAATCTTCCGCTTCAACCTCTGACTCAAAGTAGCCCTCTTGCAGACCTTGCCGGGTAACAGTATCGGCAACCCGGTCAACGAGCTCTCTAAGAGAACTTTCCCGCTCATTCGTGCCAGGGGTACCAGTGAAATATTTTTGCGCCACAATGTTAATAGAGTTGAGGGACCAGCCTTCCGGGAATTCGACATCCTTCTGCTCAAAGACCGGCTTGCCAGTCATTGGGTTCTTAATCACCGAATCACGCTTGACCCACTTAAGCTGATCATACGCCTTGGTTTTAGGGGACGTCAGTAGACGCCTGTGTCCCAGGATTGCTGTTTCTCCCATATACCTACCCTCACTTTATGTGGTGCCGAAAACAAACCGTCCATCACTCGGCAACCGTTGATTAGTTTTATTATTAAAGTTTTTATTTAGAGATCTCGCCGCCAGTGTCACTCTCAAGGATTGGCCGATACTCCCCTCGAACCTCAACGCTCGCTTGCCTTAAGAGCCGGGGAGAGTCGTCAAGGCCTAGACCTTGACGGGGTGGGTTTTTCGCTCCCTGATTTGAAGCAGTTCGCGTTCGAACCCGGCAATATCCTTAAATCGACGGTACACACTGGCAAAGCGTACATAGGCCACCTCATTCAGCGGTGCGAGGCGTTCCATAACCATATCGCCAATTTTTGCAGTAGGAGTCTCCTGTTCGCCGCAAGCGTATATCTGGTGCTCAATGTCTGCCACCAAACGCTCAAGCTGCAGACTCGTTACTTGCGTCTTTTCGCACGCCCGGTACAAACCCGCCAAGAGCTTGTCACGATTGAACAGCTCCCTGGTACCGTCGTTCTTAATCACAATAATCTGCGGACGCTCTAAGCGCTCATAGGTAGTAAATCGGTAATGACAGTTCGTGCATGCACGGCGGCGGCGAACCGCTTCTCCGTCAGCTACGTCTCGCGACTCTATGACTTTCGTGTCAACCTGATAGCATTGGCTGCATTTCATTCTATCGCATACCTCCTTAGCTTCCCACATCCAAGCTACAGAGGCATCAGGCGTTATAACCCTTAGCTTCTCATGCTCCAGATGTGCAAATCTTTTACTCATCTGAATGTACGATCGCTACGCATCTGAACCATATATAGCGTCTATGTTTCTAAGGATAGCCCTAGCTATAGCGCTTTGGCAAGTAAAATGTGGTGTATTATTTACGCAGCTTTTTTATCTTCCGGGGAGTCTTCTTGCGATTCATCTGTGGCCTGACGACGATTTTTTAGCCTGCGAAGGAAGGATGGTTTTTGCAGTTCGTCCTCGTCAGCATCAGTGCCCACGAAAGCCTGAGAGGAAGCACTGGAGCCCGGGCTGCTACCCCGCGCCTCATGAGAGGTCTCCTGTTTTTCTTCTTCCCCTTCCATATTCCAGATGTTTGGCATGGGCTTCTCATTTTCAAAAGCCTGAGAGGCCTCGGTGGGCTCGTCCAGGTTTGTGTCAATGTCCGCCAAATCGTTGTTGTCTGTACTGCGAACAGGTGTTACCGAACTTTGCCGAGTCGTTGTAGTGTCGACATCACGATTAGTAAAATAGGTTGCATCGAAGCCAGTTGCTACTACCGTGATAATTATTTCATCTTCAAGGTCCGGAGTAATAGTCGCTCCAAAAATGATATTGGCATCCGGATCAGCTGCGGCCGTTATTGTCTCTGCGGCCGTGTTTATCTCGTGCATGGACATATTCATGCCACCAATGACGTTGAACAGGATGCCCCTGGCGCCATCAATTGACACTTCCAGCAGGGGTGATTCAACGGCCTGTTGCGCCGCCTTAACAGCCCTGTCGTCACCGCTTGCCCGTCCGATCCCCATAAGCGCTGAACCAGCACTCTGCATGACCGCCTTGACATCTGCAAAGTCCAGATTGATAAGCCCGTGAACGGTAATCAGGTCAGATATACCCTGCACACCTTGCCTTAGCACATCATCTGCCACCTTAAAGGCTTCCAGCAAAGGGGTTTGCCGGTCAATAGTTTGCAACAAACGGTCGTTCGGGATCACTATGAGGGTATCAACCGCCGTTCGCAGGTTACTTATAGCAACCTCAGCGTTACGGCGACGTTTGTCACCCTCAAATGCAAACGGCTTTGTAGCAAAACCTACAACAAGAGCACCCGATTGCTTGGCGGCATTAGCGACGATATGACCCGCTCCACTTCCTGTGCCGCCGCCAGCTCCCAGGGTAATAAAGACCATATCGGCGCCCTCAAGAGCCTTCTTTATTTCTTCCAAAGATTCTTCAGCAGCCTTCTGTCCCACTTGTGGGTCTGCTCCTGCGCCAAGTCCACGAGTGGTGTCGGTTCCAATGTGGATCTTCTTCTGAGCCAAGGAGTGATGAAGTGCCTGAGCGTCCGTATTGACAACAATAAACTCAACTCCTTCAACCCCTGCATCAATCATACGATTGACAGCAGCACCTCCGGCTCCACCGACCCCTACTACTTTAATCCGTGCAAAAGTTTCTATGGCTGGCGCAACTTGTGGCATCTTATAAGATTCCTCTTCCTGTCCTAGTTATAGAGAGAGTATACCCTATGCCTCTTTCGGATTCAATCAGGCACACAACCGTACAAGCTCAACACGATCTCAACATATTTTTAGCGCTTTTTAGCGCTTAAAACGACGTAAGAGGCCTTCTATAAGCCCGAATATGCCTTCATTTGGCTTACCCGCTACCATCTGTTCGTCTGTCGGCATAAAGAGCATGTCAAGCAACATAAGCCCGACTGAGCCAGCATATGCAGGATCCTGAACGGTATCGACAAGACCCGAAAGCGGCTGGAGCGCACCAACTCTTGTAGCAAGCTCCAGCTTCTCTTTGGCAAATTCGGCTATGCCTGGCAAATTAGCCGTCCCGCCAACAAGTACAATGCCGCCCGGCAGCTTTCGTGAACGATGAATCTTTTTCAATTCCTTATCAACGTACTCCAGTATCTCATCCACTCTTGCTTCGGTAATCATTCGAATATCCTCGGCATCGAAAATATGGGTCTTTTCTTCATAAACGACAGAGACACTGCCTATTTTTGAGTCAGGGCCCAGGTCGGCGTGTTTTAGTTTTACCTCTTCAGCAATATCCAAATCTGTCTTAAGCCCAATAGCCAGGTCGTTTGTGATATGCATGCCCCCCAGGGGCAGGACCGCTACATGCTGAACCTCTCCGTCTTCTATCACTGTTAAGTTCGTTGTGCCGGCCCCTATATCAAGTAATAAAGTGCCCGACTCTTTCTGTTGGCGGCTTAACACAGCCTCTGCAGCAGCAAGACTGGTTACGGTGTAGTGGCTTGGTTTGATATGCGCCTTCTCAAGCACGAGCCCCAAGCTCTTCAAATTTGGAGAAGCCGCCGTCACAATATGTGTATCTACCTCTAACCTTACTCCCTGCATACCTACAGGATCTTTGATGTTATCCTGACCATCCAGTCGATAATTCTTGGCAAAGACCTGAATGATTTCTCTGTTAGGCGGTAGCTTTACAATCGTTGCCGCTTCTTCTGCGCGTAATCTATCTTCATTCGATATCTGGCGATTAGCCGTGCTGATGGCTATTACGCCCTTGGAGTTCATGCCAACAACATGCGATCCATTGACGTTAACAGTGGCGTTATGTATTTGAACACCGGAAAGTCGCTCAGCTTCCGTCACGGCATGAATCACCGCCTCTACCACGTCTTCTATATGTACAACGGCGCCTCTACGCATCCCCAGGTTCGGTGCACTGCCATGACCAATAATAGAAGGGTGCGAGTCCTGGCCATCAATCATGCCGACAACACAACGAACAGCACTCGTACCAATATCGAGCCCAAAGAAATGACTGGGCGAAGGATCGCGCATGCTGAAAGTATACCATAAGCGCCAGATGAAGTATTCGCTAGCTGACCCCCACTCACTTTTCACCCCAAAGAGACGCTCCGCGCAGGATCTGCCCCCACTTTTTTTTGGGGCGGACTCCGGCTTCACACTTCGTCAGCCTCTTTGGATGCAAAAAGTGAGTGGGGGTCAGACTCGCGCTAGAGCTTGGTTAGAATCTCTGATCCATCCTGCGTAATAAGAATGGTGTGCTCAAAGTGGGCTGCCAGGGATCTGTCGTTAGATCGAACAGTCCAGCCGTCAACGTCGATAAATACCCGAAAATCACCTAAAGTAGCCATGGGCTCAATTGCAATAGTCATACCAGTAGAGAGCGCCGGACCGGTACCTTTTCTGCCGTAATTAGGTATATCCGGCTCCTCATGCAGCTGATGTCCTACACCATGCCCAACCATGTCGCGCACCACACCGTAACCGCCTGCATCAAGTACCTGCTGAATTGCACTGCTGATATCGCCCACACGCACTCCGTTCCTGAGCGTTGCAATTCCAGCATAGAGTGAAGCTTGAGTATCTTGAAGGAGCTTAATTACCTTTTCGTTTTTAGCTCCACCCGCAACAGTTGATATGGCAGAGTCAGTAATCATGCCGTCGTATGTCACACCAAAGTCCAGACTCACAATATCCCCTTGCCTGATTTCACGTTTTGCACTTGGGATACCGTGCACTATCTCGTCATTTAGTGAGATGCAGATAACTTCAGGAAAGCCGTATTGCCCTAAAAACGTAGGCTGACCGCCAGTACCACGCAGCTCACGCTTGGCAATCTCTGCAAGGTCTTTGGTCGTGAGGCCGGGCTGCACGGCCTGCTTCAGGGTTGCCAGCACCGTTGCCAGCAACCGGCCGCTTTCTCGCATTGCCTTTATTTCTGCCGGGGTTTTAACCTTGATCTGCATAGTGGCTTAGGCCAATGAAGTTATAGCCTGTTTTATTTCTTGATGAATGGTGTTAACCGAGTCTTCACCGTCGATATCGAATATTGGCACTTTGGCACTTCTGAAATGATCCAGGATTGGTTTGGTGATTTCTTCATATTCACGAAAACGTTCCAGAATTGCCTCTTTATGGTCATCCTGGCGACCTCGCCGCAACAGTCTGTCCAGCACCGTTTGCTCGCCTACGGTCAAATGGATGACGGCCGTGACATCCAGCTGGCCGTGTTTGTGTTGATTCAGCAGCCAATCGGCCTGAGAAACAGTCCGCGGAAACCCATCAAGTATAAACTCTTCATGCACGTCTATCATAGCGAAGATCTTTTGTACAAGTTTGATGATTTCCCTGTCTGAAAGCAGCTTACCGGCAAGCATGTCTTTACGCCGGTCACCCGAAACAAGCATACGCAAAAACTCACCAGTGGAAAGCCAGGGTAGGGCCAGCTCATCAGCCAGCAAACGTCCCTGCACGCTCTTGCCCGAACCAGCTACTCCCATAAAGACAATCACTTTTGCAGCCTTTCTTTGACACCGGCCGCAATACGACCCCCATCCACAGCGCCACCACTCAGCTCTTTTACGCGGGCAATGATTTTACCCAGAGCCTGGGGCGAAACTTCTTCCTGCTCGCTTACTGCTTGTTCTATCAGGTCCTGAAGCACTTTATCAGACAGTTGAGCGGGCAAATATACTTCAATGGCCTTAATCTCTGCTAACTCAGCGTCGGCCTTCGCCTGATTCCCGCCCCTGGTATAAAGTTCTGCACTTTCCTGACGCTTCTTTGCCTCTTTTCTAAAAAGTTCAATCACATC
Organism: Candidatus Limnocylindria bacterium; assembly: GCA_035489815.1. Classification (GTDB taxonomy): domain Bacteria; phylum Patescibacteriota; class Saccharimonadia; order Saccharimonadales; family JAGQNK01; genus DATHJH01. Next base: position 55,627 of record DATHJH010000012.1, read on the forward strand.
CTTGTCGTCTAAGCCATTCTCCCGCCTGCCGGAGGCAACTTCTGCATACAAAACAGCACTTTTCAGAGTACGCAAAGTAGTAACGAGTATTTTATCACCACTCAGCATCGCAGCCTTCAGATCAGCATCTATATGTTGTTTTATGCTCATACTTCCCTACCGGCAGTTTAGCAGAAAAATAAGGGTTCTTAAAAACCCTTATTGACCTGACCAAAGTTGCTATTTTTGGCCAAGCTTAATTTTCTTCAGTTTCAGAGACTTGCGCTCGCGGCGCTGAATAGCCTTTTCGCGCCTGTCACGCTTGCTTATAGGTTTCTCAAAGTGTTGTGCCTGTTTTGCACCTGCTACCACCCCGGCACTTTGTACTTTGCGCGTAAACCGGCGCAAAACGTTCTCTACAGATTCTTTAGAATCTTTACGGGTTACTTGTATCATGCGGAATATTGTACGCTAACAGATACCAATATGCAAGTAACACCTGCCGGCTAAGAACCCGGCTGTTGCTTCTTTTGATTCATACGTTGTGACTTCAACACTATGCTTTGGAGTTCTTTAAAAATAATGAAATGCTTGTTGGTATGATAGATCTTCGTATTGCCCTGGCGTTCGGATATCAGGAACCCGATCTTCTCCAGGCGCTTTAACTCGCGTTGAATATTGCCGGCATCTTCTTTGATCAATTTCGCCAGACCACGGACATGTGTCTTGAAATCCGGGTACTTGGCGTACACGACTATAATTTTGCGTCGAACTCGTGAAGTAATAAAAACGTCTAGCATAAGCCTCTTCATTGTCAATCAGACAACGTAAAGTATACTGGACCCTCGCAAGACTTTCAACATAATTTTCCAATAAATCCTATACTAGACTCATGCCCTACTTTTATTTTGAGGTTTTGGTAAGCAGCCAGCGCTACCATAGCGCCAAACTGCTGACCTATAGGCATGAGTCCCCGTTAAGGCCCGGTACGCCGGTAATCGTCCCTTTGCAACGTCAAACTGTCGTAGCCGTAGTCATAAGGAAAGCTTCTAAACCAACCTTTACCTCTAAAGACATTCTGGGGGTCATAAGCACCAGGACAGTGCCAGCCGAGCTGCTGGCCCTGATCGCATGGCTTAAGGAGTATTACCCCGCGCCCTCCGGCCAAATCGCCTCTCTTGCACTGCCAGGCATTCTGTCCTCGAAAAGTCGGCAGTCCCAAACCAGGCAGGCCGCTTCCCAATTGCCAACACCCCTACCACCCCTCACAAAAAACCAGGCACAAGCGCTCAGACAAATCCAGGAACAGCACCCAAAGAGCATCCTGCTCCATGGCGACACAGGCACCGGAAAAACCCGACTTTACATAGAACTCGCCAGACAGGCACTTGGCAAGCGCCTGTCTGTCATCCTGCTAACGCCAGAGATTGGGCTTACGCCTCAACTGGCGACTTCTTTGCAAGAAGCATTCCCCGATCAAACACTTGTTATGCATTCCGAACTCAGCTCCACAGCCCGCCGAAACGGCTGGATGCGTAGCCTGGAGTCAGACAAGCCCCTGGTGATAATTGGACCTCGCTCTGCGTTATTCACCCCAGTGCACAAAGTGGGTTTTATTATTCTGGACGAGTTTCATGAACCGTCTTATAAACAAGAACAGGCTCCGCACTACCTTGCTACAAGGGTAGCAGCAAAATTAGCAGAGCTTCACCAGGCACAGCTTATCCTGGGAAGCGCCACGCCACTGGTAGGTGATTATTATGCCTTCAAAGAAAAGGGTCTCCCCGTGATCAGAATGCAACAGCAAGCCATGCAGTCCAATTTCGGGCAGAAGCCAATCGTTAGCATAGTGGACCTTAAGGACAAGCAGCACTTTGGCCGCTCTCCCTGGATTTCTGACACACTTATAGACTCGATTGAAAAGTCCCTCGCCAGCAAACAGCAGTCACTGATCTTCTTAAATCGGCGAGGTACTGCAAGACTTGCACTCTGCCAGGCATGTGGCTGGCAAGCACTTTGTCCCAACTGCGACCTCCCGCTGACATACCATGGAGACTTTCATACCATGGTTTGCCATACTTGTGGGTATCAGCAGAAAACCCTCAGTTCCTGCCCAGACTGTAGTAGCGATGACATCGTTTTTCGCAGCATAGGGACCAAGTTCATCGTGGCAGAGATTGAACGCCTTCTCCCTTCTGCCCGGGTAAAGCGTTTTGATAGCGACACACACAAAACAGAGCGTCTGGATCAGCAGTACACCGCTGTACGGCAGGGTTCGGCAGATGTATTGGTTGGCACGCAAATGTTAGGTAAGGGATTGGACTTGCCTAAGCTTAGTGTTGTAGGAATTGTTACAGCAGAAGCAAGCTTATTTTTCCCGGACTACACGGCCGAGGAACGAACCTACCAGCTCATTACCCAGGCTTTGGGCCGGGTACACCGCGGCCATATCCCGGGTACGGCCGTTATTCAGACGTATCACCCCGAAAGCCCCTTACTCCGAGCCGCTGTTACCAAAGATTATGAGGCTTTTTATGACCAACAAATTATAGAGAGAAAGCGCTATGGATTTCCGCCTTTCAAGTATGTGCTTAAGCTCATGTGCACCAGAGCAAGCAGTACAGCTGCCCAGCAGGCCAGCCAACGGCTTGCAGAGAAGCTTCGTACGAGTCACTTGCCCGTAGAGGTGATCGGCCCAAATCCAGCATTCGTCGAAAAGTCCCACGGAAAATACCACTGGCAAATCATTATCAAGTCCGCCCGGCGGCCAGTCCTGGTTGACATCATCAAGGACCTGCCCGCTAACTGGTCGTATGATGTCGACCCCATAAGTCTTCTCTGATAAGATATAACGAATGACCAAAGACGATATTATTACGCTGCCTGCTGAGCATTTGCGTCAACGTTCGCAAAAAGTCGGCATCATCACAGATGAAGTCAAAAAGCTGATCACAGACATGGAGGCAGCCACCTTGGATTGGGAGGACAGCCGCAAACATGAGGTAGGCGTTGCCCTGGCGGCCATCCAGGTGGACAAAAAGCTGCGAATTGTGGTCATACGCAATAACTTTGACGACAAATCAGACCGCAGCTTCCACGCTTTTATAAACCCCAAGATAACCAAATTCGAAGGCAAGCTGGAGGTAGACTTTGAAGGCTGCTTGAGTGTTCGGGATATATACGGCAAAGTTCCCCGCTATAGCAAAGTCCGCGTAACCGCCCTGAACAAAGAAGGCAAGCAGATTCGTGTTACTGCCGAGGGCTTTCTGGCGCGTGTCTTTCAGCATGAAATAGACCACACCAATGGTAAAGTCTTCATTGACCATATCAAGGACAGGCCCGAAGCCTTTTACAGACTGGACAAAGAGGGTCATTTAGAAAAATTAGACTATGAAAAAGATGTCAAAGACAGCAAAGACCTCTGGTAAAATACCGATCGTGTTTTTTGGGAGCGGCCCGGTGGCCGCCAAGTCTTTGGAACTCCTTGTAAAAGACTTTGTCATTGAGGCAGTAGTGACCAAACCCAAGCCAGTTCACCATCGGGGTGACACCCCTGTCCTAGAACTATGCGACAGCCTAAAGCTTAAAACCTTCACGCCCACCAACAAGAAAGAGCTTTCAGAACTCTTTGTGCAAAAACCGGTCACCTCTAATCTGGGAGTGGTCATAGACTACGGAATTATTATTGCTCAGGACGTTATAGATTATTTTCCCTTAGGTATTGTAAATAGCCACTTTAGTCTCCTGCCGGAGTGGCGAGGGGCCGACCCCATTACCTTTTCTGTCCTTTCCGGCCAGGAAGTAACCGGCGTTAGCCTTATGGTCATCACGGCCGGCCTGGACGAAGGACCCCTTTTGTCCCAGTCCCCCTACCTTTTACCCAAGGAAATTACCGCACCAGAACTAACAGATGCCCTGATTGAAATAAGCCATGTCTCCCTAAGAGAAATACTGCCCAGGTACGTAGCGGGCGAGGTCGTACCCAGGGACCAGGACCTTTCCAAGCCCCCTACCTTTTCCCGCAAACTCACGAAAGAAGATGGAACGGTCGACTGGAACAAGCCCGCCGTACAGGTCGAACGCGAAATCCGCGCCTTTGTGGAATGGCCCAAATCCCGGACCACCATCGCCGGCAAGGACGTCATCTTAACAAAAGCTCACGCCGTACCGGTAAACGATCCGGACAGTAAACCAGGAGACATTGACGCACAAGGTAGTGCCCTCATGGTAGAGTGCGGCAGTGGATACCTCTGCATCGACCGGCTTAAACCGGCGGGCAAAAAAGAAATGACCGCAGCCGCGTTTCTAGCCGGCTACGGCCACTTACTAAAGTCTTAGGGTCAGAGGTTAGGATTAGAGTTAGGCAGCCTGTGCTGGTGGCTGCTGGGTATCATCAGCGTCAGATTGCTGCTGAGTAGGCTGCTGAGAAAAGGGCGTACTATTTACAGGGGGCTGCTGATGGCTTGGACCACCCATGGGAGCAGGTGGCGGCTGATAATAGGCTCCCTGACCAGGTTGTGGCACCATGGGTTGCTGTGGCAGTGAAGCGACGGGGCTCTGTGGAGCCTGAGGCTGCTGACCAAAGCTCGCGCCAGGCTGCTGCTGTTGCGGGGGTTGAACCGCATGAGCAGGGTTATTATATTGCGGCTGCTGGTGAGCAACGGCTGCCTGCTGCTGCAAAGCCTGTTGGCTGGCAGCCACAATCTGTGGTGCAGCCTGCTTGATTTCCCCTTTTAAAGCCTCCAGCTCATCAGCTACCACCTGCTTGTAGTTGGGAAAGTTGGATTCCAGCCACTTGAGTGCGCCGGCTTCGTCGTTTTTGTCTATGAAGCCCTCAAACTCATCCAGCTGTTCATTGGTCATCTTCTCTGCCAGCTTCATACCTACCCGCATCTCCAGCGTTTCATAGATATGGGCCAGCATCTTGTTCTTTTCATCGGCTGGCAATGCACCCAGTCCCAGTTCTTTCAACAAATTGTCATCTAGCTTAAACATCGTTCACTTCCTTTCAGCTTTTATTTTACCACCTCAGCTGGTTTCGTGAAGCCAGTATATCTAGCTTGCCACGTTCAGTTTATCTAACTGAGCCTCTGCGGCAGCCCGGGTTGCCGCCTCTACCGCCTGATCAGGCAGACCAGGGTGTGTATTGCGGAAGTCTGATGCAAAGTTATTGGTCCACTCTAAAAGATTATTGAAGTCTTTAGGATTCTTGCTCATCCTCCCAAAGGCGTCTGGATTGTCAATGACGTTATTTAGCACATCATGTGTCACGCCTTCACCGCGGAAAACGCCGTAACCCCCCTGATGCTCAAGTGCATACTGAGGAACTTGGCCACTATCGTCATTGACTGGACTGATATCAATAGACTGCCAGAAGGATTGATCATTGTCGCCCGGATTAAGATCTATCTTACCAGTTGCAGTCCAGTAAGTCGCAAGGGCAGCCGCACCGAGAATTGCAGCCTGCTTGATACGCTTCCGGGTTAGGATATTGCCACCGGTATGAGACTCAGGATCATCACCAAATGCGTGTCGTAAGTCGCCCACCTTCAGTGCAGCTGCCCGAGTCTGAATACTATTCCAACGATTGTGTAGCCACTGTCTAGGACCACGACGTCGCTCGGTTGTCTGATCAGGGAGTTGGATTGACTCAGTATCGTCGTAGTTCCCATGTCCATTCAATGCGTCAGGGTCGCCGTAATCTTCGCTGTCGTTCTCATCCTCAAAATTGTCATCAAAGACACTTCTACCACGACGCACGCCAGAATCTTCACCTTCACCCTCATTCAACCACTCTTCGTAAAGACCCTGACTGTCTGCTTCGTCTTCGTCCGTGCTGCCTGACTCATTTGGGGTGATCCTTGCTGCATCTGTTGTATTTTCTGCGGCGTCACCCACCCTTTGATTTTCTTCCTTTGAAGGTACCCGCCTAAGGGCCTCCTCTAAACGGGCATCTGCAGATGCGCGGGTCTCTTCGTCACCATTCATGGCTGCTTCCTGGACCTGATCGAAAAGGGCCAGAAGTTCGTCACTAGTAGGAGGTACCTGGTTAATCTCGCCTGCATTGTCCTCGGCTTCTACAGCCCCCTGGAGGTTAGCATAAAATGTGTCTTTGGCATCCCGGAGTCCTGTCTTGGCGGTGACGTGATCGTAGGCGTCAGAACGGAAATCAAGCGAATCTGTTACTGTCTGAGCTTCCTCAATGTCCTCTCCTCCATAAGCCGTCCAAGCCTCTCTTAATGCATTCAAGCGAGGTTCTTCATTTGCACGAAGTTCTCTTAGATGACCACGCATATCAACAATATCTTCTGCGGATGCCCGAAAGCCAGGGGTCTGTACTTTCTCTCCAGCTTCTACTAAGGTATTTTGAAGCCCTTGAATTTCTCCTTGAATAGCATCAATCGCCTGATCACGTGGCAGCAAACCTTCAGGACTTACAATCAGATCTCTTACTGCTGGTGTCAGTGCTGGCTGAGCCTCTACAGCCTCAGGCTGTTGGGCTGGCATTGATTCGTGATGGATTGACTCGGGCATCGTTCTTAACCTTTCGTTGGCTTATGCTTATTTTCTTTTCTTGATGTATTTCATTAAATCATAAAAGTAGATATAAATCAAGCCTTTAAACCTTTTATTGTAAATATAGCTAATTCATAACTTTATGTATATATTCACAGGTACGAACGACTAGAAAACCCCAAAGAAAAAAGGGCTTTTTTGCCCCTTCTTGAGTTGTTATTGGCACAGGCTACAGAGAACGACTGATGGTTTCTCGTGAGAAAGCCTGGATGCGGTCGCCTTCCTGAATGTCCACGCGGGTGGTTGATTTGAAGCTGAGGCCGCACATTTCACCCTCGAACACCTCTGTGGTATTCTGGGGGCCGCGCTTCAGGTTGGTGATCTCTACCTCGGCCAGCTGTTCCTTGTCGCGCACTACACGGGCCAGAGCAGGCGCAGTGAGTTTGCCTTTAGTCACCTCTCCTCCACAGATAACCTCTGTTTTGGTGGTTTTGAAGACTCCTTTGACCAGCAAGGTGCCTAGTTCGGTTTCTTTGACCTCCGGTGCCAGGAGTTTGCTCATTTCCTCTTTGGCATCGTCAATCAGCTCGTAAATTACGCTATAAAGACGAACGCTGACCCGGTCCCTGCCGGCAATTTGCTTGATGCCGCTGGGAATGGAAGTGTTGAATCCGTAGAGGATAGCACCGCTGGTATGGGCCAGGTGCACATCGCTATCGTTGATGTTCCCCACTCCAGAACCGACAATTCGAATGGCAACCTCTTCAGTATCAAGAGCTTTCAGGCTGTCAATGACAGAGGTTAGCGACCCCTGTACGTCAGCCTTTACAAGAATATTGAGTTCGGTAACCTGGTTACTACGGTTAATGATACGGATGAGTTCACTACTGTTAACACCCGTATGGCCGTCACTACCCTTACGAGCCGTTGCCGCACCTTGAGACACCTGACGGGCAATCTTCTCATCCTTAACCGCCACAAATTCGTCCGCAAAGGCCGGGAGCGTCTTGAATCCTGTGATCACCACAGGGGTAGAAGGGCCTGCTTCTTTAAGGGGTTGGCCATCGGTAGCTTCCAGATTCCTGATTCTGGCATAGCTTGAACCGGCGGTTACGAAATCTCCGGGGTGAAGCTTACCTGCTTCCACCAGGGCAATTGCAACCGGTCCCCGTCCCTGCTCCATATGCGCTTCAATCACAAGCCCGGCGGCCGGCACATCAATATCTGCCTTCAGATCCTCTACATCTGCCACCAGCAGCACCATGTCCAAAAGCTTATCTATGCCAGTCTTATTCTTGGCTGACACCTCTACCACCACAGTATCACCGCCCCATTCCTCGACCAGCAGGTTCTGTTCCGAAAGCTGCTGTTTAATACGATTTGGGTCTGCACCCTCTTTGTCTATCTTGTTGATGGCAACGAGGAGCTTTACGCCGGCCTTACGGGCGAAACGTATTGCCTCAAGGGTTTGGGGCTTAATGCCGTCATCTGCTGCCACAACCAGAATTACGAGGTCTGTAAGCTGAGCCCCGTGCTCGCGCAGAGCGGCAAAGGCCTCATGCCCCGGAGTGTCCAAAAAGGTAATGGCACGGTCGCCATGTTTTATCTGGTAGGCGGAAATATGCTGGGTAATACCACCAACTTCTCCCTTGACTACCTGAGCCCCGCGAATAGCGTCCAGCAGGCTGGTTTTACCGTGGTCGACATGTCCCATCACCGCCACGACAGGTGGGCGGGTGGGCGCCTTTTCGCTTGCTGCGCGCTTTTGCCGGGGTGCAGCAGCCTGGGCTTCTTTCTTGACTAGCTCGATATCAAGTTCAAGATCACCCACAATGATCTGTGCCGTATCAAAGTCAATACGCTCGTTTACCGTGGCCATCACGCCGTTTTTCATAAGCTCTGTAATGAGCTTTGTCGCCGGCAGCATGAGCTTTTCCGCCAGGTTGCCAACGGTAATCATATCTTCGATTTCGATTTTCGTACTCATCAGTTCCCTAGCTCCTTTCTGGCCTCTGTCGGCCGGCTACACATTACATTGCTACTATTTCGCTTCTTTGAGGCCCGGCTAAATCTATTTAGCCTCCTTCAGGCTAAGTGCAATCTTGCGGCCCTCAGTGTCAATGTCAAGCACCTTGAACTTTTTCTTCTCGTTCAGCTGGAAGATCTTCTCCGGGTCCACGCCTTCGTCATTGCTCATCTCTGAAACATGCACAAGCGCCTCTACAGATGAGCTTAGCTGCACAAACGCACCAAAGGGTGTAATGCGCGTAACCTTGCCCTCTACCATCTCGCCCTTCTTAAAGGATTTAACCTCGTGCAACCACGGGTCTTCTTGCATTTGCTTGAGACTGAGGCTCAGGCGGTCTTTATCGATGGCAATGATTTTAGCCTCTACTGTATCACCGGTTTTTACGTAGTCACGGGGGTTTTCTACACGCTCCCAGGATATCTCTGAAATATGAATGAGACCTTCTATGCCATCAACATTTACAAATGCGCCAAAATCGATCACACCCGTTACGACACCTTTTACGACGTCACCCACACTAAGTTTTTCAAACCGTTCTTGCATTTCGTCTTTGACGGCTTCCTTTTCGGAGAAAATCAGCTTGTTGTCTTTGCGGCTAATATCCAGAATACGAACACGCAGGGTCTGGTTGACCAGCTGGTTGAGTTTTTGAAGGATTTCATCCTTGTCGGCACCAGAAACACGGGGATAGTGGCCGGCAGCCAGTTGGGACACTGGCAAAAAGCCCCGGATTCCTTCCAGTTCTATAAGCAGACCGCCCCGATTGGCGTCATATGGTGTTACATCCAGTATCTCACCCTTCTCAAAGGCCTGCTGCAGTTGGTCCCAGCCACGGTCTTTGGCAGCGCGGCGCATACTCAGCAGCGCATAACCTTCGTCCATTTCTGGATCAATCACGCTTACGACTACCGATTGGTCCTTTTCAAGTTGCTGGCCGTGACTGATTTCGCGGCGCATCACAACACCCACGCCACTGGCGCCAAGGTCAATCCAGACTTCGTGCTTATGTACGGAACTTACGATGCCTTCTATGACATCGCCCGTCTTTAGTTGCTTGATTTCTTCGGACGCTAGCAATTCGTCCATAGTAATGCTAGATTTTGACATGTTTTACATGCCTCCTTATTTTCTGCGGCAGCCCGTAGACTGTTAACCCCGCCAGACTTGGTTACTAGTATATCTGTTACCTCTCTTGAAGTCAAAGTCCAGGGTTCTCTTTAATTTCCGGGGTTAACTTGTTAGACTAAGCTCATATGTATTTGGCAGTGGACATTGGCGGAACAAAGACGCTTGTTGCCTCTTTCAGTAATGAGGGAGAGATACAGGAGAGGCTAAAATTTCCTACACCCCGGGACTATCAGGAATTTTTAGATGAATTGGCAAAAAACGTTGCTAATTTATCTACAAGTAACCTTGAGGTGGCGGTCGTTGCTATCCCGGGGCTTTTAGATCGCCAAAAGGGCATAGTGTTTGCCCTTGGCAATCTGCCCTGGCAAAACGAGCGTATCCTTGAAGATATCAGTAATCACTTGGGCGGTCTGCGGGTTATCATAGAAAACGATGCCAGGTTGGGAGGACTCGCGGAGGCCGCCTTACTCAAGGATTCTTATCAAAGGGTACTGTACCTGACTGTCAGTACCGGCATAGGCGGTGCACTTATTCAAGACGGTCGTATCGCCAAGTTACTTGAGGACACTGAAATGGGAAAGATGCCTCTTGTGTTCAATGGAAAAGTAAATCATTGGGAAGACTTTGCGGGCGGGCGTGGAGTAGTAAGCCGCTTTGGCAAGTATGCTTCTGAGATAACTGATCATGAGTCCTGGCATGAGATCGGCATCAACCTTAGTATGGGCATCGGAGCAATTTGTTCAGTTTTGCAGCCTGAGGTTATCGTGTTTGGCGGCGGGGTTGGGCAATTTGCTGATAAATTCACGCCGACCATTGCTACCTACCTGGAAAAAGAACTGCACCCGGTAGTAAGGCGCCCGAAAGCCCTTCTTGCTGCAAGTCATAAGGAAGATGGAGTTATTTATGGATGCTACGAGCTCGTCAGGCAGTCTCTTGAAACTCTTCCCCAAGCTTAAGAAAATCCTTCCAGACGGTGTTTCATTTGAGGCCGGAGAGGCCTTCTCGTGGTCGCCCAAACAAGCGAGGATTATCTACAAAGTAGATCACAAGAATGAGCCCCAAGACCTTTGGGCACTACTCCACGAGGCGTCACACGCCCTTCTGGGACACCAAAACTATCACCGTGATATAGAGTTACTGTTGCTTGAGGTCGCAGCTTGGCAAAAGGCGCAAGACCTGGCAAAGCAGTTTGACATACAGATCAGCGAGGATCACATCCAGGATTGCCTGGATACCTATAGGGACTGGCTCCACCAAAGGGCAACCTGCCCCCGGTGCAGCACAGTGAGCCTCCAGGTGTCTGCCACAGAATACAGCTGCCATAACTGCCATGCCCTCTGGGGCGTTAGTGCATCACGATTTTGCCGCCCCTATCGCCTCAGCGGAAAACAAAATGAACCTCCCCGAGCTTCCGCTCGGGGTATCGTGTTATTCACACTAATCGAAGATTAGTGTGCCCCGCATCATCCTTGCCTTGGTTTTCGATGTATCGACGAATGACCTCTTCGTTGATGCCGACGGTACTGGCAAAG
>DATHJH010000013.1:0-59537 GCA_035489815.1 Candidatus Limnocylindria bacterium
CAAATTTAGGCTGATGATCCGGGTGAGACAGAATCATCCAGACCGAGTGAAACATATCCGTAGATACAGTGAGCAAGGGGTGGGTGATTATGGCCGCCCGGACGCAGTCTAAAATGTGGATTTTGTTTTGCGGGGGCTATAGAATAGATGAATGCGAAGATACGACTTACCTCCCGCTGATTGGTCAGAAGTCCCGTTGCGGGCGCGGAGGGCTCTAGCTGGCTGTATAGTGCTGGGTCTTGGGGTGGCAGCAATTGCTTTTTGGCCAGATGGAGATGCATTTACTCCCGATGCCCAAATCCAGGGTACGCTTGCTGATGGCACCAGGCTGGATGGCCTGGTTGACCTTGAGTGTACTGACCAGAGTTCCAATACGGTCATTGGCACTGTTCGCCTGGTGACACAGAGACTTGGTGATACTACCCCAGGCGGCCGCGAAGTACAGGTCCCGGCTGCGGCCGGGTTCGAGGACTGTGCTACGGCAATTGACGCCGTATTGGAGGCGGGCATGTCCGGGGTTACGACGCAGGTGGTGTATGACGTCCAGGAACTTGAACCCGATGGCTCAGAGGATGGAAGCCCCTCGACGGCACGCGATTATCAGGAGTCGCTTGAGGTAAGCAACCTACAAGTATTCGAAATACCGGGTTAGCCCATCTGACCATATACATAGTTTCCTGTCATGCCGGACTTGATCCGGCATCCAGAGATGTTATGCCAGGCCTGGGTTCCCAGTCAAGCTGGGAATGACGGGGGTGGTGAGGTCAGGTCAGATAGCGCTTAGAGTGAAAGATGATATAGTAAGCGCATGCTTTTTCTAAGCGGGTCTTGCCTCAAAATGAGTGCAGCCACCGCAACCGTTATGGCCCTCACTTTCAGTCCCGTCTGCCAGCCGCCAACTCCAAAGCCTGTAACGCATCGTCCCCGTGCAGCCTATCGGGTATCAGCACCCCGTCGCAGGGTTACGTCAATTAAGCTGACGGCTTTGGCAGCCAATCCCATCCCATCTATGCCCTTGCAGCAACCCCCGCCTGACTGCGCAAAGCAGGCTTGTCTGGCCCTCACTTTTGACGACGGACCCGATCCGCACCTTACACCAAAGCTGCTGGATATTCTGGCAGAGCACCAGGTAAAAGCCACGTTCTTTGTCCTAGGTTCCCAGGTGGCCAGGTACCCGGAGCTGGCACGACGGATAGCAGAAGAAGGTCACGAAATCGGCAACCACAGCTGGGGGCACGGCAACTTCACTAAAATGAAGCCCGCCCAGATGCTACAGGACATTACCCATACCCAGGATATGCTGCAAGCAGCCGGGGTTACGCCGCCCACGCTCTTTCGCCCGCCGTACGGTGCGTCCAATGAAGCAGTTCGCCGCACCGTGCCACTGGCATTTACCTTTTGGAATATTGACCCCAGGGATTGGAAGCAGCAAAAACCCACCGAACTAACTGCCAGCATCATGGCCGCAGCCAAACCGGGAGGCATTGTAGTATTGCATGATATAAAATCCACCACAGTTGCAGCGGCCCCGGAATTTATAACCAACTTGAAGCAAAGATATCACCTTGTCACCGTGAGCCGGCTGAAGCCCGTTACTCAGAGTGCCGGACATGCTACTCGTTGACCTCTGTTAGCTGTCATGGTATGGTTAAGGTAATGATTTCTCAAAACTACCGTCTGCAATTTTTCCTCGCCCTGTAGGGCGCTTTTCTCTTTTATTTACATTTTAGAAAATAATTCAGACTAATTGATGAGGTAAAACATGGCAACTGAACTAGTATATTTACAGGATTTTGAGGTGACAACCTGCGACGCTACCGTCCAGGCAGCAGAGGGGATCGAAGAAGGGGCGGTAGATATTCAACTGGATCAAACCTGCTTTTATCCCAGGGGCGGCGGACAAGATTGGGACACAGGGACTATCAAGAGCGCCGATGACTCGGCGGCTTTTGCCGTGCGTGAGGTCCGGCTGGACGAGCATGGCACCGTGCACCACATAGGAACAGTTACAGCCGGTACTCTAAAAGCAGGTGACAGAGTAAGCTGCAGCGTAGACCCGGCGCGGCGAATGATCAACACTCGCCTGCACTCTGCCGGGCATACCGTAGATCTGGCGGTAGATCGCCTAAAGTTACCTTTAACACCCGTTCGTGGCGGCCACTACCCTCACATGAGCTTTGTCGAATACGAAGGAACTGTAGAGCCAGAACAGGCCGAAGAGATCCGGCAGAAAGTTGAGGCAATTGTGCATGAGGTCATAGACAAAGGCAGTGAAAACGAAATCCGTTTCATGCCCGTGTCAGAAATGCACACAGTCTGCCGCCATGTGCCGCCCAACATTCCCGCCAACAAACCAGCCCGGGTGGTTATCTACGATGGCACATTCGGTGTCCCTTGCGGTGGTACGCATGTAAAAAATGTTCATGACATTGGCCAGGTCCATGTGACCAAGCTAAAAACCAAAAAAGGCCTTACCAAAGTTTCCTATACCGTAGAAGGGATAAACTGATAGGATAAGTATCATGAAACGCTACGTACCTAAAGATATTGAACCCAAGTGGCAAAAGACCTGGGAAGAGCAGGGTATTTATGAGGCTTCTGAGGATCCCGGCAAGCCCAAGCGCTATGTGCTGGAGTATTTTCCGTACCCCAGCGGAGCGGCCATGCATGTCGGCCATGTGCGTAACTATACTATTGGTGACGCTGTCAGCCGCTTTAATCGTATGCAAGGCTTCAATGTGCTCCACCCCATGGGCTGGGATGCCTTTGGCCTGCCGGCAGAAAACTACGCTATCAAAACCGGCATCAGTCCCCGCCAGGCGGTAGATCAAAACACCGCGCGCTTCAAAAAACAATTGACGCAGATGGGTTTTGGCTATGATTGGTCGCGCGAGATAGATAGTACTGATCCTAGCTACTACAGGTGGACGCAGTGGTTCTTTTTGTTGCTGTTCAAACGCGGGTTGGCCTACCAGCAAGAGAGCCTGCAATGGTGGTGCCCCGTAGACAAAACTGTTTTGGCCAACGAACAGGTAGAAGCCGGCAAGTGCTGGCGCTGCGGGAATGAAGTAGAGAAAAAGGCGCTCAAGCAGTGGTTCTTCAAGATCACGGACTACGCCGATCGTCTGGCCAAAGATCTGGACGACGTAAACTGGTCTGACGGTATCAAGCAGATGCAGCGTAACTGGATCGGCCGTTCCAAGGGCGCGGAAGTCGATTTTAAAGTAGATGAACATGATGAAACCCTGCGGATATTCACGACACGCCCGGACACGCTGTTTGGGGCGACGTTCATGGTGCTGGCACCCGAACATCCGCTGGTGAAGGTTGTCACCACGGACGCGCAAAAGGGCGACGTAGAAAAGTACGTCAAGTCCGCCCAGGCCAAGAGCGATGTTGAACGCCAGGAAACCGACCGTGAAAAAACCGGCGTTTTCACAGGTGCCTACGCCATCAATCCGGTCAATGATGAAAAGATTCCAATTTGGATTGCCGACTACGTGCTGATGGGCTACGGCACCGGAGCCATCATGGCTGTTCCCGGGCATGACCAGCGCGACTTTGACTTTGCCCGCAAGTTCCAGCTGCCCATCAAATACGTTGTCGAACCGGTCTTTGGTGAGCCACAGGGTGACGAGGCCTATAAAGATAGTGTCATTGTAGCTGTCCGTAACCCAGAAGATAATACGGTGATCGTGTTAGACTGGGGCCCGCGCCAGGCCCGGCACGGAGGCAACATGCTTATTGGCGGCGGCATTGACCAGGGTGAAGACCCTATCGAGTGTGCTAAGCGCGAGATCGCAGAAGAAACCGGCTATACCGACGTGGCCTTTGTGAAGCAGTCAGATTTCATCGGTCACGGCTATTTTCACTCTGACGTCAAAAACAAAAATATCTATACCAAATGTATAGGCATGTTGTTTGACCTCAAGAGTGACAAAAAAGTAGCGCAAAAGCTGGATGATGGTGAAAAAGATAAATTCAAGGTCACCTGGCAGCCCAGAGAGAAAGTTGCCGACCTACTGGACGATGGCATACACGAAGCTTTGTACCGTCACCTTTTGCTAAACGAGACGTACCACGGCGAGGGCCTGATGGTGGGTTCTGGCAATTATGACGGCCAACCATCCAGCGAAGTCCGAGAAAAGCTTGTCGCTGATTTGGCAGCCAGGAAGCTGGGTCAGGAGCAGGTCAATTACAAAATGCGCGACTGGCTCATCAGCAGACAACGGTATTGGGGTGCGCCGATTCCGATCATTCACTGCCCCACAGACGGTGCCGTGGCCGTGCCGGAAGATCAACTGCCCGTGGTTCTACCGCCGGTAGAAAGCTACGAACCCAGCGGAGATGGGCGAAGCCCGCTGGCAAACGTGCCGGAGTTTGTGAATACTACTTGTCCCAAGTGCGGCGGCCCTTCCCAGCGTGAAACTGACACCATGGACGGCTTTGCCTGCAGCAGCTGGTATTTCCTGCGCTTTGCCGATCCGCATAATGACAAAGAACCTTTCAGCAAGGAAAAGGCCAAGTTCTGGCTGCCGGTAGACGACTACATTGGTGGTGCGGAGCACGCCGTCATGCACTTGCTGTACGCCCGTTTTTGGACCAAGGTGATGTACGACGAGGGGCTGATTGACTTTCAGGAACCATTTAAAACGTTGCGTAACCACGGTATGATACTGGCCCCAGACGGTGCCAAGATGAGCAAGTCCAAAGGCAATACTATCGAACCGGACGGTCTGATAGAGCAAGGCTACGGCGCGGATTCTATTCGTATTATGGAACTGTTCATCGGTCCCTGGAACCAGGTGGCCGCCTGGAGCGTAGAAGGCTTGGGCGGCAGCCACCGGTTCCTGCAGCGCGTCTGGACTTTAGTCCAAGAGGTAGTCGAGGATAAGAAGCTTGCCCCCGATACCCGCGAAGAGCCGGCTGCCCGTCAGGCGCTCGTGCTGGCGCACCAAACGACCAAGCGAGTGACAGAAGACTTGCAAGACCTCGGCCTTAACACCGCTATTGCCAGGTTGATGGAGTCTGTGAACGGTCTCTATAGACTAAAAGGCAGTATGAGCCTGCAGCTGAAATCACCCGAATGGCTGGAGGCAACTACAACGCTGCTCAAACTGCTGGCACCTTTTGCCCCGCACATTACAGAGGAACTGTGGCAGCAACTGGGTCAAGAGGGCTCGATTCATACAAGCGAGTGGCCCAAGTGGGACGAAAAATACTTGACGAAAGACACCTTGAATATAGTCGTGCAGGTCAACGGCAAGGTCCGGGCAAACGTAGAGGTCCCGGCAGATGCATCCGAAGAGACAGTGCTGGAGGCGGCCAAAGCCAATGAAAAGGTGGCAGGCTATATTAAAGACGGCATCAAAAAATCCATCTATGTACCAAAAAAACTGGTTAACTTTGTTGTCTGAAACAAACTAAAATAAGGGGGTGTCTTTTGCGTTCGCTGCTGATTGTCATAGATTTACAGAAGGGCTGGCGGCACAAAACCGCGACCGAATCGGCTATGCTCCGCACGGTGGAGCTTTGCCAGGAATTCCCGGGCGACATCATTCACTGCCGGTTTAAAAATGATCCCAAGAGCCTGTTCCAGACCCAGCTGCACTGGACGCGGTTTGTAGAGTCCGACGACACAGACGAGATACCAGAGATTGCCAAACTTAAACTGCCCACCCGCTGGCGGACCACTTACTCCTGTGTTAATGATGAAATGCGGTCCATTCTTAAACAGTACGACCGTGTCTATATAGCCGGGGTTTTTACCGACATCAGCGTGTTTGTGACGGCGCTGGATATTTTTGACATGAACATACCGGTGGGCGTGGTGACGGACTGCATTGCTACCTTGCATGGCGAGCCGGTTCACCACTACTGCTTGCGTTCGCTCAGCCATGCCATTGGCAAGAAGTCCATGGTTGAAGCCCAAACGCTTGTATAACAATCTCAGTAGGCCGGGTGGCTCTGCTAGGACCTGACCCTCAAACCCCCAACCCACACTTCATCCCCTCCACTGTCATTCCCAACTAGACCCCGGAATCCAGTAGATACAAGTAATTAACTTTTCTTTATTGACTGAATACCGGGTCTCTAAGCTCGTTCCCCAATCAAGTTGAGGACAGGCTCTCAGCTTGACTGGGGGCCCGGTATGACGGGATTGGAGGTTTTGAGACTCAGGTTGCTAGGGGGTTGTAGGAGGCAAGGTGGCAGTTGGCTCGGAGGGTTCAATACTTTCAGCAGATGGATCGTCCGAAAACCAATCACCTACCTCCGATGCTGCTTTGACTGCTAAAACACCGGCCGCCAGCGCCACGCTGCAAGCTACGCCCAGCACTATCTCAATAAGACCGTTAGCTTCCTTGTTGTCTAGGTCGCTCATACTACATATTATACAAATATATAGCGCATATGTCAATTTTACTCTTGAGTTTGCGGTGTAAAAGCGCTACACTATCAGGTAATATTCAGTAGGTAATCAGGCAATAGTCAGATAAAAGGAGTAGTTTTCAAATGGGTAAACCCAAAAAACGAACAAGCCCCCGCCGTACCGGCACACGCCGCAGCCACTTGGTGCTTAAGCTGGCGCGGGCCGTTAATGCCAAGTCGCCGGTCAAAGCGCGCACCACACGCCGCGAAACCGGCAAAGCACAAAGTAAGACCAAAACTGCCTAAAAAGAGCCTGCCCATGATTTCCAGTTTTGGAATCAAAAGCGAAACCATGGACAAGCTCTAAGCGGGCCAGTAGCGTATACTGGTACCAGCACCTTCACCACGGAAAGGTTCCAAGAAAATGAGCGCTAACCGTCACCTAGGCCGAATCATTGCCCTGCAGACTCTCTATGAACAAGAGTTTCGTTTAGAGTGTGAGGACAAGAACTTTAAACTGTCAGAAGTACTGGCCAGAAACGTCAGCCGATACAAGGACATGGTGGAGGATCACGCCTTCATCAAAGACCTGGTGACGGGGGTAGACAAGCGGGCAAAAGAGTTAGACGCCATCCTGCAACCCGTTGCCCCGGAGTGGCCAATCGACCAGATTGCCCGGATGGATCGGATTGTGCTCAGAATCGGAGTCTATGAACTGCTGTTTGGCAAAAATGTACCGCCAAAAGTCGTTATCAACGAGGCGGTGGAACTGGCCAAGGCCTTCGGCGGTGAAAACTCCAGCAAATTCGTAAATGGTGTGCTGGGAACAGTCTTGCGGGAGCAAAATCACGAGGACGAACCCCCCAGGAAAAATGAAAGCCCGGAGAAGAAATAATGAAGTACATCATAAATCGTATACGTATAGCGTATAAAGTATTACGCATGCTGCAGCCCGTACGGCATGCCAAATACGGCATGCCAAATACCGCAACCCCTGGGGTTTTGCTGTGAGGCGGCCCAAACCACCAAAGTCGTTCCAGAAGCCTTTCCAGAAGCCGTTCCCAAAGCCGATCCAGGGATTCAGGAAGTTCGTAAGCAACCGTCGTCCTGCCATTAGCGAGGTGGTTCGGGAGCCTACCGCCGGTGGCATTATCTTTCGCCGCAGCGCCAGGAATCAGGATGTGGAAATCCTCCTTATCCAGGATGCCAAAGACCGCTGGACAATCCCCAAAGGTCACATAGAAGAAGGGGAAACGGCCAAAATTACTGCCGAACGCGAGGTCAAGGAAGAAACTGGGCTTGAAAAGGTAAAAGTCATGAACTGGCTGGGCAAGATTAATTTTCGGTACCGTCGGGGCTCCAGCCTGGTACTTATGACCACGGAAATTTTCCTGATTCAGGCACTGGGTGACACTGACCGCATCAAGCCGGAGGATTGGATGAATGGCATCAAATGGTTCCCGGCTACAGAGGCGCTGGACAAAATAGAGTATGAAGACATTGGCAAAATTATGCTCCTGGGGCTGAAGAAAATTCGTCAGGCCAGGCTGTAAAGTAGTAGAAAAGTATGGATTTTAGTACATATAAAAGGTTTGCAGAAGAAAGTCTGGGCGTTGCCTTTGACCGGTTAGAATTGTTAGTAACGGCCTTTACCCACCGGTCTTACGTCAACGAGCACAAAAAATCGGTAAAAGAGCACAACGAACGTCTGGAATTCCTGGGTGATGCTGTTCTGGAACTGGTGGTAACAGAATATCTGTATGCCAATTTTAGTGAACCGGAAGGCGTACTGACTAACTGGCGCAGCGCCCTGGTGCGGACCGAAAGCATTGGTGCGGCTGCGGCACGGCTGGAATTTGAACCGCTGCTGCGCCTCAGCCGGGGCGAAAAGCGCGGCACAGCCCGTGCTCGTGCCCAAATCCTGGCCAATACCTTTGAGGCGGTGATTGGTGCCCTGTACCTCGATCAAGGCTATGAGGCGTCCAAGGTTTTTATAGAAAAGAATTTGCTGATCACTTTTGCTGAAATTTTAAAAACTGGCTCCTGGATGGATCCAAAGTCCCACCTGCAGGAAGTGGTCCAGAGTCAGGAAGGCCACACGCCGCAGTACAAAGTACTTTCCGAAGAAGGGCCGGATCATGAAAAGACTTTTGCCGTTGGTGTATTTGCCGGCGGTACCTTACGCGGCAAGGGCACCGGTCCCAGCAAACAAACCGCTCAGGTAGCGGCCGCCGAAAACGCGCTAAAGGGCCAGAAGACCCGTACCTAATCTATGTCGATAAGCCACCCAGTCTCTGCTGAATTTTCCACCTATTCCCCTTGCGCCCGGGCGGATGCCTATAGGCATGATTTTTTAAAAAGTAGTAAAAGGATAAAAGATCCAGGAGTAAAGCCATGAGCCACCCAGGTAGAGTAGAACATGAACCACTTCCAGCCATACCACTTGCGGCCGGAGCAGTGCAGCGGCGACTGAAAAACTTATTTTTAGACACTACCCAGGTGTATTCGCTGCTGGTTGAGGCCTCGGACTCTAGCATGGCGTTCGCTGATGCTACTGACCCTCACCAATCTAAAATAATTGAACGACCGCGCGGTATAACAAGACAGGACGGCGCTTCTATCTCCATCTCGAATGAAGTTGAGCCTCATGCGGGCACGCAAGCGGCAGCGGTATTGGCTCCCTGGTTGTTGCAAGAAGTACGCATGGACATGACACTTGCGATTACTGTAGAGGCAGAGGGCGCCCCACCACAGACAGTAAGTGCACTCAAGGCTGGCTGTGATATTACTGGTATACCTACTCAGGTTGCTGCGGAATCAGGACCCCTGGTGGATGCGATTGGCGACCGGGGTGGAGCGCCCAGTATTGGTGATTTTTTTGATGCCGAGCAAGAGCACAGGAAGCATTTACTGATGATGCGCTATAGCCCAGAGCTACTCGGTACGCCTATGGCTTCCTATGTGCGTTTGACAACAGAGGTAGAATCAAGTAGAATGAGTCCTTATCCACAACAAATTTAAGGGAAGAGAGTAACAGAATGTTAGTCATTCGTATGCAGCGCACCGGCCGTAAGGGTCACGCTCAATTCCGCGTAGTCGTTCAGGACTCACGCCGGACCCCTACCAGCGGACGCGTGGTAGCCGCACTGGGGCATTACAATCCACACACTAAAGAATCCAGTCTGGATAAAGAAAAAGCCTTGCTCTACCTGGAGCACGGCGCACAGCCCTCTGACCGGGCGGCTCGTCTGCTGCAGGCTGAGGGCGTAAAGCTCCCCAAGTGGGTAAAGCTTGAGGCCAACAAGCAGCGTGCTATCCGCAACCTGGAAAAGCTTCGTAAAAACCGCCCCTCCACCGACGAAGCTATAGAGGACAAGCCAGCAGAGGAAGCTGCAGTTCCTGTAGAAGCCGTAGAAAAAGCTCCAGTTGATGAAGCAGCTGCAGCGCCAGACCCTAAAGCCGCAGAGACTTCTGCCGAACAGCCTTCAGAAGCAAAGGCAGAGGATACGCCTGACGCTGTAGAGGAAGAGTCTGATAAGTCTGATAAGTCTGATACTTCTGATAAGAAGTCCGACAAAAAGTCTGAAGAGAAGCCCGAAGACAAAAAAGAAGCCTAAGGCTTCTACAATCTAAGTTTTCGGTCAGTTCCTCCTGACCCACCCTCACTTTTCTCCCACCCCCTGTCATTCCGGCCTTGAGCCGGAATCCAGGATAATGGGCTATCCTCTGGACGGCCGGATCAGGTCCGGCATGACGGAAATAGTGAGTGTGGGTCAGGGTCAGTTCCCAGCACCAGTACATGTGGTGTATACTGAAGTGGTCTGCTATCAGTAATGGAGGAGTGACCCTCGTGAGTACTACTATTGACCAACAGTTTGTCGAATATATCGTAAAATCGCTTGTCAGCAATCCTGACGCAGTTAAAATTGAACGCCGCATAGACGAAAAGGGCGTGCTGCTGGAACTCACCGTAGATGGTGAAGACCTGGGCCGGGTTATTGGCAAACGCGGCGCTACTGCCCAAAGCCTCCGTACGCTGTTGCGTGCGCTGGGTACAAAGAACGATGCCCGCTATAATCTAAAGATTATTGATCCAGAAGGCGGCGTAAGGCCTGTAGCAAGTAGCGCTCAAGGCTCTGCCGTACAGGATGACAAACAGGAAGATGGTGAAGGTGCCACCAGCAAGAAAGAAAGTGATGTTGTTACTAATACCCGGAAGGAACTAGAAGACCTGGATGATCTGGACATATAAGAGGGGATGATTTCCCCTCTTATCGCGCGGTGTCCCGAATAAATCGGGACTCCGGCTGTTCTCCCCTCGGAAGCTAAAAAGAATCTTTTGGAGTAAATCCAAAAGATTCTTTGATTTAATTTCACATCGACTTCAGGGGACAAGGCTGAGCCACCCTCACTTTTTTCACTGCCCCTGTCATTCCCAGCTTGACTGGGAATCCAGGTTCTGATCAATAACACTTCTGGATACCGGATCAAGTCCGGTATGACAGGAAGGTGAGAGTGGAGCAGGAGGCAGGGGTTGCAATGGGAGGGGGTTGTCGGTATAGTTGCTTTTAGTCTACAAAGACTCGGAATCTTAAAAACAAAAACGATTGGAGCTCATGCGAGCCATCAATTTGATGGGAGCTTTATGTGAAGAAAAGACCCGGTAATAATCCGGGTTTTTTCTTTGGAACCTATCCAAAATCTTTTCACCACGGCCGAGAGCAGTTTTCGGGTGTGAGCCGCTTGTTTTTTGGTTTGAAAGGTACCTAGTAAGTACCTTTCGGAGCACTAGTCTGATTAGAAGGCGAGCGGATTGCATGCGAACTTCTATGTGGAGAAGGGTCGGAGTCAGAGGAAGAGATCCTGGATGGGTTCTCAGATGCGTAAGCTCCATACCCACAACCGGAAAACCATTTGCCATACTCTGGAATGTGTTGGCGCTAGCAGGAGGATTATATTGTGGTTGTATTGGCAACCTGAGATTGTATACTTTCAACGAATGTTGCCAGAAGACTCGCATTGTCCTCCAGAGAAGAGTAGGCCCGTAGTGCCATAAATCCACGGGTGCCCTCTACCTGCCACTGGCCCATGGGCGGGGCCGCGTGCCATTCATCATAATTGAATAAAAGTACCGAATCATTCAGTGTCTGTGTCACGGTTCTGGCGATTATTGGATTTAGTGCGGGGATGGTAGTTGCCGGCTCTGCCTCCATAGTAGGATCGCTGCTGTGTAAGGTGCCGCACGGTTTATCCGGAGTGGCAACGGCCCGGGCAAAGGCTATCTCTGCCTGAGGGCCGTCGCTACGGTGTATGGCAATGGTATCAACATCCGTATGATAGACATCAGGCTCCATAGTGAAGGACTTCGTCTGATATTCTACTGCAACGGGTACAGCGGCCAGAGTAGGAGTGGTATTGAGGCGGACAAGGTCTATGACATGTGCCGAAAATTGTTTGACTTGCTGCGGCAGATCGTCAGGCAAAATGAGGCGGCCGTCTGAACCGCGTGTCAGTTTTTGCATAGTATCGCAGCTGCTGCTAGGAAAACTGCAACCTCGATCAAGGTCTGGTGTCGGAATAATGAGAGCCATAACCCAAGCTAGTATACTACCCGTGATTCCGGGATCATTTTATTTTGGCAGAAGGTACGCAGGTACTGGTAATCTCTGTGGATAAATGTCTGGCTGGAGAGCTGCTGGCCAGGTGTTGCTACTCGGCGGATGCCATGCTGAGCGATGCAATATGAGCGCCGTTGGTGAAGAGAATATATGACTCTAGCACTTCACACGGTTGGGGTCCGTCAACAACGACGGTCAGGGGTACGGTTACGTTCTCGTATCCAGGGCTCGATGCTTCCCCAGCCTGTCCAATAATGGGGTCCCGATCTGTCTCAGCACACCTGACGGCAACAAAGGTCTTGTCAGCACCATCACCGTCTAGCAGTGCTCCTATGCCAGAGGAGGGATTGTGATAGCTTGCCCTGACTTGCCCTTCCAGGCAGGTCACCGGGAATGTCAGCGCCGCGTCCGATTCGGCCGAAGCATCCGGCGTAGAGTCATGCCGGACTATGCCAAACCCCACAGCCACAATGCACCCCAGGCTAACCATCAGCAGTCTTCGGGGAAGGGCTTCCGGGTTGGTTTGGAGGAAATTGCCCACGGGTGTCCCTTTGCAATTAGTATTTTGTACTATATCATGATAGATATGAAAGTTCAAATAATTAGTCTCTTTCCAGAGATGTTTCCGCCTGTGCTGGAGACTTCCATGTTGTTCAAGGCCAAGGACAAGGGCATTGTAGAGTATTCCTACATCAACCTGCGGGACTTTGGTTTGGGGCCGCGCAAAACGGTAGATGATACTCCGTACGGCGGTGGCGACGGCATGCTACTCAAGCCCGAGCCGCTATTTGCCGCAGTAGAACATGCTATAGGGTACGACCCTGTAGCAAAGGTGTATCTGATGACGCCTCGCGGCGAGCGGTTTGTTCAGAAACGGGCACAGGAGATTGCGGACGAGAAAAAGGGGATGATTATCATCTGCGCCAGGTATGAAGGCTACGATGAACGGATTACTGCACTTGTAGACAGGCAAATCAGTATCGGCGATTTTGTACTGACAGGCGGCGAACTCCCGGCCATGATGCTGGTAGATGCGGTTGTGCGGCTCCTTCCGGGCGTGCTCGGGGGCGAAAAGAGCGCAGAGATAGAAAGCTTCAGCCATGGCAATAACCTGGAGTTCCCTCAGTACACCAGGCCAGAAGATTTTCGAGGCATGAAGGTTCCAGAAGTACTCCTTAGCGGAAATCATGCACAGATAGAAGCTTGGCGTAAGCAGCAATCCGACGCACAGAAGAAGTAAGGGAAAAGAGCAGCCCGGGCTCGAATTTATTTCGAGCCCGGGCTGATTAGAAAAACCGCAAGGTTTGTCTCATCAGGCGAAGCCGCCGAAAACCATGCTGAGATCGAGAAGTGGCGCAAGGCACAGAGCGGATAATTGCCCTAGATAAAGTAGAGAGCTATAGTTCAGGAAACTAATAAGGATACAAAGCATGGCTCATGAACATGAATCACTAATTGCACACATCACTGCCACTCCCCAAACAGAGCTAACGTTTCAAGCCATAACCGTTGGTGATACAAGCACTATGATCGTTGCTGATCGTACTTGTTTTAGCGTGGGGTTTGTAGTTGCCGGTGAGGATCAATGCAATATGACGTATCGGCTGACGGACAGAGAAGGTGAAAAGCCGTGGGACCTGGATGTTCTGAATCAAAGATCTAGTATGATAGCTACACGGGCGACACTTAGAGGAGAAGGGGTGATAGGGCTGGATCCTGGGGTCGTGGGCGAAACCCGTGAGACTCTGGGCCCTGACGGGGAGCCCATTGCAGTGGCTGCTCTTTCGCACTCTGAGGTGGTATTGGGCATTGCGGCGATTGGTCACTTTGAAGTGGTGAATCTGCCCGAGCCTACTCTCTGATCACGTCACTACACGACCTGTTAGTAGTTAAATCCTCCGCCGTTGCCCCCGCCGCTATCGCGCATAAAGAAATAGTAGACTAAGCCATAAACTACCACGGCGATTACCAGGTAGATGACTACCCATTGCCAGGTCGGCCGTTTGCCGTATCCGTGTGATTGTTTTTGGGGTGGCTGTGCATTTAAGTCTGCCATAGGTAACTCCTTTCTTTACTCACTATACATAAGCAGTATACTCGCCCTAAGGCTTCCGGGACAGGAATTGCAGCCTCTATAGTGGCTCTACTGCCGTTACTTGCAAACCTTAGGCGGTGCTGGCTGCACTACAGTATTTAAAGCAAATTGGAGTACACGTGGCGGCAGAGAACCCAACTACGATCCTGGGTATAGAGACGGGCGGTGAAGGATACTTCCACTGGATAGACTGGTAAAGGTAGTATTGCCAACGGGGCTTGGGAAGTTGGAAGTAGGCTTCACGACCGAAAGTCGATAACACCCTGAGCATCAATCTTCTGTTACAAAACAAGGACACGTCCCAGACTTGCTATACTAGGTAAGTACTCAATAAGGAGGGTGTCATGAGATTATTTGCCATCAAGCCGGTTTACGCCCACTGCGATTTGCCTTGCGGCGTGTATGACCCGGCGCAGGCTCGCATAGAGGCAGAGTCTGTTCACAAGATTTTAGAAAAATATCCGGACTTGGACCATGAAGAGGATCGCTGGCGGGCGGTGTTCATCAAGGAACAGCGTCTGGAACTGGTCAAGCACCACCTGTGGGTGCTGTGGACAGATTATTTTAAACCCGAGCATTTAGAGAAATACCCTAACCTGCATGATCTATTCTGGCAAGCAACTAAACAAGCTGGCGCGGTCAAAAAATCTGTGGACAAAGCCGACAGCCAGAAATTGCTGGACATGATTGATGAAATCGCCAAGCTCTTCAAAGCAACTAAATCCTAAATTTCCACTGGTACTTCGCCAAATATACGGACACAGCATGATGCCGGTCCTGCCGCCCGGTACGGTGGTGTATGGTTGGCGCTGGTTCCGACGGCTAAAACCCGGCGACATCGTAATCTTCTTTCATAACGACAAAGAAAAGATCAAACGTATAGAAAAGATTACTGACGGGAAAGTCTATGTAGTCGGTGACCACCAGGACGTCAGCACCGACAGCCGCCACTTTGGCTGGCTGGACAAGGAAGCAGTAGTAGCCAAACTCATCTGGCCCCGAGCCCCCAAAAACAGGGCCGAAGGGTTTGACTCTCCCTAATTTCCAACTGCCACTAAATCCCCCCTTGTTAGAGGAACGTCCTTTTTGTTCTTTTTGTTCCTTTTTTTTGTTATCGGTTTTTCAAGGCTTGGATACCAACTATATTGGCCCTTGGCCAATTATTGTAACAATCCCTTCAGGGATTGTTAACTTCCTGCAGCCCTCCCGGGCTCCTGCGAAAAACTGATTGGGCGGGCAAGTACCGGCGCTACCGTACTCCTGAGGATTGTTTGAGCCAAAAAAGCCCTTTTTTGTATCCTGGGCTTTTTTGGTGAGTTTCCGAAAGGATGCGGCTAGCCGGTACTTGATCCGAACAGTCATGTTTTCGTAACCGTCCGGGGAGGTTTTTGCATACACTCCACCCCGCGGCGAATCCTCTCGCCGTGGGGACCCCGGTTTTGACCGCAAAAGTATCATCACATGCTTCTTGGAGAGAAGAAAATCAAACCTCGCCGGATTCGTACATGACCTTGGCCAGCTTGGCGTCGCAGGTGGGGCAGTTGTCTTCCTCGTCGTCCTCTGCCAGCCACCGTTTGACTGCCATTTGCCAGGGTTCGTAGTCGCGGTAGGCTATGAAGTCGGCGGCTCGCCGCAGCCACCAGCCCAACCGCCCATAGATGCGGAACCTGCCCCACAATACGGCTGCCCAGCGCGGTCCGGCAGGCATGACATAAATGGGCTTTTTGGCTTTGTAGGGGCTAGGATCCTGTTTGTTCGAGATGCGCTTGAGATTATGGGTCACGAACTTGGCGTCAGTGATGGCTACCTGGGCCATGCCGCTGTAAGGCGTGTCGGCATTGTCGCCAATGACGTAGACGCCTGGTTCTGCCTGCAGGAACTGATCCACCCGGACCTTGTGGTTGGTGGCCAGTTGAAACCCTTGGGCTGTAAAAAAAGGATTGTTTGTGACGCCGGCAGTCCAGATGACGGTGTGGCTGCGGATGGGTTTGCTGTCTACCATCAGGGCGTCGGCAGTTTGGGCTTGCACGGCTTTGTTGACCATGACTTTGACGCCGGATTTCCTGAGCTGGCGTTTGACGCGGAAGGATATATCTTTGGGCATGCGGGGCAGCACTCTAGGTGCGGCCTCTACCAGGTCTACATGGATTTTGTGTTTGGGGGCGTTGTGCTGTTTGGCAATTTTTTTGATGTAGGACGGAAGGGCACCCGCCAATTCCACTCCGGTCGGCCCGCCGCCGACTACAACATAGTTGAGGTCGGTCCGCCCTTCTTCTACCATTTGCTTATGGAGGTGATCTTTCAGGGCCAGGGCGTCGGCAGGGGATTTAATGCCAAAGGCGAACTCCTCTAAGCCTTTAATGCCAAAGTAGTTAGTAGTGACGCCCAGGGCGCAAATGAGGGCATTATACTGAAAGGTCTGGCCATCTTCAGCGGTGACGGTTCGACTCTGTCGGTCCAGGCTGGTGGCTTTGCTAATGACTGTGTGGACGTTTTTGCCGACAAAGATGCCGCTCAAGGGGACGCTGGCAACCTTCATGCTGCCGCCGGTTGCGACGCGGTAGAGGGTACCGTAGATGCGAAAGTCTGCATGTTCGGCAATCAGGGTTATATGAAAGTCCGGGTCATTGGCCAGTTCCAGTGCGGCCTTCACCCCGCCGAACCCGCCACCGATGATTACTACTTTGCTTTTGCTCAAGCTTTTCTCCTGCTCTTGTTGGAATGTGTCTTGCTGTCATGCCGGGCTTGACCCGGCATCCAGTCAGTAGCGATCCTGCTAGATTCCGGCTCAAGGCCGGAATGACACAGGGGTAACGTGAATCTATATATAGTCCACGGCTCGTTATGTCTCATTCCTAAACATGGTACCATAGTGCTAAAGGTTATGGACCTATTTATAGACACACTCAAAAAGGCTGGGTTTGAAGGCGCCATAGACGATTCTGTGGAAAAGCGGGACGCCTACAGTCACGACGCTTCACTATTTGAAATGATGCCCCAGTTAGTAGTGGCTCCTAAAACAACCCGGGATGTGCAGCGGATCGTCACTGCCGCTGCAGCCACCAAAACCAAGGTGAAGGGGTTGTCGCTGACGGCCCGCAGTGCCGGCACGGACATGTCCGGCGGGGCGGTGAATGATTCGGTCATTATAGACTTCAACAAATACCTGCAGAAGTTTGAGGACATTGACGGGGCGTCTGCTCGTGCCCAACCTGGTATGTTTTACCGTGATTTTGAGAAAAAGACGCTCAAGCACCGGCTGTGGATGCCTAGTTTCCCGGCCTCGCGCGAACTCTGTACCATTGGCGGCATGGTTGCAAACAATTCAGGTGGTGAATTATCTTTGCGCTATGGCAAAACGGAAAAGTTTGTAAATGAGCTAAAAGTGGTGTTTGCCGATGGCAAGGAATACGCTGTCAAGCCGCTGGACCGGGCGGGGCTGAAGAAAAAGCTGGCCCAGAAGGATTACGAAGGGGCAATTTATAGAAAAGTCTTCAAGCTGGTGGATGGCCACTATAACGAAATCAAAGCAGCCAAGCCCAAAGTCAGCAAAAACTCTACCGGTTACAATCTGTGGAATGTCTGGGACCGCGACACCGGCATTTTTGACATGACACAGTTGATCGTCGGGTCCCAGGGGACGCTGGGGCTGGTAACAGACATTACTTTTCGCCTGGTGCCGCAAGAGCCGTTTTCTGGTGTGCTGGTGGCCTTTATGAACAAAAAGAACATGAAAAAACTGGCTTTGACCATCAACGAGGTGGTAGCCCAGCATCCCACCAGTTTCGAGGCTTTTGACAACTACACCCTGATGTTTTCTATAAAATTCTTTCCGTTTTTCCGTAAGACATTGGGGTGGATGGGACTTATCAAACTGGCTATTCAGTTGATTCCGGATGCGCTTATTTTGCTGCGGGGTATTCCTGCCATGGTGTTGTTGATTGAATTCACCGGTCAATCCCAGGAAGAAGTCGATCAAAAGATTTCGCGTATGCATGGTGTGCTAAAAGATAACCGCCTCCAGGCTATTGAAGAAGACAATACCGTTGCAAAGGCCTGGAAATTCCGTGTCATGCGCCGTGAAAGCTTCAACCTGCTGCGCAAAAAGGTCAAAGACAAGCATACAGCACCGTTTATAGATGACTTTGTGGTTCCGCCAGAGCATCTGCCTGCCTTTCTGCCCAAACTCCGCAAAATCATAAACAAGTACAAGCTGGTGGCCACCGTTGCCGGGCATATGGGTGACGGCAATTTCCATGTGATTCCCCTCATGAAGATAGAGGAACCCAAGGAGCGAGCCAAATTGCAGCCGGCCATGAAGGAGGTGAATGAACTTGTTCTAAAATACGGCGGGTCCCTGTCTGGTGAACATAATGATGGTATGATCCGCGGCCCGTGGCTGACCCAAATGTATGGACACAAGGTCGTTGGCTATTTCAAAGAGGCCAAAGAAATATTCGATCCTGACGGCATCTTTAATCCGCATAAAAAGACTGATGCTTCTTGGGATTTCTCCATGAAGCACATTCGGGAACACTTTTAGGGGTATTGAGAGGAGATGACTTCTCCTCTTTGGCGCGCGGGCAAAATGAAATACATTTTGTCCGGCTGCTCTCCTCTCAAAACTGACAGACATATTCTGAAGTAAATTCAGAATATGTCTGAGTTAAATAATGGGGCTGCTCCTTCCAGATATATTTTTGCTTGATCAAAGCGTGGATTTAGGAGTAATCAGATATCCTCGGGCTGTTCTCCCCCGAAAGTTTGATGGTTTATTGCCTGACTTGCAAATTCTCCACTGTCATTCCCCCCAGTCAAGCTGAGGGCAGGCTCTGACCCCCGATCGGAGTCGAGGGCAGGCTTGATCAGTGAATCCAGCCATAAAAGTATATTTTCCTTCCAGATAACTTGCCGAAGTCCGGCTTCGGGCATATTTGAGGTTCAGCTATTGCATAGGTGGAGCATCTTTGCTGGAAAGGCGGGCCATGTGGTTGTGATAAATGTCTGCAAGGTCTTCAAACCCTTCTTCTGCCAGCGCCAGGTCGGTTGCCTCGGAGGTTTCCATCTGGCTGACGGGGTGATTTGGGGAATTGTAGAAGTCACTCACTGTTGATTGTATGCCGCCCAAGTTTTTATTAATTGCATCCTGAAGACGATTCACGCTACCTTGATCTGCGTCAGGGTGTTCTATAGAACGGCAGCATTGCAGTGATGTGTCTGGCCTGCCTGTCTACGGCTGTATGGTCATCTCCGCCACAGAGCAAAATTCCCCGTTGCGCCAGTGCTGCCCTGACAGAGAGTCGGTTGTGGGCCTGAGCTTCAGATTGCGTCATTGTCTCAGGGTCCTTGCGTGGAGGCAAGATAGCATTTGTGGTAAAAGGGTAGACTGTACCATCGACCTCCATGAATCTTTCATGGCTACCGTTTTGGGGGTTGTTGTGGTATCGAACTCTTGGAGTCAAGCCATCCAAAGCTATCTGATCCACGCCAGGATCAGCATCCAGATCAAACCCTGCGGCTTCGCCGACAGGCCTTCCGGCAGAATTATAACGACTAAACATAATCAACTATTTTACAATAAAGTGAAATATATTCAAAATCTATGAGCTGAATCACGCCATGCTTCAAGCCCTCCACAGTCATTCGGCCTCAGAGCCCGGAATCCAGTAAGAAAAAACATGAGGGGGTGCTACCTCAAAAATTGCAACACTTCTTTGCTGTAGGGTTCGGCTATAAGATGGGTAAGAGCCCATTCTACATATGCCTTTGGTAGCTGTGCAAGCCCGGGTGTGAGGTTGAGGGGTTTGAGCTCCTGCTGGGCCTGGTGGCTGTAGGCCCGCACCTTTTGGATGGTTTGCTCAAAAGCCCCGCTTTCCCACAAAGGTTGCACAAGGACGGACCCTGTGCAGTTTGGGGGTTTGAGGAGGGGTTTGATTGTTTTGCGGTGCGGGGTTTGGAGGGCCAGCAGGACGGGCAGGGTGTAAATGCCTTCCCGGACATCGGTGCCGACTGGCTTGCCCATGAGTTTCTCTGTTGATAAGAAATCCAGCAAGTCATCTATCAACTGGAACGCCACACCAAAGGCCTGGCCGTAGTGGGAAAGGGCTTGGGTGTGGTGGTCATCCAGCCCGCTGCACAGGCCGCCCATTTGGCAGGCGGCAGAGATGAGGCTGGCGGTCTTGCCTGATATGGCCGTGAGGTACGACTCTATGGTTCGTTCCTGGTTGTACCGGTCGGCTTGTTCGCGGCTTTGGCCGTCACACAGATGGACAATGGTAGACGATATAAGGCTTGCCGCCTCGGCATTGATGGTTGCGGCTGCTACGCCTGCCTTTGCAAACAAATAATCGCCTACCACGATGGCTGTGTTTGTACCTTCCCGGGCGTTGACTGTCGGAATATTCCACCGGGTGGCCGCGCTGTCCATGATGTCGTCATGTACCAGACTGCCCAAGTGGACAAGCTCTATGGCGGCGCAGCCAGCAATTACTGAGTCGTTCACTTTCCCTCCATTGCTGGTGGCAGCGGCTATAACTAACATTGAGCGCAGTCGTTTGCTGGGGGCATGAACAATACGCGTGAGTGGTTTCCCGAGGGCTGGGTTGTCGGTGGCGGCCACTGCAACAAGCTTCTCTTCGACCCGAGCAAGGTATTTTGGCATGTCGGGGATGCCTAAAAGGACAGCAGCATCGAAAGATTTCATACCTGTACTATACTCCCATGCTGATTATTGGTTGCCCGGGTGCCTTGTGTGGACCAAAACTGTACTCTAAAAGTGTCCGGCCGGACAGATTTTGAGTACAGTTTGATATATTTTACTGAGGTATTAATTGTATTAGGGTGCTCTGTTTTGCTTTTGGCTTCGGGCTTCTAAGGTGCTACAGTGAGGTGGCCGTTTAGATTTGGGTACAGGTGGTCGTGGAACATAAAGCCGCCGGTCTCATTAAGCGTAATGGTCTCGGGGCGTCCATCGTCTAGCACCACCATATCCTCGCCGCCATAGCTGTGGTAATTGGGGTGCGGGCCGAACACCATTTCGCGCTTGCCCTTGTCTTGGTTTAGGAACGTCAGCGTGTCACATCGGTTGGCTTGGGTATGTGCTGGGCTGGCTACGCCGTCTTTGATTACGACTATGTGGTTGTCTTTGTTGCCCTGGCAGGCGCCAGTCTGGGCACCGCCTACTTGGGAAATTCCTTCGTCTTGGGCCTGTTTTCTGACTACTTCCCCGGGCGACATGTTGTGGTACAGATTATTCATGATAAACAGGGAAGCACCAATGACGATTACAATGATGCCAGCAGTGGCAAAAAAGAAAACCACGTTATAAAACGGCTTTGGTCCGCGCCCCAGGTGCAGAAAGAAAAATATCTGGATGAACATCTGCAAGACTGCGATTCCCAGAATCGTTGCCAGCAGTGCGCTGCCCGCAATGGTTTTATTGGTCACCAGGTAATACGGGATGACCGTAAAAATCAGGGACAAAACAAAGCCTATTACATAAGACCTGGTTGTCCCGTGTTCACTTTTTGGTGTGGGTTTATGCGATTTCTTGCTCATCCCGTTAGAAGTCACTTGATTTCCCTCCTAATATTTAACGGTTGAACACCGGGGCTTGCTTCACGCGTCTTGTGATGTTTGGTCGTCTTTTGACTTCTAACGGGACTCATACGAATGCCCTCAGGTAAACCACGGTAAAGATGAATATCCAGACAATATCCAGGAAGTGCCAGAACAGGCTAAGCAGGGCCAGTTTGCGTACATTGGCCTTGGTCAGCCCGCGCTTGGTGATAAATGCCAGCAGAATTGCCAACCACAGCAAGCCGGACGTGATATGCAGCCCATGCGTACCAACCAGCACAAAGAATGAAGACAGAAATGCGTTAACGGTCATGGTATGGCCCTCGTGGATAAACTCGGCGAATTCAAACAACTCAATGCCCAGGAAGGCCAGGCCAAGCAGGAAGGTGATGCCGAACCACACCAGCACTTGACGCTTGATACCGCGCCGGGCGGCAATCATGCCGATGCCAGCGGTAAAGCTGCTAGTTAGCAGAATCAGCGTTTCGGCTAGAGCCAGCTCTGGTTTAAAGAGGTCGCGGCCCGCCGGCCCGCCCATGGTGTTGCCGTGGAGTACTGCGTACACCGCAAACAATATGGCGAACATCAATAGGTCGGTCATCAGGTAGACCCAGAAGCCGAACATGACGCGGTCGTTGGCGGCTTCTTCGTGTGTCTCAACGTGGTGCGTCATCGCTTCTTCCTCACGATGCTCAAAGCCATGCCTAGAGCCCAGGCGAGCACTGTCTTCACGAATTCAATCAAGCCCATGTCAGCCTCATCGTCACTGTTGCTTCCGTGCTCCGTGCGAACCTTAGCGGCTTGAGCTTTCTCCATTTTTTTGACAACCTCAGCCGGAATGGTGTATTCGGAGTCTTCGTTGAACGTCCGGGTGATCAGACAAACAATGATGCCGATTATGGAAACAACGGCGAGCCAGTTGATCTCCCAGACAAAGCCAAACCCGGCCAGAAAGGCAAAGATCGAGATATATATACCAGAGGCGGTATTTTTGGGCATGTGTATGTCTTCGTAGGCATGCTTCGGTGTGTGCAATTGCTTCATTTCAAAATACGCGTCGCGGGTACTAACCTGCGGGATGACAGCAAAGTTGTAGGATGGCGGCGGTGATGCGGTCGCCCACTCCAGTGTGCGGCCGTCCCAAGGATCGCCAGTAGTATCACGTAGCCGCTTCCTTTGGATAAAGCTCGCGATGATTTGCACGATTTGCAGCGCAACACCGGCTGCGATTATAAGACCTCCGACAAATGCCATTATATAAAACGGCTGCCAACCCTTTGAGGCGTCATAGTGGTCCAGCCTTCTGGTAGCCCCCATGAGTCCAAGCACGTAGAGCGGGGTGAAGGCCACAAAGAATCCAATTATCCAACACCAAACAGCGTAGCGGCCAATGCGTTCGTTTAGCCTAAACCCGGCAATCTTTGGGAACCAGTAATTTAGTCCGGCAAAGATTCCAAACAGTACGCCACCGATGACTGTAGAGTGGAAGTGCGCCACCAAAAACAAACTGTTATGGAGCTGGAAGTCTACGGGCGGTATAGCCAGCAATACTCCCGATATCCCGCCAAGCGCGAATATGCCAATAAACCCCAGGAACCAGAGCATCGGCGTCGTGAACCGTATCCGGCCCTTGTACATCGTGGCAATCCAGCTAAATACCAGAACAGTTGTGGGTATGGCGATTATCATGGTGGCTACACCAAAGGCGGAGTTTACTTCGGCACTTGCACCCATAGTGAAGAAATGGTGCAGCCATACCGACAGCGCAAGGGTCGAAACGCCAATCATACCCAGCACATTGGATTTGTAGTAGGCAATAGGCTTGTGGCTAAACGTAGAGACTATTTCTGAAAATACGCCGAATGACGGCAGCATCAGAATATAAACTTCCGGGTGTCCCCACATCCAGATCAGGTTGGTGTACATCATGGCATTGCCGCCCGCATCGGTTGTGAAAAAGTGGGTGCCAAAATAGCGGTCAAAGAACACCAGGAAAAGCGTCATGGTAAGCAGCGGGAAAACGCTGACCGCCATAATCATGCTGCATAAGCTACCCCAGGTGAACAGCGGCATTTTTAAGAGGGTCATTCCTTTGGCGCGCATCTTGAGGATTGTCATAATAAAGTTAATTGCGCCCAGCGTGGTGCCGACACCAGAAATCTGCAGGCTCCATATCCAATAATCAACCCCTACGCCGGGGCTGAATGCCTTGCCCGACAGCGGGGCAACAGCAAGCCAACCAGTCGCGGCATACTCTCCGCCAAACAGAAAGAACATATTTACCATGACGACCCCTGCCACGTAGAGCCAAAAGCCCAGCGTATTCATGAACGGCGAAGCCA
Organism: Candidatus Limnocylindria bacterium; assembly: GCA_035489815.1. GTDB lineage: Bacteria > Patescibacteriota > Saccharimonadia > Saccharimonadales > JAGQNK01 > DATHJH01. The sequence continues at coordinate 24,003 of DATHJH010000013.1, forward strand.
GGTCGCGCGCCCCGATCTGCAACGGCACAATGTAGTTTATAAGCCCAAAGATGAGCCCCATGGCCACAAAAAACACCATGATGTTGCCGTGAGCCGTAAAGACCTGCTGAAAGTGCTCTGCCGACAGGTAGCCGTGCGACGCTCCGGATGACAACGACTGCTGGAGCCAGATCATAATGGCGTCCAGGCCTCCGCGCAGCAGCATAAACCCGCCAACGATAAAGTACATGATGCCGATCTTTTTAGGATCGACCGAAGTCAGCCATTCGTTCCACAGCCACTTCCAGCGTTTGGTGTAGGTGAGGAGGGCAATGACCGTGAGTCCCAGCATTATAAAGGATATGGATCCAAGGATCGTGAACCACTCATGCGGCAGCGCATGCGAGTTTAATTTTCCCAGCCAGAATTCTTTCATTAGTGTTCCCTCGCGTTTTGGGTATGCGATCCATGCGAACCACCGTGAGACCCCGCGTACTTACTCAGTATAGTACTATACAGATTTGGATCTGGATCCTTGTAGGATGCGACAGGATGATTCTCACTCGGCTCTAGAAGGTTTTTATATTCCGGGGTGCTCAGTTCGGTAGGAGATTGCTTTGTTTCATGCGCCCATGTATCAAAATCATCCTGTGTACTTACACGGGTAATGAACCGCATACCGGCAAAACCGGCACCGTTGATTTCGGCCGCGCTGCCTTCGTAGTCCCCAAGAGTATCGGCTATGAGGTTCAACTGGTTGACGTGCTCGGTCATGGCATACAACTGGCCGCCCAGGTGCGGGATCCAGAACGAACTCATTGGTGTTTCATCGGCCGTCAGTTCAAATTTCACAGGCGTATCTATGGGGATTTGAGCATAATTAACTGTTGCAATATTTTGCTCGGGATATATAAAGAGCCACTTCCAGCGCAAAGCCACCACCTGGATAGTCAGGGGGTCCTTTCCGGCTTCAATTGAATCTTGCGGTTCAAGCTTAAAAGTTGCCGGTATCATCAGCGACGCCAATACCAGCATAATAACGGTAGGTATGCCCCAAAATGCCAGAACCGCCACACGGCCGCGACTGACATTCGGGTTGTGGGTGGCTTTTTGGTTGGTTTCGCGAAATTTCCAGGCAAAAAAGTAGAGGGTTACGAGCACCGGCACGGCAAACCCCAGCATAATGAGTGTCGAGGTTAGCATCAGCCGGTGTTGTTCAGTGGCTATCAGGCCCTTGGGATTAAACAAAATAACGTCGTTGCCGCGCAAAAGCCATGCCACGACCAACCCCAAACCGATCAGTCCCAAAAAGGTGAGCCCTACAGCCCTTCCTTCCCTGATCTTCTTTTTGTGTTTTGCCATTAGCACTCCCTCATCACATGCCTGCTATCCTTATGGTTATCATAGCATAATCGACTACTGGCTGACCCACACTCACTTTTCGTCCCAATAGAGCGCTTTTACCTCGGACCAAAGGTCCTCGGAGGCGCTTGCTGACCCTATTGGGACGAAAAGTGAGTGTGGGTCAGGACTACTAGTATTCGTACTGGCGGTCGTGCTATATAATCAGTCCCAAAGAAGGACGTGCGTGGAACTAATCAGAAAATATATTGCCCTTACCAAACCTGGCATTATTCGTGGCAACGTCATGACCGCCGGGGCTGGTTTTTTGTTTGGGGCGCGGGGCACTGTTGATGGGCCGTTGCTACTGGCGGTTTTGGGTGGCACGACACTGGTTATTGCCTGCGGCTGCGTACTGAACAACTACCTGGACCGCCATCTGGACGCCAGGATGGCGCGCACCAAGCAGCGGGCTATGGTTACCCGGCAAATATCAGTGTCAGCGGCCCTCGTGTATGCGGTGCTGCTGGGGGTGGCCGGGTTTGGAATTTTGATAGCTTTTACTCATTGGCTGGTGGTTCTGTTAGGCGTAATAGCCGTGGTGTTTTACGTGGTTGTCTACGGCTATGTAAAACGTCGGTCACCGCTTGGTACGCTGGTTGGTACGGTGCCGGGTGCGGCCTCGCTGGTAGCTGGCTATGTGGCGGTGCGGGGCTCTATGGACGGCGGGGCATTCATTTTGTTTTTGATCATGGTTTGTTGGCAGATGCCTCATTTTTACGCTATTGCCATTCGCCGCAAGGATGAGTATGCCGCCGCGGGCATACCGGTCCTGCCCATAAAAAGGGGTATCCGACACACCAAAACCCAGATACTCCTGTATATAGCGGCCTACGTTGTTGCTGTTGCCGCTCTAAGCATATTCGGCTATGCCGGCAAGACTTACCTGGTGGTTATGCTGATCGTGAGTGTGTTGTGGCTGAGGCTAGCCGCAAAGGGTCTTAAAAACACTGGCAAGGACACAGTGTGGGCCGGAAAACTATTTGGCTTTTCGCTCATAGTATTGATGGTTTTTAGTCTTATGATTTCGCTTGACCACTGGCTGCCATAAATCAGATACGTTAGCTCTTAGGCCGCACGGTATTGTACTATGAGGGTTATGAAAGTAATTATGTACCCAGCCGTGACATTTGATGGCTTCATTTCTGACCTGAACGGCGAGTGCTACTCCTGGATAAGTGAAGAAGACGAAAAAGGCTACGCCCAGGCCAAAGCAAGAGCCGGCTGCGTTCTAGTGGGCCGCAAAACTTACGAACAATACAAAGATGACTTTCTTGTAGAGCAAGCAAAAACAGTTATTTTTGTTTACACGAGTCGGACGGATCAAAAGGACAATGGCAACATCAAGTTTCTGCATGGAACTCCGGAACAAATCATCAAGCAAATAGGGGACCGCGGTTTTTCTGAGGTTATTGTGAGCGGAGGCGGCGAGGTGAATGGTGCACTAGCTGAAGCGGGCTTGGTGGATGAAATTATTGCGAGCATATACAGCCTGACACTTGGTGAGGGCATTCGGCTGTTTGGTTCGTACAAGCCAAAGCTCAAACTCAAGCTGCTTTCGACGGCCCAAGAAGCTGACGGAATCGTTAAAAATCATTATCAGGTAGAGAAATAGCGGATTGCGCTGAACAGATTGCGGCCAAGGTAATGGTGTATAATCTTCTTTATGATTGTGTTTTTTCATGTTTTGACGGCGCTGGCCAGCCTGGTTGTAGCGGGGGTTGCCTTTTTTAGCCCTTCTCAGGCAAAATTGCGCCTAACCTACGTCTTGACGGCCGGCATGTTGGCAAGTGGCGTGTATTTGGTGGTTCAGAACTCTTCCCACCTCTTAAAAGCCTGCGTCATGGGACTGGTATATTTGGTGGTCGTTTCATTCGAAATTGCAGCAGCACGGCACAAATTAGCAAAAGCGCCTGTAGGCTAACGCTGACCCCCCTTACGTGGGAGGTCCTCCAGAATGCGTGTTTCTAAAGAAACTCAAAAAAGCCACAAAACCCGTTACGACAACAGCAGACATAAACAGGGCATTCAGAATACTTTCTGGATTAAGCGATCCAGAATTTGTCCCGCCGCCCAGACTTTGAGCTATAAATCCACCTAGCAGCCCCCCGGCTATACCAACAGCCAGGTATGGTATAAGATGCTCGTTTTCATTTGTACGTGTGGCAAGGCGCCCAATCCAGCCGCTCAAGGCACCGGCCACAATCCAAAATACAACATTCAACATTTTGACTCTACTGGCGGTTGCCGATTATCCCCGGCTGGCATTCGGTGAGCGCCCGATGCCGAATCCTGTGCTGGAGGCGGGCTCTGTGGTACCCATATTAAATTCTTTAAACTTCCGGTTCAGGAAGTCGCTGATCCTGCTGTCGCGCTCGGCTTTTGACAGTATCATGGTCGTCCTCCCCCTCAGATTTAAATTACTATTTACATCTTAAGCATATCTGTAACATCTGGCTGTAAAAAACATTACATTTTAAAGTTTTTATAGTAGGTAAACTATGTGTAGTAGGTAAACTATGTGAAGTTAATTAATTGGCCGTGATAGGAGCGCCTTTAATATATTTATGCTTACAGCTACAATAGGGACACCAGCACTAAACAGGGAGCTATTTTGCTAGAGGAAGTTTTTCAGCCATTTTTAAAGACTTTGATGACTAAATCGTTTCGACAGGGAGGCATCTTGATCTACCAAGGTGAGGTTTCCAGGAGTGCCTACATCGTAAAATCGGGTATTGTAAAGTTATACAACATCACCGCCCAAGGGGATGAACGCATTGCGGCCTTCAAATTGCCAGGCGACATGTTTCCGACAATCTGGTCTTTTGAAAAGACGGCAAGCGCCTTTTACTACTACGAGGCCCAGACGGACGGTGAAATGTACGTGACGTCCGCCGAGGCATTTTACAAGTTCTTACAGGATAACCCTGCTGCCATGGGTGCTGTAGCGCGCCACTACCTAAGCAACTATGCTGGTTCTTTGATGCGAATCACTGCCCTGGAGCAGCCCAAGGCGTCTGACAAAGTCCTGTACACGCTCTATTATCTGGCCCAGTGTTACGGCAGAGAGACACGGCCGGATACGGTCCGCATTAACCTGCAGCTCACCCAGCAAATGGTAGCGGACCTGATTGGCCTCACGCGCGAAACCACGGCGGCTGAACTGGTAAAACTCAAAAAGCGCGGCGTGCTGAAGTACAAAGGCCGCGAATACACCATAGATCGTATCAAGCTTATCCAAAACATCGGCGAAGACAACTTCAAAGACCTCCAGACGTGATTTTTATTTCTTGAGGAGGCTGGTGACAAGCTGGATCAGTTCCTTAGGGGAAGCCCAAGCCTTGAGCATGTACTTCTCGGCCCCCAGGCGGTAGGCCTCGTCTATTTCATGCTGGGTATCCAGATTGCTGAAGATAACGACCTTGACTTTAGGGTGGTCTTTTTTGAGGTTGTATTCTTTCAGGAACTCGACGCCGCCCATGTGGGGCATGCGCAGGTCCAGAAGGATAAGATCCGGTTCGGTGTCTTCAGTGATCTTGAGTGCTTCTTTGCCATCATAGGCTGCCAGTATCTTGTGACCCTGGTGCTGGAGGATCATTTGGTACGCTTCGTTCAGGTTTTTTTCGTCTTCGACGATGAGTATTGTAGCCATTGGAATATATTATACCCTACTTTAAATAGGACCTTCTCACTTTCCCGCACATCCCAGGGTACATCTGGCCGGGACAAAGACTGCTCAAGGTTGCCGAGGGCAATCAGCCAGATGGGGCATGGGGGAGACGGGAGGTCCTAGTACATGGTTTCTGGCCTGTGCAGTTTAGGTATATGCACCACAAAAGTTGTACCAACGCCCTTGACTGAGCTGACTTCTATAGTTCCACTATGTAGTTTGATGAGCTGCTGGCTTAGGTACAGGCCAATACCGCTGCCGCTGGTCTGTCTGGAGAGCTCATTGGGGATACGTGAGAAGCGTTGAAAGAGCAACGGGACATCTTCGGCATCTATGCCCACCCCCCTGTCTTTGATGGTGATGCGGACTTCCTCTTTACCAGCACTGAGTTTAATGTTGGCGGTCGACCCTTCATGCGAGTACTTTAAGGCGTTGCTGATAAGGTTTTCCAGGGCCATGCGCAAGCAGTGTTCATCGGCCTCGACATAGATTTGCCGCATAGGCATTTGGAGCCGGATTTTTTGGCGGCTTTTTTTGGCGGTAGCCGACATTTCCTGGGTGAGCTCCCGCAAGAGTTTGTTCAGGTTTATGCGGCGGGGGGTGAGGACGATGCCCTTGGCGTCTATCTTGGCGACGTAGAGGATTTCGTTGATGATGTGCAGCTGGCGTTCGTTGCTTTCATAGGCTTTATCCAGAAGGCGCCTCTGCTGCGTAGAGAGCTTGCCGGCAAAACCTTCCAAAACCATACCAAGGTATTGCTTGACTGAGGTAGCCGGGGTGCGGAGCTGGTGTGAGGCCAGGGACAGCAGCTCGTCTTTGGCGCTTTGGACTTCCATTTGTTTGGTGTGACCGAGCACCCGCGTTCTGGCTACGAGCAGCGTCAGCACAAAGCCAGACAGCAAGAGGCTGAGCATGGTTCCCACCAGCAGTGAACCTATGGGCCGGCTTTGGGCTGTCTCAGCCACTATGCCGGGTGAAAAGCGAAAGTCCAGTATCCAGCGCCGGCCAAAGAGCTCAATCGGCACCCGATGCTTCAGCGAGGTGCCCGTGTCCAGAGAGGCAAAGGTGTCTGTTTCATAGAGCAGATTGGCAGTTTCCGGCGAGGTGTCATATACCCGAAAAGCATATTTATCAGTTGTATGGTGCTGAAGAGCTTGGGCAAAGAAGGCGTCCGCGGCTATTGGCGCATAGACGTATCCCTGGATCCCGCGATCAGCAGATGTCTGCGGTGTAGCGTTGCCGTAGACCGGCAGGAACATAGAAAATCCACTGCCACTGAGTTTCTTGCCGCTGGAACTCAGGTCCAGCTTGCCGGTAATGGCACTCCTGCCCGTACTTTTAGCCGTCATAATAGCGCTTCGCCGCTTTGGCTCCGATAACATATCAAAGCCCAGCCCGCCTACATCAGCTGGTTCAAAATACAAATTGATTACGTACTCCTTGCGTGAGCCCGGAGGAGTCACGGTGAAATCGGTGAGGCCCTGGCTAAGGGCTGTGTTCACAAGGCCAGGCATGGTGCCCTGATCTGCATGGGCAGCATAGCCCAGGCCTTGTATGCCCGGGTAGTCGTGCGTGGTGTCAAAGCCAGTGGCAAATTTTTGCCACTCGGCACGTGTAACCTCGTTAGAAGATACAAATAACCCGGAGGCACCAACGAGTATGAGCTTATAGGTATCAAGCTTGTCCTGGATGCCGCTCTGCGTACTGGTGACCAGTTGGTTGACGGATTTTTGGCGCTCTGCCGTATAGGCCTCACGGGCGTTGCGCCAGCCCAGCAAGGTTAGACCGAGCATGGTAATAAGCACGGTGCCTGCAGGCAACAGGTGTAGAAAAAAGGTATTAGAAGTAAGTTTTTTGCGCGTATTTATAAAATACATACACATATCGTAGTACGTATTTGGTATTTCGTATAACGTATTAGCTCACAAAAGTGAGCGAAACGACCATACGTTATACGAAATACATGCTACGCTATACGTTTTTATGAAACTTACAAAACACTCTGGTATGACCTCGCACCCCACCTACCCCTGCAGGTCTGCCGAAAGCTTAGGTGTGGTGGGGTACTGGGTGTTTTGTAGTTGCAATGATTGATTGCTATTTTAGTTGTCTTTATCGCGGCCTTTGATGGCTGATTCTATGACATCATGCGGCAGAGCGGCTGCAGAAAGCAGCGCATCCCGAACCTTTGACACAGCATCACCGCCGACGTCGGTTGCGGCATCCAGTGCGCCGCCAACGGCTGCCTTGGCCGCCTCCGCAGTATCGGCGCCAGTGTCACCGGCTGCCTTGATAGCGCCCTGAACGGCCGCTACGGCTGCGCCGCCAACGTCACCCCCGGTGTCTGAAACACCCTGGACAATGCCATGAGCACCGCCGCGGATGCCAGTTATGACATCGCCGCCCACTTGCGTTACACCGCCAACGATACCGCTCATAGTATTGGCGGCAGTATCAGTAACCGACATTCCAACCTTACCTGCACTCTGAATAGCGCCGCTGGCTACAGAAGCAATTGACTCAACCGTAGCGCTGCCGACGTCGCCAGCGCCTTGCAGGACATTCACGACCTGGCTTTTCACGGTACCTGTTACAGCATCCAGTATGTCGTCGACACCCTGAACAGCTGCTACTACGGCATCTGTGGTTTCGGTAATAATCTGTTTTAACATACTGGTCTCCTTTTTTAACTTACTCATCCAAGATACCACACTTCGTGTTTGTTGCCGTGAGGAAGGGGGTTAAAAAAACTGCATGACATCATAAACATATAAATTATTTGCCAGTCCAGGCAATGTGTTAGGCATCGTGCTCGCGGCTTTCTTATTGCCCGAGGTCGTCCAGCATGCGGGCAAGTTCAGGGGTGGGTAGGGCAGAGCAGTCAATTTTCTTCTGTATGGCAATGATATAGCCCTGTAGAATGCGCTTAATCCGCAAGGCGTCCTGCCGGCGCAGAAAGCTGACCTGGTAGGGCTTGTCGGTGCTGAAAAACCGGGTAAATATCTTGAGCGAGCCTAAGAATGGCCCCACGTCTGCCATAACATTCAGAATGTCCTCTATGCGGATGCTTACCACTTCGCCGACGGCGAAGAACTCGCGGTGGGCTATGGTGAGCTTGGCCCGGTCCAGGGTAACGGCATCCGGAAAAAGGGTGAAAGGAAAGACAGTAGTAGCTGACACCAGTACCTCGCGCGACTTAGTGATGGTCTCGGCCAGCTCCGGCACGATACTGTCAATCATGCGATGTTTATTAACCCGCGTCGGAGTAGGAAGGATGCTCCCGGTACCTGAGCTAGGGTAACTTTTCATAGCTTTAACACCTCCTTGTATTATCTACATTAGTCGAAAAGGGAAAATATGTCTGTAAGTTTTACCCCTCTCCTCCTGCCCCGAAATCCATCATGATCCAGAATCCGGGGATTGAGAGCTTAGAACCCATTCCAAGTCTTTTCACCACGGCCGAGTCCGCCTTTCGGGCCTCAAAGAGTTTATGTATTTTTGGCATAAAGAGGTAAACTATAGACTAAGTAACAAATAAGGAGCCGCACCATGGACCCAACAGATCAACCTACCAATCAATCTAACGATCCAGCTCAGGAAGACCAGAGTGCAGTTCCAGCCGTACCAGCTGCCCCCCAGGCTGACGGCGGCCTACCGTCACAGACAGATGACATTGCTCTGCCGGCAGCTGACGTATCGGCCCCGGTTGATGGTTCTCTGAACGTTGATCACCCCGCTGCTGACAGTAGCGTTAATCCGGTTGGTGCAGTTGACGACCCGGTTAACCCAATTGACCCAATTAACCTGGGGGGCCAGCAAGCCGGGGATTCGGCTGACACTGCTCCGGGCACTCCCCCTGCTGCCAGCGAAGATGGCGAGTCGGATTCGGTATAGACAACGGTTGACTTCTAACGAAGGCCAGAAACCCCGCAGAGAAATCCGCGGGGTTTCTGATTAGATATGGGGATGCGCTAATTTAAGATGCTGACAGAGCGGGCCAGGATGAGTGCTAAAGTAAAAACCGACACCAGCGCCTGGATGCCCATCAGGCACTTGGCCTGAGTAGTGATGGGCTTTGCGTCAGCAGGTGCAAAATTGATAGCATTCGTTACCGAAAGGTAGAGGTAGTCAATGAATCCAGGCTGCCAATCTGGAAAATCTTTGGGCAAATCCTGTTGGGTAAACTGAAAATCCTTGTCATGCCTGGACCACTTCCGGCCTGTCAGCCCTGGGCTGTCTATCTCCCAGTACCACAGAGCAAAGACAATGATATTGGTCAGAAAGATTGCCACAGCAGCCATAATCAAGTCCCGCCCGGACAAGGTCAGCCGTTCAGAGATAAGCAGCCGGGACACCAGGAAAAAGGATATAATATTAGCTACAGAAATAAGTCCAAGCAGCAGTAGTGACAATGTCCGGTAGACAGGGTTTGGGCGAATATGGCGTTTGCCTGCGCTCATGCCAATGATGATGGACAGGGCAACTTCCGTGCCAACGATGAGGTTATGCGGCCCTAAAGTGAGTTCTGGGTTAATCGCCCATGCCGCAACCTGGAGTAGGATAGCCACAAAAAGTGCTCCCTGGGCCAGCCAAAGTTCTGTGCGTGAAATCGGGTGTACTTTCATAGACTTAAACTCATTTTATATCTCTATGCCGTTTAGAGCTAATTGAACCCAATGGGTTCAGTCAATTCTCCTGCCGGCCAAAACTCTCAGATTTTGCTTATAACAGAGAAGTAGCTGGCTACCTTCCAAGTTTTTTAATGGCTGCCTGAATCTGTGAAAAGTTCTGTATGCCAGCAGCAGGAATGAGGGCTGACTGGCCAGTCGGAGTGGTGTAGCTGGCCAGCAGATTTTTGCCGTTGATGTCCCGCAAGGTCACGGGCTGTAGCTTGTCCTCGGGTACGCTGGTGAAGAGCCGGTACAGGGGCAGGACTTCGCCGATCTGTATGTCAGTTTTAACGTTGTTGCCCGCGGCGTCAAAGATCTTGCCGTTTGTACGCGGGTCAAGGATTAACTTCCAGTCCAGTTCGTTTTTAATGGCCCCAAAGACCTGTTGCTGGTTTTGGGTGCGGTTAAAGTCTGACAGGGGAAAACCGTAGGAACCATAGGTGGAGCCGCGGGCGCGGGTCAGGCGCAGAGCCGTCTGGCCGTCTATGGTATGGGTGCCGTTGCTCAGCTTTAGCTTGCCGCCTTGTTCACGGGGGAAGTTTGGGTCGTAGATGCCGCGGGGGTCGGGACTTTTTATGGTCACACTGACGCCGTCCAGGGCATCCACAACCTCTTTGACTGCAGTGTAGTTGATGAGCGCGTAGTAATGCAGTTCTATGTCCAGGTTGTCGCTGATCACTTTTTCCAGCAAGCCCATACCGCCGCGGGGGTAGTCGGTGCCACGGAACTTCATGGTTTCGCCAGCCTGGTAGGCTTCATTGACTTTGGCGGCACCATAGTCAGGAATGGTCACGTACAGATCACGCGGTACGCTCAGCATGTATCCGGTGTGGCTGTCTTTGTCCAGACTGAGGATAAGGACCGAGTCTGTAAGCAAGGCTCCGGCATGTCCCGGGTCATCGACAGAGTAGCCCACCAGCAAGATGTTTACTCTGCCGTCCGCAGTCGCTTGCAGTTCGTCCGTGAGTAGTACTTTCCAGGCATTGTTGGTGCCAAACAGCTTTTTGCTGGCCCCGGAGAAGTTACGAAAATCCCAGGCGGCAACGACTGCAAGAAAAATAAAAGGAACCAGGAAAAGCAGTATGAGCAGTCTTTTCCAGATTTTACGCTTTTTCCCGGGTGGGGCCTCATCCACGTCCGGCGTCGTAAATTTGGCCGGCTGGTAAGAGGTGGTTGTTATAGCGTGGTAGTTCTTAGAACCCATCCAGGATCCTTTCTCCTTGCCGAGACCACTTTTCGGGTGTGAGCCGCTTGTTTTTTGCTCAGAAAGGTACCTATCGGTACCTTTCTGAGCAAAAGGCGGGCGGATTGCATGCGAAAACTGGTCGGAGTCAGTGGAAAAGATCCTGGATGGGTTCTTAGGCTGGGGGAGAGGGGTCTTCTTGGTTTTTTTAGAACCCATTTCAAAACCCCCTCTCTGCTGCAAACCATGTCTGGCGGACCAAATTGCCGTTTTGTTTCGCAGCGTATCTACGGATACGCTTTGTCACAAGAACAACAATTTCGCCCTGCCAGAACATGCTTTTCGCCCTGAAAGGGGATTTGAAATGGGTTCTACGCATATATTTAGATATTTTTCCTTTCTTAGCATAGCAAATTTTAGCGAAAAGACTTGACGAACGAGCCAATGCAGATTATCATTCAACTATATGGTTGAATATACTGCAAACCTGGATTTAATCTTTCAGTCACTGGCCGACCCCACCCGGCGGGATATTTTAGCCCATGTTTCCAAACAATCGATGTCCGTTGGCGAGATTGCCAAATTTTACGACCTGACATTTGCAGCCGTTTCCAAACACCTGAAGGTAATGGAAAAGGCAAAGCTGGTTAGCAAACAGCGGCGCGGAAAGGAGCGAATCGTGACGGCAGCACCCAGCACGCTTCATGACGCCTCAGACTATCTAAAGCGCTACGAAGCCATGTGGAATGAGCGTTTCGACGCATTGGATGAGTATTTAAAAGGTAACTAAAGGAGGAAGTATGGCAGAAACAAGAACTTTGACATTGGAACGGGTATTTGATGCGCCCGTAGAAAAAGTTTGGGCAGCTTGGACTGAAGCAGAGCGAATTGGCAAATGGTGGGGGCCGAAAGGTTTTACGTCGAGCGATAACAAGATTGATCTGCGTGTCGACGGACGGAATAACCTGCATATGCATGCGCCAGCGGAATTTGGCGGACAGGACACGTACAGTGGCGGCAAATATAAAGAGATCGTATCACTGAAGAAAATTGTCGTGACCGATGAGTTCACCGACAAAGACGGCAAAAAAGTATCACCCGGTATCTATGGGATGCCAGATGATTTTCCACAGTCGCTCGTAACCGTGGAATTCGATGCGTTGCCGGACGGGAAGACAAAGCTCACCGTGACACATGCCGGCCTGCCAGCGGGGGAAATGTCCGATCAGACATCTGCTGGCTGGAACGAGTCGCTCGATAAATTGGCGGAAAGTTTAAGGTAAGCCAAAGTCATGTCATTCCAGGCATATCTGGATAACATAGAGGCCAAGACCGGCAAGACGCCGAGCGAGTTCATTGCAGAGGCGAAGGCAAAGAACCTGATCGAGCACAAGGACATACTTGAATGGCTCAAAAGTGATTACGATCTCGGTACAGGCCATGCCCGGGCTATCGCCGAGCTCATTCGCCATGGTGACACATCTGGTACATTAAAGCTTAACGGTAACAAGAAGGAGAAATAATATGCAAAAGATAACACCATCGCTGTGGTTCGACAAAGAGTGCGAAGAAGCAATAAACTTCTACATTGACACTTTCAACGGCGCGCCCAGCAAGAAACAGGAGTCAAAGATCGTCAGCATCATGCGCTACGAAAAGGGCATGGAAGCCCCCGGGGCCGATCAAATGGAGGGCAAGATCATTACCGCGATCTTTGAACTGGCCGGACAGCAGTTCATGGCACTCGACGGCGGCCCGATCTTCAAATTCAATGAGTCCATTTCGTTTCAAATCGAATGCCAAGACCAGGCTGAGGTAGATTACTTCTGGGGGAAGATGTCAGCAGTGCCGGAGTCTGAACAATGCGGTTGGATCAAAGACAAGTACGGTCTTTCCTGGCAAATCATCCCGAAGCGTATGGGCGAACTACTGGGCGATTCTGACAAGAAAAAAGCCCTTGCTGCAACCAATGCCATGTTGAAAATGCACAAAATCGACGTCGCAGAACTCGAAAAAGCATTTAACGAAGCTTAGGAGGAGAAGAAATGGGTAAGCTACGAGTAACCGCAGAACCGAACAGTCCGTTCATCACTATGACGCGCGAATTCAACGCGCCAGCCGACAAGGTCTTCAAAGCCTACACCGACCCGGAGGTCGTCAAGATGTGGTTTGGCGGTCACAAGGCCGAGACAAAGGTTGAGACTTATGATGCCCGTCGCGGCGGCAGCTGGCGCATGGTCCAAAAAGGTGACGACGGTGAATACGCCTTCCGTGGCGTCTTCCACGAAGTCAAGCCAAACGATCACATCACCTGGACATTCGAATACGAGGGCGTTCCTGATCACGTCTGCCTGGAGACCATTTCCTTCACGGAAAAAGACGGCAAGACCCAGCTAAAGACCCAGTCCGTGTTTCAATCGGTTGAGGACCGTGACGGCATGGTGCAGTCCGGCATGGAAGAAGGTGCCAACGAAGGTATGGATATACTGGCGGAGCTGGTAGAAAACTAATGTAAAAATGGCCGGGGGTGACCACCGCCTCCGGCCATCAGAAAAAACGACCATGAAGACATTTTATAAAATCCTGACCAATACGCTTGTCGCGAGCGCGACTAACAACTTTTTGTGGTTTGCGGTCACATTCTGGGCGTACCTGGAAACACGATCCGTGTTAGCGACATCAATCATCGGCGGTTCGTTTATGCTGCTGTCGTCGCTGCTGGGGATGGCGTTTGGCACCTACGTGGACCATCACAAGAAAAAGTCAGCTATGATGCTGTCCAGCCTGGTGTCTTTGGCGGCCTTCTCGGCTGCCGGACTACTCTATTTGCTTGTGCCGCGCGCGGAGCTTTTGACGCTCAGCAGCCTGGAGTTTTGGGTGTTCGTGTTCCTTACGCTTATTGGTGGTGTCGTGGGGAGTATGCGGAGCATCGCTCTGTCAACTACGGTGACATTGCTGGTGCCGGAAGACCGGCACGACAAAGCAAATGGGCTGGTCGGCACGGTGAACGGTGTGTCGTTCGCGATTACTTCAGTCTTCAGCGGTCTGGCGGTTGGGTTGCTTGGCATGGGCTGGTCGCTGGCAATTTCTGTCGCCTTGACGCTTTTAGCCACGCTGCATCTCATGACAATCAAAATTCCTGAAAAACAGCCGGAGCACAGTGAAGAGGAGCCTAAGAAGCTTGATCTGAGAGGTACGATTGCGGCTATTCGCGTTGTGCCAGGGTTGCTTGCGCTTATCTTCTTTGCGATGTTCAACAATTTTCTGGGCGGGGCGTTTATGTCAATCATGGATCCCTACGGCTTGAACCTTGTGTCAGTGGAAGCATGGGGTTTTCTGTGGGGCTTCGTCAGCCTTGGGTTTATCATTGGCGGGCTGGTCGTTGCCAAAAAAGGCCTCGGCAAAAATCCGCTCAAGACGTTGTTCCTGGCAAACATCGGTATGTGGAGTGTCTGTATTCTGTTCCCGGTACGATCGGTCATCGCGCCAGTCGCCATCGGCATGTTCATATATATGTGTTTGATTCCTGTAGTTGAAGCTTCAGAGCAGACCATTATCCAGAAAGTTGTGCCGTATAAAAGGCAAGGACGGGTTTTCGGATTTGCACAGGCGGTAGAGATGGCTGCGACACCGATCACTGCTTTTCTCATCGGACCCATCGCACAGTTTTGGGTGATACCGTCTATGACGGACGGGTCGGCAGCTCGCGCAATTGGCAGCTGGTTCGGTACGGGTCCGGTCAGGGCAATGGCGTTGATTTTCATCATCGCCGGTCTGCTTGGACTTGTTATGACGCTCGTTGCTATGACCACGCGTGCGTACCACGTACTTTCCAAACAGTACACTGACGGCAACGTGCCCGCAGAACCATTGCCTGCAACCGTGACGCCAAAAGGGTAAAGTCATTGAATAAAGATGTCAACGCTTTTGTAAAAACCAGAGTCTTGCTGGAATACCAGCTCTGGGTGCGAAAAGTGAGGGTGGAGTAGAAAAAAGTATTGCAGAGTATAAAATAAGTGTTATAATATATTCAGGTTATGAAGGCTTAGTAAAGGCCTATTTTTGTGTCTAGCTTTTAAGGTAACTATGGAAACAGCCAGGAATGTGACTATCATAGGCGGTGGCGGCGGGGTGTCGGTCATAACTCCGGCGTTTGCTGCATTGAGCTCGCCAGGCAAAACTACTGCTGTGGCGGCCGAGAGCGACAGCGGTGGCTCCAGCGGTGAGTGGGTCGAGCTTATGAAAAAGGAACGACCGGATGCGGCAGCCCTTCCGCCTGGCGACTGCCGGCGAATTATAGCTAGCGTGGCGGCTTCTCAACGGATTGGCGAAGCCCTTAATTATCGTTTTGGGCCCAAAAGTCTGAACGAGGCTGTAACAGACCTTACCGAAGCCATTGGCGACGTAGGGCTTGCTCTGAATACCTCTGTCATTGATGCTGTATACGAAGCAAACGATATGCTTGAGGGTGCGCTGCAACGGCATCCTCTTGGAAACTTAGTCCTGGGTAGGCTGGCCATGGAGGAGGGTTTTAGTTCTGCGGTGCAGACCGTCAGCGAACTGGTGGGCGCGAGGGCGCGAGTCTTGCCGGTTACCGTTACGCCTCATGCGCTTGTTGCTGACACCGGGACTCACCGGCTTGTAGGCGAGCATATTATAGATAAGGCTGCGGTAGATTGGCTTGCTGCAGACATACACTTCTCTTCGGCCGTGGACCTTGGGCCGGGGGTTAGGTCAGCGGTAGCGTCTGCTGACCTCGTAGTTGTTCCGCCAGGCAGCATGGATACCTCCATTGCAGCAGCCTTGCGGGTGCGCGGCATGGCCGAAGAACTACAGCATCAAAAAGAGGCTGGCGGGAAGTTTATAGCAGTTACCAATCTTGTCACGCCAGTTAAGGACAACTATGCACGGGATGTAGCGGATCACGTGATGGCCATACAAAGATGGTCGGGCAGAGAACTGGACGGTGTCATCTATAACAATGCTTTTGACAAGTTACCGGACCCTGCGCGTGCTGTGCCTGTTGACGTAGCCCGCCTGTTGGAACTGGGCGTATTGGCGGTAGGTGCTGACCTTGTGGGCAGGATAGTTCCTAAAAAGCCGGATGATTCCCTGGCGCGTGCCGAGGTGGAGCACAATGCATCTGTAGTCGCAGAGTTGGCGTACCAGCACTTTTTGTCCCGCCAGCTTGTCCCCGCGTAGGAAACCTGAATCTCAAAACCTCCAATCCTGTCATACCGGGCTAGACCCGGGTATCCAGTCAATAAAGAAAGTTAATTTATATCTACTGGATCCCCAGTCAAGCCTGCCCTCGACTCCGATCGGGGGCTGGGGATGACAGGGGAGGGGTTGGGGTTTTGAGGGTCAGGTACGCAAAACCTTGACTTTGCAGGTGGATGCTATTAAATAGGATTAAACTGACAAATGACAAACAAAAAAGGTAGTTTTCTTATGAATCCACGGCAAAACACACGCGCAAACAACAACGGTCAAGGGGCCGAGCCTCAGGAGCCGCAGGTCATAGGCCCGCAACAGTCCCCGCCGCCTTCACTTGCTTCCGGGCCATTTGTGAGCCCCTCTGGTGACGTTTCGCTGCCAACAACTCCAACAACTCCGGGAACTCCTGTTCAGTACCCTTCGCCTGCGCCGCCCGTTACGGGAAGGAAAAAGCGGCCTGGAAAGAAGGTGCTGGCATTGGTAGCGGCACTGCTGGTTGTGGGCCTGGGTGGCGGTGTCTTTGCCTACGTGACCATTATGAACAATTCGCCTGAGAAGATCCTGGCTGATGCACTCACCCACACCATGACAGACCTGCTGGACAGAAAACCTTCCCGCCTGGCGGGGAAACTCACGTTTACCTCAAAGGAGGCCGATGCTGGCTATTCAGTGGTCGTAGATTTTGACTCTAAGCAGGTTGGCGGCAACGGCCAATTTGGCGCCACTGTGCAGGTGAAGGTTGGGCAGGTGCTGGACGTGTCCGTGACCGGAAAGGCTATCAGCCAGGGGTCGGAGGCTGCTTATATAAAGCTTGATAACGTACAGAAAACACTTGACCAAGTCGTTGCCGGGAATCCGCAAGCGGCCGCATCGGCAACCATGGTCAAGCCGCTTATCCAAAAAATAGACGGCCAGTGGATAAAGATCGAAGAAAAAGATTTAGCCGAATACGGCCTGGGCGAATCAAAAGAGACTGTAGATGCGTGTGGAGGGGCACTGGAAAAGCTGCGCATTTCCGAAACCGATCAAAAGCAGGTGAAGGAAATCTTTCTTGCTAATCAATTTGCCATTGCCAAAGAGGAACTGCCAGGAGAGGCCGTGGATGGCGACAAAAGCTACCACTACAAACTGGACCTGAATGAGGAAGCCGGCCTGCATTTTGCCAAAGACTTCATGGAATTGGAATCGTTTTCCGCGGTAAAAGAAGCCTGCAAGCTCAAGCAAGAGGATATAGACCAGAGTCTGGAGGACTTAAAAAAGCAGAAGGACGAAGAGGTAGAGGCAGAACCGGTCTTTGAACTGTGGGTTAGCCAAAAATCCCGCCGCCCAACAAAGTTAAAAGTAACCCTGGATGATAAAGAATTTTCGATGGAAAACGTTGCCACCATCAAGCTTGATGCTCCGGATCTTACCATTGAAATACCGGGTAAGTTTACAACTTTGCAGGAACTTACGACTGAAATTGAGAAGCTGCCAAAAAGCGGCCAGGCATTAGGCTGGAGCGCCTGGCGCTAAGAACCCATCCAGGATCTCGCTCCCGATGCCAAAATTGCTCCCTTCTTGTATGAAAAGCGAGTCCCAATTCGTTCTGGTTTGTCTGGCGTACCCGTGGGTACGGCAGACGGATCAGGGCGGATTGGGGCCGGAATGGGCGGTTTTGGGCCGGGATTGGAGATTTTGGATGGGTTCTAAGAACCTATCCCAAGGAGAGAGTGTTCAGGGGCTAGGCGTTGGGTATGCCAAGCCTCAAGACACTTCCGTTTGCCCCGGCGTAGGTCTCTGCTATAGCCCGGGCGGAACCAAGGGCGAGTCTTCTTTGTGAATTATAGACACCATAGGGAACACCAGGCTGAGCTTCAAATTCTGAAGGTAAAATAGGCGGTGGCTCAACACTAAATTTGCTGGTCCCGACACCAGGCTCAACGGTCTGACTGAGCCCCATCCAATAGGTAAGGGCTGCGTGACAGTCAAATCGATTAACCTCCGTAGTTGGCTGGCCAGTGTATTTTTCTGAACAGAACTCAAGCAGCCGCCTTGCTACTGGTGCGGTCAGGGTTGTGGTAAGCTGCTGAGGCTGTCCAGCTTCTTCTGTAGGTACAAACTCAACCGTGCCCCCATCGTCAGTAGTTATAGCTGTGACGATATCCAGGTGCAGCGAAGTGGGCTTGGCTGCACCTTTTGGGAGGAGTTCCCCTGGTACTCTTTTAGTAGTGAAGGTGACTTCACTGAAACTATCAGACATAAGACTTATATTCTATACTAACGAGTCAGAATTTTAGAATACAAAATCTCATTTTTAAGTATAATAATCAAAAAAGTAAGGAAGGGAGTGCCAAGCCATGTGTCGAAATATTAAAACGTTATTCAATTTTGACCCGCCTGCTACAGATGAAGAGATCCAGGATGCGGCACTGCAATTTGTGCGCAAGCTTTCCGGCTTTCACCATCCATCCGTGGCTAATGATGCGGCATTTCAAAAGGCGGTCGATGAAACCGCCATTGTTGCCCGCAAGCTGCTGGACTCGCTGGTAACCAACGCCGAACCGCATAATCGTGAAGAAGAAGCCGCAAAAGCTCACGCCCGTGCCCTAAAAAGGTTTGGGTAGGGTAACTCCCCCCTCCTTTACTAAATATGCCCCGCTCATGGAGAGCAGGGCATATCAAAATCAGAATGTATACCAATGGCCGCTAAAGCTCTTGGCAGTACCATACATTCCACTCACGGCAATCTTTTTTGATGGCCTTCCAGGTGTTGCTCCCGACCATGCCGTCTGTGGCAATCACATTGCCTTTCAAAACCTGGTTAAACTGGTAGGCAACCACCGCTTGCTTGGTCTGGGTGTAGAAATCTCCGTCAACAGCAACAAATGGCCAGCCAGGGTGTTGCTGCCAGCCAATATAGCGGACATGCGCTATATTCATCATGTCTTGCGCCATTTTTGTACAAGATACTTCGTCCTTGCGGGTTTTCACGCTCAGTACTTTTGTACTGCACGTATCTATTGGGGTCGATGCTGCTGACGCTTGGCCAGCAAATATGCTGGTGCCCAGCGACACAGTGACCGCTAAGACCAGTAAGCCTTTAAGTAGATTTTTTATCATGGGATCCTCCGGTTATTTATTTAACACAGTATTATTAGCACTACCGTTGTAACTGGAATGCTAGAATTCACACAGAGCCCACCTCATACCTCCATCCCGCCCGGTTTTCCGGTCAGAAGCCGCCCATTCTGGCGTCAATTCGCCCCAACTTCCCCGCCGCACCTATGGGTACGCTCACTGGATAAAAGGTGGAACCAGATGTATCCCTACTTGTTGCGTTTGCGGCGAAAACTAGAGCAAATCAGCGCTGGAGTTGAGTAGCCCTACAGCGCTAAAACTAATCGCATGCCTTCGTCGATTTGTTGCATCGCTGTATGATCGATCCAACCGATCTTTTCTGCCAGAAACTGTTTGTCTATGGTAATAACTTGTGAGACATTCGCTACTGACTCCCGACTTAAGCCTGCCTTCTCTCCCGTTAATTTTACATTCCCGGGAGCTGTAGCCAGGCGGAGGTTTGAAGTAACGGCGACCACAACTATGGTACTGATGCGGCTCTTATTAAAGGTATCGGCCTGCACAATCACCACTGGTCGTCTGTAGCCCGGCTCAGAGGCTACTGGTTCTGACAGCTCAGCCCACCAAACTTCCCCTCGCTTCACCATTTATCCTTGAGCAAGGATTGACGTTGTAGCTTTTGAAGTGTTGGATCAAGAGAAGAGTCTTCCGTGCCGTAGACTTCATTCAATTTCTTGGTGACATTGTCGCCATTTTGTCTTTCCATATAGCTTTTAAGAGCTTGAGTATATAGCTGGCTACGTGATTTACCAAGCTGGCTTGCCAGCTTTTCGGCTGACTCAAAAACTTTATCGGGAATGGATATAGCTGTCTTCATATCTAAAAGTATAACTTTTGTTATACTGTCGAGTCAATCCCTGCCGCAAGCCGAATGATACAGCATTGTTGTAGAAGTTAGAGCCAGTTTTCTAGTTCAATTTTCGAGGCCACATGTATAAACGCCAATATGTTTTTAGCCTAGAGCTATCCAGGCTATGAACTAAAATGGCAAAGAAACCAGCCGGATCGTGCAAAACAGTATGCAGATTAGCGCGTATTTCCTTGCCATACCTACCAAGCCAATGATGACCATCTTCTACATGGTAAGCTTCATGCTGCAGTAAGGCTCTCTCAACTCTTTTTGGAAGATTCTCACGTAAATAAATCCTTCCTTTATAGACGTAGCCAAACAAACTAAAGTCAGCTTCTCTAAGTTTTGAATCATTTATATAGTGAACTTGGTATCTTTTGCCATTAATGGTACGAGGTACTGTTCGAATTGTTTCTGTACTTTCAATAATTTTGCCTAAATAAGAAGTGGCCATACGATAATTATAGACCAATGAGTGTGGCACGTTCTGGAAACTGGGGCGGATAAAAGAAAATGGATCGATTTTGGCACCCGGGGAGCGAGATATGAAATGGGCTCATAGAAAATTTCTTTGGAGGTTGCCGCAACCACAGTAGAAATTCTAAGTTGTAAGTAATTCAGGCAAGGCAGGCGATAGCAGCCGACATATGCAACCGTTCATACTGCAGTATTTGTATAATGGCTATATACTGGTAACATAATCTGCGTTTCAAGGAGAGGAGGTACTATGCGTTTGTATCAGGCAAGAGCTCTGCCAGGTGAGGGAGGGAGTTTAGAAGTATCAGGCCATCAGCTTTTGCAGCCCGGGAGGCTGCGCGACCAACTGACTGAGGTGCGATGGGACGAGCAGGAGCACACGGATTATCACATCAGAAAAGCCCATTTCGAAGGTGGAATAGCAACCCTTCTGGTTGAGGACCACGGTGCGAAAGCCGGACTCCTCCTGGAGCCCAGCGGCTTACGGGAAGATACTATCCGCAGCATGGGGCCGTTAGTGGTGAGGACCGTAGGCACCGCTGAAGGGGGTCAGGAGCCGGACATCAGCCTGGCTCCGCTCAGCGGGACACTGGAACTTGTTGAAGGGCTGGAGGTAACCATTGGGAACGAATACTTACCCACGGATCAGGTGTCACCTGGCCCGATTAATACTGCGGGCTGGGAACTGGACCCAGAGAGGCTCTTCAGGGTGATTGTAGTTGGACGTGATCCTAGAATGCCAAACGTCCAGACTTGATGTACCTGACCCTCAAAACCCCACTCTCTCCACTGTCATTCCCTGACCCCCGATCGGGGTCGAGGGCAGGCTTGATCAGGGAATCCAGTAGATACAATTAATTTCTTTATTGACTGGATACCGGGTCAAGCCCGGTATGACGGGATTGGAGGTTTTGAGACTTGGGTAATGTAGCTATATTTCTGCTGAAAGGTTTATTGCCACCCTACTCCATGTGTGCGAGCGTTTCCATAACGGAAAGGTATCCCCGCATGGCAGCATCAGAAGTTTTGCCCAGCCATGTTTCGTCCTGCTTGAGCAGTTCGGTCTCGACGGCTGTGCAGACGGCTGTGCCTTTCTTAGTGGTGGTGATGATTCGCGCACGGCGGTCAGTTTTGTCTGTAACCCAACGGACCAGTTCCTTGGCCTCTAATCTACGCAGGATGCCGGTAATATAAGTAGACTGCACATCCAGCATGGTGGCAATGTCGCCCACACGCACTCCGCCCTTGCGGGTCTGGCTGCGGACATATCCCAGCACATACCACTCCGATGCCGACAGTCCGTATCCTTTCAGGATACCTTCCCTAAATTCTAAAATGTTCCGGGCTGCCCGGCTTTGAATAATTCCTATTTTGTACAGGGGCATGTCTTGATATATGTTCCTAGTCATTTTCGTATCATCCTCTCTGATTTCGAATTATCACTATACCACTACTTGCCTATATATCCAAATATATAATGACCAAAAGCGGAATTTTTAGCTTTTACTCTGGAATATACATAACAACCAGCACAAAAACTATCCCATTCATTTGTATGCAGATATGAGTAAGCGGCACCAAATGACGCCATGGGTCCATATAAGCAAAAAAAAGGGGGCGCCTGGAATCTGACCCGCATTTTCCGATACCTGCTTGCGGGGTCCGGTCTTATGCAAATCCTCTGGACGCCAGAGTACTCATCGCAGGTAGCTGCTGTGGAAAACAGGCGTCCGGCATGACAGAAAAATACGTGAGTCAGACCTGGAAGTCTGCCCCAAAAACTCCGAAGCAGCCTTGGTTTGTGCCTTCTTATACGGCTTACTTTTCCTGAAGAACGGACAGTATGTTGCCGGCTGGGTCTTTGAACCAGGCTATGTCAGGGCCCTGGTTAGCGGCAATACCGCGGGCTATGCCGTCCTCGTCCTGATACATGCCTTCGTAGTGTTCAAGTTCGACGCCTTTGCTTTTGAGCTGCTCTACTGCCTTGTTGATGTCATCTACTGGGAAGTTGATGATAGTAAAGGACGCAGGCGTGTGGTCTTCCTTGGGGTAGACAAAAATGTTACTGCCGCCGGAAATTTTGAGAGTGAGCCCCATAGTATCTTCCTCTACCGCCAGTCCAAGTATCCTGCTATAAAAATCCTTGGCTGTCGCCTGGTTGTTAACTGAAAACCCACTAAATGCCTGGCTTTCCTCGAACATGATTTTCTCCCTCCGATTGTTATTCTATTTTACTATCATACACTGAACCCATTTTTATAATCCTTAACCGGGAATACTTGTGATGATAAAAAAATTACAAAAACTTCCTGGAAAGTTAAAAATCTGATAAAATTTATGTCATAGTAAATATTAAATTTTGATTAAATAAGTGGAAGGGAGACACCGGCATGAAAAAGCTGTTTCATCTAACCGAAGGTGGGGTCAACGCGCTTCGGGTGGAACTGGAGAGCTTGGCTGCCCGGCGTCGCCCTATTGCAGAGCGCATAAAGGCGTCGCGCGAGTTTGGGGACCTGAGCGAAAACGCAGCCTATACCACGGCGCGACAGGAGCAGGAGTTAGTAGAAAGCCGTATTGTCGAGCTTGAGAGCATTCTGCAGAATGTTAAAATTATCAAAAACCCCGGCCATGCCGACAAGGTGCAGCTTGGTTCCACGGTGACCCTTCGTGACGCCGCAGGAGCGTCCAAACAGTTTCAAGTAGTCGGTACGGCCGAGGCCGACCCATTGAATGGCAAGATTTCCGATGAGTCACCGCTTGGCCAGGCGCTGCTGGGGAGGTGCCAGGGTGATGAAATAGAGTTTAAGGCATCGGTCCGGCCTACTACTTACGTCATTGTCGGTATAGTCTAGCGGGGCACGAGTCTTTGGTCCCTGGCGGTCGTATTTTACTTGTAATGTTCGGGTAAAAATTCGTACCCTGGCCCAAATTTCATGTAGTTTTAATATTCTGTTGCTACAATACCTGGAAGCAATTGTAGCCATGAATAAAACCTATAAAAAAATCCTTTCCCGACTGCAATCCATCCTGGCAGTGCCGCCAGCAGGCTTTGCCGGGCCCTTTCCTCTGGTTCCGGCCCGGCTATCGTATTCAGGAAGGCATTCCGGGTGAGTTTCATCAAGCTCCTTATTATTGAGGATGATGTCAGCCTGGCCCGCAGCATACAACGGTATCTGGAAAAAGACTTTGGCATTACGATTGCCACCAACGGTGCCGGGGGCCTGGAAAAGGTCAAAAAAGAAACGTACCACCTGGTCATGCTTGACCTGAACCTGCCGGATATGTCCGGGCTGGTGGTGTGCCAGGAGCTGCGGCAATTGGAAAAAGAGGTCCCCATCCTGATTCTGACTGGTATAGATGATTCTGAGACGCAGGTAAAACTTCTTGACGCCGGTGCCGACGACTATGTGACAAAGCCTTTTGAGGGTCGGCAGCTGCGCGCCCGAATCGATGCTTTGCTCCGGCGCACAGGATTGACCAGCAAATCCATCCTCCGGACACACGACCTGGTCATAGACAGCCGGCGGCGGGAGGCGAAGCGTGGAGAAGTCGTGCTTTCTTTGCGCCGCAAAGAATACGATATTCTGGAATACCTTACCCGGAATAAAGGCCAGGCAATGACCAGGGCAATGATCTTTGACAGTGTGTGGGGCAAAGAAGGCTGGCCGAACAGCATAGATGTGCATATCAAGCACCTCCGTGACAAAGTTGACCGGCCCTTCGACGTCCCTTTGGTGGAGACAGCTCACGGCATAGGCTACCGCGTCAAAGATCTACCTTTGCAATAGGGTGAGCAGAACCCGTCAGGGGTATGGGGATGAGGTACTAAGAACCCATCCAAAATCTTTTCCACTGACTCCGACCCTTCTCCACATAGAAGTTCGCATGCAATCCGCTCGCCTTCTAATAAGACCAGTGCTCCGAAAGGTACTACAAGGTACCTTTCAAACCAAAAAACAAGCGGCTCACACCCAAAAACTGCTCTCGGCAAGGAGAAAAGATCCTGGATAGGTTCTAAGATTTGTCCTCCAGGGAAAGGGTGAGGGCCGTTATATCAACTGGAAAGATTCTGCGGGTCATAACCTCTTGCCGCTCAGCTCCTGACAGTGCTTGGATTTCCTCCGTATGCCCCACCAAGAGTACGTGTGCTGCCGGTGTGATAGCAATTATATCCTGTACTCCATGAACCAGGGTATCCAGGGGCGGTGATTCGTCACGGGCGAGCAAGGTACTCTCTGTGGCCAGACCTGTGTCTGCACGCAGGGTTTTCTCAAAAACTTGTGCAGTTTGTCTAGCCCAAAGTTCTGGTGCAAAGTGGATGGCCGTGGAGCTAGCAGTCTCGCCCAACCTTTGAGCAAACTCCACTGCCTTACTTTCAATTAACGATCTGCCTTCTGGGGTAAGGTGTAAGTTTTTCCTGCTGTATGTCCCATACATAACTGCGTACAAGTCGGGACGTGGTTCGGTATGTGCCGAGTCGCTCATACAATATAGTTTAACATGTGAGCTAAGAACCCATTTCAAATCCCCTCCCTACTGCAAACCCTGTCCGGTGCACCAGGAGGCTGTTTTGCTTCGAGATCGTGGCTTTTTGGAAGCTAGGCAGGCTAAGCCTGCCTGCTTGCCAAAAAGAGACCATGTCACCATATCTAAAGATATGCTTTGTTACAAGAACAGCCACCTGGCACTACCGGGCCAGGCTTTTCGTACTTGGGAGGAGATTTGACATGGGTTCTAAGTAAGAAGCAGCAAGACGTGAGGTAAAACTGCCATTTGACAAGCAGTCTCTGGCAAAAGTACTCTAAAGAGAGTTATTACTATGACTAAAACACAAGCCAGAACTTTTGCGTTGGGTGCTTTTATGGCAGCCTTGTCGGTGTGGGCAGTCCTTAGGTTCAGCATGCCGGCAGTCGCCGCCTGTCCGGTTCTTCCTGTCCCCAATGGTGCCGTAACCCAGACGGTATCCGTTCCGGCCACGGCCACTTATACAATCTGGAGCCGAATCAACGCGCCGGATGCCACGGCCAATTCCTATTACCTGGAGATCGATGGCACAATATGCGGCGTCGTAGTGGGTGACGGTGCTTTGGCGGCCAACACCTGGGCGTGGGTGAACTACCAAAGCGGAAATACCAACTCTAAAATAACGGTTAACCTAACGGCCGGGTCCCATACTGTACGGATGGCAGGCAGAGAAACGGGCGTCAAGCTGGACCGGGTTGTCATGACCGCCGACACAGCCTGCGTACCTTCCGGTTTTGGAGACAACTGTGCTTCACCCCCGACCGATACGACGGTCCCAACCGTTAGTCTGACTGCACCTGTCAGCGGACAAATACTTGCCGGTACATTCACTATCCTGGCGGGTGCCTCTGACAACGTAGGGGTAGCGCGGGTTGAGTTCCTGATTGACAACCAGGTAGCCCATACAGACACTGTAGCGCCCTACGTTATGGACTGGAATACTACGACGGTATCCAACGGAGCGCACAGCATAACGGCGAAGGCCTATGACGCAGAGAATAATACAGGTACCATAACCCGCAACATCACCGTGTCCAACCAGACCTTACCTCCGGCCTTCAAGGCTGAGGACATTAACCAGGACGGCCGGGTGAATCTGTTGGATTTCAGCCTGCTTGCCTCAAAGTACGGGCAACAAGGATCGGGCCTTGGGCGTGCAGATATCAACATTGACGGACGGGTCAACCTCCTGGACTTCAGCCTCCTGGCGGCTCAGTTCGGGACCTGAAAGTAAGAGGATCAAACCATCCAGGTGCCAATCCGTGCCGGCGGATTAGGCTTCGCGCATGCCATACATGGGTGTAGCAGAAAGAGGTTTTGGAGTAGCTTCAATGATTCAGGTCAATGCGGTAAACATTGCCGGACAGGATTGCCACGTAGAGTTCCCCGGACTGATCCTGTCCGAGAGCACTCACGCTGTTGTCGGGAAAGCCGGTTTCGATTGTCTGGGTAAGGGCCCAGGTAGTGTCGGGCTTTTTGGCAAGGTACCACAGCTTGCTGGAGCAGTAGTCGCTAAATATGTAGGTGCCATCGGCTTCAGGGTGCTGAGTACCCCGGTAGACATACCCTCCGGTGATTGAGCAGCCGCTATTGTGATTATATTCATGGATAGGACGGGTGAAAAGGCCTGCATTAGAGCAGTTGGCATTGGCAGCAAAAGTATAAACGTGCGTGCCTTCATAACAGCGCCAGCCAAAGTTTTTGCCGCCGCTGCCTGCTGCGGCAAAGTCTACCTCTTCCCATTCGTTTTGGCCGACATCGCCAATGAACATATCGCCGGTTTGTTTGTCAAAACTGAAGCGCCAGGGGTTGCGCAGGCCATAATGCCATATTTCCGGTTTAGCGCCAGCAGTCCCGGCGAAAGGATTGCCCGGTGGAATTTTGTAGCGTTGCGAGGTGTTGGCGCCAGCTACGTCAATACGCATAATCTTGCCCAGATAGGTGGCAAGGCACTGGCTGTTTCCGTAGGCGCAGTAATCATCATGGTCGTCACCGCCGCCACCGCCGTCGCCAGAAGATATATACAGATATCCGTCGGGTCCAAACTGCAATCCGCCGCCATTGTGGTTTTCTTCCGGCTGGTCGTAGCCCATGATGAGTAACTCGGAGTCGGGGTCGGCTGCATGAGGATTGCTACTACTGCGCGTAAACCGCGAGATGACGGTATCTCCGCGCCCAATAGCCTGACCATTGTAGGTGCCCCGCGAGGCACTGGCAATGTAATTCACATAAAAATAGCCGTTCTGGGCATAGTCAGGGTCAAAGACAAGTCCCAGTAGGCCCTGTTCGCCGCCAAACGTGACTTTTGCACTCAGGTCCAGGAAAACTGCCGGCGAATTACTGCCGTCTTTGTTAGAAATATGAACCTTACCTCCCTGGGTCACTATGAAGAGCCGGTTGTCACCGTTGACTCCGCTAGGAACCATATCTACAGCGCCTGCGACGCCCCCCGCAACTTTGGTAAGCGCCGCACCCACTGCAGTGGGAGGATTAAAGCCAAAGGATACGTAATGACCACAGGAGGTGGCAGGGTGGTCATGTCCGATAAAAGCATTGCCTTCCAAAGGGGTATTATCACAAATATCAATGGAGGCGGTAGGAGTAGCTGCCCTGGCGATAAATAGCGTTGCTACCCCGACAGTGCTGAAAAGCAGGGCAAAAGCTAAGCGGCTCAGCTTCTGATTACGGGTGACGACGCTTCTGATTCTCCGGCCGATTTTTTTCATAAAATAACTGTTCTCACAATAGCATATTTACGATAGGCAGGCACAGCACAGGCGGAAACTTGTCCGCTAGCTCAGAAGCCAATCGATGCCGCCGGCATCTTTACAGGAGGTCGCAAAACTCAGGCAAGTTCTTTCTCTATTAGCTTTGTGTACCCTTTCACGTTACTAACAAAACGTGATAAAAAATCAGCTATAGCCTGAAGTTCCTCGTCTGAATAACTGGCTATCAGCTCATTTTGTACCTTCTGGATACCTGCAAACGTTGGCCCGAGTGTTTCTTTTAAGTTCTTGTTAACCTCAATCAGTAGTCCGCGTCTGTCCTTGGGGTTTGGTTTTCGCTTGATGAGCTCAGCTTTCTCCAGCCGATCAAGCATTGCTGTAGTTGAGCCGGTAGTAAGGCCGGTATAGCGGGCTAGTTCTGTAGGGGTCGAGATACCCTTAAGAAATAAAAGGCTCAGGCACTCAATGTCAGCAATGTTGAGGCCTAGCTTTCTACTTGTTGCATTGCGCAACAAAACAGAGCAACTGCCGTACTCTCCAAGAGATATAACTACTTGTTTTTCCAGGTTATTCATAGAACTTACGCAAAGTCACGTTTGACATTAGCTTTAATATCAAGTAATTTGATAATACAACAACAGTAATAAAATTACAATTGAGAGGCGTACAACATGAAAATCTCATACACCAAAATATTCGTAAACGATCAAGACAAAGCTTTGAAGTTTTATACTGAAACACTGGGCTTCGTGAAGAAAACCGACATCACCAAAGGGGAGTACAGGTGGCTCACCGTTGTCTCGCCGGAGGATCAAAACGGTACCGAACTCATACTTGAAAAGAATGATGATCCAGCAGCAAAAACATACCAAAAAGCAATCTTTGAGCAAGGTAATGACGCGGCAAACTTTGATGTTTCTGATGTTCAGGCAGAGTATGAACGCTTGACTGGTCTTGGCGTGAAGTTCACCATGGAGCCAACGGAAGTAATGGAGGGTGTGACAGTAGCCATGCTCGACGATACCTGCGGCAACTTGATACAAATACAAAAAACCGGGCAAAAGTAAGCCTTTCAACTGGATGATGCAAGAATATATTGAAATTCACGGCGCCCGCGAAAACAACCTCAAAGACGTTACCCTAAAAATCCCCAAGCGCAAGATTACAATTTTCACTGGTGTGTCCGGTTCGGGTAAATCGTCGCTGGTTTTTGACACCATTGCGGCTGAGTCGCAGCGGTTGCTGAACGAAAACTTCAGCATGTTCGTGCGTAACTTTTTGCCGCGCATCAGCCAGCCGGAAGCCGACGACATCAAAAATCTGAGCATGGCTGTCATAGTCGATCAAAAACCGCTTGGCGGCGGCTCGCATTCAACGGTTGGCACCGTCACAGATATTGCCACGGCGCTTCGCCTCATGTTCTCGCGCTTTGGCAAGCCATACGTAGGCTACGCCAACATGTTTTCATTCAACGACCCTGCGGGCATGTGTCCCAACTGTAATGGCGTTGGGCAAAAGCTTAGCATAGACATGGACGCCGCTTTTGATATGAACAAGTCAATTAGCGGCGGTGCCCTGCGTCTGCCCGACTATACGAGCACTAACAGTTGGTACCTTAAGCTCGTTCAGCAGTCCAAGCTATTCGACAACGACAAAAAGCTCAAAGATTTCAGCCAAAAAGAGCTTGATGACCTGTATCACGTCAAGCCGTTTAAGGTTGACTTGGGTAATGGCATGAAACTCAACCACGAAGGTATTGTCGACAAATTTGTTCGCAAATATATCACTCAGTTCGACTTCAGAACGATGTCAGAGCGTACGCAGAAAAGCGTGGGGCCGTTCATTATCATGGGCCCGTGCGAGCTGTGCCACGGTGCGCGGATCAGCCAGAAGGCGCTAGCCAGCAAAATCCAGGGCTACAACATTGCCGACTTAACCGCTATGCAGGTCGACAAGCTGCTTGACGTCATGAAAAAGCTTGAAACCAAGGAGAACCACGCACTGATCAAAACGGTGCTGGAACGCGTATCTAACCTGGTTGAAATCGGGCTCGGCTACCTTACCCTTGATCGTCCGACCGATACGCTTTCAGGTGGTGAGTCGCAGCGCGTCAAGATGGTAAAGCACCTGAATGGCAGCCTGGTTGACGTCATGTATATCTTTGATGAGCCGAGCATTGGCCTGCACCCCCGCGATGTCCATCGCTTGAACGAATTGCTGCGCAAACTCCGCGACCAAGGCAATACGGTTATTGTAGTAGAGCACGATCCTGACGTTATTACAGCAGCTGACCACATCGTAGACGTTGGCCCGCTGGCTGGCACCAAGGGTGGCCAGGTGGTCTTTGAAGGTACCTACCCGGAGTTACTGAAGGCCAAGACTCTGACCGGCGAACATCTAAAAGATCAGGCGCCCGCCAAGCAGGCATTTCGGCAAGCCACCGGCAAGTTGACCATCAAAGACGCCCACGCCAATAACCTGCAGCACGTCACAGTCGATATCCCGACGGGGGTCTTTACCGTGGTTACCGGGGTCTCTGGTTCGGGCAAGAGTTCGCTGATTCACCAGGCATTTTTGAAACAACACCCGGGTGCCATTGTGGTTGACCAATCGGCAGTTGGTACTTCCAGCCGGTCTAACCCTGCCACCTACACCGGCCTCATGGACGTTATCCGCAAAGCCTTTGCCCGGGGCAATAAGGCTGACCCTGGACTGTTCAGCTTCAACTCCAAGGGGGCTTGCGACAACTGTAAAGGTGCCGGTTTCCTGACCACCAACCTAGGTTTTCTGGATGACGCCAAAACACCTTGCGACGTCTGCGGCGGCAAGCGTTTCAAGGACGAGGTATTAGCCTACAAGTACAACGGCAAATCAATCACCGAGGTGCTCGACCTCACCATGAGTGAGGCCAATGAGTTCTTTGACTTGCCAGAGATTAGCAAAACATTACAGGCACTCAATGACGTTGGTCTGGAATACCTCACGCTCGGCCAGCCCCTCAGCACCCTCTCTGGCGGTGAATGCCAGCGCATTAAATTAGCCAGTGAGCTGCACAAAAAAGCCAGTGTCTATGTACTTGATGAGCCAACAACCGGGTTGCATATTTCAGATACGGCACGACTGCACAAGCTCATCGACCGGCTGGTGAGTGATGGCAACACCGTGATTACTATAGAACACAACGTGGGCGTCATCCGCCAGGCCGATTGGATCATCGACCTTGGCCCGGAAGGCGGCGACAAAGGCGGCCAGGTTATGTTCGAAGGCACCCCGGCCGCCCTGCTAAAAAGCAAAAAGACACTCATTGCGGAATATCTTTAGAGCATTGTTAGAACATTGGTAGTCTGACCTTGGACTATACCCGAAATTCAATTTTTTGCCCGAAACTTTATAACCTACCCTACTTGTTGATACTTTTCCTCAAGTAATTTAGCTCTTTTGTGTGCACTGGCGCCAAGGGGCCGAAGGTTATGTATGGGTGTGTATGTTATGTATTGAGTTCCCTTCTGAGCTAATGCTTTAGCAGAGCTGATTACAACTTCGGGCAAAACGTGCGATTGATCTGCGGCTACATCTATAATTATAGAATCGCTGGGATTTTGAAGATCTTGATCAACAACCCAGACGTGATACGGAACTACTTTCTGTCCTTTGTGCCAAACTTCACCGACCATCATGGTAAATGATCGTTTATTATACATGCGATGCAGGTAGCGGCTTAATACATAGCTGGTAGCAGTACACTGCCCGGCCGATATAGTCTGGCTCGGTTTACGCGGCAAAAATTTGGGAGATATGGTTTCATCGTCCCAGCACATACTAATCTGCTGCCTGAATTTGTGAATGGTATCTTCCATAACTACTTCGTACCTTCTGTTAATACTACCATGACATAAAAAACTCTTGGAGGAGTCTTTTGTTCGAGCCGTAGTTGAAGCCACTTCTGACTGGGTATGAGGTTAGCACTTGGGTAGAGCGACCAGAGTCTGACAGCGCCGGCAAACCTACAAAGTAGCTATCTGTGCTTTATCCCGGGAGCTACTCACCATAGTGCGAGCAGTGTGGCTAAGTGGTGGGAGGTAGCCCAAAATCTTTTTCTATCTCTGAAATGAAGTCTTGATAATATTTTAACCCTAACTCGGCGACTTTTATCGGATCTGGCCAAATCAATCGAGTGGTTTTGTGGGTTAAAGGAGGGTTGTACCACTTACCCCTATCTTTTACTTGCATAAGCTCTACTCTTTCAGGTAGGACAGTTACCTCAAGTGGTTTGGAGCCTCTGTATTCAACGACCTGACCTTTACTAACCACTAACTTATCAATGTAAACAGACCCTTGAATTTTTGCTTCGTACTTACCTGGCTTGGTTTCTACTAGTGCCTGTATCGTATGCTGATCACTATTTCTGGCATGTTTCAGATAGCGTAGTAACTGATCTTTTCTTCTTTCTCTGGAATATTGTCCTTGCCAGGGCTGGAATCTATTTCTTATTGCAGAGCATTCCTGCTCTGCTTTCAGCCAAGCTTTTTCTATAGCAGCTAGATAATTTTTCCACTCAACTTCAAGCTCATCGAGTGTTTTAGCTTTACGCATCCTAATAAGTGATGTTTCGGCACTCTTTAACTCATTTTTGCAATGCTTAAGCTGCATAAAACCTTTCGGCCATGTTTGGTGCAAATCGTGGCTGGGGATGAGGGATTACTATACTTATCTTGGCTAGGGTGGAGGGATTCGAACCCCCGATCGTGGAACCAGAATCCACTGCCTTACCACTTGGCCACACCCTATGAGTGCCAGGAAAAGTATACTAATTTTTAAAAGGGATTCGGGTCACCTTCGGTGCCCACATCCTGCGAACCCGACCTTCGGCTGCTCGCAACTCAAGCTGCTGCCTTGCCACGTGCCCTACTAGTCCCACAGTAACGTAAAGGATTGTACTAAAAAAGACAATAAATCGCCACTCTACTTCAGCTAGTGAGTGAAATACCTGATTGTGTATGTTAGTAAGTTTATGCTACCTTGGCAGCACTAATAACAGTATGTATAAGGGGAATATGTCATGTCTTTTAGAAGTGTTGCTGCATTTGGTGCCGGAACAGCGTTAGCCGTTGGAATAGGTTGCTCGTCTGAAGAAGGATCGAGCGTTCCTGATTCTGCTAAAGAAATATGCTCCACGGCATTTGGCGCTATACGGCAGCTTGAGGGGTATGAAGTTTTTACAGAAGAAAGTGATCCTGTAGTTTCGCATGAGACAATCAACCCGCTAGATCCAGGTGTTGTTTATTTGAGAGGATGCGTTGCTGTTAACCCAGCGGATGGGGCAAGGCTGGGTATTGATCCTTTATTTACTGAGGTAGAGCGGTCAGATGGTCAGCGCGGGGTGGATTTTGCACTGGAGGAAGGCGCACGACCAGGAAGAGAGGCAGTATCTGTCCTGAGTGCTACAGGCGAGGGAGCCGGACTTTCCTCCGAGTATATTGGACTACCTTCACTACCGGCCGGGGTATTACTGGCAACGTGTGAGGATGGTGATATTCCTACGCTAAGCCTGGAAGGGGTCACAGAAACCCGTAACCCGGATGGGGATGTGGCTTACGACGCTTATACTGTGCAAGACGCTCAGTTTGGGTGTGCAGACCCAGGAGGCCTGATCTACATCCACGAGTAAGCACAGCTGCTTGAGTCGGGTTCGGGAAGACGTGTCTGGCCGGAGCGGCGCATACCGTATAATACGGATATGAGCGAGGGGCGTTCTAAGAACCCATTCCAAATCTTTTTCTCTGACTCCAACCGCTTTTCGCATGCAATCCAACTGCCTTTTGCTTCAAAAGGTAGCTATGGCTACCTTTCAAAACAAAAAACAGCCGGCTCACACCCGAAAAGCGGTTTCGGCAAGGAGAAAAGATCTGGAATGGGCTCTAAATACCTGCTGAAGCTAACGCTTCTTTTTGTGATTTACTTTGCGACGGGGAGGTTGGGACTCAGCCTGGATGCAGTCAGTGGGTTTGCCGCACTGGTCTGGGCTCCTACTGGCATTGCTTTGGCGGCGATGCTTATTCTGGGCTTTCGCTACTGGCCAGGCATTGCGCTTGGCGCGGTGCTGGTCAATATGGCGGCCGGGGCTCCGCTGCTGGTCGCCCTCGGCATTGGATGTGGCAATACGCTGGAGGCGCTCGCCGGTGCGTATGTGCTAAAACGTTTTACCAGGTTTCAGATTTCTTTGGAGCGGGTTGCCGATGTGCTGAGGCTTATCTTTTTTGCGGCAATTGCCAGCACGTTAGTCAGTGCCACCATTGGCGTGACGAGCCTGCTATTGGGTGGTCTTGTTGCAGGAGAGGGGTACGGGGAAACATGGATTGCCTGGTGGATTGGGGATATGTTGGGGGCACTTATAGTTACGCCGTTGCTCCTGGTCTGGCACGAACGCCTGCGCAGGCCGCTGGATCCACGCCGATTTGCCTCCGCCGCAGTGCCTATCCTGCTGTTGGCTGCAGTAAGCATCGTGATCTTTCGCGGTCTGCCCGGGCGGGACATCAGGCCGCTTACCTTTGCCTACATTATTTTCCCGATTTTAATATGGATTGCGCTGAGGTTTGGCCAGCGCGGCAGCGTCACGGCCATGTTCATAGTGTCATGCATTGCTATTTGGGAAACAGTCACTACCCACAACTATTCCAGTGCGCTTACGCTAAGCCAGAATCTTTTGTTGCTACAAAGTTTTATAGGCATCACCGCTGCGACTTTTATGACCATGGCGGCGGTGGTTTCCGAGCGCGAGCAAACCCAGAAACGTCAACAGTACCTGGAACAAAAAGCAGCGCTGCTCACCAAACAGCGCTCCAGACTGGAGATGCTGAACCGGGCTAAGGACGAATTCATATCAATTGCCTCTCATCAGCTCCGCACGCCTGCCACCGGCGTTAAGCAATACCTGGGTATGTTGTTGCAGGACTACGCCGGCCGCCTGAGCAAGCAACAGCATGCTCACGTCACTACGGCATATGAAAACAACGAGCGGCAGCTAAAGATTATTGAAGATTTACTACACGTGGCGCGGATAGACGCCGGGAAACTGCCGCTGAACAAAACAACTTGCGACCTGAATAAGCTGATGGGCGAGGTAGCAGCCCAGCAAGCCGAGGCTTTCAAGGAGCGAGGCCAGAAATTGTTGTTTAGCCCAGCCAAAGGTTCTATAAAGGCCAGGGCCGATAAGGAGCTGCTGCGTATGGTCCTGGAGAACCTCATAGACAACGCCGGCAAGTATTCGCCAGCTGGCGAAAAGGTTCGTCTGAGCGTAAGCAAAATGGATAGGATGGTTCGGCTGGAGATACACGACAAGGGCTTTGGCATCACCAAAAAAGATCAGAAAAAGTTGTTTCAAAAGTTTTCCCGGGTGGACGCCCACTCTAACCTCATAGGTGGTTCCGGCCTCGGGTTATACTGGGCAAAAAAGGTTATTGACTTGCATGGGGGCAGTATTGATCTTACGTCCGAGGCGGGCGAGGGCTCTACTTTTACGGTTAAGTTACCAGATAGTAGGTAGTCGTTCTACCCTGATGGGTTCTAAGAACCCATCTAGGATCTCGCTCCCGATGCCAAAATTGCTCCATTTCGAGTACCAATTTGTTCTGGTTTGTCTGCCGTACCCGTGGGTACGGCAGACGGATCAGGGCGGATTGGGGCCGGAATGGGCGGTTTTGGCGCGGGATTGGAGATTT
>DATHJH010000014.1:0-51929 GCA_035489815.1 Candidatus Limnocylindria bacterium
CAGATCAACCCGCTTTCAGAACTCGCCCACAAACGACGCCTCAGTTCTATGGGCCCTGGCGGCTTGTCCCGCGAGCGCGCCGGGTTTGAAGTCCGTGACGCCCATGCCACTCACTACGGCCGTATTTGTGCCGTGGAAACACCAGAAGGCGCCAACATCGGCCTGGTACTAAACCTCGCCAGCTACGCCCGCATTAACGACTACGGATTCATAGAGACGCCTTACCGAAAAGTCATTAACGCCGTAACCGCCAAAGACGCAGCCGGCCATATTGCCGCCGTCAACCTGGAAGTAAGCGGTAAAGTCGCGGTCAAAGCCGGTAGTAAAATCACTGCCGACACCGCCAAAAAACTGGCAACCGTAAAAGAACAAGTCACGTGGCCCGTCAAAGCGAAGGTTACTAACGAAGTCATTTACCTGGACGCCTCCGAGGAAGAGCATGCCACCATCGCCAGCACCGGCGAGGACATCGACAGCAACGGCTACTTTGTAGAAGAGCGTGTCTCTGCCCGGGCCAACCTCAAATCAGGAGAAGTCGATGCCGACGACGTCACCCACATGGATGCCGCCCGCAAGCAAATCATCGGCTCCAGCGCCGGACTCATCCCATTCATCGAAAAGAACTATGTGTACCGGTCGCTCATGGGCAGTAACCAGCAGCGCCAGGCGGTGCCGCTGGTCAAGCCAGAGTCCCCAATTGTCGGTACGGGTATGGAAACAACTGCCGCTCACAACAGTGGTCAGCTGATCGTAGCCGAAACTGCCGGTGAGGTCGTAAAGGCCCACGGTGACGAAGTGATCGTCAAATACAAGGACGGCAACGTTACCTACAACCCCTTGCACTTTATCCGTTCCAACGAAGGCAGTTCCATCAACCAGAAGGTCGTGGTGCGTACAGGCGACAAGCTCCAGGCCGGCGACCCGATCATAGAAGGCATGTCCATTGCTGACGGCGAACTCGCCCTGGGTAAGGACCTCATTGTAGCCTTCATGCCATGGCGCGGCTACAACTTTGAGGACGCCATTATCCTGAGCCGCAAACTGGTCGAGGACGACAATCTGACCAGTATCCACATCGTCGACTTCATGGTAGAAGTCCGCGAAACCAAGCTGGGCCCGGAAATTGTCACCCGGGACATCCCGAACGTATCCGAAGACGCCCTGCGCCATCTTGACGAAGACGGCATTGTCCGCATTGGTGCAGAAGTCCACCCAGGGGACATACTGGTAGGCAAAATTACGCCAAAGGGTGAACAGGAACTCAGTTCAGAAGAACGCCTCCTGCGTGCCATCTTTGGCGAAAAGGCCAAAGAAGTCCGCGACACCTCCCAGCGCATGCCTAACGGCAAGCACGGCAAGGTCGTCGGCGTGAAGGTGTTCAGTCGCGCTAATGGGCACGAGCTGAAAGCCGGCGTCATCATGCAAATCCAGGTCTTTGTGGCCCAGATGCGCAAGATAGCTGTTGGTGACAAGCTTGGTGGCCGCCACGGAAACAAAGGTGTCATCGCCCGCATCCTGCCGGTCGAGGACATGCCATTCATGGAAGACGGCACCCCCGTAGATATTGTCCTGAACCCGCTCGGCGTGCCATCCCGCATGAACATCGGCCAGCTGTTTGAAACCCACCTGGGTATGGCTGCCCGGGCGCTGGGCATGAAAGTTGCCAGCCCCTCCTTTAACGGCGTGCCGATCGAAAAGATCCAGGAACTCCTGCGTGAGGCCGGCCTGCCGGATGACGGCAAACAACAACTGTTTGACGGCCATACCGGAAGCCCCTTCACCGAACGTACTACTGTTGGTTCGATGTACATGATCAAGCTCAATCACATGATTGCCGACAAAATCCATGCCCGTTCAACCGGACCATACACCATGGTCACCCAGCAACCCCTGGGCGGTAAGGCCCAAAACGGCGGCCAGCGCTTCGGAGAAATGGAAGTCTGGGCACTTGAAGCCTACGGTGCGTCCAATACGCTTCAGGAAATGCTGACCATCAAGTCAGACGACGTCTACGGCCGCTCCAAGGCCTACGAATCCATCATCAAGGGCACCGAGATTGTTGGTCCTAAGGTTCCAGAAAGCTTTAACGTGCTGGTCAAGGAACTGCAAGGACTCAGCCTGAAGGTAGACCTTATCGGTGGCGGAAGCAAAGTAATTGATGCAGAAGCCGTCCTGGCTGAAAACATCAAAGATGAAGCAGCCCACCAATCCGACGTAGAAGTTCCCGTGCCAAGCATCTCTGATGTAGACGTCACCCAGGACGCAAGCGTAGACGAATTCATCGTCATGGAACTGGAGGACGACATTCCGGCCACGACAGTCATTACAGTCGATGACGATGCAGCCGCAGATGACGACGATACAGCCACCGTAAATGACGAGGACACAACAACCATTGCCGCAGATGACAACGAAGGGAAGGAGGCTTAACATGCGACGCTACTCATACGGTACAAATATTGCTGACTTCGACGCCGTCAGGCTTGCAGTTGCCAGCCCGGCAGACATCCTGGATTGGAGTCACGGCGAGGTTACCAAACCAGAAACCATTAACTACCGCACCCAGAAACCAGAGCGCGACGGCCTGTTCTGCGAAAGAATCTTTGGCCCGGTCAAGGACATCAACCCGCACGACGCCAAATATAAGGGTGTCCGCTCCCGCGAAGCAGCCGTGGACAAAAACGGTGAAATCGTTACCAAGTCCATCGTCCGCCGCGAACGTATGGGTCACATCAGTCTGGCCAGCCCCGTGGCACACATTTGGTTCCTGCGTGGCACGCCAAGCGCCATTGGTCTGCTGCTTGGCATGACCGTCAAGAACCTGGAACGCATTGCCTACTTTGCCAGCTATGTCATCAAGACCGTAGACACCAAAAAGCGCGACCAGTACCTGGCTGACAAAGAAGCCGAGTTTGCCGCCGCCCAAACCGCCATCAAAGCCCGCTTTGAAAAAGAGGCGGAAAAGGCCGATGCCAATGTCAAAGCCCTGGCAGAAATGCAGACCAAAGAACTAGAAGAAGTCACTGAAGAGTTCGAGCTGCTTAAGAACCAGGTAACCGGCCTTGTGCACCTGAACCTCATCAACGAGACTGACTTCCGGTCGCTACCCCCGGAACTGCGCAACCTGATTACCGTTGGTATGGGCGGCTCAGCGCTGAAGGATCTGCTGGAACAGGTCGTTCTGGACAAACTGATCGAACAGCTCACCGCCGAGGCCGAAGAAGCCAAGGGCCAGCGCAAGAAGAAGCTCATGAAGCGCCTTCGTTTGCTGGAAAGCATGAACCGTGCCGGCATCAAGCCGTCCAGCATGTGCGTATCCGTCCTGCCGGTTATCCCTCCGGACCTGCGCCCTATGGTGCAACTGACTGGCGGCCGGTTTGCTACCAGCGACCTCAACGACCTCTACCGCCGGGTCATCAACCGCAACAACCGTCTGAAGAAGCTCATCGAGCTCAACGCACCAGAGGTCATTCGCCGCAACGAACAGCGCATGCTGCAAGAAGCCGTGGATGCCCTGATTGACAACAGCAACGCCCGCAGCGGCCGTGCCGTTGCCGCAACCGGCCAGCGCCGCCGCCTGAAATCCCTGAGCGACATGCTCAAGGGCAAGCAAGGCCGTTTCCGCCAGAACCTGCTGGGCAAGCGCGTCGACTACTCCGGCCGTTCGGTTATCGTGGCTGGTCCGGAACTCAAAATCTTTGAGTGCGGCCTGCCAAAGATGATGGCCCTGGAATTGTTTAAGCCGTTTGTTATTGGACACCTTATCCAAAATGAGCACGCCCACAACATCCGCTCCGCCACCCGTATGATCGAAACCGGCGAGATTGAGGTCTGGGACGCCCTGGACGAAGTCATCAAGGGCAAATATGTGCTTTTGAACCGTGCGCCGTCATTGCACCGCTTGTCTATCCAGGCTTTCCAGCCCCGGCTGATCGAAGGTAAGGCTATCCAGCTGCACCCGCTGGTCTGTAAAGGCTTTAACGCTGACTTTGACGGTGACCAGATGGCCGTGCACCTGCCGCTGAGTGATGGTGCCCAGGAAGAAGCCCGGACCATCATGGCCAGCAGCATGAACTTGCTGAAGCCCGCTGACGGTTCGCCCATTTTGCACATTGAACAAGACATTGTGCTTGGCTGTTACTACCTGACCTACGACCGCCCCGGCACCAGTGACGGCAAGGTAACCGCTTTTACCGGCCTGAATGAAGCCCTCATGGCTCAGGATGCCAAGAAAATTACCTTGCAGAGTCGTGTCCGCCTGCCATTCCGCGGCGAAGTCCGGGTAACCACCCTCGGCCGTGTGCTGTTCAACGAAATCTTCCCGGCAGACTTTCCGTACCAGGATGAAGCCATGACCAAAAAACGCCTCAACGCCGTCATGGCCATGGCCTACCAGCAGTACGGCCAGGCCAAAACCGCAGAGATTGCCGACGACCTCAAGGACATTGGCTTTATCTATGCCACCAAGTCCGGTCTGAGCCTTGGCATGGGCGACTTTAGCGACCTTGCCGGACTGGACCAGATCATGACCGCCGCAGAGGAACGCGCCGCAGACATCAGCGAACAGTACGAACAGGGCTTCATTACAGAGGACGAACGCTATCGCCTGACTGTCGAAACCTGGATGAACACCGACGCAAAGGTGCAAAATGCCCTCAGCGAACAGTTCGCCGGGGAGGACAGTTCCATGTCCATCGCCGTCGTCTCCGGTGCCCGTGGTAACATCGGCCAGGTCAAGACCGCCGTTGGTATGCTGGGTGTCGTGATTGACGCCATCGGTAAGGCCATAGAGCTGCCGATTCGTTCCAACTACAAGGGTGGCCTCACTCCACTGGAATACTTCACCGCCACCCGTGGTGCGCGTAAGGGTATGATTGACACCGCGCTCAAGACCGCTGACTCCGGCTATCTGACCCGCCGCCTGGTAGATGTATCGCAAGACGTCTTTACTATCGACGACGAGGCCGAGGCCGACGACCCGGGCTTTGCCCTGAACCGTTCCGACGCCGCAGAGATCGGCGTACCTTACGCCTCGCGCCTGGAAGGCCGCTTT
Organism: Candidatus Limnocylindria bacterium; assembly: GCA_035489815.1. Classification (GTDB taxonomy): domain Bacteria; phylum Patescibacteriota; class Saccharimonadia; order Saccharimonadales; family JAGQNK01; genus DATHJH01. The sequence continues at coordinate 5,054 of DATHJH010000014.1, forward strand.
GCAGCAGCAAAGGTCGAAAAGCTCCTGAAGCGCGGTGACCTCATCACCAAAGAAGTTGCTGAACAAATTGAAGCCAACGAAAAGCTCGATGGCATCAAGATCATGAGCGCCCTATCCGCCACAAGTGTCAAGGGCGTCCCGCAGAAATCTTACGGTGTTGACCCCGCCACAGGCCTATTGGTAGCCAACCACCACCCCGTTGGCGTCATTGCCGCCCAGTCCATTGGTGAGCCCGGTACCCAGCTGACGCTGCGTACCTTCCACGGTGGTGGTACCGCAGCCGCAGACGACATCACCCAGGGTCTGCCGCGTGTCGAGGAACTCTTTGAGACCCGCACGCCAAAAGGTCAGGCCTATCTGTCAGAAATCGACGGCACCGTCACTGCCTGGGAAGAGGGCGAGCAGTACATTGTCCAAGTCACCTCCAACGCCAAAGACGTTGTGGAACTGGAAATCGGTGACCGCAAAGTGCAGGTCGCCAAGGGTCAAGACGTCGCCATTGGTGATGTCCTGGCAGCCAACGAAGACGGCTCCAGCCCGCTGACCGCCTCCGTACCCGGCAAGGTAGAACTAACCAAAAAGAAGATTGCCATCACTCCCGGCAATGGCAGCGTTGTCCGCTACGAAATCCCCGGCTTCAAACAACTGTCAGTCAAAGACGGCGACGTCGTAGTTGCCGGTCAGCGTCTGACCAACGGTTCCGTCAACTTGCACGAGCTTATGCGTCTGCAGAGCGTGGAAGCCACCCAGCGCTACATCATGAACGAAATCCTGCGCATCTTTGCATCCCAGGGTCAGAACATTGCTGACAAGCACCTGGAAATCATCGTGCGTCAGATGTTCAGCCGTGTTCAGATCGAGGAAGCAGGCGACACAGAGTTTGTCACCGGCGACATCGTCTCCAAACTGGCTGTCGTAGAAGCAAACGAAAAACTAGCCAAAAAGAAGAAAGAACCAGCCAAGTTCACCCAACTGCTGCTTGGCATTACCAAGGCCAGCCTGTCAACTGACTCGTTCCTGAGTGCCGCGTCCTTCCAGGACACCACCCGTGTACTCATTGCCGCTGCCACCAGCGGTAAGGTAGACAAACTGTACGGCCTGAAAGAAAACGTCATCCTCGGCCGCCGCATCCCGGTAGGAACCGGCTGGCGCGACGAAAACACCAAACCAGCCCCCGCCGCAAAAGACTAGGCGTTGCTAGCTGTCATCCCGGCCTTGAGCCGGGATCCAGTTAACAAGCGTTGTCATTCCGGCCCCCGAGCCGGAATCCAGAAGAACAAATGAAGGCATACTACGTCTACATCCTGGCCAGCAAACAAAACGGCACACTCTACATCGGTGTCACCAACAACCTGACCAGAAGAATAGGCGAACACAAAAGCAAGGCCGTAAAAGGTTTTACAGAAAAGTATGGGGTTCATATCCTGGTCTACTTTGAAGAAACGCCAAATATAGAGGCGGCAATCACCAGAGAAAAACAACTCAAAAACTGGCAACGCGCCTGGAAGATAGTCCTCATAGAAAAGGAAAACCCTTACTGGCACGACCTGTCCAGGGAATTCATGTAGCGTCCGTTGCGTCATGCTGAACCAATGTGCTCAGCTTGGCTGGGCATTGGTTCAGCATCCAGAAAACTCCTGGATTCCGGATCAAGTCCGGAATGACAAACCACAACTGCGCCTCACTGCCTGTCATTCCGGCCCCCGAGCCGGAATCCAGGGGAAGAGTCACTGAAGTTGCATCGACGATCTTAATCTGTTAAAATTACATCACCAATTAAGCAATCTGAGCCGGGTATATGGCATGACCTGAAGCAGTAGATTGCATATCTAAGGAGAAATATGCCAACAATCAATCAACTCGTGCGCAAACCGCGTAAGGACAAGACTTCCAAGTCAAAATCCCCGCACTTGCAGCGCGTGGTCAACAACCTTAAAACCACTAACTACGAAAAGCCCGCCCCTTTCAAGCGCGGTGTCTGCGTAAAGGTAACCACCAAAACTCCAAAAAAGCCTAACTCCGCTCTACGCAAGGTCGCTCGTGTACGCCTAAACAACGGCCATGAAGTCTGGGCCTACATTGGCGGCGAAGGCCACAACCTCCAGGAACACGCCGTTGTGCTGGTCCGTGGCGGCCGGGTGCCAGACCTTCCCGGTGTGCGCTATCACATTGTCCGCGGCAGCCTTGACCTCCAAGGCGTCCAAAACCGCAAAAACAGCCGCAGCAAATACGGCACTAAAAAGGAGGGCAAGTAATGGCCGTCCATGCTAGCCCCGAGCAACCCGATATGGGCCTAGACGAATTCGTCAGACATATGCAATTGGCAGAACAAGGAAAAGTTGAAGTTACAAACGAAGAAACCGGTGAGATACAACTGTGGGACTTAGCGATTGTGCCCGTTCCAGAAGAAGGAGAAGATCAGTGAACTCTCTTTCATTAGACGACTTCATTCTCAAAGTCGTCCTTGAACCCAAAAAACTTCACGGGAGTGTAACGGTAGCAGATATCGAGCAGCTCCTAACAAAAGATGCAGAAACTGTTACCTGGGCTTTTACCAAGCCATTTGAAGGAGCTACCCATGCCGCGTAAAGTAACCAAATCACTCGTCCGCAACATCCCCGCTGACCGCATGTACAACAGCGTCATGGTCCAGCGCCTCATCAACCGCGTTATGCTCAACGGCAAAAAGCAGCTGGCAGAGCGCCTGGTCTACGGCGGCATGCAAAAAGCAGCAGCCCAGCTGAAGGTAGACAACCCATTGGACGTCTTTGACCAAGCCATGGCCAATGTCCGCCCCAGCATGGAAACCCGCTCACGCCGCGTTGGCGGCGCCAACTATCAGATTCCGTTCGAAGTCAAAGGTCAGCGCCAAAACCACCTCACCATGATGTGGTTCGTAGCTGCCGCCCGCAGCCGCAAAGGCATGAGCATGGAAGACCGCCTCAAGCTGGAACTCGTAGACGCCTACAATAGCACCGGTTCAGCCGTCAAAAAGCGCGAAGACACCCACAAAATGGCAGAAGCCAACCGTGCCTTCGCCCACTTCGCCCGCACTTAACCAGCGTAAAATTACTAAGGATTTAAAGTATGGTTGATGGAATTACAGATCCAGATGAATTAGGAGCCGGCTTGCAGGATGCATCTTCTCAGGAAAATGCAGGTATGGGTCTTGTTCTGCACGAGTCTCAAAACCTGACCGGATTATCTGACGAGGTTTCGCCTTTTGACGACACCTCACTTAGCGAGCTTGGCCCTGGGGTCAAACATGTGAGCACTGAATGTTCGTTCGGCGTCGGAGTCATTGCCGCCGGAAGATCTCTTGATAGGCAGCTAGTTGAGAATCCGAACAGTGCAGCGCTCCAGGTCAGAAGGAAATATTGCGAAACTGCACTCGGGTTACTCTGTGATATAGCAGCCTTGAGTGACTGCGACTCTCCTCCAGCCGGAATCTGCCTGAGCGCGCCAGCTTTTAACGCCGCACTAGGCATGCTGGACGAACCCGCCGCTTCCCAACGGCTGTTTCAGCAGCTATCCGGCCCAACAGAAACACCAGTAGTTGCACCTACATTTTCTCCACCTGCCCAGCCTTATAGACCCGGTACATATTTGTAATTTCCTAAAAGTCAGCGCCAATAGGGAATCTAGAGGTCGGGCCTCTAACAGATGAGGATTTTGCAAGTTTTTGGTATCCCGGAATCATGCGATGGGGCAGTACTGCTCCATGTGCATTTTTTCATCCACCCTGTCATTCCCAGCTTGACTGGGAATCCAGGGATGCCTTGACCTGGGTCCGGCGTGACGAAAAGTGAGGATGGACCAAGGGGGGTATTGATTCCTGTGATAAAATATAAGTATGAGTAATCTACTTGCCAAACTTATAAGACACTGGGTGCAATAGCCTATGCCCCGGGATGCACAAGGTCGCAACGACGCAAATCCCATATTAAGTCTTGTGCCAGAAGAAGCTGCCGATTTTAGTGTATTTGAAGAGCTTGGGTCTGATGAAACTGCCGAAGAGTTTCATGTCAGGAGACAATGCCCGAGTGGCCTGGGCATGGTGGTAGCGCTATGTGAGCTTGACCGAATGGCGGAAGCTAAGCCCGACAATCCAGAAATTGGCTACAGGATAGCCTACGGGGAAAGGGTGCTTCGCCTGCTTTGCGACGCCGTAGTCGAAGCAGCAGATGGTTGCGGGCAGTCCTACATGACTTCCAGAAGTTGCCCGCTTATTGGTGCCGTTACAGCCGGCCTGGGGGTGCTGGACGAGCCAGCCAAGACCATCAATCAGATTAGTCAACTATATGAGCCCTTGGGAACTACCTCCTCTCTACCGCCAGTAGGTACCCAAGAGCTGGATCCGCCTACTGGCCAGTACCTTTAGCACCTCTGAAGGCGTCTTCCTAACTGGACCAGGAACCTGGACTCCCACTCCTAAGTATCTGACTATCAAAGCCCCTGGCCCGGTCATCCTCCAGCAAAATACATAAAATACTGGATTGTCTGGTCAAGCCAGACAATGACAGTGGTATATATGATGGGGGGGTTGGGACTCAGGTATAAGTGCCTTGACCCGCGTCGGAATGATGGAAAAATGCACGATGTTTATTTTTTACTCACAGTATAGTGCGATCTAGGGTAGAATACAGTATTGAATCATTAACGGATGGGCCTCCCGGGCCTATTTTCATGAGGTACGCTATGAGCACAGGAAATTCACCGTTCGGTCCAAACGCATCCATTGAGGCAGCAGACAGAGTATTTACCTATAGCGGCGAAGAAGAGGCAGGCGGTCCAAGCGCGCCTCATGCATTTCAATCCCCCGATGGCCGGCGCCTCAGTCTTACGGCAAGGGAACTAACGCAAGTCTCCGCTTACGATCCTAATGTGGCACTCGTAGCTCTAGGCTTTCTGGGCGAAGATGAAAGGGATGCTGTCCCCAATCGGTTTGCAGCAACCGTAAAGGTACATGTAGAAGATCTTGGTTTGTACTTTGGCTTTCTACCAGATCGCTACGCAGCCGGGCTCCAAGCTATGGGCCGGGCTGCGGCGACAGCCGTGGAAAGGTTTGTACAAGTTGCGCCCGTAGAAGAGACAGATCCAACTGAACCTCCTGCGCCCATCCTTGGCTTGACATTTCAGGCTGCCGGTAGAAACTTTAGGCAGGTACAAGAACACAGGCTAGGGGTTCCAGGGAAAACTGCATTCTCAGACCAGGAAGGCGCCAGATTCGTAAGCACCGCCATTCAGCACACCCCTGGGCAACCAGAGGTCACCATAGCAGCTGCCGCAGGTTTGGATCCAGAGACAATAGGAAACCTCAGCCACCCCTTTACCACTCACGTATCCCTGACGATACTGGACCAGGATCGTCCAGAAGAACTCCACCCAACCCGCTACCGGCAGGCAGTTGGCACCACCAGCCAACTGGCCGCCGACACCGCGCAATCATTTTTATCGGTAAGGCTTGGCTTTCCGGACAAACCCACTGCCTGAATCACGGGCGCATAACGCTCGCTATACCGCCCAGAAACCGCCAGGCAGTTCAGAATTTGGCATTGAGATTTATAAAAATTAGAAGATAGGAACAATTTGATGCCAGAACCAGACTTTTTGACAGCTATGGGACACCTGCCTGGCGTAGATGAACTGATCGAGGTCACAGCTAGGATCGAGCAAAACGGCCAGTTCAAGGCCCTTCGTTTCTCTGTACCCGATTCTGACATTGGCTTAACCGGAATAGCGGTTTACGTAGGCATGCGCCCGGCCGTGGATGCGGTTCTGGTTGACCCGGTACTTACTCCTCCGGGACTTCACAACTGGGGCGCAAAACTTACAGACGTTGAGAACACCGATGAGTATCATGAACCCGTGACCATTTCTCCGCCGTCAGCAGTGGCAGGGCTCGGGCTGGCCTGGCTGGCTACGCGGGGTGCTTTGTTGCGCCAAAACGAACCACGGTCAAGATATCTCCCAACTGTTTACGAACTATAGCCGTGGCCGGGTTACCCGTGACAGATACCACCTCTTATGGTAGAATTATTCGGACTGTTTGCAGGTTCTTTAGATTTGTCTAAGCCTGCAAAAAAATTACTAGTAACTAATTATTATTCAGGAAAACCATGGCCGCAAAAAAATACGCCCTAGAAAAACTCCGTAACATTGGCATTATTGCCCACATTGACGCGGGCAAAACCACTACGACCGAAGGCATCCTGTACCGTACGGGGCTCAAGCACAAAATTGGTGCCGTCCATGAAGGCGGAACAACTACCGACTGGATGGAGCAGGAACGCGAACGGGGCATCACTATTGTTTCTGCTGCCGTGACTTGCTATTGGAAAGATCACCAGATCAACATTATTGATACCCCCGGCCACATTGACTTTACGGTCGAGGTAGAGCGCTCTTTGCGCGTCCTGGATGGCGCGGTCGTTGTCTTTGACGGCAAAATGGGTGTGGAGTCGCAATCAGAAACAGTCTGGCGCCAGGCTACTAAATACAGCGTGCCGCGCGTCTGCTTCATTAATAAGATCAACCAAACCGGCGGCGATTTTTACAAGTCGCTCGACACTATTCACAAACGCCTCAGCAAGCGTGCGTTTCCCATCCACCTGCCAATCGGCTTTGAACAGGGCATCAACGGTGTCGTAGACCTCGTCAGCATGAAGGCCTACACCTACAAGGAATTCACAGACCACGAACTCATCGAGGGCGAAATTCCCGAGGACATGATGGACAAGGTTGCCAAATACCGCAGCCTCCTGATCGAAAACGCCGTGGCCGAAGACGAACAAATGCTCGAAAAGTACTTCGAAGTCGGCGAAGATGGTTTGAGTGAGGACGAAATCAAACAAGCTATCCGCAGCGCTACCCTAGCCGGCGACTTCTACCCGGTCACCGGTGGTGACGGCCGCGGCGTGATTGTAGAAAAGGTCCTGGACATGGTAGTGGACATCTTGCCATCACCACTGGACCGTGGTTCCACCTGGGGTACCCACCCCAAGACCGGTGACGAAATCGAGCGCAAGCCCGAAGCCTCGCAGCCCATGGCCGGTCTGGCGTTCAAAATTACGACCGACCCATTTGTCGGTAAACTTGCTTACTTCCGCGTCTATTCCGGCAAGCTGACCGCTGGGTCCTATGTACTCAATAGCTCTACCGGTGAAAAAGAACGCGTCGGGCGCATTGTCCGTATGCAGGCCGACAAGCGCGAAGACGTCACAGAGGTAGAAGCCGGTGACATCGCCGCCATTGTGGGCCTCAAAGGCACGACCACCGGCCATACGCTTTGCGACCCCAACAACCCCATCGTCCTGGAATCTATCACTTTTCCCGAACCCCCAGTATCTATTGCAATCGAGCCCAAGACCAAGTCTGACCAGGAGAAAATGTCCCTGGCCCTCCAGCGCCTGGCAGAAGAAGACCCTACCTTCCGGGTCAACGTAGATGACGAAACTGCTCAGACCATCATCCGCGGCATGGGCGAACTCCACCTGGAGATCCTGGTCGACCGCATGAAGCGCGAATTTTCAGTAGAGGCCAACATCGGCGCCCCGCAGGTCGCCTACCGCGAAACCATCCGCAAAGACAATGTAGAGGCCGAAGGCAAGTTTGTCCGCCAATCCGGCGGCCGCGGTCAGTACGGACACGTCTGGCTGCGCCTGTCCCAGAATGAAAAGGGCGCCGGTTTTGAGTTCATCAACTCCATCAAGGGCGGCGTTGTTCCCAACGAATACATCAAACCTGTTCAGGAAGGCATTAAAGAAGCCATGAACAACGGTGTCATTGCCGGCTACCCGGTGGTGGACATCAAGGCAGAACTGTACGACGGCAGCTACCACGATGTAGACTCCTCAGAAATGGCCTTCAAGATCGCCGGTTCAATAGGCTTCCAGGCAGGTGTCAAAACGGCCAATCCGGTGATCCTTGAACCGATCATGAAGGTCGTGGTAGTCACCCCTGAAGAATTCATGGGTGACGTCATAGGCGACCTCAACAGCAAACGCGGTCGAATCGAAACTATGGAAGACCTCTCTGCCGGAATCAAAGAAATCACAGCGTTTGTACCTCTTGGTGAAATGTTTGGCTACACCACAACGCTACGCAGCAACACCCAGGGTCGCGCCAGTTCCAGCATGGAACTGGACCACTACGCCGACGTACCAAACAACGTCGCCGAAGCCATCATCGCCAAAAACGGCAAATAGCCCCTTGGCTCCAACCGTCGGACACTGCTCTTGACAAATGTGCCAACTAGCGTACAAATAACTAGTATATGAAAACCATCGATCAGCTCGGCCCGCACCTCCTGGATCAGTCCATGGATGTCGCCATTACTACAGTCCATGAACTTGGAACTGACGTCATAAATGGCCTGCTGGGAGTTCTTGCTCCCTTTGAACAGACCCCTCTGGATAGCACCCGGGCACAAACCTTTTCCAGCTGGACTACCTCCCAGGTAAGCAGCGTGGAACTCGTAGCTGATGCCCCCGCATCTGACAGTACGCCCTGGACCCCAACACACCTTCAGCACACTTACCACAATTCAGACTTCAGCTAAAGAGGGCCTTTATGGAAAAACCAAACCTGCTGATCGATAAACTAATCGCAGAGGTGCGCGTCCGGGTTATGGGCCGGCTTGCCGCTTGGGACGGTATAGTTTCAGAATACAGATTGCCTCCGCCAAGCTGTCCGGATGAAATCTCTGCCCCGGACCTGCCGATCGACCAAACTTCCTAAAGTCCCATCGCATAACCTCGCTTAAACCATGGATATACTAGACCCCTTCGACGATACTCCAGATGCAGCTATCAAACAGGCGAAAGAGCTTGTTGACCGCAACGAGAGCTATCTGGCCCACCGGGCGGGCTTGGTGCCAATCTTGTAGCAATGAGCTTTGTAGACAATCTGCCAGGTATCTACCGAACGTCCGGAGGCGTAGCCGACAAACTGCCTACAGAAGAGGTCGGAGCCTCTGGGTACGTTGAAGGCGTGGACGGAAGCCTTGTGCCCATGCTCCAGGTGGCCAGGGATATAGCTACTATTCCAGAAGCCTAGCCGCCCATTACCTTACGATGTACAAATGATATTTGTATCTCCGTTGCCGACACGCCAAAGCCAGATGAGTTTTTGCGCAACACACAGGTAAGTGTTATAGTTACTATTACTAATGGGAATTCCAGAACTAGACGGCAAATATTTGGCCCGGCTTGATACCCCGGAAACTTTCAGCGACACCCTTGTAAAAGTCGATCGTGTAGCAGTGGACGCCCTGGATCACATTGGATTTACATATAATTTGGCAGCAAAGGGTTTGCTGGCTTTTGGTTATCCAGAAGAGGACGAGCCAGGTTCCATGGTTGCCCAGCCCTGGCTGATAGCGCCGGGCAAAGCCGTCGATCCGGGGCATCTACCCCAGGATTTCACACGCGCAGCAAATGATGCCGATTTCCTGGCTCCTGTCGGTGTACCATTTGGGTACCATCCAGCCTATTCAGCCGGTGACGCCTGGCCAGTCCATGTGGTACCGCAGGATCATAGCGACACCGTCGTATTGTGGCCAACCGCTTTTGCAGGCGATGCCAAAGAGAATCAAGTGGAGTCTCTTAGGACCCTCACAAAAGACGGAATCCATGTGGTCATAATGCCCGCACTAGGCGCAGCAGACAACTCCAAGCTTATGAAGATCGAAAAGGGTCAAATAGCTGAGGTCTCCGAACTCAGGCACCACCTTCCATTAAAAGATCAAAACATAGTATGAACTCTTTACAATAAGAGGCTTATCAGATAAGATATTTTGGTAACTCGCGTGAGGGCTATTGCTGATGGCAATTATGGATCGCGACTCGTACACTAAATAATTCATAAGCCTGACTAATAAAAAGGAGTCAAATTATATGGCAGATTTTGATCGCAGCAAGCCTCATGTAAACGTAGGTACCATGGGTCATGTTGACCACGGTAAAACTACGCTGACGGCTGCTATCACCGCTGTGCTGGCCAAGCGCCTCCCAAGCGACGTAAACAAGCCTATTGCGTATGATCAGATTGACAACGCCCCAGAGGAAAAAGCTCGTGGTATCACCATCGCTACTTCCCACCAGGAATACGAAACAGAAAAGCGTCACTACGCGCACGTCGACATGCCTGGTCACGCCGACTACGTCAAGAACATGATTACCGGCGCCGCTCAGATCGACGGCGCAATCCTCGTCGTTGGTGCAAACGATGGCCCGCTGCCGCAGACCCGCGAACACGTTTTGCTTGCAAAACAGGTCGGTGTGCCAAAGATTCTCGTATTCATGAACAAGATGGACATCGCAGATCCGGAACTTGTGGAACTGGTAGAAATGGACATCCGCGAACTACTGGCCAAAAACGGCTTTGACGAAGACGCGCCTATCATCAAAGGTTCTGCCACCAAGGCGCTTGAAGGCGACAAAGAAAACGAAGACGCCATCATGGAACTGGTCAAAGCTATGGACGACTTCATCCCAGAGCCAAAGCGTGAACTCGACAAGCCATTCATGATGAGTATTGAAGACGTCTTCTCTATCAAAGGCCGTGGCACCGTTGCTACCGGTCGTATTGATCAGGGCGTTGTAAAGGTAAACGAAGAAGTTGAAATCGTCGGCATCCGCGACACTCGCAAGACTGTCGTAACCGGTGTTGAAATGTTCAAAAAGAACCTGGATCAGGGTCAAGCTGGCGACAACGTCGGTATCCTGCTCCGCGGTATCGAACGGGATGACATCGAACGCGGCCAAGTTTTGGCCAAGCCCGGTTCGATCACCCCGCACACAGAGTTTGACGCAGAAGTCTACATCCTGACAAAGGAAGAAGGCGGACGCCACACACCATTCTTCAAAGGTTACAAACCTCAGTTCTACTTCCGCACCACGGACGTAACTGGCGAGGTTGAGCTCCCAGCTGACAAAGAAATGGTCATGCCTGGCGACACCATCACCTTCAAGGTCAAGTTGCTGGCACCAATCGCCATGGAACAAGGCCTCCGCTTCGCCATCCGCGAAGGCGGCCGAACCGTCGGCGCTGGCGTCGTAACCAAAATCAACAAATAAGCATCTCGCTCATTTGTCAGGGCACACCATACCCAATAAAGCAAGCTTTATGGGGACCCGTATCGCGGCAAAAACCTGCGTCAGAAAAAGGAGCAGTACCTAGTGTACAGCTCCTTTTTCGTGCTCGGCCTTTGCTCCACGCTGCACTCCTGAAAATGCCCGAGCTCCCCGTTTTTATTGCCATTGTATCTAGCCAGGAAATGTCTCGCTAGGAATCGGTAGGATCAAAATGCTTACTGATGTAATGATTCGAAACAGCATGTGTTGCGGCTGCCGTAGTCCCGGCCGCAGCAACCCCATATACCGCATCATACATATCCAAAGTATTAGAAGCTATCGTGCCATCAGGCATATCGGTGACACCTATTCCATATCTCTCCGCGATAATCATTGCAGCAACCCGATGCCAGCAGCCAGTCTCTGGCTAGCCTTGGATGGCCGTTTCTGTTCGAGCAAAGCAGGGCCAAGTAGCGCGGCTCCTGCTACAGCGAAAGAGCCAACAGTAAGATAGCCCGCTTCTCCTATATTTCCAATATGATTTGGATAATCAAGAATGTCTGGAGAAATTTCTGCCCTGTCAGAAGCTCCAGGAAATCCATTCCTTAGTCGTGTTTCAATTACGTCAGGAATGTGAGCCAGGAGTGTCAGGCTAACAAATGCTCGCGCGGACGCATGCCTGGACACTTCTCTCAGGTCGTTACTTTGTCGAGTTTGTGTTTCATGGCAGTTCGTTGTTTAGTGTCACAATCAATTAATCGCGGTGACTAAAAGTCGTTACGTAAAGTGCTCAGGGAATCGGAGCAGTTTGCTATGGTAAAATACTTTCATGAGTTTAGCTGCTAATGATTTGAGACAAATCCGCATCGTTGTGCGCGAAGAAGTAGAATCGACTATTAGTGCGCGCATCGACCCGCGTTTTGACACCCTAGAAGGCCAAGTTGTAGCTCTGGATAATGACATTAAGGAAACCTATCACATGGTTTCGGAGCTGCAGAGCCCAACCAGACCTATAGCACACATCGAAAAGCACGACCTTGAGCAAAAGATCCTCGCCTCATACAAGAACATCGTGGCAATCGCAAAAGAAGCGGGTATCGCCTTGCCACGTTCTTAGTTTTGTTATACAATGACCTCTGTAAATTAATCGTGGTGACTAAAAGTCATTGTTGTTAGCTCTCTATAAGCGCAGCAGAGATGTTACATCACACCAGGAGATATCCCATGGCTGAAGCCAAAAAAACTGCAGCAAAAGCTGCTGCCAAAAAAACTGATGTGCCCGCAGGCAAGCAGCGTATTCGCATTCGCCTGAAGGCCTACGATCATAAAGTCATTGACCAGTCAGCAAAGCAGATCATCGATACGGCTCTGCGTACCGGCGCAACTGTGGCAGGACCTATTCCGTTGCCAACCAAAAAGACTCTGTACACCGTGGTCAAAAGCCCGCACGTCTACAAAAAAGGCCGCGAACAGTTTGAAATGCGGGTCCACAAACGCCTCATCGACGTCCTGGAACCAACCCCCAAGACCATTGACAGCCTTATGAACTTGTCACTCCCAGCCGGCTGCGACGCAGAAATCAAGATGTAGGCAAAAGTATGGAGCCTTCCGCACAGTTTGTACGAGTGGATGCAATAGGCGGCACTCCCGCCGTACCTGATCGTGTCTGCCCAGAAACCGGTACAACAGCCACAGAAGCAATTTGTGAAGTACCTGCTGATAGCGATCAGAGCACTCCGGAAACATTGCTGGACGTTGGGCCATGGGTTCTTATCGTAGGCTTCGCACTCGGCACCTCTGGCGCAATCATTGAGCGTCGCTTCCGAAACCGCCGAGAGGCTTAAGACTCCAGGAACTCAAAGATTCAAAGGTCGTTTTTAACGGGGGGAGTGTATTTTTCATCACCCCAGGCTTCAAGTCAGCCGAAACGGCAAACAGTGTCCAGGAGCGGGAACAGGTTAGGGGGGACTGTATTGACATTGGAGCGTATACTGAAGCTAGAAGTATTTTAGGTAATAAAGAAAATTAGGATCACTGGTATGACAGACAGGTTCGCACCACCTGATAGAGAGTATTTTCGTCTAAAGGGTACTGATACGGTACCCGAAGGACTTGTAGCGCCTTCGGAAATGCCAAAGCCCTATAGGCCCGAGGACCGCGAGCGTATGCGCGAACTTGGCGTACCAGTATTGAACCTCATCGACGGTAAAGATGAAGGACTTTGCGCCCACGCGTTTCGGGTAAAGACCCTCGGCAGGGCAGCAGAGGAACAAGGGATTGATCTGCCGTCCCCTCTGGCCGATCTCGCTACGCTTGAAGGGCGGCAAGGGCTAGAACAGCTTGTCTTTATTTCTGACACTAATCTAATACCTTTGGAACTGCCGCTAGAGTAATGGTTCACCCGGCCGCGATTCTACCAGGCACATCCGGGTTCTCAGAATCTATTCCAAACCTCCCGGAGGTTTTGGATGGATTATTAAGTGAGCAAAGTATCTGCCAGCAAACCATCCAGCGGTCTAACCCGAATCAGCTTTTGCGTTTCTTCCCCGGGTATAAGACCGTATACCGTGCCGCCAACGTTTACGATGGCCTCTGGCGGGTGATGGGCTATCCCGAGATTGGCAGAAAGCATATCGTTCTCACCCAATCCGGTTGCAAAACCAGCAAAGGTTTGCAGCCCGACCTCCTGGCCATAGTCACAAGCCTCTTCTTCTACCAGATTAGCCCTAACCTGACCTAATAGCCTTTGGGCAATCTTCGGGGTAATCTGACCTTCAAGCACACAGATTTCACCAGGGGAGGAGGTGACAAGCTGGCCAAAGCCCCCCGCCCACCACTGGGGTGAGGCCAATCGCCCTTTGGCCGGAGCCGTAACGTCATAGCTTATCCTATAATCCGATGCCCTTACCTCGGTGACCTCAAGCATGTGCCTTGCCACTGCAATGCCAGCATCAGATACAGCCCGTTTCTTAACTTCGCCCGCCCCTAATTTAGCCTGAAAGTATTCTGCCCCTCCACACGGCGGATTGGGGATGGCTTCTATGAGCCCTTTGTCTGTAGTACCAACGAGCATACCTGGTTGCAGGATTATACGCATCCGGCTTTTATAGCATGTTCGGCCGCACCCGGGCAATCGGATTTTCTGTGCTATCATGGCGGTAATGGCTAAAACAAAAAGTAAAACTACAGACAGCACGGTAGACATAGTTTATTTTCTAAAATTGACCATATACCTGGTGCTTGGTTCGCTGTGGCTCAAGATTACTGACGGGCAATCTACACAGATCCCCATTCCGGTTGGTTTTTTCATTGGGCTGGCGCTCGCTGCTCATGACCACGTCCAACTGGACCGCAAAATCGGCTTTGCCGTGTTACTGGTAGCTATGCTCATCGGCTTTTGGGCGCCATTTGGGATTTATGTAAGTGCATAAGTTTGCTATGCTAGCTTTTTAGTGACATAAGCAGAAGAGTCGAGACACCACATGGGAGTTGGAGAGAAGATTGGTATTGCCGTTTTCTGCGCAGCAGGAGCCGTAGGGGCGTATGCCGCGGATCAATGGATAGCCACAGAGATGGCCAACGACACGGCGGAGTGTGACAACACATTTGAAGGCAAGGCCCACGACAGATGTATGGAAAAAGTCGAGGCACGCTTCCATAACGATTACATCGATATTCCCGATGCACTCGACTGGGCCCAGTTTCTTGGTATCGTTGGAGCAATAAAAGCAGGCATAGATGCCTACTACGGCGATGAGGAAGACCAGTAGTAGAATATACAACGCATTGACAGGTGTTAGCTTTCTATGTTAATCTGTATCGGTATATCAAAAGATTCCACACTTGGTGAGTGATAGAGGTCTGCCTGTAACAGAGGTAGAAACCAGTCAACACCAAGCATTTTTACGCTAGTCCTTCGTAGCTCCTAGCGGAGAAGGGTAGCGTTGGAAAATGGGAGTAACTAAAGTAAAGGTTGCTATGAAAGCACTTATAACCAGAAAGGTTGGCATGACCAGCACCATCGGAAACGACGGTGTAGTTCAGGCCGTTACCTTGCTTTCCGCTAGTCCCTGTGTGATTACACAGGTCAAGACCGATGAAACTGACGGCTATACCGCCGTCCAGCTCGGCACCGAAGAGGCAAAAAGCATGGGCAAAGCCCAAGCCGGCCACTTCAAAACAGCTAAGGTCCAACCAAAGCTCGTGCGCGAATTCCGCCTGGCAGAAGTTGGTGAAGACATAAAAGTCGGCGAATCGTTTTCCGCCGACGTTTTTAATCCGGGGGACACCGTACAAGTGACCGGCACCAGCAAGGGTAAGGGCTTTGCCGGTACTATCAAGCGCCACAATTTCCACCGCCAGCGCAAAACACACGGCGGCAAGGGCAACACCCGCAAACCAGGTTCTATCGGTTCTATGTACCCGCAGCACATTTTCAAGGGTACTAAGATGTCCGGCCAAATGGGCGCAGAACAAGTCACCGTCAGGAACCTGAAGGTGGCTTTTGTTGACGTGGACCTGGGCGTCATTGGTGTTACCGGCGCAGTTCCCGGCCCACGCAAAGGCATCGTCCTAATCCGGGAGGCTAAATAAATGAATAAAATGCTGAACCATTTTAGGAGTGAGAAGATAGGAGTTAGAAGTGAGAAGAGGCTTCATCCCCTTTCTTCTGACTCCGTACTTCTTGCTTCGCGACTGGAAGGAGCGTCCTGATGACTGTATCTACCTTTACAAAAACTGGTACTAAAGCACCGACGGCAGCAAAACTCGACAAAGCTGTCTTTGACGTGATGCCGGAAAATCATGAACTCATTAAGACCGCTTATGTTGCTCACCTGGCAAACGGCCGCGAGAATTTGGCGAAAACCAAAACTCGCGGTCTTGTTCGTGGCGGCGGCAAAAAGCCATGGAAGCAAAAAGGTACCGGCCGTGCCCGCTTTGGCTCCAGCCGCAACCCTATCTGGCGTGGCGGTGGCATCGCCTTTGGCCCAACCGGCCAGGAAAACTACACCCAGAAACTGCACGTCACTGCCAAGCGCCAGGCCATCCGTCAGGCGCTCAGCCTGGCCGCAAGTGCCGCCAAGCTCGTGGTCCTGGAAGACCTCAAAATCAAGGACAACAAAACCTCAGAAGCAGATAAGTTTTTTGCAAAAGTTGGTGTCACGCGAAACGCCCTGGTAGTTGTAGCGGACAAGACGGATGACCTGGTCCGGGCCACCCGCAACCTGCCATACATCCGCCTGGTGCAGGCCCGTTATGTGAACGTCTTTGACGTCATGAACGCCGACACCATTGTCATTACCCGGGACGCACTGGCAGCCATCAGTGACTGGTTAGGAGAAAAGAAATGACACATAAGACCATGGTCCTCAAGCCCCGCGTCAGCGAAAAGGCTTATGGCCAGACCCAGAACAACGTCTATGTCTTTAGCGTAGACAAATCTGATGACAAGCTTTCCATTGTCCGCGCCGTAGAAGCCCAGTTTGAAGTAACAGTTACCGGCATCAAGACACTGGTCCAGAAGGGCAAAACCAAGCGCACCATGCGCAAAGGCGGCCGTCCCGTTGCCGGCCGCACCAGCGACTTCAAAAAAGCTTACGTCACCCTAAAAGAAGGGGACAGCATCACTGTCTTTGCAGCCGAGGAAGCCACAGAAGAAAAGTCCGCCAAGGAGACAAAGAAATGAGTAAAATGCTAGTACATTTTAGAAGTGAGGAGATAGGAGTGCGAAGTGAGAAGAGGCTTCATCCCCTTTCTTCTGACTCCGTACTTCTTGCTTCGCGACTGAAAGGAGCCCTCTGATGGCTATTAAACTCTATAACCCCACCACTCCCGGCCAGCGCGGCATGACCACGCAGGACATGAGCGCCATTACCACCAAAAAGCCGCTCAAGTCCCTGACCGTTATCAAGAAAAAGCACTCTGGCCGCAACAACCAGGGCCGCATAACCACCCGCCACAAAGGCGGCGGTACGCGCAATTTCTACCGTTTGGTCAACTTCAACCTGCCAGCTGGCACCACGGCTGTCATTGAACACATAGAATACGACCCTAACCGCAGCGCCCGCATTGCCCGTATCAAAGACCAGGACAACCAGTATCACTATGTCCTGGCTGCCAAGGACATGAAAGTCGGCCAGGAAATCTCCGCAGGCGAAGAAGTCGCCATAGAAAACGGCAACCGCCTACCCATCAAAAACATTCCAGTCGGTAGCACCATCCACGCTGTCGAACTGCAACCCGGCCGCGGTGCGCAGCTTGCCCGCAGTGCCGGCAACAGCGCCCAGCTGATGGCCAAAGAAGGCGAATACGCCCAGGTTAAACTGCCCAGCGGCGAAGTCCGTTTGATACACGTTACCTGCACCGCCAGCATGGGCGTCATCGGTAACGAACAGCATCAGAACATCAAGGTCGGCAAGGCTGGCCGGTCGCGCCGCAAGGGTATTCGCCCATCTGTCCGTGGTGTTGTTATGAACGCCGCTGATCACCCGCATGGTGGTGGTGACGGTGGCCGCCACGGCATGGGCCGTCCGCCAGTTACACCATGGGGTCAAAAGACCCTTGGATTCAAGACCCGCCGCCGCAAGAGCACTACTAAGTTTATCGTAAGAAGCCGCCACGCGGCCAAGAGGAAATAATCATGTCGGATATAGCACACCCAAATCCGGAGCTTGCCCTTCGTCTTGAACTTTACGGCAGACTGCGTGAAGAGCTTCTGCCCCGCAGCGATGATCCTATTGCCCAGGTAACTGATTTAGAAGAGGTCGAGATGGCAATCGTGTATGTATCGGGTGCCGCCTCCTACGACCCAAATGGCAATCCAAGTTCATGGGAGCAAACTGCTCTTACCACACTGGCTGCCGACGACTTCTACAAAAGTGTCGGCGGTATGCCAGAAGCGATCCTGGATCCAGAAACTTCAGACAGCACCCTAGCCGAACTAGACGAAGAATTAGAGCCACGAATCGCTGACCATCGATCTATATACCTCAATGGGGCAGACAGCCGGGTTATCCACACAGTTATGGCCGGATCTGCCTTAGCATTAGAGCATCTTATTGGACAAGGAGTACGCAATGTCTAGATCACTGAAAAAAGGACCGTTTATAGATCCAAAGCTCGCTAAGAAAGTAGCTGCTCTGGGCAACGAAGACCGCACCATTATTAAAACCTGGGCACGGGCCAGCACCGTCAGCCCTGATTTTGTGGGCAAAACCATTGCCGTACACAACGGCAAGGTGCATGTCCCTGTCTTTGTTACAGAAAACATGGTTGGTCACAAGCTGGGCGAATTTTCACCAACCCGTAAGTTCCGCAAACACGGCGGCAAGTTAGCGAAGGGGAAATAAGCCATGCCAGTCAAAGCTATAGCTAAGGGCGTCCGCATGAGCCCGCGCAAAGTCGGTGTCGTAGCCGCGTTGGTTCGCGGCCGCAGCGTAGCAGATGCCCTCACCATCCTGGAACACACTCCCCGCCGTTCTGCAGCGCCTGTCCGCAAAGTTATAGAAAGCGCCCGCGCCAACGCCGACCACAACCACAACTACAAGGCCGACACCCTTCAAATTATCTCTATCCAGGTCAGCCCCGGCCAGCGTTTCAAGCGCTATCGCCCAGCTGCCCATGGCCGTGCATTGCCATTCCAGCGCCGCACCAGCCACATCCATGTTGTAGTAGACGGCGAACAGCGCGCCAAGAAACCAGCCGCCAAAAAGGAGGATAAGTAGATGGGACAAAAAGTTAATCCAATTTCTATGCGCCTCCAGGTCAACAAGAACTGGCGCAGCAAATGGTTCGCCAACAAGCGTGATTATGCAAAATTCCTAACCCAGGACCTGGCAGTCCGCAAGCTCATCCAGGACAAAGTGGGCAGCCGCGGCGCCATCAACCAGGTAGACATTGAACGTTCGCCCAACCTGGTATCCGTGACTATTACTACTGCCAAAGCCGGTGTGGTCATTGGCCGCGGCGGTTCGGGTGCACAGGAACTGAAGGCAGCCATTGAAAAGATCTACGGTGTGCCATCCCGCGTAAATATAGAGGAAATCAAAAAACCGGAACTCTACGCAAAGCTTGTGGCAGAAAACATTGCCCACCAACTGGAACGCCGCATCGCCTTCCGCCGGGCCACCAAACAAGCCGCCGCCGCAACCATGCGCGCCGGTGCCAAAGGCGTCCGTATTGAGGTCGCCGGCCGTTTGGGCGGCGCAGAAATGTCCCGCCGCGAAAAGACCGTCGAAGGTTCCGTACCGCTGCATACCATCCGCGCCAACGTTGACTACCACGCCGCCCGGGCCAAATACCCAGGCTCCGGCATCATCGGCATCAAAGTCTGGATCTACAAGGGGGAAGTGTCATGAGTAAAATGCTACAGCATTTTAGGAGTGAGGAGATAGGAGTGCGGAGTACGAAGAAGCTGCGGCTTCTGACTTCTGACTCCGCACTTCTTACTTCGCGACTGAAAGGAGCTGCCCGATGTTAATGCCAAACCGCACCAAGCACCGCAAGGTGTTCAAGGGCCGGGTCCGCGGCCCAGCCACCACTGGCAACTATATTGCCTTTGGCCAGTACGCCCTCCAGGCACAAGGCCACGAACGCATTACCTCCCGCCAGATCGAGTCCGCCCGTCAGGCTATGACCCGCTACGTCAAACGTGGCGGCAAAATCTGGATCCGCATCTTCCCGCACACCCCGGTCAGCCGTAAGGCTCTGGGTACCAAGATGGGCAGCGGCAAAGGCAACCCGGAGTTTTTTGTAGCCAAGGTCCGCCCCGGCACCATAATGTTTGAAATGCAGGGCGTACCAGAGGAAACCGCTCGCGAGGCCATGCGCCTGGCAGCACATAAGCTCCCCGTCAAGACTAAATTCTTAGTCAAGGAGGAGGCGTGATGAGTAAAATGCTACAGCATTTTAGGAGTGAGGAGATCGGAGTGCGAAGTGCGAAGAAGCTGCGGCTTCTGACTTCTGACTCCGCACTTCTTGCTTCGCGACTGAAAGGAGCTGCCCGATGAAGATCGTTGATATCCGTAAGAAACCCACCGCAGAGCTGACCACCGAAAGCACTCAGCTCCGTGAAGAGATTGCAGAATTAAAACGCCGTTTGCACATGGGTGAGGTACAGAACGTCCGGGTCATCCGCGAAAAGCGCAAGGACCTGGCCCGTATCCTCACCGTGCTCAGCGAACAACTAATCAAGGAGACAGTCTAATGTTTACCTCGGGCTCAAGGGAAAAGAGCAGCCGGAGCGGGCGAATTTATTTCGCCGCACCGCGCGATGAGAAAAACCGTAGGTTTGTCTCATTAGGCGAAGCCGTAATTAAGGAGGCCGTGTAATGGCAAAGACACTCGTAGGCGTAGTGGCTTCAGACAAGGCCGACAAGACCATCGTTGTCTCTGTTGCTACACGCAAAACACATCCCATTTATAAAAAGCAGTATACCTCGACCAAGCGGTTCATGGCTCATGACGAACAAAATGACGCCCGCGAAGGTGACAAGGTGACTATCAGCGAAACCCGTCCTATAAGCGCCCGTAAGCGCTTTACCCTGGACAAAGTCCTGGAGCGCGCTCCTGTCCGCCACGTCGAGACTGTAGACCCGGAGGTTGCACAAGCCACTGGCGTCAAAGAGGCCAAAGACGAGGCTGAGGTGGAAGCACCAGACAAGGCGGAGGAGGAGAAATGAGTAAAATGTTTTCACATTTTAGGAGTGAGAAGATAGGAGTGCGAAGTGAGAAGAGGCTTCATCTCCTTTCTTCTAACTCCGCACTTCTTGCTTCGCGACTGAAAGGAGCGTCCCTATGATCCAGCAAGAATCACGCTTGATTGTCTGTGACAACTCCGGCGCAAAGGAAATCCTTTGCATCCGCGTCCTTGGCGGCTCCCGCAAGCGCTATGCCCGGGTCGGCGACACCATCACCGCAACCGTCAAACAGGCCAGCCCCACCGGCACGGTCAAGAAAAAGTCGGTTGTCCGCGCCGTAGTAGTCCGCACCCGTGACACCATTCAGCGCAAAGACGGTTCGACCATTAGCTTTGACGACAATGCCGCCGTTATTATTGGCGAAGATAAACTACCCAAGGCAACCCGTATCTTTGGCCCGGTCCCGCGCGAACTGCGCGACCAGGGCTATGCCAAGATCATCAGCCTTGCCCCGGAGGTACTATAATGACTACTAAAACTACTGCTAAGCCACAGGTCTACAAAATCCGGCTGAAGAAAGGCGACACTGTTGTCGTCCGCGCCGGTAAGTACAAAGGTAAGAGCGGTAAGATCATGACCGTCCACCCAACTCTGAACGCTGTAACCGTCGAAGGCATCAACATAGTCAAAAAACACCAGAAGCCAAACAAAGCCCACCCCCAGGGCGGCATCATCGAACTGACCAAGCCAATTGCAGTAAACAAAGTTGGTATATCCGACGGCGGCAAGCCCTCACGCATTGGTTTCAAAGTTGACGCCAAGGGCGCCAAGACTCGCGTCTACAAGAAATCCGGAAAGGAGATCAAGTAATGGCTGAAGCAAAGTCTGCAACACCAGTTTCTACAGCACGCCTGAAAGGTCTCTACAACGATTCCGTAAAAGACCTCCAGAAAGACCTGGGTCTGGCCAACGCCAATCAGGTTCCAAAATTGGAAAAAATTGTCATAAACGTCGGCCTGGGCAAAGCCAAAGACGACAAAAAGATCATGGAAGTAGCAACCAACACCCTGCGCAAAATCACCGGCCAGCAGCCCGTTGAAACGCTAGCCAAAAACTCCATTGCCGGCTTTAAACTGCGTGAAGGCAACAAGGTCGGCCTCAAAGTCACTCTGCGCGACGAACGCATGTACGAATTCCTGGACCGCCTGCTGAACATTGTCATCCCCCGCCTGCGCGACTTCCACGGGGTCAAAGCCAAGGCCTTTGATAAGTCCGGCAACTACAGCCTGGGCATAGTGGACCAGTCCGTCTTCCCGGAACTAACGTTTGAAGAAACCACCACCGCACACGGCATGCAAGTCGTGTTTGTAATCAAAAGCCAAGAACCAGCCCACAGCCGGGCATTGTTAGAAAAGCTTGGCATGCCATTTGAGAAACCTCAGGGCAAGCCTTCTGAAAAGGAGAAGAAGTAATGACAGAGCACCCAGAGATGGATAGGCTTGCGGGAAAGATTATCCCAAAGTTGTTAGGAACAGGCTACTTTACAGCAGATTCAGATAACGTCGGATATCTAACGCAAACTGATGGAGCTAGCGAGACGAACGTTCCTCAAGGAAAACCGCAGGAATGGTTGAGTAAAGTCGCTGATGACCTAGGGTTCGACCAAGCTATAACGTTTGCTCGTGATGCTGATGGCCACACCACTGTCCAACATCTCGGCAATACGGGGATGGGCGTGGATGTCCCCCTTGCTTTTCCAGACAGTGCCAATAACCCGCTTACAGGGGAGGAATTCTAATGGCTCGTAAATCAAACATCGCACGCGACCTAAAGCGCCAGAAGATGATTCAGAAATACGCTGCCAAACGGGCAGAGCTTAAGGGCATGGGCGACCGCGAAGGCCTGCACCTGCTGCCCCGCAACAGCTCATCCAGCCGCTGGAAAAACCGCTGCGTGGAAACCGGACGGCCGCGCGCCTACATGCGCCAGTTTGGCCTGAGCCGTATCAGTTTCCGCGAACATGCCGTCAAGGGTGAAATCCCCGGCGTAACAAAATCAAGTTGGTAATGAAAATGAATAAAATGCTATTACATTTTAGGAGTGAGAAGGTAGAAGTGAGAAGTGAGAAGGGGCTGCGGCTTCTGACTCCTGACTCCGCACTTCTTGCTTCGCGACTGAAAGGAGCTTCCCAGTGAGTACTACATCAACCGATCCAATCGCAGACATGCTATCCCGTATTCGCAACGCGATAGCCGTCAACAAATATGAAGTCAGCCTGCCGCACAGCAGTGTCAAAGAGTCTGTGGCCAAGCTTTTGAAAGACAATCGCTACATCGACGGCGTAGCCGTAGAAAAGGCCGAGGTAGGCAAAACCCTGAAGCTAACTATTAGTCAGCCGCAGACCAATTCCCGCATTACTGAAATCAAGCGTATGAGTACGCCAGGCCGCCGCTACTACTCCAGCGCGGACGACATCCCAACCGTCAAGCGCGGCCGCGGCATCGTCATCGTCAGCACCTCCAAAGGCCTGATGACTGGCGACCAAGCCAAAAAGCAGCACATCGGCGGTGAATTAATCTGTAAGGTCTATTAGAATGAAGTCAGCTTTGTTGCAAATACCATTTACCATTGTAGGGCTTAGTCTTGCAGCATTGCTGGGGTATGTAATTAATGTCATGTATAAGAAGGTAAGGAAGAATAAATGAGTCGTATAGGAAAACTGCCCATCGATATACCGAGCGGCGTGACAATCACTGTCGATCCAGACTGGATTACTGTAGCAGGGAGCAAAGGCACCCTCAAGCAGTTCACCATGCCGGGCGTGACAGTCAAACAGGAAGAAAACCAGGTTATTGTAACCCGGGATAACGACGAGCCCGAAAACCGCTCCAAGCATGGTCTGATGCGCACCCTGGTAGCCAATATGATCGATGGCGTCAGCAAAGGCTTTGAAAAGAAACTGGAACTCAACGGCGTTGGTTTCCGTGTCGCCCTGGCTGGGACCGGCCTCAAGTTCAACATCGGATTTTCGCATGAGGTCAACTACGCGTTGCCGCAGGGCATTACCGCCAAGGTAGAAACAAATGTCATTACCGTGTCCGGTATAGACAAGCAACAGGTGGGACAGGTTGCCGCCGAAATCCGCGCACTGAAGAAGCCAGAGCCCTACAAGGGCAAAGGCATCAAGTACGTCGGTGAGCGCATTATCCGCAAAAGCGGTAAATCAGGAAAGGACAAATAATGCGTAAAATGTTGACACATTTTAGGAGTGAGAAGATAGGAGTGCGAAGTGAGAAGAGGCTTCATCTCCTTTCTTCTAACTCCGCACTTCTTGCTTCGCGACTGAAAGGAGCTTCCCATGCATAGGATTACTCAAAAGCTACAGAACATGGCCCGCCGCAAGCACCGCATTCGCGCGGTTGTATCGGGCACGACCGAACGCCCTCGCCTGAGCGTCTTCATCAGCCACAAGCACATCAGTGCTCAGCTGATCGACGACACCAAGCACAGCACAATCGCTGCCATTAGCACCGTTGGCGCCAAAGCAGCTACGGGTACTATGACCGAACGTGGGCAGTGGGTCGGCACAGAAATAGCAAAGAAGGCCAAAACTGCCAAAATCACTCAGGTCGTGTTCGACCGCGGTGGCCGGCAGTACCATGGCCGCATAAAGGCGCTTGCAGATGCAGCCCGCGCCGGAGGACTGGAGTTTTAAATGCGTAAAATGTTGACACATTTTAGGAGTGAGAAGATAGGAGTGCGAAGTGAGAAGAGGCTTCATCTCCTTTCTTCTGACTCCGCACTTCTTACTCCGCGACTGAAAGGAGCCGTATAATGGTAGGCCAAAGAGACCAAAGAAGAGGCCGGCAGGACAACCGCGGGCCAGTGGAAGAAAAGCAGTTTGACGAACGCGTCGTGCACATCGACCGCGTGGCACGTGTCGTAAAGGGCGGACGCCGCTTCCGCTTCCGCGCGCTTGTCGTGCTGGGCGACCACAAAGGCAAAGTTGGTATTGGCATCTCCAAAGGTGCTGACGTCACCACCGCCGTGGCCAAGGCAGTAGATGTGGCCAAGAAGAACATGGTTTCTATCCACATGTACAAGGGTACTGTTCCGCATGAAGCCGAGGCCAAGGTCAGCGGTGCACGCATCCTAGTCAAGCCAGCCGCACCTGGTACCGGTTTGATAGCCGGTGGCGTGGTCCGTACCGTTCTGGAAGTCGCCGGTATTACCAACGCGCTGTCTAAATCGCTCGGCTCATCCAACAAGATCAACATTGCCTACGCCACGCTGGCAGCGCTGCAGAGCGTCGTGCCAGCCAACAAATGGATCACCCGTGCTGTCGGCACGGCAGCCGGGCAAGCCCGGCAGGGCGAGAACTCAAAGTCAAAAGCCAAGACTATCCCAAAGGCAGCCGAAGCCGCTTCTGAAAAGACTGCCGACGCTCCTGAGGAAGCCTCCGCTACCCCTGCTACTAAAACTCCAGAGAGCAAGAAAGCTTCCGTCTCCGCCAAGGCTGCGACGGACAAGACAAAGGGCAAGAAGTAATGAAATTCAACGACCTGAAAGTCTCATCCAAAAAGTCCGCCAAGCGCGTGGGACGCGGTATTGCAGCCGGGCAGGGTAAAACCGCTGGCCGGGGAACAAAGGGCCAAAACTCACGCACCGGCGGCCGGGTTCGCCCGGGCTTTGAAGGCGGCCAGAATCCGCTTTACAAGCGCTTGCCAAAGCTTCCAGGCTTTACATCGCACCGCCCAAAGGCTGAAAACGTCTACACTGGACAGCTGGACACTTTTGCCGGTAAAACCGTCGATAACTTTACTCTGGCAAACGCCGGACTTGTTTCTAATCCTTACACCAAAGTAAAGCTCATCCTCAAAGGCGAAGTGACCAAAAAAGTGACTGTCAAACTCCAGGGCGCCAGCGAATCCGCTGCCGCAGCCGTTCAGAAGGCAGGTGGAACGTTCGCCAAAGTCGAGCAAGTCAAACGCCAGCCCAAAGAAAAAGCCGTAGAAAAGAAATAAAACAACAAGTCCTACTAAAAAATCTCCCGTGAGTACGCTATACTTATGGGAGATTTTTATTGTTGAAATTCTTGAGAGGAAATAGAGAGCGTATGAATCCCGTTAGAACTCAAAATAGTTCCAAATATCAAGGAACGATTGAAGTAAGCACTGGTGTTCAAATGTTCATTAGCGGCTGGAAGGGAAGTGAGTTCTAACGGGATGAACTGGAAAATTATCTGGAAGTCAGTCAAAAACAGTGATATGAGGAACCGGCTGCTGGCCGTATTAGGCATGCTGATAGTATTCCGCATCCTGGCCCATGTGCCGATTCCGCTGGCCGACCCCCAAACACTGAAACAAGTACTGGAAAACCTCTTTTCATCCCAGGACACCCCGCAGCTCCTTAGTTTCATTGACGTTCTTTCCGGCGGGGCCCTGGCCAACTTCTCCATTATGCTGGTGGGCCTGGGCCCCTACATTAATGCCAGTATCATCATGCAGCTGCTTACCAAGGCCATTCCCCAGCTGGAAACCCTCAACAAAGAGGGCGAGTTCGGCCGGCGCAAGATTAACCAGTACACGCGCATCCTGAGTCTGCCACTTGCTGTTATTCAGTCCGTTGGCGCGATTTACCTTGTCAGGCAGTCCGCGCTGCAAATCGGCGGTATTGGCGACATCACGGCTAATACTTCACTTATGCAGTGGGTGCTTATGGTGACCGCACTTACCGGCGGCGCTATGCTTCTGATGTGGCTGGGCGAACTTATCACCGAACAAAGCGTGGGCAACGGTATCTCGCTACTCATCACCGTGGGCATTGTAAGTACGCTGCCGGGAACCATCACGACACTTTACCAGTCCGTCTTTAGCGGCGATGCCACCACCCGTATATTGGGCCTGAACCTTGGTATAGATCGCCACCAGGCGCTCATCGCCGGCGGTATCATCCTGGCAACCATCCTCATCACGGTATTTATCGTGAAACTGAACGAAGCCGCTCGCAAGATTACCATCCAGTACGCCAAACGCGTACAGGGCAGCCGGGCCTACGGCGGTGTAACCACTACGCTACCCATCAAACTTATCACCGCCGGTGTCATACCCATTATCTTTGCCGTCGCTTTCCTCAGCGTGCCGGCGTTTGTCGGTCAGCTGCTTAGCAGTAACGCAAGCACCCGCCTGCAGGAAATTGGAGCCAACCTGGCGCTCTGGTTCCAAAACCCCAGCCCCCAGACCTTTGCTCAGGAAGGATTTACGCCCTACATTTACCCGCTCGTTTATTTCCTACTGGTTTTTGTCTTTACGTTCTTTTACACCAGCATCACCTTTAACAGCAAAGAAATTGCAGAGAACTTACAAAAACAAGGCGGCTTTGTAGAGGGCGTACGCTCCGGTTCCCAGACAGAGAAATACCTGGGCAAGGTCGTGAGCCGCCTGACGCTCTTTGGCGCACTGGCACTCGGCGTGCTGGCGCTTATTCCAATTGTCGGACAAGCCTTTCTGGAAACAAACATTGCTCTTGGCGGCACCAGCATCCTCATCCTGGTATCCGTAGCCCTGGAGACGCTTCGCGCCGTCGAATCCCGCGCCCTCATGGTCACCTATGATCAGTATGAACAACCGGACTTTTTCTATGACAGCTCAGAACCAGCTCAAGCCGCCACCGGTGGAAAACTACTCCGCTTTCTACCTCGCCGGAAGCCAAAAGATTAATTACTCGCAATTTGTAGGGTAATATTTTGTAATTTAGCAACCTTATACTATAGTATTGGATAGTATGCGTTTTCCTAATGTGAGTCCTAATGTAGTTTTTGGGCTGGCTGCTATTGTGCCCGCTGGCTATGCCTTCGAAAAGCAGCAGAAGCAGCCAGAGATTCTTTTAGAAGCGATGATGCTTCAGTATCAGGATCGCCAGACGTTATAACAACCGGCGGCTGGGAGGCGCCACCTGAGGCGACTTACTGGGAAGGGCAAGTAGACAACAGCCTAGAAAACTTTATGCTGGCCCTAAAAATCACCGGCGGACTAATGGCAGCAGCAGGATTAAGTTACTATCTGGAAGAGCGACTCGTATAAAAACCCGGCTTTTGCAGCCCAGATGGTCGGCTGCGTCCAAGTCACTTTGCTATGATTACCACAGTGGCACCCCTGAATTCCGGGAACGCAATCAGACATTCCACCCTGTTTACCTGTTGGTGATAGGGCTATGGCCTAATATCTTAGCAGGCGGTAGCGGGAGTTTGTGGAGAATCCTCACAGAATATGCTATAGTTCAGGACTATGGAAATTCCAGGAGAGAAACTTTTGAAAGTAGCTGCGGCATCAGTCGTGCTGGGCTTCGGCTCTATTGGCGTCGGCAAGGTATATGATAGCGTAATAACACCCGAGCCAGAAGATATGAACGTAGGTACGGAAGCGGCTTACACTACCGGCATTGTGGTGCTAGCCATTGCGATACCCATCGGGACTATTGGTTTGAATGCCGTCGTCCGCAAGAAGCTCAACCGGTAAGAACCGCGGGTAAACCCTTTGCAATATGTGGTAGAATTTGCTATACTGTGATTTGACGTTATATCTGTATGGCTAAAAACAAGGAAGTTATCGAACTTGCGGGAGTAGTAACAGAGGCCCTTCCAGGGACTCAATTCCGCGTAGAACTGGAAAACGGCCATCTGATTATAGCTCACGTCGCAGGCAAGATGCGGAAACACTACATCCGCTTAGTGCCAGGTGACAGCGTGACGGTTGAGTTGACCCCTTATGATCTTACTAAGGGACGAATCACCTATCGCCAGAAGTGAACCTTCACAAGACGGCCCATTTTGGGCGAACATCTGCGCTTCGGTACTCACGTACCTTTGGTACGCTCCGTTCCGATGCTCGCTGTTCATCCCAAACTGAACCATCTTGAGAAGGTTCTCTGATTTATAAAATATTAAGCAGTGTGTCCTTCTTCGCTAAAGCTACGAAGGATCCGCATGACACTAAGGAGTGTACAATGCGTGCAGCAAAAAGAACGACGAACCTGTCCTTCATAGCCCGGAGGGCGAAGTAGGATGAAAGTACGTGCAAGTGTCAAAAAGATCAGCCCCGACGACAAGATTGTCCGTCGCAAGGGGCGTCTTTACGTTATTAACAAACTTAAGCCCAAGCACAAGCAAAGGCAGGGCTAAATGAGTAAAATGCAACAGCATTTTAGGAGTGAGAAGAAAGGAGTGAGGAGTGAGTATTTATACCTTCTGTCTCCTCGCTCCGCACTTCTTGCTTCGCGACTGAAAGGAGCTATCCGTGGCTAGAATTTCCGGGGTAACAATCCCCGATGCTAAGCAAGTGCAGATCTCTTTGACCTATGTCTACGGCATTGGTCCAAAGGCCGCCGGTGACATTTTGGTCGCCGCCAAGGTTGAGCCTACCGTCCGGGTCAAGGATCTGACCGACGCAGAGATATCCCGCATCCAGGACGTCATAAATGATACCCTGACGGTCGAGGGCGAGCTCCAACGCGTCATAGCCGGTAATGTTAAACGTCTGCGTGAGATCAAGTCATACAGGGGCGAACGGCACACCCGCGCGCTTCCAAGCCGTGGCCAGCGTACCCGCACAAACGCCCGCACCCGCCGCGGCCGCAAGGTTGCCGTAGGCGGCTCACAGCCAAAGTCAGCATCGAAAACCTAGTATGAGAAGATTCATATGACATATATAGCAATACATACTATGCAGCTCAATCACACACCCACGATTTTTAGGAGCAAGGAGCAAAGAGTAGGGAGTAAGCACGAATTACATCTCCTTTCTTCTTTCTCCGCACTCCATACTCCGCGACTGAAAGGAGCCTTGTAATGGCAGATACATCTACTAATACTACAACCACCCCAACGACAACAGTCCGAAAGAAAAAAGCCAAACGCTCTGTTCCTTACGGACAGATGCATGTTCTGGCAACATTCAACAACACGATCATTACCTTCACAGACAACAGCGGCGGCAAGTTAACAGCCAGCAGCGCCGGAGCTTGCGGTTTCCGCGGCAGCAAAAAGGGCACTGCCTATGCAGCCCAGATTGCCACCGAAAAGGCCGGCCAGGCCGCCAGGCAGCTGTATGGCCTGAGCAAAGTTGATGTCTACATCAAGGGCATTGGCCTGGGTCGTGAAGCCGCCGTACGCAGTTTGAGCGGCCTCGATATTCATGTCGAAACTATTAAAGACGTAACGGGCGTGCCTCACGGTGGCGTCCGTCCCCGGAAAGCAAGGAGGGTCTGATGCGTAAAATGTCTTCACATTCTTCTTACTCCGCACTTCTTACTCCGCGACTGAAAGGAGCCTTGTAATGGCAAGAGATACCCGATCAATCGTAAAAATGTCCCGCCGCGAAGGCTATGCGTTGCACCCAAAGGCACACAAAGTCCTCGCCAAGCGGGTCGGCCCACCCGGCCAGCAAGGCGGTCGTTACCAACGTAACAAGGCCAGCCAGTATTCACTGCAGTTGCGCGAAAAGCAAAAGGTTAAGCGCCTGTATGGACTGCTGGAAAAACAATTCAGCAGCCTTATGAAAGAAGCCGCACGACGCCAGGGACAATCCGGTGAAATGTTATTGCAATTCCTGGAACGCCGCGCAGACAATGCCGTGTACCGCGCAGGACTGGCATCCTCGCGCCGCGCCGCCCGCCAGCTGGTGACCCATGGTCACTTTATGCTGAATGGCCGCCGCGTGGACATCCCGTCTATCCGGATGAAAGCCGGGGACGTTTTAACGGTACGCGACCGCAGCAAAACTACTGAATACTTCAAGAAGCTTGACGATGTCAGCCCCGCTCCATCAGCAACACCTGCATGGATGAAGGTCAATCGTAAAAAGCTGGAAATCGTAATCTCTGGCGTTCCTACCCGTGAGGAAGCCGAACCAGATATCAATGAACAGTTAATAGTGGAATACTACTCACGCTAAGGGAGGCTAGAGGAAAATATGTCAAAAATGATCCACACACCAGGAGTTGTCAAGGTAGATGACCACGGCACAAGCAGTGCAACGTTTGTAATCGAACCACTGCACAGCGGCTACGGCATGACCCTGGGCAACAGTTTGCGTCGTGTGCTGCTTTCCAGC
Source organism: Candidatus Limnocylindria bacterium (assembly GCA_035489815.1). GTDB lineage: Bacteria > Patescibacteriota > Saccharimonadia > Saccharimonadales > JAGQNK01 > DATHJH01. The sequence continues at coordinate 35,876 of DATHJH010000014.1, forward strand.
ATCGCCGGCGCAGCCGTCACTGCCTTTAAGGTAGAGGGCGCCAGTCACGAGTTCACCACCCTTAAGGGTGTCAAGGAAGATGTCGTTGACATCATGTTAAACCTCAAGGGTATTCGTTTCCGCGTCTTTGGCGAAGAAGCTCAAACGCTTCGCATTACCAAAAAAGGCAAAGGAACCGTCACAGCCCGGGACATCGCTCTGAATGCAGACGTTGAGGTCGTAAACCCGGACCACGTCATTGCCACCATTGACGACGACAAAGCCGCGCTCGTCATGGACCTGGCCGTAGAAACCGGCCGCGGTTACCGCACTATAGAGGAAGGCACGGCCAAGAAAGCCAGCGACATGATTGCCGTAGACGCCATCTTTGGTCCCGTGCAGCGGGTCCGCTATAAGGTAGAGAACACCCGTGTCGGCCAAATGACCGACCTGGACAAGCTGAACATCACCATCGACACCGATGGCAGCATTACCCCGCGCGACGCTTTTGAAGAAGCCGCCGCCATACTGGTCAACCAGTACACGGCATTGGCCGGCCAAACCCGCGTAGAGGCAGCCACACCAACCACGGGTGGCGTCAGCATCACTGATGATGCGGACGAAACTCCGGAGCTTATGACCCCTATAGAAGACTTGAACCTGAGTGCCCGAACTACCAATGCGCTCATTAACAACGACATCCACACCCTCAAGGATCTGTTCAGCCTGAACGACACCGAACTCCGCGAGCTCAAAGGCTTCGGCAGCAAGGCTCTGGACGAAGTAAAGGAAAAGATGGCGGAGCTGGAGATATGAGTAAAATGCTTCTGCATTTTAGAAGTGAGGGAATAGGAGTGCGGAGTGCGGAGAAACTGCAACTTCTCACTTCTCACTTCTCACTTCTCACTTCGCGACTGGAAGGAGCTGCCTGAAATGCATCGTCACGGATATAAAGGAAGAAAGTTCCACCGCGAACGCGACCAGCGAACCGCCCTTATCAAGGGCCTCGCCGACAGCCTGGTAAAGTACGAATCCATAGAGACCACTTTGCCAAAGGCTAAAGAAATCGTGCCATATGTGGAACGCCTGATCACCAAGGCAAAGAAGGGCGACCTTCACAACCGCCGCCAGGTAATTAGCAGCTTGCAGACAGTTGCCAGCGCGCACAAACTCGTCGATGAAATCGCACCGAAGCTAAAGGGCCGCGTCAGCGGACACCTCCGCATTGAGCGCACCGGCTACCGCCGCGGTGACCGCGCTGAAATGGCCCGTGTCAGCTTTGTCGACGACCTGAAGCAAGCACCAGTAGCTAAAGCAGCCGCTGCCGCTAAAGTTTCGGAGCCCAAGGCAGTAAAAGCCACCACGGCAAAGAAGCCCGCAGCTAAGAAGACTGCTACGGAGGACAAGAAATAATGAAAACTTTTAGCGCCAAGCCGACAGATGTTACCCGCAAATGGTATGTCCTGGACGCATCAGAACTGCCCGTAGGACGGCTGGCTACCGTTGCCGCCACACTATTGACCGGCAAAGGCAAGCCGATGTTTACCAAGCACATCGACTGCGGCGACTTTGTAATCGTCGTAAACACCGACAAGCTGGTTGTAACCGGCAAAAAGATGGAAGACAAAATTTACTACACTCACAGCGGATTCCCCGGCGGCCTGACCGAAATGAAGTTGCGCCACCAGATGGACAAGAACTCAACCAAGGTCATCGAACACGCCATCCGCGGCATGCTGCCAGTGAACAAGCTTCGCGACGGCCGCCTGGCACGCCTCAAAATATACAAGGGTGCCGAGCACAATCATGAAGCCCAAAAACCAGAGAAATTTAATATAGGAGGCAAGAAATAGTATGGCTGAGAAAGCTGCTCACTACCACTACGCCCTTGGCCGCCGTAAGAGCTCAACCGCCCGCGTTCGCCTCATGAACGGTAAAGGCAAACTTACCGTTAACGGTAAAGACGCTACCGAGTATTTTGCGGACAGCAAAGCCATCATGCATGAGCTTATGAAACCGTTTGCAGCACTTGAAATGGAAGTAAACAAATATGACATCAGCGCCGTTGTCAGCGGCGGCGGCCACGCCGGCCAATCAGACGCCATCCGCCTGGGCATCGCCAAGGCGCTGGCCGTCATGAACGAAGACCTGAAAGGTACCTTGCGCCGCGCAGAACTCCTTGGCCGCGACTCCCGCGAAAAGGAACGCAAAAAGTACGGCCTCAAGGGCGCCCGCAAGCAACGCCAGTTCACCAAACGGTAGGTTGATATGGCTTTTGGGCGCCACGAAACCGCCCTCTTTCCACTCGATCAGGAGAATCCTGCTCTTGTCGAGGAGATCAAAGCGTTGGACACTGCCTCCGCCACCTACAATGCTGACCTGCGAACACTTACCGGACATTTGCCCGGGTATCTGGGTGCTGCGAGCGCGCTTTTGGCAGAAGTCCATATAGTCGCCCCATCCGCTGCTGCAAGACGCCTTGAAGTCAGTCCCCGTGAGTTTTTTAACTGGAGAAAGACAGTAAGCCATAACTTCCCTGATGAGATCGCCACGGTTCAAACTGGCAAAAGACCAACCCCCGTTTGGCTTGATACGCAAATAGAAACTTACAGGGAAGATAGTCAGACGACAAAACCAACCACTGTAGATCCCTCTTGGGCCCCACGGGTTTTAGCTGATCTATCCCTCATGAGTTCAACAAGTACCGTGCGATCCCCTTAGGGCGAACTCTACAAAATTTTGAGCCTTTTGCAAGACGCAAACTCAGGCACCGGCCCATTACTCATATGGAAACCGGTGAAACCAAAGAAAAGTGGGAATCCCTCTGGACGCCGGCCCAGTTCCACGAACCAATAGAATAGACGCAAAAAGAGAGGGCGCGCGCCCTCTCTTTTGTCTGCTTGCACGAATGCTAGACTTCGTAGCTGTCCAGCATTTCTTCGTGTACAGTATCCAGCACTGTACCGCGGTCGGTTGTGCCGTCTGATTGCATTTTTGCCTTCATGGTGACGTCCTTTCCTGCTTAAGTTAATGGGCCATATCAAGATATATAATCGAATGGGGATGCAAAGCTAGAAATCTCACTCTAAGTGTTGTTTTTTATGCCATTTCCAGCGGCAGCATAGTGGATCCGGCCAACGAAACCTCGACCACTTTTTTATCCTGACAGGTAAAAACTACTTGTTCGCCGGGCAGCAAAAATGGATGGGAGTTTTTAAATTTTAACGTAGTAGAATTCACATATTCCAGTTCCTGCAAGGCGCTGAGCGGTTTCCAGTCCTGGTGATAAAAGCTCACTATACGTTTGTCAGTGGCAACGATTTCAACAATTGAACGGGGGTTAACTACTTGCAGATTAAACTTTTGCAGCCGTGGTGGGGTGGGGCCATCCATGGAGCGATCAAAGAAATCAAGGGCCTGCAACACCCCCCAGAACATATGCATAAAGGGGGCATCCTGGGAGTTGGCCATAATTGCCACAGACACCTGCCGGCCAGGGTCAAAGAAGGTACACGTTCGGTGCCCAAAAAAACTGCCGCTGTGCCCCAGCAACAGCCGGCCGTCCAGCCGCAGCCGCTGGAAACCCAGGCCATATTCCAGATGACGGTACGGCGGTGGTATGTGGCGTCGCGGATAGCTGCGATGCATCTCATCCTTCGACGTTTGGGCAAGCAACAGGTTGGGGGCCATATGGCCATAGGCTAACCGGCACATGTCTGCTGCCGTTGCATACCACCCCACTGCCGGGTCTAAAGCCCCGGTTGAAACAGGCAGGGAAGTCGCCAGCCTTTGTCCGTCCAAAGGATCGCCATATCCCACCGCAGCCGGGTCCTTTGGGACGGTTGTCATGCCTAAAGCCAGCGGCCGAGTGACATGCTTTGTCACATACTCCGCATAGGGCAGGCCGCTCACCGCCCCAATCACTTGCCCCAGCAAACCGTAGCCAAGGTTAGAATACTTCAGCCTGGTATTGACCGGATAGACAAGCCTGGCAGCCAGCACCGCCTGGCGCAGTCCGGCAGCATCCGGGAACGGATGAAGCGACTGCCAGTAATTACTATCAGGGGCATCACGCGCCATGCCGCTGGCGTGTGCCAACAAATGCCTTACTGAAATACTACGATAGCGCTTGTCGGCATGCTCTGCCAGCCAAGGCAGATAGGTTATAACCGGCTCGTCCAAGCCCAACTTTCCCTCCTCTGCCAGCTGCATAGCCGCAGTGGCTGTCAGCATTTTGGACTGGGAGCCAATACTAAACAGATGCCCGGTCGTCAGCGGCACGTTCCGCTCTACATCCGCCCAGCCGTAGGCCTGATGAAAGACAACCCTGCTCCCCTGGCTAACCGCTACAGAAAAGCCGGGCAGATCCACCTGCCTGGCACGCAGACGCAGCCAGGAATCCAAAAAATCTGCCGCTCTTTTCTGCACATAGTCGTGCATTTCTTTTTCTGCCACTTTATATCCTCTGACTGCCTATGCTTACTCGCGCAGAGTATGGTAGCACATACCCCCAAGCCAAAGCCCGCCCGCACAACTTCCGCCGCAAGTATCACCCTATACTTAAAACGTGGTATACTGTGTGTTGTTATGAAAAGAGTAAAGAGCTTTTTTGCATATTGGTTTAGTCCTGGCAAGCTGGCGGCTGTACGCGTTCGTAACAAATAATTACTAACGAATAACAAACAAAGACCGCCATCCAGGCGGTCTTTTTATATTTTAAATTATATTTTAAAGGAGTTCTCCGTGGATCAACTAAAATCAATTCGACTAACACCCCTGGATCAACCAAGGCATGTCGTCCCTGATATTGCGGGGCATGATCTCGGCTCAGCAGAACAAGTAAAAGCTGCTCGTAATACGGCGCTAGGCTTATCTGCTGGCGGGCTGCTAACTTCAGAAGAGGTAGGCGTTCAGCCACTACCCCCAGGAGAGGAGCTTGGGCTGGCTGGCAACCCGGCTTACCTGGCAGCCAAACGCTCAGTGTGGAATAGACAGCCTGCATATGGTACTGGGGACGATACCTCAGAGGTGATACAATAGGCCTAAGGTATGAGTAAAGAAGTAATTTTAACCGGCATTCGGGCCAACAATGACTTGCATATTGGCAATTATTTGGGGGCTCTGCTCCCCATGGTCGATATGGCCACAAAGCATGCAGGTGAATACCAGATAAACCTATTTATCCCGGACCTGCATAGCTTTACAACCCCCATTGATCACAGCAAGCTGCAAGACAGCATCATGCAAGCCGTAAAAGTCTTTGTGGCGGCTGGCTTGCCACTCGACCATCCGGACATCCACATCTATCGTCAAAGCCACATACCTGCGCATAGTGAGCTAACTTGGATCTTAGACTGCTTTACCGGTTTTGGCGAAATGAGCCGCATGACCCAGTTCAAAGACAAGTCGGCCAAGCTCAGGGAAGACCGCATCAGCATGGGACTGTTCAATTACCCGGTGCTCATGGCCTGTGACATCTTGCTCTACAGTGCCAGCTACGTGCCGGTGGGCGATGACCAGACCCAACACTTAGAATTCACTCGTGACATTGCTGAGCGGATGAACGCTAAGTTCAACGATTTATTTACAGTTCCAAAAACCGTAAAAGAACAACACGAATTCTTTGGCAAGGATCAGGGCTTACGCGTTCGCGACCTCATGGATCCCTTAAAAAAAATGAGCAAGTCGGACGAAACCGGCAAGGGCGTCATCTTCCTGACCGACTCGCCCGAAGCAACCAGGAAAAAGATCATGTCTGCAGCTACCGACTCCTTAGGCGAAATTCAGCACGACTACAAAAACCGTCCTGGTGTAAGTAACTTGCTGGACATGCTCAAATTGTTTGACGGAAACCCGGACGAGTTTATCGGCCAAAACCAATACGGCCCGCTTAAGGCCGCAGTAGCGGATAAGGTCACTAAGTTCTTGCAAGAATTCCAAGCTAAGCTAGCGCAAGTAGACCAACAGGCTATCACCGCCGGGCTCGAAGCCAGTGAAGCAACTATGAATAAGCAGGCCAGCCAAACGCTCCTAAAAGTCCAGCAAGCCGTAGGACTCCGCCCGCGCTAGTATGCACAAGAAGCTGACCATAGACGAAGACACACGGGGCAAGCGGTTTGATGTGGCGGCTACAGAAATGCTGCCGATGCTCAGCCGAGCCTATGTGCATGTCCTGATTGCCGGCAAGCGGATTTTGCTGAACGGCGAACAGCAAAAGGCCGGCTACAAACTGCGCGTGGGTGATGTTATCACAACGGATTTTGATGCATCAGAAATTGACCAGATTGCCGACATAGACCTGCCTATTCTCTACGAAGACGACAACGTGCTGGTCATCAACAAACCGGAAGGCGTCATAAGCCACAGCCGCGGCCGCTACTGGAACGAACCGTCAGTAGCCTCCTTCATCCGCCAAAAAACCCACCTAAAAACTGCTACAGGGTCGTACCCTATAGCAGGGGAAAGAGCGGGGATTGTGCATCGGCTGGACCGCGCCACCTCCGGCGTGATGATCTGTGCCAAAAATGCCGAGACGCTGTCACTTCTGCAAAAGCAGTTTTCTGAACGTAAGGTCAAGAAGACTTATATGGCAGTCGTAAAAGGACATATGAAACCGGCAGAAGCCATCATCGACATGCCAATAGAACGCAATCCCAAAGCCCCCTCAACTTTTCGAGTCGGCGCGAATGGCAAACAGTCACAAACCAAATATACCGTCGTTGAAAGCCGGGAGGACTACGACCTCGTAAAACTAGAGCCCGTCACCGGCCGCACCCACCAGCTGCGCGTCCATCTCACCCACCAAAAACACCCGATTGTCGGCGACACTCTTTACAATGGTGAACCGGCAGACCGACTATTACTCCACGCTTTTTCCCTGGAAATTACCTTGCCTGGCAATGAGCGCAAAACCTTTGAAGCACCACTGCCCGAAGCTTTTAAGACCGTCGGAAAATCGTGATACTGCTCCAAGCCCACACAAAAAAGCAGTTGGACGACCTGATGGCACATCCCACACACGGCGTACTGCTGAGTGGACCGGAAGGGTCGGGGAAAGCACACACTGCACGCTACCTGGCCAGCAAATTGCTTGGACTCAACGGAGTCGAAAAGCTGGCTACTCATCCTTATTTCAAGGAGGTTTCGCCGGTTAACGGCAGCCTGGGTATCGACCATATCCGTGACCTGCAAAAGTTCCTGCAGCTCAAAACCCCTGGCCCCAAAGGCATTCGTCGTGTCATCCTGGTAGAAAATGCGCACCTTATGACCACAGAGGCACAAAATGCTTTGCTTAAATCCCTGGAAGAACCGCCAGAGGACACGGTTATCATCCTGACCGCCCCAGCCACGCAAAAACTCAAGGAGACCATCTATTCGCGGGTCCAGCAGATAACCATTCTGCCCGTCCCCAAACAGCAGGCCTTAGACAGTCTGAAAGGTGATTTTAGCGAGGCCGACATCACCAAAGCCTTCATGATGAGCAGTGGCCACGCCGGTCTGCTGCTGGCGCTTTTGCAGGACACTGACCATCAGCTGGCCCAGGAAATCCTGCGGGCCAAGGAAATCATAGGTAGCCCCCGCTACGAACGCCTCATCCGCATAGATGAACTAGCCAAACAAAAAGAACAGCTACCGCTTTTCCTGCAGGCCTGCAAGCTCATTTGTTCTACCGCTCTGCACCAAGCCGCCCAAAAACAAGCCGCACCCCAGCTTAAACGCTGGCACAGCACCCTCACCGCCCTTTACCAGGCAGAAGCAGCCCTGCCGCACAACCCTAACGCCAAACTTTTACTCACCGATTTAATGCTCTCCCTTTAGGCACCGCACGAACCGACCATCCGCTTGGGTTTGGCATAATGACAGCTTTTGCATAACAGGGTGGTTGAGAAGATGAAGGTGAGTCAGTCACTAATCGGAACATTGGCAGGTGTAGTATAATGACATACTATGTACGAGCTTATTCTATTGGTGGTATTTGCAGGTATTGCATTCAGGACCGCAAGTCTGAGTGATGAAGACCCGGAGGCCATCCCCCGCAAAATCAGCGACAAAATGGGCAAACTCTGGGACATCGCCCATCAGGGCATGCGCGAAAACCGTTTTTTGCGCGCCGAAAAGGCCTTGCTGACCATTCTCAAGATCGACCAAAAAAACGCTGCCGCCTACAACCGTCTGGGCATTCTGTATGCCAAGCAAAAGGAATACAAGGACGCGATTGACTGTTTTGAAATCGCCTCGTCCATAGAACCCACAGCATCCAGCCTCCACAACTTGGGGCTGATTTATTATGAAACAGAAAACTACCAAAAGGCCGCGACTGCCTTTGAACAGGCCTTAAAATTAGAAGAGGAACTAGCTGCCCGGCACATTGCCTATGCCAAAGTCCAGGAAAAGCTGGGCAACAGCAAGCTCATGCTCCAGGGCCTGGAACGCGCCGTAGAGCTGGAGCCCAATCCAGAAAGCTACGCCCTGCTGATCAAAGCCTATGAAGCCCTGGGCATGGCCGCCGAAGCCGACATCCTGAAGGACAAACTGGAAAAGCTCATCCTGCCATCCGGCAAACCCAAAAAAGTCCTCCGCGCCAAGCGGGTTGTTATCTAAAGCCTATCCGGGAAAGGGGGAGAAACTATGAGCGATCCGAGGGCCAGCAACTGATTCGAATCGATGAGGACAAGTGTAATCAAAAACCAGTAAATCTTGTGGATGCAAAGTAACATCGACAGCGCGGCCAGGAGGATTTGCCGGATTCAACATAGCTCCGTCCGGCACCCTCCCGTGCACACTCAGAGCAGCGTCATATTGGTCCAACGACCCGTCAAGATTCGGCTCAAAATCTACAACTGTCGCGCGCACAGTACCTGACTCAACAAAATAGAGCGCCGTTTCATTCATTCCCTGATCATCAGTGTGAAGAGGGGAGGTGTCTACAAATTGCTGGCCATTAAGTACCCACCCATCGGACAAAAGTTCATCCAGATAAGACAGACCGGCCTCCAAGACTTCTACCCCCGCACCCTGCACAAGGTATGCGCCGTAGCTCGGCAAGCCTTCAGTCTGAGCCCGCAATTCATTGCCGCTCAGAGTATTTAGCAATTGATAAGGCCTGCAAATTTGAGGGTCTTCAAAGGCGAGCACATAACCGTCGTTCTCAGAAGTACGATGGTGGGAATTGCGCGACATAGCAGACACTATACCTAATAACGACTCATCTGCATATAACCTCAGGCCCGCAATAACTATTCCATGAGACTCATTAAAGTGAGTCAGTTGTAAAATAACCCCTGTTCTGGTAGAATTTCCGGGTATACGCGCCACCTTAGCTCAGTTGGTTAGAGCGGCTGTTTTGTAAACAGTAGGTCGTCGGTTCGAATCCGACAGGTGGCTCCACGTCAGAACACGTTCCAGCCTTGCCATAAATTCTGCAAAACAAGTTTGACAGAATTTATGGCAAGACCTCGCACGATTCTTCCTTACAATTTTGCAAACAGCAACAAGTTGCTTGGTTTACAAAATTGGACAAATTAGCTTTAGCGAATTTGGGGAAGCTTCTGACAGGCCACATCAGAACAACCTTCAGGCGAAGAAGTACATTATCAGTAAAATGCAGCCGGTCCCGATTCGAGAGAGGGATTCTCGAATCGGAAAAAGGAGGCGGCTTGGTATGGTCACTAGAATTGGCGAGCAAACTTGTTTTGTCGCCAATTCAGTGACCATACCATCACACGCCGACGCGCAGGGTTAGTGAAGCGGTCAAACACGAGAGACTGTAAATCTCTTGGCTTATGCCTTCGTAGGTTCGAATCCTACACCCTGCACCAAAAGAAACGCCCTAGCTTGTCTAGGGTTTTTCTTTTGGTCTTGGTTTATTGTTCGCAGCCTACGAAGGCGGGTCCGCCGTGGCGGACACCTTCGTAGGTTCGATCTTCGAGGACGCGCACAGGAACTTGTTCCGAGCACGCCGCAAGAAGTAAACATCCTACACCCTGCACCAAACAATATGCTCACACACTCAAAGTGGGCTTTTTGTATGGCTTGAAATGGTTGTTTAAGGGGTAATATTAGTAATTTTTAAGTTAATCGAATTTTCTGAAAAAGGAAATCCAACAATGAGCAGTACTAGATGATTAGCCGCTCCGCTGCCATGAAACCATACAGCTAAACCACACTAGGCGCTATGTTTTTTTGCGGATTCAAGGATTGCCGTTCAATTCACGTGTATATATTGCTACAATTAAATACGAAGGAGTGAACTATGCCCAAAATTTTACCCATTTCCGACTTACGCAATTACACTGAAGTTTTGAACCAGGTTGATGTAAATAAGCCAGTCTATCTTACTCGTAACGGTAGAGGTACTTATGTGATATCTAAAATAGATGATTACGACCCTGATGAAACAGTAGAGGATCTATTAAAAGAAATACAAAAAGGCGAGAAGTCTCTGGTAAGTGACGAGGGCATCACCTTAGAGCAAGTTGCGAAAAAATATAACATCAACATATGAAAGTTATATTTTCGGCTAAAGCAGACCAAGACTTGGCCAGCCTGTTCGGATATATAAACAATAACCTACACAATACTATTGCCGCACATACTATCGCTAACAAGATACTCCGTCTCTCTCAAAAACTGTCAGCCTTCCCGGAAATGGGCACTTCCCTGAAAACAGTGGACAGTAAACTTGGCAAGTATCGTCACTTACTGGTCGATAACTACCTACTGATATATAAAATCACTGACGAAGAAGTATTCATCGTGCGTATTTTATATGCTAAATCGGATTATGTTCATCTGCTTCGCGGCTAATCAGGCAGGTATACTTAATGAGAAGTGCAGGCTAACAGAAGTTGTAGTTCTCATATCTGAAAGCCTATGGGACTCCGATTCTTTGCCTGCATTCTGCCGGTTCAAAGATTTCCGGTTCCTTGCGGTTCATTTCAAAAGACTTTATTGCATATACCGATCAGACCGACATGCTGCGAAAGCTCGAAGCCTGGCTCGCCGCAAAGGAATAAGCCTCTAACGCACAGCACACCACTTTCCCACTGCCCCGAAAGAGTTGCTGCTTAGTAAGGCCCAAACTATGCCTTTGAGAAATTAGCCAACAGGGCTATACTGTCGCAAGTACAAATGTGTTAACTTTCAGCTAAGAAGGCTGCACCATTTAAGAAAATAACCAGCTATTCGAAGTATGCGCCACACACCAGAAGCATTTCCCAATCCAAGCCTCCGCAGTGTCGGTACGCTAATAGCATGCGCCTCACTGGCAGCCTATGCAGCCTACAGTGTAGCCTCGCCAGAAAGCGACCCAACATTTTTTTCGACATACTTAGCTGAAAATCTGGCTGAAGGCATCTGCAAAAATACGGTTGTGGTATGGAATGAACCAACGTAGTACCTGCCGAACTCTATGTAGAAGCTAACGGTGACCCTACCAAAAAATGCCCTTATCCCATCACTAAGATAGAGGTCAATCCTGACGCTGGCGTCGACACCGGCACCACGCTGGAAGACGGCTCCTTTGCAATACGGTATGCCTTCTGAGGTTAGTCGGCACAAAAGGACTACAGAGTTAGCCCATGGCTGTTTGCACCTTACTTGCTTGTGCGAACAAGAATGGTACACTTATTCATAAGCAGATCGGAAGTACTCTAGCACGATATAGATTCTTACCGATACGTACAGGAACACATTCTAAGCTCATTAAAGAAGCGACAATAGGAAAATATGTCTGACGTACTTAAGGACCCTGAAGTTTGGAAAGTGGTCATAGGCACATGCGACAGCCCCGAGGGACGTAATACTTACCTCGTATCCGCAAAGAGCGGCAACTTAGCCGTAACGGCTGCAATGGGACACCAGGGAAGCGTAATGTGGCCCTGGGGCGGGGAAGCTAGCAAGATGGGGATACCCAAATTGGACGAGGGGATTAAACGGATTGGCTGTAGCAACGGAGCAGGCACAGTCCAAACGAAATCATCACCCATACATACTGCTAACGACCTGCCTCTTTTTCGGCAGCCTATCGGGGAGGCACCCCTTTTGGTAAAGCCAGAGGACGGAGGAGACTGGAAAATCGTCCACCCTAACCACTGGCACACCTGGGATGGCCAAGTTATGCCAGTTGCAGAAGAAAAACACAAGAGTAGTTGAGCTTCGTTATATCTGTTACAATCACGAACATTACCTCACCTTTATGAGTTTTTATATGTACTGAGAGTTAGTGATATACTACATACCAGTGAGCGTATTAGTCTACCCACATGATTGAAAAACAACATCTTGAGAAACTCTATGTACAGGATAGAGCGTCGATGATGGATATCGCGCTGGGGCTTGGCTGTTCAGTACACAAAGTCACCTACTGGATGGATAGGCATCAGATTAAGCGCCGTTCAATTAGCGAAGCAGTCTACCAAAAACACAATCCCAATGGCGATCCATTTACCATTAAACCAATTACAACAAAAGCAGACGCAGAACTTTTGGGACTTGGCCTCGGACTCTACTGGGGAGAAGGCACCAAAGCTAATAAACATTCTGTTAGGCTAGGCAATACGGATCCTGAGTTAATCAAGGCATTTATGAGGTTCTTGATTGAGTTGTTCGGGGTTAGCAAGGATCGGTTACGGTTCGGTTTACAGATATTTTCTGACACCGACCCGGATGAAGCGCTTGAGTTCTGGTTGCGTAAACTTAATGTAGAGGCCTCGCAATTTGGAAAAATTGTTGTTACCATATCGGGGTCCATTGGCACATACCGCCACAAGAATATGCGTGGCGTAGTGACTGTTTACTTCCATAACAAGAAGTTGAGAGATATAATTGTGGGGATGTTGCCGAGATAGCTCAGTTGGTAGAGCACATCAATGGTAATGATGAGGTCACGGGTTCGAATCCCGTTCTCGGCTCCACGTCAGAACACGTTCCAGCCTTGCCCATAAATTCTGCAAAATAAGTTTACCAGAATTTATAGCAAGTCCTCGCACGGTTCTTCCTTTCAAAATCACAAACAGTAACAAGTTGTTTGGTTTGTGATTTTGGACAGAACCACTTGATAAACAGGGGCGAACCTGTTAGACTTAGTTAAATTTGCTTTATAAAGGTAGGAACTAATGGCTAAAAAAGGTGATAAGCGAAAAGTAGTTGGACTGGTGTCAGAAGCCAGCGGCGGCCGTCACTACTACACGCGCAAAAATACCATGAACACTCCTGATAAGCTGGAGTTGCGCAAATATGATCCAACACTGCGCAAACACGTGCTGTACGTAGAAACCAAAAAGAACCTGGGCCGCAACGAAGTCAAAGGCCGCAAGTAACCAGCTGTAAGGGGATGTCATGACGAGGACATCCCAAAAAATTAATACACAGACAAAACAAGCGCTCGCGATCACGAGCCTTGCTTTATTTCTAGGTATAATTGGATTATTATCTGGGCACAGATCAAAGGCATAAAGACCGGCCCCAGCCCAGCCTGCTCCCCCTATGACTACGCTGAGCAGGCCACTCAGCCTAAAAACTGTACGTAACTTTATATCTGATACAAATCAAGGATAGTGTTTATGAGTTCGGCGTGGCTCCAGACTAATGGGGCGACGCCCAACGGGTCGCCGGTTTCCGGGTCAAACTGTTCGCTTAGGACACCGCTGGGCATACGGCGCTCCAGCAGCCAGTCAAGCAACTGCTTGGCCTTGTCGGTCTCGCCCTGATGGATGTAGTACTGCGTCAACCAGGCGGTGCAGACAAGCCACGGGTTCGCCGGGTACTGGTGCTTTGCCAGGAAATATCCGTCGCCTTCGTACCGGATGACTCCGCCTATCGGGGAGCGGTTCAGTAATCGCTCCTCAACTGCCTGGGCGGTGCGCAGTAGACGCTCGTCGTGCCGGGGCAGGCGGGCAAACATAAATGGTCCGTACAGGCTGGAGATATCCAGCGTATTGTCGTAGGACAAGTCACCGTTTTCTTCCAGGAAGTAGCCTTTGCGGAAGTAGCCGTCGGGGTGGTACAGCACGTTCAAGGCCTGGCGAAACTTGTCCACTCTGGCCTTCCAGTCCAAGGTGTCTTTTTCTTTGCCAAGGACATTGGCCAGGGAAATAGCTGCCTCCAGCCCGGCAATGACTGTAGTAATGGTGTAGGTGCTGGTGGTGAACTTTTGTTCCCACAGATCATAGCTGGCATGCGGCAGACCGGTTGCATCGTCTACAAATCCACTCATAAAGGACGCTGCCGGGTAGATAAAGTCGCCGTAGTAGTCCGCAATCAGCTGCTTGTCCTGGGTGGCCTCAAAGTACTCGCCCATCAGTAGCAGCACGCTGGCGGTTTCGTCCTCCTGGATAGCCAGTTCCTTACCGCGGCCGTGCACCATCGGGTGCCAGGTGCTGCCGATGGCCCGGTCCGGCTGGTACTTGTGCATCAGGTAGCCGTCTTTGTGCATAGTGTCGCGGGCAAAGTCGAAGAACCGCTTGGCCTCGTCATAAATGCCCAGACGAACAAGCGGCCACAGGGCATAGGACGCATCCCGGGGCCAGCAGTAACAGTAGTAATCCCGCCCGTAGTTAAAGATGGACGAGTCGCCGCTGGCCAGCACCGACCCCCGGGCATCACAATGCGCCTTTATAACAAGCAAGCTTTTGAGCAGTGCTGTTTTATAGGGTTCAGATACATGCGACAGCTTAGCCTGGGCCGGGTGCAGCCAGCGCTGAAACGACTGCCGGGTAGCTGACAACCGGTCATCTATGGCCCGGGACTGGTATTTGAGCTTGGTATGGACCAGCTGCGCACCGGACTGGCTGGTGTCGGCCACAATCCAATAGTCAATTTTGAAGCTGCCATTGATAGCTACCATCTTTTGGAAGCGCAGCACACTATCCACGCCGCCGTGTTCTACCAGATTGCCGCTGAGTTCGCCGTCCTCGGCATCACGGAACGTACCGGATTTGCCCTCTATGCCGTAATTGCCCACCGCAAACTGGTCAAAGTCGCCGTCGCCGTTCACCCTGCCGGCAATCAGCAGGCAACAGCGGCCTTTGTAATCCAGCAGGTACCGATCGTCCGGCACAAAAAGCGCTGTATCCGCCCGGCCGGCCCTGGAAATCTGGAATACCTGGTGCATAAAAACCCGGATGTCACGTTCGTGATCAGCATGATTAGTAAGTTCCAGCCGCCGGATAAAGGCATCGTACTCTTGATCTACAAAGTCCGTACAGGTAATAGTCACCTCCAGCTGCGATGAATGCATGGTGACTTTACTCACCAATGCATCAGATTCAAAATCCACGGAAATACCCCAGCTGCCGTCATCCGTCCACTTGAACTGGCCGTTCACCCAGACCCCGATTTTGTGTTGCAGGCTGCGGGCATTGGTCAGGTTTTCCAGCCCCACGTAGGGGTAGTAGAAATCGTGGACCAAGCCGTCTTCGTTCAGGCCCACGAACATCCGCCCGTTACCAAGTACAACCGGCCTACCCATGATTTGCCTCCGGCAAATCAGGAGAGAGGAGTGCGGAGAGAGAATAAAGAACTCCCAACCGTAACGCCCTCACTCCACACTCCTGACTCCTAACTCCGGAATTCATACTTGAATTCCTTTTTCGCTTAAGCGAAAACGCAGGTCGTGCCAGGCATTCATAAAGTTCATATAGGCCTCGTACGGTGTTTCATAGGGGCTGAAGTAGGCATGGATGTCGCCGTCATTGAACCATTTGGTGCACATATAGTAGAAGTGGTCAGAGGTCTGGAGCTTGCGCCAGTCCTCTATCAGCGCCAGATCACCGGTGTCCATAATGGGTTTTTGCAGGCCATACAGGGCCTGAATGGCCTGCTGCTGCATTGGGTTGCCCAGCCAGGCAGACAGGTCGCGCTCGGTATCTGCCCAAGTGGTGGTGTGGGGCACATCCACCTGGTCTTTGGCCTCAAAGGTATCAATCGCCTGGCTCACCGTCATGAATCTGTTTTCAGTATTCTTCAGCCACTGGCCGGGCAGGTGCTCCAGAAAGTCAAAGATGCCGGTGTCGCCCCACTGGTGCTCACCAAACGTTTCATAGTCCATGAACAGATTAAAAACATCTGCATCATG
>DATHJH010000015.1:0-14365 GCA_035489815.1 Candidatus Limnocylindria bacterium
CTTCGCCCATCTTACCCAGGAAGCGCTTGACGCGGCAGTACACAGAATTAATACTAGGCCAAGGAAACGACTGGGCTACAAGACCCCGGAAGCGGTGTTTAAGCGAAAGTGGTAGTGTTGCGATTCGGATTAGAATCTAGGTTCCTGACTCTCAAACCCCCAATCCTGTCATACCGGGCCCCCAGTCAAGCTGAGAGCCTGTCCCCCAATCAAGTTGAGGGCAGGCTCTTGGGCCTGATTGAGGAGCAAGCTTAGAGACCCGGTATCAAGTCAAGAAAGAATTTAATTTATATATCTACTGGATTCCCTGATCAAGTCAGGGAATGACGGTGGAGGGTTGAGAGTGGCTTGGAGGGTCGAGACTCAGGTTGGCTCAACCTGCACCATTGTGAGCCCCAGTGCTACACTACATGCATGGCAGAACTCAAAACCAAACCAACAGAGGACGATGTAGACGCCTTTTTGGCGACTATTGATGATGAGCAGAAGCGCACCGACTGCCTGGTCCTACGCAAGTTTTTCGAAGACATAACCGGTGCCCCGGCTAAAATGTGGGGCAGCAGCATCATTGGCTTTGACACCTACCACTACAAATACAAATCCGGGCGCGAGGGCGACTGGATGGTGGCCGGTTTTTCCCCGCGCAAAGCCAGTCTGACGCTGTACATCATGGATGGGTATGATACCTACCAGGACCTGCTGGCCAAACTCGGCAAACACACCACCGCCAAGTCCTGCTTGTACATAAAAAGGCTCGATGATATAGATCTGAGTGTCCTGCGTGAGCTGGTGACACGTTCCGTCAAGCGCGTAAAGTCCAGCGACTTTCTGCTTTAACATTTACCCCAAACCAGGTAGATACCAAAGCAGAAGCCTGGATTTGTTTAGATTATTATGCTATGTTTTAGTACTCTAATCAAGAAAGTAGGCTGCATATGAGAAACTCAGTAGTAGCGGGTGCCGCGTTCGCAGCGGGTATGCTTACAGGCGCTGCTTCCCTGCACATTGATACCAATGAAAATGAAGCAGCAGCAGCCAATGCGGCCACCGCTACCCATTGCCTGGAAACCTATCCGGGCAGTAGTTCTGATGATCCATATTTCCAGGGTTGTCTAACGGATGGTGAAGGTGATTATTCTGGTATCCCAACAGCTAGTTTAGAAGCGGGGAGTTCACGAGAAGATGTAGAAGGCTTTGTGGAAGAAGAGCAGTCAGAAGTCGATGATGGAGTGGATGTACGGCGGGCATTCATACTATTTGCCGGCACAATGGTCGGCAGTGTCATACTGGCTCCCGTGGTTCAACCTCGGCCGTCCAGCAGGGGTTAGACTGACCAAGAACCAATTTCCAAATCTTTTCCACTGACTCCGACCAGCGGCTCATACCAAAAAACTGTTCCCGGCCGCGGTGAAAAGATCTTGGATGGGGTTCTTATTCTTATAGATAGGCGCCAGAACTGCTGGCTATAGCAGGACTGGTGCGAAGTTATCGGAGGTAGTAGATGACGGTTACCGAATAGCGCAGGTCGTTTTCCCCAGGTTGGATGGTGAGTTGCCGTTTGCTTTGTTCGGCGGCTGAAAGTGCGCCATCTGTAATGCCGCCGTAATAGGGGATTTCACCAAAACCGGCACCGTCGGACACTTTCTGAACTTTGCCGACTTTAAACCCGAGGTTTTTTGCAGATTGATCAGCCTTGGAACGGGCGTCTTTGGTGGCTTGGTCGCGGGCCTGAGCTTCTAGCTCCTTGCGCTTGGCGTCGCTAAAGGTCGGCTGCGGGGTGACGGCGCCAGTGGGGGAGGTGGTGACCAGGTAATCTTGTGCTTTTTGGGCAAGGTCTTTATTCCCAACGGTTACGCTCAGGCTGAGAGTGTACGTTGTTGCATCAGATTCCGGGTCGCGGGAAATGGAGTAGTAGTCGCCATAACCGCTGGAGTTGGTCTTTATTTTGCTATCCTGAACTCCCAGTTTTTTGAGTTCGGCCACAATGGCGTTACTCTTTTTAGTTAACTGGTTAAGTGTGGCGTCTTTGTCCGCGCCCTTGAACTGGTAGCTGGGGTAGAAGAGGTATTCATCCGGTTCGGCCTTGACGGTAGCATCGCCGGTGACACTGACGGTGCGGTCGTTTGAGTTGGGGCTGGCCCAGGGCTTCCATACCGCCAGCATACCGGCGATGATGATCAACAAAACGGCGATGATAATGCGCATATCAAGCGAGAAGCTTAGTTTGCTTTTAGAGGGAGTTTTTTCTTCTGGGGGCATGTGTTCCATCCTGCTTATGCCTGTTAGTGTACGCGCCGGGGACAGGCACGGCAAGAAAGCATACATACAAGGACGATCCTTGTATAGCTTGGTATGTATGCTCATACCTCGGATATGGTAGGAGATTGGAGATACGGGACAGATTGTTTATAGTAAAAACTTCATGAGATTTGGAGAGAGAATATACGCCGCACTTGAGGAACCGTTTTGTGATAGTGTTTTCACAGACCCGAGTGTACCGGCCTACTACGATCAGCTTGCGTCTATGGATGACATGGACCAGGTAGAGGCTGGGATTGACCACCCTGGCGAACTGCCGGCGGCGCAAATAGCCGTTGACAGTCACGAGGAGTTCAGAGAACTGTGGCATGATATACAAGCTACTGGTGAAGCGTTTGGGCCGGGTTTTGTTGACTATGCCCTCACTCATGAAGTGCAGCACATCAATGCGGCCCGCCACGCTGGTGCACCGGGCGCATGGGCGGGCGCAATGGCAACCACTGACGATAACAGGGTGTCTTGGCGGCCTTTTTGGGTGCCTGCACGTCATACTACCACTGTTCTGGCGATGATATCTGGGGCTGGGGCACCTATGGAGCCGTCTGATGGTGATCTTGTAGACTTGCAGCGGATGGGCGTTGGAGGCGGCGTAGAGCAGGCGGGCCACCTGATTGGTGAGCATAACAGAGAGGTAGGCTACCAAAAGTACCTACTGCCTTTGGGGTTTAGCCCAGGTCAGCCACGTTGGCAAAGGGGTCGTTTGGCACTAAAGCGAGTAGGCGACTTTCTCTGTGATGAGGCTTAGAACCCATCCAGGATCTCTTCCTCTGACTCCGACCACCTTTCAGACGCAATCCACCTGCCTTCTGATAGACTATCGCTCCGAAAGGTACCTACAGGTACCTTTCAAATCAAAAAACAGCCGGCTTACACCCGAAAACTACTCTCGGCAAGGAGAAAAGATCCTGGATAGGTTCTTAGAGACATATTCCGAGCAGATTTCAGGAATTGTAGGCGAGTTTGCGCAGTGCGCGCTTGATGCGCCTGACCTCCACCCGACTGCTGGAGTTTTTGTGCATATAGGCTTTCAGGATTTCTGAATCCAGCGGTGTTTCGTACGTCATGGGCTTTCGCGGAGTTTTCATTGACCCTTCTCCTTTCGACTAAGCTTGTTTTGCTCCTCTCTTCGGCCGGGGAGGGGTTACCCCGCCTTCTGAGGAGTTATTTCCAGTCTAGAAAAGCTAGCTTAAAGTAAGCTTAAGCAACCCAGCTTCCACTTCTTCAGTATTATTCCGAATCTTGCAAGCTAACAACGGTTCAAAAAACAAAAACCCATTTCGTCACCGCCCCCGGTCGCTGTCATCCCGCACTCGATGCGAAAGTCCAGTCATAAAGTAATTAACTACAAGGAAAAGACATGTTTCGCAGCTGCCCTTGGCAGCTCTTACGAGTTCTTTTCTTGTATTGACAAGAAACGAACCAAAAGAAACAACAGGCGGTTGCAAAACGAAACGATTGAATTTTAGCTCCAAAGGGGCGCACCGAAACAATGCCTTTTTCAAGAAAAAAGGCAGTTTTGTCCATTTCTTATTTGTTTGACAAAACAAGTTTCAGCTTGACTCGCCCCTTTGGAGCTAAAATTCACCGGTTTTGCAAAGCCTGGTCCTAAGCTGTATTGGCCTTTGGCCAATCATTGTCACAATCCTTTAGGATTGCCGGCGGCCATAGCCGCTATTTAAATCACGAGCTTCAGCTCGTTCGAAAATGTACCCAGTCATGTTTTCTCAACTGCCTGCCATTTCTTTGCCCCGGTATTTGATGAGTCCATGGTCGTGCATGCGGGTGATGTCCCGGCCGCCGACCTCTATCTTGCCGGACGTCGGTTTATCCAGCGCGCCCAGCAGCGACAGCAGGGTGCTCTTGCCGCTGCCGCTTTTGCCGATGATGGAGGCGAACTGCCCGTCCGGCACACTTAAGCTGACGCTCTGTACGGCCGTAACCGTGCCGCCTTCTGATGAAAATTGTTTGGTGAGGTCAGATACTTTCAACATGGTTTGTCTCCTTCGTTGTCGTTTATTCCGCACGCATGACTTCTGCGGGTCTGATTTTACTGATGAAAAATGCTGGGATAGCGCTTCCAATGACCGCGATAGTGAGTGCCGTGATGACACCGTAGCCAAGGATGTCCCAGCCCACAGAAGCCTGAACGTCTTGGATACTTGCGGTAGCGTTGTTGCCGAAGCTGCGGATACCGCCGCCTGGCCCCGGACCCTTCGATACTCCGTCGCCAGCAGGCAGCATGGTCTGTTTTGTTGCCGAGGAGCTGTTGCTTACGAGCGTGTTGGTCAGCGGACTTGCCCCGGCCGCGCCAATGATAACGCCAGCAACCATGCCGAGTACGGTGAGTGTGACTGCTTCACTCATAAACTGCAGCATGATCTTTACATTGGATGCCCCGATTGCCTTGAACACGCCGATTTCGCGCCTGCGTTCGCGGACGATCATAACCATGGTAAGCAATATGACGACGCTGCCTGCGACAATCGAACCGATCAGGCTGAAGGTCGCTATGGTTTTGACGCTTTCGAGCGGCTCGACGGCGCTTTCGGCGGTCTCTTTGTTGTTGACCACATCAGCGCTGTCGCCAAGCGTGGATTTGACGGCAGATGTCACGCTGTCCGCGTTATCTATGGAATTTATGGCGACCATCGTACTTGTTATGCTGCCGGCTTGGCCTGAGAGTTCCTGCAAAGCCGCGAGCGGCATGATGACGCCGTTGTTGGCAAAATCATTGCCCGCGTCGTAGATGCCGACGACTTTTATATCTTTGTCATAGGCTTTGAAGGTAGAGCCGGCTTGAAGTGAATTTTTCTCTGCCAGGGTTTTACCGACCACGGCGACATTTTCTGTCGATGCGCCGTCAAATGCCTGTCCGCTCGTGAACGACACGCTGCCGCCCCCGTAGACAATGTGATTGGACGGATCGTCTGTCCCGATGATATTGACCGGCGGAGTAAAGGTGCGGGTAATATTGGAACTACCGTCAGAACTCTCTCCCCGTATGATCATCTGCGGTTTTTCTTCGAAACCGACACCGGAGTTACCGGCGCGGCGTTTACCCAGAGAGCCTGGTTCTATTGCGGATTCAAGGTCCGAGTTTTCGCTCGTCAGCCGATCATCCAGCTTGGAGGATACCTTGGTTACATTGTCCAGCTCAGAAAGTTTTGCGATCTGTTCATTGGTAAGCGGCTCGCCGCCACCCTCAAAGCCCTGCGAGCCCGCTGGCGATACCGTGATAGTATTCCCGATAGAGCTCTTTACTGATGTTATCTTGTCCTGAACTGCGGCGCGTGCCACCAACATGGCGAGCGTCAAGCCGATGCTTAGACCCAGGATCACGATGATAGAAAACGTCCTAATGGAATTACGAAAAGCATTTCGCATGCCCCGGGTTACTGCGTTCACGGGATTTCTCCTCTTTTTATAGTTGTTATGGCAGGAGCATAAGATAATAAACTGAATTTATACTGAGAACCAGGTACGCCTAAAAGAAAAGCAGCTTGCCTGCAAGCATAAGCCTGCTATGATATGGGCTGGCAAAAAGGAGTATGTAAGTGCATGGATTAACTAAGGCTGGATTAGCGGTGGGGGCGGCAGGGGGAGTGCTGGGGGTAAGTACGCTGCTGGGACTTGGCGCGGAGCGCCTTGATAATGCTTTGTCGGAAACGAAGGCTGACGCCATTGCCGACTGCCTGGCCGGCGAACCGCTCCAGGGCGAAATGGATGAGGATTTGGTCAAGTGCCTTGAGGACAAGATGGTGTACGGTATGGTGTCTATTGTACCCACCAATGAGTTTCAGCCAGGCCAATCAATAGAGCGAATCAGAGGGCATATGGGGCACCTGAACCATGATGCAGAAACCTTTGACCCTTTGGTAGAGCTTACGGCAAGCATAGGAATTCCAATTCTAGCGGCTGGGTATGTCACCTATCTAGCACTACAGAGGTACTGACCGGTGACCCTTCAAGCTATTTGAGGATCGGGGGCAAGCTTTACGGTAAAGGCACTGCCCTTGCCGGGTTGGCTGGTGGCTTGGATGGTGCCGTCGTGGGCTTCTACAATTTGTTTGGCCAGGCTGAGTCCCAAACCGTGGCCGCTGGGGCTGTGTTTGGTGGCGTTGCTTCCGCGGTAGAACCGGTCAAAGATATGGGGAATCTCTGTGGCTTTGATGCCAATTCCCTGATCGGCGACAGACAGCTGAATGGCACTGTCGAGTTTTTTGAGCTCTATGCTAAGGCGGGCGGGTTGGTTGCCGGCGTACTTTATAGCGTTATCGGCCAGTATGGTAATAAGCTGCCGCAAGAGCTTTTCATCACCCTGAATGGTTAGCTTGGGTGCTAAAGTGCCTTCAATGGTAGCGTCCGGGTGTTGCTTTTTGAAGTGGGCAATTTCTTCTGCAACAACCTGGCTGATTGGGACCCGGACCCTTGTGAGCGAGCCGCTGTCCAGGCGGGTCAGGCCCAATAGTTGTTCGCTGAGACCGCGCAGTCGCGCAATTTCCTCAAGGTTGCTGTGAAGCACTTGCCTTGCTTGAGCGGCATTGAATTTCTTATCACGCAAAGCGACCTCTATCTCTGCCTGCATAGTGGCCAGCGGGGTGCGCAGTTCGTGGCTGGCGTCGGTGGTAAAGCGGGCCTGGGCATCATGGGCGGCCTCAATCGGCTGCAGGGTCTGTTTAGCAAACTGATAGCTAAAGTACGCCCCCAGCGCCAGGATAACAATATTGGCCAATACGATAGAGCGCAGGAGCTGCTGCCGGTCCTCGGCGATCTGTTGATCCCGCAGCGTCTTTACCCGGGGGATAAGCACACCCGTTGGCCCGTCGAATCCCTCTATAATAGCGGTTTGCTTTTGGGCGCCGTGTTCCAGACGGTTTGACGCCACAACATATGTTGCAGTGCTGAACACCAGACAGACCGCGAACAAGGCGCCGACATACCAGAGGGTGAGCTTTCTGACCGCAGATGCAAATATATTCATCCCGTTACAACCCATTAGCCTTCCAGCCTACACTAGACGGTTGAACATCAATGCATGTTTCACTGTATAGATATACTTTGCAGGCTTCTTGGGTTGCAACGGGATTCATGCCTTGCCCTTCAGTCTATATCCAAAGCCCCGGACGGTTTCTATAACGTCCGGTCCCAGCTTTTGCCGGAGCGAACGGACAAAAACTTCTACAGTGTTGGGGAGGATGTCGGCGTCAAAGTCCCAGACGTGTTGAATCAGCTGCTGTTTACTTAGAATTTGATTTGGATGATGGGCGAAGTATTCCAGCAGGGCAAATTCCTTTTTGCTGAGTTGCACGGGTTTGCCGTCTACTAAAACGGCCTTCTGATTGGTGTGCAGAGTAATATTTCCAAATTGCAACTCTGTATCGATAACTTCTTTCGGCCGTCGGCCAAGCGCATGGATCCGGGCGATGAGCTCGGCAAAGGCAAAGGGTTTTATAAGGTAATCATCGGCGCCGTCGTCCAGGCCTTGGATACGATCCGGTACGGCATCCCGGGCGGTCAGCATAATGACAGGGGTGTTACTGCCTCGTTGTCGCAATTTACGACAAATGTCTAAGCCGTCTTGGCCGCCGGGTAACATGCGGTCCAGAATGATCACGTCATAGTCCTCGGACTCGGCATAAGCCTGGCCGTCCCCGGCATCATGCACCAGATCCACAGCGTAGCCTTCTTGCTCCAGCCCGCGTTTAATGGCCCGGCCCAGCTTGATTTCATCCTCTACCACTAAAACTCTCACTCCTTTAGTGTACCCCTTCAGCTGAAAAACACCTGAATTCCAGTTTCCAGAGTTTCCAGGGTGCCACCCTGGAAATGGAAATGGCTGGCAGGGGACAAAGTAAAGCCGCCGGGTAAGGGACCCGGCGGCTTTTTTTTGGGGAGCAAATTAGCCACGAATTTCTTAGGATTCGTCTGGGGCTTCTTTGTCCAGACTTGGTTCTCTGCCTTCGAAGTGCTTTATATGTACGCCTGAACCACCGGCGCTGTTTTTATGTATGACCTTAAACTGTAGATACTCCTCGGGGATGTCATTCTCCTCGGCCCACTGCTTGAGGTCGGTGTGCATCTGCTCCTTAAAGGCGCGGCGTTCTTCGTCCGTCTTGCCCTCAAGCTCTTCCCTGCCGGGTTTGTTTTCCTGGAGTTCTTTGAGTTTGGCGAGGATTTTGGTCTTTTGCTCCTCGGTCAGTTTGCCGTCCTTGACCGCCTGGGCCAGCCGTTCCTCTACCTTAGCCTCGTGGGCAGCCTCCTTTTCTGAGCGGACTTCGTCAAAGACTTTTTGCACCTCGTCTTTGTTAAGGCTAAACTTCTGGGCCAGCTTTTCGACCAGGCTGGAACTGCCAGAAGACGTTTCCGCCGAAACGCTGCTGAATCCCAGGACCCCGGCTGTGCCCGCCGTAGCTAACAGCCCCGCTATAGTTAGTAACTTTTTCTGTGCCATATGATGCTCCTTTCAGCTTTAAGTGGCTATCCTATCCTGCGACCCAAACCTGACTTTTCGCTGAATACACAGCCCAGATTGCTTTTAAGGTTTCAAGGACCAGCCTTGTAACAAGGCTGGTCCTTGAAACGGAGTGGGTTCTAAGTTTGGGTGTTTTGCTATAGGCTAAATAGTAAGATGTTGGAACGACTGCAAAAAACTATTAAAAAGCTCAGCCCACTGGGACCCCACCTTGATTTAAGGCAGGCAGATGTAAAGAGCGCTCTGGATTACATTGCAGCCTACTGGCACAAGGTAGAGCGCTATCACCCTAAAGATGACGAAAGTTTAGTCGGACTTCCTAAACCGTTTCTGGTGCCGTCCTATGAGGCAGGGCACGAGTTTGACTACAATGAACTGTACTACTGGGACAGCTACTTTATGGTCCAGGGCATGCTGGACGAGGAACATAAAGAACTGGTGATGGGTATCCTGGAAGACCTGGTATATTTGTTTGAACGCTTCAAGATTATTCCTAACGCTTCCCGGCTGTATTTGACGAGTCGTTCCCAGCCACCTTTTCTGACAAGTTTTATCTGGGACGTCTACGAAGCCTATAACCTCGATAAAAAATGGCTGGGCAAAATGCTAAAAGTAGCCGAGGCCGAATACAACACCGTGTGGATGGGCACGCGTAAACCAAATGCCCGCCAGGTGTATAAGGGTCTCAGCCGCTATTACGACTTTAACTACCTGCATGACATTGCCGAAACCGAAAGCGGTTGGGACATGACCACCCGTTTCTCCCGCAAGGCACTGAACTTTGTCCCCGTAGATCTGAACGCGCTGCTCTACAAATACGAAATGGATTTTGCCCGCTACTATCGTCTGGTAGATAACAAACATGCGGCCGCCAAGTGGGAAGCGGCGGCCAAGTACCGCAAAACCGTTATGAACGGACTGATGTGGAGTAATCTGCGGGGTATTTATTTTGACTACAACTATGCCAAGGAAAGGCGTGGCACGGTAAGCTCGCTGGCTACCTACTACCCACTATGGGCGGGCATGGTGGACAAAAAGCAGGCCGATCAGCTGGTGAAAGCGCTCCGGCGCTTTGAACACCGCGGCGGCCTGGCAACTACCGACACCCAGGCCCTGAACCAGATGGTGCCTGGCGTGGTCAGCCCAGGGGCGCTGCCAACGCAATGGGCTTACCCAAATGGTTGGGCACCGTTGCATTACATAGTTATCAAAGGTTTGCAGCGGTATGGCTATGACGAGGACGCCAGGCGTATAGCCCTGAAATGGCTCAAAACCAATCTGGATTGGTTCAATAAACACGGCGTCTTTTTGGAAAAGTACAACGTCGTATCCCCAGGTAAGCCACCTGCCAAAGGTGTCTACCCATCTCAGACCGGTTTTGGCTGGACCAACGCCGTGTTTGAGCGCTTGTGCCAGGAATTTGTGACAGACAAAAAATAGCCTAAAACTAAGTATCGGTCTACAAATTCTAAACGGCTAGTGATATAGTCAGGTTTTTTACGACATTGGCCCGGAGCTTATACTTCCGGTGTGTAACTGGCGCCCAATGTAACACGCAAAAAGGAGCGAAATATGACAGGCAATGGTTTGGGTGAGTTTGCGACACCGGGCTGGGAGGATTGGCTGCACGATGCCCTGCCCCTTGCTGGTGGATTTAGGCGTTTTGAAGGGGCATCGCTCCTTCCTGATTTACTAAGGCTTGCCAGAGAAGTGCAAGCAGATCAAGAGGTGAAAGCGGTAGAGGGGGTGAGTACTGCCGGAGAAAAATTAGCCCGGGGGCTTGCCCGAATGACCGAGGGGTTGCGTGGCGGCTACCAAAATCTCGCAGGTCCAGGGCAGTCATGTGTGGTGGTTGGGCATGACCTCTGGGAGGACCACAGTAGGGATATGATAGATACCATACATGAGCTCCAAGAGGGGGGTGTGCATGTGGTAGGGGGTATTGTCGCCTTTGGGTCGGCAGCATCGGGCTTGGTAGCCAAGGCAACGGGTGTTGAGGTTGCGAGCCTCTACCCTGAATAAAGTCGCCACATCGGCAAGTACCTGCTAGACGTGCGACGGCCAGGTGTTTATAGTTTCTAATAACCATGCAAGAGCCTGAAGACCCCACATTGCCCTGCGCAGACAAAATGGCATTCGACATCAAAGAAGAAGCCGAAGCCAGTGCCGTAGTGGCCGAGTGGCAGCACGGCGGTAACCTCAAGGTCTACCAGTGTAAACATTGCCAGCTCTGGCACCTTGCGAGCAACTACCAAAAGTAGTTAACTGAGTAGTGTAGCGGGGGAATATGTCTGAGTTTGAACGAGCCGAAGAACTGGTTGTTGGTTTATACCAAAGAGGAATAGATCTAGTTCCTGAAAATAGAATCATTACTATCGGTGTCCCAAAAATATTGAACAGCGGTATCTGGTCGCCTTACTTGGTCAATCTTCGTTTGGCTTTGTCCCGGGATACCGCAAGTAAGCTCGGCCTTATGCGACAAGCTCACCTGACTGATTTAATGCTCGGCGCGTATGTTGATCGGCTGGATCGGGCTAGCCGACTTGCTGGCGGATTTGATCATATCTATGGTGACCCGGAAGCTGGCACCCCGCTAGCGGCAGCAATTGCAGCCAAGGGAAGTTTTTCAAATATCTGGCGGCGTGTCGATACGGGGTCAAAGATGGACAGAGGCAGTCATGCAGAGCTAGAAGGGGCTGTTTACTCAGGTCAGGTCGTCGTGCAGGTAGACGATGTTGCCACCAGCGGCCAAACTGGCGTGGAGGGCAAAAACTTCCTGGGCAAACATGGGCTTTCAAGCGAGCATTTGGTGGTGCTGGGTGACAGGGAACAAGGTGCGGCAGAGGAGTTAGAAAAATCAGAGATTACTTTACATGCGGCGTTCGGGGCTACGGCGATGTTTGGCTACCTGCATGAGGCCGGGCTTCTGACACGAACGGAGCATGAGTTTTTGATTGATTATACGCAAGGCGTTCCGCCCACCGCGGAGCCTTTGGATCATCCTTGGAAAAAAGCTGCTCAAGCTTTAGGCTAAGATAATGGCGAAACAAAGCGCAGGGCTGTTGGTTTATCGAAACACTGGCAAGGAACCCGAGGTGTTGATCATTCATCCGGGCGGACCGTTTTGGGCAAAGAAGGACAAGGGCGCGTGGTCCATTCCAAAGGGCGAGATAGAGGGCGTGGAGACCGACCTCCTGGCAGTTGCCAAAAGGGAATTTGCGGAAGAAACCGGACAGCCGGCTCCAGCCGGTGGCTATCTGGAACTAGGAACGGTCAAAAACAAAAGCGGCAAAGTGATTTACGCCTGGGCGGTCGAAGGCGATCTGGATGCGGCGGCTATTCAAAGTAATACTTTTAGCATGGAATGGCCGCCAAAATCCGGCCAGCAACAAGACTTCCCGGAAGTAGACAAGGCGGGGTGGTTCAGTCTGGATAAGGCCAGGGCAAAGTTGAACGCAGCTCAAGGAGCCTTCCTGGACCGTCTGGCGGAGCAGCTTGGTGCGGAGATTGCAGAACCGCCACAGCAAAGGAGCCTTTTCTAGGGATCCTAGAGGTCGGGCCTCTAACAGATAAGGGTTTTGCAAGTTTTAACTTTTGTTAGAGGCGGTGCTATGCGTTGGCTTTCTTGTTTTTTCTAAGGTGTTACAATCTGGTATAATAAAAACATGACAAATATCTACCGCCAATCGCACCACACGATGACCATGCCCGGGCGGGCTTAGATATTTATTCTCTTTGATTTTCTCTATAACTCGTAAACAGGTAGACTGATACTAATGAACTACTACATAACCACCTCTATTCCGTATGTTAATGGCGAGCCGCACATTGGCCACGCCTTGGAATTTGTCATGGCTGATGCGCTGGCGCGGAGTGCCCGGGCGCAGGGCAAGCCGGTGATCTTTAGTATTGGCACGGACGAACACGGCGGCAAGATTGCCGAAAAGGCCGCCGAAGCCAAGCTGACGCCCAAACAGTTCGCAGACAAAGTAAGCCAGAACTTTCGGGATCTGGCCAAGGACCTGAACATCAGCAACGACCGTTTTATCCGGACTACGGACTCCGGTCACGAGCAGCGGGCTCAACTGATCTGGAAAGCGCTCAAGGAAGACATCTACAAAGGCAGCTATAGCGGGCTGTATTGCACAGGCTGCGAGGCCTACGTCACCGAAGGCCAGGCCAAGGAAAACAACGGCGTCTGCCCCCACCATAACCGGCCGTATGAAACGCTGGAGGAAGAAAATTATTTCTTCAAGCTCAGCAAATACTCGCCGCAAATCCAAACAGCCATCCAAAACGGCAGCTTTGCGGTGATCCCGGCAACTCGTAAACACGAAATCCTGAACGTCATCAAGGACGGTCTGGACGACATCAGCATTTCCCGGCCCAAAGACAAGATTTCCTGGGGCATCCCGGTGCCGGGCGACCAGACCCAAGTCATGTATGTGTGGTTCGAGGCGCTCATGAATTATCTGACCGTCCTTGGCTACCCGGAACATGACGATTTCAAAAAGTTCTGGCCGGCCAACGTGCAGGTTATAGGCAAAGACATCATCCGTTTCCATGCGGCCATTTGGCCTGGCATATTGCTCGGCCTGGGCTTGCCCTTGCCTAAAACCCTGTTTGTACACGGCTTCATAAACGGCGAGGGCGGGGTAAAGATGAGCAAGTCCCTGGGAAACATCGTCGCGCCCAAGGACATCCTGGCCGAATACAGCGCCGACGTGCTGCGCTATTTTTTCCTCCGTCATATTCCGTCCTACGAGGACGGCGACTTCAGTTGGGACCGCCTGCGCGCGGCCTATAACGGCGAACTGGCCAATGAGCTTGGCAATGCTGCCCAGCGTACTTCCGTCATGATCAAGACCTATCAGAACGGTATCATTGGCAACATCCCCCCCTCTACCCATGACATAGCACAGTATGCCGAGGCGCTGGAAAAGTGCCGGTTTGACCGCGCCCTGGACGAAGTGTGGGAACAAGTCCGCGGCCTGAACCAGTACATAGACGAACAAAAACCGTGGGAAATCAACAAAAAGGGCGAAAAGGAACATTTGCAAGAAGTCCTGGCCTACCAGGTCAGCTGCCTGCTGGAAATTGCCGAACTTTTGCAGCCCTTTATGCCGGAAACCGCGCTCAAAATCCGCCATGTCTTTGAAGAAGGCGTCATCCAACCCATAGAAGGCACCCTCTTCCCCCGGAAGGATAAGCCAAACACACCCTGAGGGGCATCCGGATGTATAAAGCCAAATATTGCGGCTAAATTGGGCGCTGTGCGTACTTCAGCCAACCAACATATGACGTTTTTCGACAAGCGTTCAGTATTTCCAATTTTTGGCGGCTCAATTTTCCAGATACAAATATAAGAGTTTTTTGTATTTAAGAGCTGACCGCTGTTAAAAACAAAAGGATTAAAACATCGGGGCAAAAGCCCCCCTAGATTCTAATCCGAATCGCAACACTACCACTTTCGCTTAAACACCGCTTCCGGGGTCTTGTAGCCCAGTCGTTTCCTTGGCCTAGTATTAATTCTGTGTACTGCCGCGTCAAGCGCTTCCTGGGTAAGATGGGCGA
>DATHJH010000016.1:0-7575 GCA_035489815.1 Candidatus Limnocylindria bacterium
CCCAAGTACGAAAAGCCTGGCCCGGTAGTGCCAGGTGGCTGTTCTTGTAACAAAGCATATCTTTAGATATGGTGCGAAGCAAAACAGCCTCCTGGTGCACCGGACAGGGTTTGCAGTAGGGAGGGGATTTGAAATGGGTTCAATGTATGATACGGCAAACCTACTCTGCATTGCGCCCCCAATATCTCAATGGATCGACGCGTGTCAGCATAGCTCTATTATTGTCAGAAGATACAATGACAGCTTCTGGAGAAAACGGAAGAAGCCTCAGAAACCGTCCAATTGTAGCGGGTATTTCGAGTCTACCATGCAAGTGATCAAGCATGTTCGTAAAGTTAGCAAGCACAATCTCGCCGTCCACCCCACGCAAATCATCACCCAGCTCTGCAACCTGTTCTTCGTCAGTCAAATCTACTTTTCGGTACGCTCGCGGCCCCATTCCTTCCCTGGCAGAATCGTACCACTCCTGATCCGTTAAAAAATGCCGTGGAATCGTTGATCCCTTGGAATTCCATGTTGTTTTCTGGTTCCCGTACTGGGTTGTTATATTAATTGGTCCAGACTCAGGAACATAAGGCGTAAGCGAATCAGCATGCTGCTGTAATGCATCCGTAAACTCAGCGGGAGAATCAGCTTCAATCATAGCTACCTCACTTGCCTGGAGCGTAGATAGGACTACAGGATCCCTATCACACATAACTATCGGAAGCGGCAACATCTGATCGGCAGTCTCTACCATGCCATTACCTACAATCAGCCCGATCGCTTGTAGTCCGGGGGAAGGCGCTGGCATGTTCCTCACTGCCTCGGCGTAACTTTCTGGCAACTGCCGATCGTTAGACACTATGTGATGGTGTAACACGCCGTCTTCGAACCCCGCAAAGAGATTCCCGGACAGGTTGGTGAGCCTTTGAGTTACATCGCGTAAATCTTTTGGGGGACCTGTCGGTTCAAGCGCGTCAGCGGGCATATTAAAATTTAAGCTCGATTATTTTCCATGGGTCTTGGCTCAGGTCCGTATAGCGGGCCCAGGTCGGCCTGACTATAAAATACCGTTGCCCGGGATTGGCATGGAACTTTTGTGCGTCTGGGCTTTTGGCCCAGTAGTTATCCTTCACCAGCTGCAGATCACCGGACGCCAGTTCCGTGGCCTCGCCTTCCAATTGCACCGTTTGGCCCTTGCTCCAGCCAATCACTAAAGCAACTGATGGGTTGGTCTGGAGATTCTGGTACTTGCGGGTGGAGTTGTCCGTACCAAAGATTATCTCCAGATCCTTGGTTTGACCAAAGCCTATGACGGCCGCCTCTGGCTTGCCATCCGGCGTAACCGTAGAAACAGTTGCCAGGCTTTGCTGGCTGATAAAATCCAGAATGAATGATTTTTTGTCCATAGACATATACTAACGCAAAAGTTCAAGAGATAGCTATTTGGATAAAGGGAATAAAGAATAAAGAGGTCGGACCTCTAACAGATAAAGAAATTGCAGGTTTGAATGTTTGGTCATCCTTCCAGTTATACTGGAGGATTGTTAACTGACTATTTTATAAAGGCGTCGCTGTTAAGACCAGAGGCTGGGCGTGATACCGATCATCACGGGTGGCCGCTGATGAACCGCCGCGGGTCCGCTGCCTGACCGTTAACCCTGACTTCAAAGTGCAGGTGCGTGCCGGTAGAGACGCCGGTTGTTCCTTCAAAACCAAGCCTCGTTTTCAGGCTGACCTGCTGACCAACCTTTACAGAAATAGAGTCAAGGTGCGCGTAGACCGATGTCACGCCGTTTCCGTGATCTACAATCACGTGATTGCCCAGGCCATAGCCGGAATAGACCGTCTCTGTGACACGTCCAGGTCTAAAGGGCTTGACAGGCGTGACGCCCGAGTCTTTGTTGTCACTAATGTCAATGCCGGTGTGCGTGGCCTGAAAAGGCCAGTGCTCTACGCCAAAGTGCGTGGTTATTTCGCCATGTATCGGCCACACCGGACCTGCATCTGTCTGGGCTGCAGCAGCCCGGGTGCCTTTAGCCTTAGCAGGAGGCAATGCAGTAAGGGCTGCAAGCAGTTCAGGTGAGTTCGGGTCAATGATTGGCACCTCAACGTGATCAGATGGCCGTGTGACCGACCGCACCACAGAAGTGTTCGAGACAAACCCGACCGCCTTGCCAGGGATACGGGCCACAAAGACTGTGCCGGTGCCGACGGCGCGGCCGACGGCCGCCAACCCCCTCCCTACACCTCGTCCTACGGTTGTTGCGCCCACCAGTGCGCCACGAGCAATAAGCTTGCCGCCCTGGTTCACCGTCCGGGCAGCCGCCAGCGTGCTATTGGCAATCGCAAGGCCGGCTGAATTTGCAGCCCGCCCCGCCTCTGCCGCTGCCACCGCCATACTGCCCGCAACCACGTTTGGGTCATCTATGGTAAGCACTTCGGCAGAAGAGTCGGTATCCTGGGCATGTACGCTGACCGGTTCTATAGTGGCCAACACAGAGGCCAGCAGGAAAAAGCTGGTGACCATCAAAATACCAGCAAGAAGAAACCGTAATCTGTATAAAAGCATAAGATGGTGGATCATAGCGTTCACCTGCCCACCTCGTCGTAAAAAGTACATTATACACTAAAGTTGTAAACTTTGCCGGTATAAATGATCGCTGTTAGGTTTTTGATTTTACTCCCAGCCAAATTCCGAGTATATTCTCCCATCCAGCCAGTGGTCTACAGCAGCCCTCACATAGCCAGGGACACTGTCGGGTAAGTTCGTAAGTGGAAACCAGGCCAATTCATCACACTTATGTGGTTCATTAATCCTGGGTTCACCCGTCCACGTGTCGGTCACAAAAAAGTAATCCGCTCGTTCACCAGTTTCGTCGTGAGGTGACTGTTTCTTCAAAGTAAAGTTCAAGTGCCTCTTTGAGGTTGGCGAGCGCCTCGTCAAGAGTGTTGCCTTGGCTGGCAACATCAG
This sequence comes from Candidatus Limnocylindria bacterium, assembly GCA_035489815.1. Taxonomy (GTDB): domain Bacteria; phylum Patescibacteriota; class Saccharimonadia; order Saccharimonadales; family JAGQNK01; genus DATHJH01. Next base: position 2,957 of record DATHJH010000016.1, read on the forward strand.
TGTCTGGATTGAGGGCCACGAAGCCCCCGTCCTCTTCGGTGACAATAGCTGAAAATGTTTTACTCATAGCGCTTACAGTAGCAACATAATTTTATATGCATAAACCAAAAAATAAAACTCCCGTATGGGAATCTTATTTTTGAGAGCTATCGTGGGCTCGTGCTAATTAGTAGATAGTTACATAGCCCCATGCACACAGGGACTAATGGCAACTTCAAACACTTTTTTGTGAAGTTTATTTTGTGCTATTAATGCAAATCCAGTTACCGGCTGGGTCTTTGAACCACGCGGCGTCGCCCATGTCAGGGTCGCTCATGATGCCGTTATCGTCCGTGCCATCGACTTTTTCGATGGTGATGCCCTTGGCCTTTAGCTCATCAACCGCATCTTTGACGTTATCGACTTCTATGCCAAAGACTGTTGAGTCCCAGGCTTTATGATCTTCTTTGGTGTATACGTTAAAGCGTGTACCTGCACCGCTCTCGAACATCACATCATAGGGAGTCTCTCGCTTGATCGTAAAACCGAGCTTATCTACGTAAAAACTTTTGGCTTTTGCCATATCGTCGACGCTGAAATTGGCATGCGTTGTGTTTTGTCCTATCATAGTATCCCCCTCTTTAAGTAGTGATTTCAGTATATACCAGGAGGGGCTACCCTCGCCTACGAAAAACTCTACACACAAGCTGACTTCATGAATTGGAGGGCCGCCGCAGATGCTATTGGAACCGTAATCTGCACGAAACAAGCAGTGCGTTAGCCCCTGATGGTAAAATTAAGGCAGCAATGAAGCATAAGAAATTTAGCACTACGTTAGTTCCCGTAAACGTTCTCTCATTCTTGCTTCAAGAAGAAAGGCGTAGCGGCGTACTGCTGGTACTGGCAGCCGTACTTGCCCTCTTTCTTGCCAATAGCCCTTGGTCTGACGTCTATTTTGGTTTAATTGACAAACGGCTGACGCTTGGGGCGATAACTTTGGACGTACAGCATTGGATAAGTGAAGGCCTGATGGTCTTATTCTTTTTGGTGGTTACTCTTGAAGTAAAGCGTGAGTTTATCGATGGAGAGCTAAGAACATGGAGAAAGGCATCGTTCCCCGTCATAGCAGCAGCAGGCGGCATGATCGTTCCTGCGTCAATTTATGCCCTGCTCAATCCCTACCAACCACAAAGCATGGGCTGGGCAATACCAATCGCAACGGATATTGCCATAGCAATAGGCGTGCTAGCTTTGCTAGGCAAGAGGGTGCCTAAGAATCTAAGAATCTTTTTACTTGCTCTGGCTATCATCGACGACATTGGTTCAATCGTAATCATCGGGGTGTTTTATAGTCAGCCGACAAACGCCCTAGCCCTTATTGGTGCCATTACACTAAGCTTGGTTTTGCTTGTATTACGACGACAAAGGCTCTGGCTGGTCAGTTTCCTGATTGTCGGGTTTTGTATGTGGTATTGCCTGTTGCTGGCGGGAATTTCAGGAACAATGGCTGGAGTGATCCTTGCAGGACTTGCACCGCTTACTAGACGCAGCAACAGATCAATACTGTTGCAGTTTTCCGAAAAGGTCGAAGACGCCCTGCTTCCCTTAACCGCGTACGTTGTCGTGCCATTATTCGTATTTAGTAGTGCGGGGCTTGTTATTAACACGTTATCACTCACACAAGAAAACGGTTTGATGGTTTTTGCGGGGGTTGCGGCAGGGCTGCTCATCGGAAAGCCGCTCGGGATAGTCAGTGCCAGCTGGGTTGCTGCCAAGCTACAATTGACGCATAAACCAAAAGATTTGAGTTGGACACATATCATTGGCGCAGGGTTTATAGCAGGCATCGGTTTTACTATCTCGCTCCTGATAGCCGACCTATCGTTTAGCCCAAACCCAAAGTTTCAAAACGCTGCAATATTTGGAGTATTCGTCGCCTCACTACTGGCTGGGTTGGCCGGGGTAGCAATTTTAGGGAACGCCTCAAACAAGAAAACGACCTAGCAACACTAGATCGTTTAAGCATAACCAAATTGGAGGGCATAGTAGGCAGTGTCGCAACAAGAGTGGCTTTTCATAAACCCTTCAGCGACCGATCCAGCAATCCACATGGCATGCGTAGTCGAGGCTTGCTCCAAAACCTTTGTTAGCTCAGCGACAATTTCTTGATACATGCTGTAACCATCAAATGAACCTCCCCGAGCTCCCGCTCGGGGAGGTTCATTTTTGTCATATTCTCATGTAGAATTCGATGGTTGATTGAAGCCTAATACCTATGGGTAGCGTTCATATAACTGAAAGATTGAAGCCTTTTGACGGGAGTGGTTTGATGCCGCCTACGTTAGATGTGCGGCTTCAAATAGGTTCTGAGACTACGCCTGTTCTTGGCCGTGGAGCAATTGGCCTGTGTGGTCTTATGCCAGAACAGGATTTACGCGTGGGGGATGTAGTTCCTGTCGAGCGCGATGGCGTTAATGATTTCGATACATTGTCTCACGCCGTTGTCACGGGGGTCGATGACATCCGGTTCCCCAATAGAATTGTTGAATTGTTGAATTCCAGCCAAATAAGGGAAGTGGATCGGATCGCTTCTGTCGTGTTGAGGGCGGATATTTTTGGTACAGATGCGAACGGTGTCCTCGTTTATGTTCAGAAAACTCACTCTCATGCCGCTACTCATTTTGCCGATACCCCAAACTTAGAGAGTCTGGCGTTAGAGGCGCTTGGGCAGGCTGAGCTCAGCGGACAGTATTGCCAGATCAATGTAGATCTTGGGAGGGTTGTAGGTGAGACAGAGTTGGTTACTACTTCTGAGACAGATGAAATTTTCTATGCTAAGCGTCCGGCTCGCGATACGTATATGAGATTTGTGAAAGGACGTAGTCGAGTGCCTACTCGACACATCACCCTTCATACGAACAAGGTGGCTCGCGACCCGTTGCTTTATGAGCTGTTTAGTACTTGGATGGGCAAAGTAACGCCTGCATTTCCAGGTACACCCTATGAGGGTCCAGAAAGTAAAAGATTTTGGTCAAATCATGCACTTGTCGCTGGTAGACAAATGCTTATTGACAATACCGTAACGTCTACTTGTCCTTGGTAATCTACACAAAATTGCAATCAAATAGCACTTCTAAAGTAGTATAGCTACAATCCAAGTTTTTCACTTTACAAATAATTCAAGTATACTTCGTATCACTTAATCAGAAGTGTGCTTTTAACGACTGAGGGAGTGAGTATGCCAGCACAGGAAAAACTAGCAGTATAAACTAATCTCGAAGGATTAATCAACTATGAACCCGCAACCACGAATATTCTGTGCCGCTATTAATTTCCAAAAACTGGATAACACGAGTGACAAAGTGCTTCTCGAGGCAAGCCTTGAGAATGAAGAGGCAAGCATACAAGCTATTAAGGCTAATCTAGGCTTTTCAATTAATCAAGCTGCAGTAATCAAGAAGTGTAACGCAATTATTATTGTAATTACCTATTTTCCAGACTACACCCAAGATTTCTTAAAGGGGCGCCTTCTTTCAACATGGGACGATCTTTGCCCCAAGGGTCTCGATAACTCATATAGGTACATTAAATGTTATGAAAATGAAGATGCAATAAAATTCCTGTGTGAATGCGCGTTAGGCGTGAACAGCGTTACGCCAGGTGATACACAAGTGCTAGCACAGGTGTGCGATGCTTTGTCTGATGCGGGAAAGATGCAGCACTCTGACTTCCCGACACTGGATTATATAACAAACTGGGTGAAATCGACAGCGCTTGAAGCAAAACGCGACACTAAGCTCTACGATGGCAATACCTCACTAGAGAGAATAGCTGCCGAACTTATTGGTAAGAACGCTAAGAAGTCGGACACGGTTGCTGTGGTTGGGCTTGGTCGTACTGGTAGTCTGGTAACAAAAATACTTTCAGAGGAGCTTAAGCTTAATGTTGTTATTACTAACAGGTCACACGATAAGGTCAAGGACATTGCCAAAAAGTACTCAGTAAAACCTATCGCCTATGATGATATTAATTCTACCACTGACGCTAGCTACATTGTTTTAGCCATCCCAGAAAATACCGAAACTATACAATACGTCTCTGGTCTCTATGAAAAGCTACATGAAAACGCGAGCGTCGTTGACTTATCGTCTCCATCCATTACAGCTAAATTAAAAACTCCAAAAAAAGTTACGGTTTATGACGTAGAACATTTAACACGAGCCGCTAGTGGGATTATTGCGTCCAGAAAATCAGAACTAGATAAGGTGCGAGCAATTATTGCAAAGTCTGTTCCATCTGTTGCAGTACTGTTAAGTAGGGAGTACGGCAAATTCGCTGTCGAGAAAGCCAAGAAACATGTTGGAGCTAAACTGGACTCACATACTCTCGAGGTATTGCGGGTAAGAGACTGGGCTACCAGGTCGATTAGGGAGTTCTACAACTCGCAAGAATTTGTTGAAGTTACTACGCCATATATTGTTGGTGTGTCGAGTGATCCGCCCTCCATTCCACCTCAAACCGCACCATAACCAATAAGGGACACCGCCAGTACTCCAGTAAACTAGTTGTTACCACTAACAAACTACTTACAAAAGGAGACGGCGATGTCCTACCACCAGCTTACACAAACTAATCGTATT
>DATHJH010000017.1:0-30306 GCA_035489815.1 Candidatus Limnocylindria bacterium
TTCGCCCATCTTACCCAGGAAGCGCTTGACGCGGCAGTACACAGAATTAATACTAGGCCAAGGAAACGACTGGGCTACAAGACCCCGGAAGCGGTGTTTAAGCGAAAGTGGTAGTGTTGCGATTCGGATTAGAATCTAGGAGTTTGATACTCGCCGACCGGACGCGGTTGTTGTCGCCAAGCCGCAGCCTGTTGTGTCATAAAAGAGGTCTATTGACCGCGAGTCCACCACCTTAGTGAAGGGCATGGCTGGCTCTCAGTGCTAACGGAAACGACCTAAGGCTGATTCACTTGCTGGCCCTAACACACGAATATCCAACAAAATTTCCCTTTGTTCCGTTGACGGAGATCCATCACAAGCTCCCCCTCCCCGTATTGTGTCTACAGTTCTCCCTTCTATCCAAACCTCCAGGCCTGGAAGATCCCTTAGCTCCTGATTGCTCCCGTCTGGTCCTGTTATCTCGGGGTCGCTAGCTATGTCTACGCAGTCAGTGGTATCGTCGCCATCTACCTCGCCGTTGTATTCAGTATAAAAATCTACTTCTTGGTGTTCTTTGAGCCTGTCTTCGGCTTCGCCATTTGCCTCGCGGACTTCGATGACTCTGACTGTAACGCTGCCTTCCTTGGTATTAACACCACGCACAATACCAATGGCCGAATATCCGTCGCCTTCGCCCGTAAAGTCAGGTCGTCCGTCAACGCTATCTGCGCATCCTCCTAGCAACGACAAAGTAACCAAACCTGCCAATAATCGTGTTTTCATAGTCCACATTATATTAGAAAACAACAGGAAGTAAACTAACCACCACTGAACCACCCACTGCTCTCGAATAATCAAAGCAACATAAACCAGTTAGCCAGTAGGCTACAACTACCATGGAAGAAACCATTGCGCACACCAGATTGAGTGCCGAGGAACGAAAGAGATGGAGGCAAGTTGTGGCGACTCTCTGGGCTAATCACAAGGTGCACTGAGCAGCAGCAGACCAGTAGAATTCCTGGCGGGCTGCGGAGGCTACCGGGTCTACGGGGCTGAGTCGCCCTTCCCCGGCGGCGATGAGATCCTCGATCCATGTAGTGTAAGGCGTCAGCAGGTGGATGCCGTCTTCGTCTATATATTCCGGGTGCTGGTTTATGACTGGTTGCCAGTCGACAGTGATGGTGTGCGGTCGCTCGGTGGCCAGGGCGGCCAGGTCCACACGCGCCTCGTCGATTTGCGCTGCCCAGGCTGGGTTAGCTCCTACTCCATAGCCGGGCAGCACGATGGCCACGCAGGAATTGACGTGAGGCGTATTGATGAGGGTGCGGAAACGGCTGACATCATCCACCGTCCATCCGTCTGAACCCCACAAGGTGGTTGCATCGTTAAGCCCAACGGCGGCGATAAGCTTCTCCGGCCACCTTATCTTTGCCATATCCGTGGCATGAGGCTGTACATTTGGGACAGCCCAGCCCATGTAGACAAAGATGTCCCTTTTGTCCGGCGCCGGGGCATTGGCAGTATAGACGTTTACCCCGTCCCCATTGGGCTGAAAAGCTTGCTGCGACACGCTGTCGCCCAGTACGGAAACAGTGCCGGGAATGGGCGGATTTTGGACATTCACCGTGACTGGTGCGGATGTGATGGTGCTGCCTACCCGGCGGGCGTGTGCTGTCAACGCGTGAGGGCCATTAGTGGTTGTGGTGGTATTCCAGTTGTAGCTATAGGGAGCAAAAAGGTCTTCGGGGCCGATGTTAACACCGTCCAGCTTGAATCGCACCCCAAGCGTACCGCTGCTTGCCTGAGCCTGGACACTTTGTGTGCCTAAGACTGTGGCGTTATTGACCGGCAGTGTGATCGTGACGCTGGGTGCAGCGTAAGCTACCGGGACATTGCTCAAGACAACGGCCATGACTGCTACAAGCGGTCCCATGACGCGAAAACGTTTATTAAGAACTGTTAAGTATTTTTCATATCCCATACAATGCCCCTCACTTACTATACTGAAATTATAGCATAGCCAGTTTAGCGATTTAGCATGGGCGCGAAGGATTCCTGGTCCGGACTTTGAATGATGAAGGATAAGGAAGCTACTTGCTCATTGACCAAGGTCAAAACTTAACCAATGCTTGCAATTATTGGGGTACTTTTAGAAGCCGATTTTGTCCTTTATGATAATCACGGTTACGCGTTCAGGCGAATCCAGCATGAGCACCAGCAGCTTGGCGAGTGCAGTATGCGTACCATAGGCTGCCATGGCCCGTTCATCTTCCAGCGGTACAACGTACTCTTCGATGCGTTTTATGCCTTCATCAAGGTCTTTGACCAGCTTTTGGGCGCCGACAACAAATATGACGTTTTCAGAACCATAGGCTTCGGCCGGGATTTGGCTGCCGCTGGCCGAGGCTACCAGGATTTTACCGTCCTGGGTGATTGCGTGGGCACTGCCGATTGCGAATTCCGGTGTGCCTGCGATTCGCTTCATTTCTTTTTTCTTCTTGGGGTCGCCGTACAGGGCCAGCATTTTATTCCGGGCAGAAACATAGTCCGAACCGTTTAGAACTTCAGCGATGCCGGCTTCATCCAGCGTAACTGAGGTGTTGGTAAAAACCTCCGAACCTTTTGGTATAAGCTTCAGGACGGCCTTCTTGGCTTCATCTGCATTTTCAACCACGTTCACGGAAAATCCGTTGCCCTGTAGTGCTTCTACGGTAGTGTTTAGTAGTTCGTCGCTAGCTACTTTTGCGTATTGCGTTCCCATTGCTGCTCCTTGTAAAATTATGGTATAAGTGCTATACTTCCATTAGGAAAGTATAGCTGCCTGAATAAGCATACCTGCGTTACTTTCAAAAGTAAAGTGTCATAGTAAAGAATAAAGTATGGATTCTAAAAAAGAGGACGTCGAAAGCTTAACGAAAGCGCTAAACCTCATCGGCGACAAGTGGTCGATGCTTATACTGCATCATTTGAAGCAAAATGGTTCAATGCGTTATAAGGAGTGCCAAGAGGCAGATGGCATAAGCTCCCGAACACTCACCCTTCGGTTAAACGCGCTTGAAAATGCCGGACTTATACTTAAAAAAGAGTACAACGAATACCCACCCCGAACAGAGTACACAATCACCAAAAAAGGTCTGGCAGTTACGCCAGCCCTGGACGCCATGGCCGAGTGGTCTAAAAAGTTTCTATAGAAGATAGAAGTAAGAGAAATTATAAAAAACTGGCTGGGGATATGTACGACACCGGGAACCCTTTGCTAACCGATTTTCTTCTTGTCGCGCCGAAACTAGATCAATTCGCTCACACTTCCAGGTGCAACCTTATTTTGACTTATAGGGAATTTAGTAGTATAGTATATGGATGATTTCCAGGCCATCACTTTCACTAGAATCCCCAGCAGACCTTGTACCAGATCCGAGGTTTGTTCACTTTTTTGGCTTAAAAAGATCTGGTAATCATGCGGTTATCCATTGGCTTGCAGAGGGCCTGAAAACCAGCGTGGACCAACCGGTCATTCATTTTAACAATGTGGCTGGTGGCCGACCCAAGCCACATAAGGAAATGAGTCACATCAATCAGGAGATCGCTGGGGTCGAGCCAGGTACGGTGATTCTTAGCTATGAAGATGTCTCTTATAGTGAACGACGCGGCCAAAAGCATTACACAAACTTCTCAGGTGGCAACAATGCAGACGTATTAATATTAAGAAGCTTTCCCAACATGATGGCTAGTAGATTCCAGAGAATTCGTAATATTGAAGAACAGGGCGGGGCAAGTAGCGTTCAGCGGCTTGGCTTTGCGGCTGCACGTGATTTATGGATTGAGTATGCACAACATGTGCTTGGTTCGGATGAAACAAACCTCACAGGAGTGCTATACGACAAGTGGTTTAAAGAAAAAGAATATCGTGACGAAATAGGCAGCAGATGGGGGTTTGATAATCAAGACCTAGGGATAGATTACGTGCCAAACAACGCCCTCGGCAGTTCTTTCGACGGTACATCATTTCAAGGTAGGGCCCAAGATATGCGAACCCTTGACCGATGGCAGGCAATAGCAGACGACGCAGAGCATAGATATATGTACGCTACTCTCGTTACCAGACAGGTAGTTGAACTGAATGAGCAGCTATTTGGTCTCGATCAGCCAACAATGATTTAAGTGTTTGGTCGGTCGGAGGCCATGCTGGGGATATACAACCTGTTCCAAACTTCTTAAAAGCTGGGTGAATGTCGCTGGAAAAAAGGCGAAAGTTCTGTATAGTCGACATCACATTTAGCATAAGGAGTTTTAGGTATGAAAGTAAAAAGAATCATTAGTTTTGTGGTGCTGGCGAGCCTGGTATCGGCCATTGGTTTTGCCCCTGGCCGAGCGTCAGCGGTTTCTAAGCCACGCTGTGAATCCAAGACCGTTGCCGTCACGCTTTCGGCCAGTGATCCGGCTACCTACCAGATAGATGGCAAACTTTGCTACCGCGGTTCCCCAGAGGGCAAAACAGTGCAAGTTCTAGGGCACGGCACCGCCTCTTATAAAGAATATTGGGACTTTCCCTACCAACCGCAAAAGTATTCATATGTCCTGGACCAGACGAATGAGGGCTTCGCAACCTTCGCGTTTAATACGTTCGGCGCCGACCCAAGTGATCGTCCACCGGCCGACCAGGTAACCGTGCAGTCAAATGCTCATGCCCTGCACCAGGTTGTGCAGAAACTCCGGGACGGTAGCCTGAGTGGCACGGAGTTTTCAAAAGTCGTCCTGGTTGGGCATTCGTCCGGTTCGGCCGTGGCCATGTATGAGGCCGCAACCTATGCGGACGTTGACGGGGTAATCCTCTCAGGCATCCTGCACGACGGTGCATTGCCAGTCGAAGAGTTCAGCAACCTTCTCTACCCCGCCAGTAGCGACCCCAAGTTTGCCACTGCCACTGACGTAGGAGGATACTTTACAACCAAACCTGGCGCACGTGATTTCTTCTTTAATACCAGCTACGCCAAGTCTAAAGTGATCGATCGTGACGAACAGCTAAAAGGAACTGTCTCTAACGGTGATCTAAATACTTTCTTTGTGCCACTTTTGCCGGGCTTTACCAACCAAATTCATGTACCCGTTTTGCTGGCGGTCGGTGAAAAGGATAAAGCCTATTGTAATCCTGGCCTCAACCTGCCCTGCGACAACAGCGCTCAGATTGTAGCCCGCGAAGACCAGCACTTTGACTCCGAGGCCTGTCTTGAAGCAATGGTGCAACCGGTGGCAGCGCACAACTTGAACCTACACCCCAATGCCAATAAATTCTTTGGCGCAGCGAGCGATTGGATCGTACGACGAGTCGGTAACGGCCCACAAGCCCCGACCCAGCCTTGTTAGGTTAAGCTAACAATAAAGAGGCCTCAGTTGAGGCCTCTTTAAGTTTTTCATTATGGCTGGGGCGGAGAGAGACTTGAACTATGTTATTTAGGAGTGCTACCTGCTTTGCAGAGCATCCAGCGCAACCGCCATTGCCGCAAGGACGCGTGGAACTTCCCACTTATTCTACTCAGGGTAAAGGTCAAACCTTGTCTATAGTAGCTGGCACCACGCCTATGTTCAGGGTTGCTCATGTAATTTGCTGCTGCACAGCTAGTTTCTCCATGTCCGACTCCCATTGGATCCGCTCCAATTTATGTTTTGCAATTAACCTTATATCTTTTTGCTCGGCTTTTGCAACTTCTTTGAGGAGTCTTATCATGTCCCGCTTGCCGCTCAGGATGGCGAGGCAGAATTTTGCATAGGGCGTTATCTCGGCGTACCCCATGTCAATGGCGCAGCTATAGTATTCTCTCGCTGAAATATAATCCGCACTGGGATTATTAATACCATTCAGCCCGCTAGCGATGTCGCCTAACCTCAGAAAGGCCTTTGCTATCGCTTCGCGGTCTTGCATTTTCGTAGCTCTTGTAAGCCAATACCTTGCAAGATCAAGGCGTTGCAGATTGGCATAAACATAGCCGAGGTTACACATACTTTTAGCGACGTATGCGAATGGGTACGACGCCAAAGTTATTGATACGTCCTTAGTAGCTTCATCATAGTCTCGAACATGAGCATGATCGATTTTGCCATACGCCTTAACCGCTCTTAAATAATAGCCTTCCTTCATATGTGTGTCAGTAGTACGACCAGCGAGCGAGAATAGGGAGGCAGTGGCAATTTCGATATTCTCCGATTCGGCGGCCAATTCGTATAGAGATATGATCTTTTCATTACTCTCCTCGTCGGACACACTGCTTAAGTAGGAAGCGTACATGTATCGCGCGTACGAGTATATCTGCGGCAATGATCCGACCTCACTGACTCGGCAAGCTCTTTCTAGCCATCGTTCATCATTGTCGTGCATGAACGCCGATATCATCGAGAGCACTCCTGCAGTTGGATCGTCGGTCTCGGCTGCCTTTCTATGCCACTCATATCGTTTCTTGGGGTTAGGATCAAGTTCAGCAAGCCCTAGATACGCCTTGGCGATAGGTCGTAGAGTACGTTGAGGCTCAGTACTATCGTCCATATCTTGACGGGAAACGTATGCGTAGTATGTTGGGGCAGCCGACTTTTCTGGCAGGTTTGCAAGAATTTGTCTACCATTTTTAATGGCCTTTTTATAATAGTGCTTCGCTGTTTTATGACCGTCATGTAATCTGTGCTGATACAACTTTCCGAGGTTCAGCAAAGATGCTAGTACTATATACGGATCTTGGCTTAGTACGGCTTGTTCGTACCAGTTTTTCGATTCATCGTATCGGTGTTGTTGTAGTCTGATATGACCCAGATGGTGTGCAGCAAGGTAATATCGACTCTCATCATCTGTCTCGGCATCCACGATCTTCTTAAACCATCGAGCTGCATTCTCTAGGTGGCCCTGAGTCTCTAGCTGCATAGCTATAAGAGTCGATACGATTCCGCTTATAGTATGGTATGGAAATGCATACAATAGACGGTCAGCCCAATAAATCTGACCAGCTTGATATGCCGCTAGACCTTTATCGAGTTTTTCCTTTACGCTTGCATTTGTTTCGATATATTTCCAAAGTACATTCGAAACTGAATAGTGAAAAGACTCCTCAAGTATCTTTGATAACAAAGGGTGAGGGGAATAGCCGCCATTGATCTGTTTATACACCAATGGCCTATATAGGCCTAGTTGTTTCCCTGTTGCCCATCTCAGTACCTCGGCAAACATGTCTGGCATGGGTGCTTTGGGCTCTTCGTCCTCATGCCAGTATTCCTCATACATGCTTTTTAAGAGTTTGCGGCTAAGTTGATCGGGCATTGCAAGACGCCCCCAGTCGGAAACGGCACTCAACAGCGCCATGTTATGCCGAGACATCCTCGAGAGGTGATTATTATCCCTGACGATGACCCGTTTAATGAGTTCGAGCGACCCCATTAGTTCTCCCATGAGCAAATCATCGTGCTCGTTATTTATCATGGGTGCTAGCTCGGTGTAGCGGGTATTTTTTAAAATCGTCTTGCGCTCTAGATCAGAAACAGCTCCTATGCGTATTCTCGCCGCATAGTTATGTATAGTATTCGTCGTCTCGGCAAATAGCTTTCGATCTTTATAATCTTCTGTTGCCAGTGTAGCGAATACACGCATATTGCTAGGGAGGTCGTCGATAAATGACCGATTTATCTCCTTCAATTGGGCTGGAGTTATTCGCTCTACCCATAGTACGTAGTCGCCACTCTTTTTTATAAATTGCTCACAAAACTCAACCATCTCCGTAAGCTTATGCCTGCGCCATTCTTCGATCATAAAGACTTCCGAATCACTACAACAATCAATGGCATTATTGAATAGAAATCTTGTAGTGCCGGCAAGACGTTCACCTTCGACAATAAGTATAGGCTTATGCTCCCTCATAGCGAGTACGGCTTGTTTATCCAAGCTCGCTAGTCGTCCATTAACATCTTGACTCGATCGAGCGACATACGGATTCGGCTTCTCCGTATCAAAGTCGTGTAGGGAGGAGTTAAGCTGGAGCGCGTAGGGGCTTACCATCGAAAACCTAGTCTTCACCGATAACCTAATTCTCCTCGCTCCGCGTGTCAGTCTGTAATTATAGTAGAAGCTTAGTAGTGAACCGAGGAATCCAATGAGCAGGAGTATAATTCCAATTCGCTTATCCGCAAAATTAGTTAGCAGTGATGCACCGCTTAATACAGCTAGAAGCTGGCCGGTAACACCGGTTGTTACGAGGACTCTTTCGCTTATTTTGTGAGTCACTAGATATTATTTCCTTCTATCTCCAAGCATAGCATCAACTTACCGCATCTGGTTACTCGCCAACCAATGACAGCCTCGCGAGCTCATCCCTGCGATTCGTAGTGCCCTTTTCTTTAGGGCGGAGGGATCCAAACCCGCGATTTATGGGGTGAGCGCAAGCGCGGCCACCAATACTGTCGTATGCGACAAGTGGATAAAGGCTAATTCATGCCAAACAAATCGCTTATGATCCAATGCCGTAAGCAAGCCGGAAAGTACCAGAAGCGTACTGACTGCTATCTCCATTGTTCTGTAAACGCCAGTTGTATTTACAGAGAATAAAACCCCCGAGATCAGCATACTCGCAGCCATACTATAGGCAAAAAATGTATGGATGGTTTTTGCTTGGGCTCCTCTAGCTGGCACGAGTGTAAGGAGGACGACGCTCGTGAAGTTTGCCAGGTAAGCGAGCGCTTGGAGCTCACCAAATTTTACGCGGGGTGTGATGAACTGAATGACGGTTGCCGTAAACAAACTGGCGCTTAGGAGTATCCCCAGCCTGAAGAAAAGCAACTTAGCATTGTCACTCGCAGCAATTTCACTGAGTGTTCGAGTATTCTGAATATGGCGCCCTTTATGCACTAGTAGTGCAGTGGTAAAGAGTGAAATAAACATCCCGACAAAGGCAGTATAGAAAAAGAACGGCAACATTTAGCAATTAGTATACAGCTATTTAGCTGGGCGTAGTGGCCAAAGAATTCGAATCCCTTCACGCTAATATCTCCGTGCTAAAATAAAGAAAATCATAGAAGCAAGGCATCATGGCAAACCATCGGATCTATACAGTAAGTTTCGCAAGTGTCTACCCCCTGTATGTCGCTAAGGCGGAGAAAAAAGGACGCACTGGTGCTGAAGTTGATGAAATCATTCGTTGGCTGACAGGATATAGCCAGGAAGCGTTAGGGGCACACCTGGAAAAGCAGACTGACTTTGAGACCTTCTTTGCGGAAGCCCCTAGGCTGAATCCTTCGCGGGCTTTAATTACAGGAGTGATTTGTGGTGTCCGAGTGGAAGACATCGAAGAACCAACTATGCAGGAAATTCGCTACCTGGATAAATTAATCGATGAGTTGGCGAAGGGGAAAGCTATGGAGAAGATTTTACGGAAGTAATAAATCCCGACCGCCAAAAAAGATAACCCCAGAAGTGACCCAAATGAAGCCGTCAGCGGATATGGCCATGTAAAGAGTAGTTTTCATGCTACCGTCTCCTCGATCCATTCAAGTAACTCAGGGTTACCCTCCATGGGTAGGAGAGTAACCATCGGGACTTCTTCGATAGAAACTTTTTTGACTTCGGCGATTATGGCTTCTTTATGCTTTTCAAGCGCAAACGACGTAACCATGTAATAATCCATGTCGCTAATTTTACCCTTCCAGAGAAACCGTGCAGGTGCGTTGATTATCTGCCCACCAGTTACAAGCTTCTTTTCAAGTAATAGGTTCAGGATGTCGTAAGCTTGCTCTTTGGTTTCGGCGCTAATTTCGACTTTATAATATGCGACCACGATCAACTCTCCTCAACAACCTGCTTCAACTTTTCCAAAGTCTCCTGGCTAAATGGTTCAAGTGCTCCGCTATCCATCCATTCGTGATAAGTAAGCTCAGTTGTTTGCCCGTCAATTGCTTTAAAGGTATATGTGCAATGGTATGCGCCTTTTGAAAACTCAACCAGTTCGTTCTCTTGATAGCCTCAACGGCAACTTCTGACCAGTCGCCAGTTTTATTTTGTAGTCTATAGACGGTCCCAACGCGAACCGGCCACTCGCTTGTTTTTTCGTCTACTATGCCAGGTATCCAGCGGCTGGAGTTGGGTGGGGTTACACAAAAAGCAAAAACCTCATGGATTGGCTTGTTGATTTTGATGGCCAGGGTGTTTGTCTGCATTATTCGTCTGATCCAATAGCTTTTAGAATCGCCGGAAACTCTGTATATCCACTCTCTGCATTGATATGTCCAGCTTTTGGAATGAAAGTAAGCTCCACGCCTAGTTCCTTTGCCAGGCGTTCGCCATTTGCGAGTGAGACATATGGATCATCATCCGAATGAAAGACCACAAAATGCTTGGCTTTACCTCGAATTTTGTCCCAATCAAATTTAAAGTTACTGAATTTTTTGTCTGCGTCATAGTACAAGATAGGTCGTTCACCAACCGGAGCCGATACAAATACAGCAATCTCAACCGGCTCTTTTAGTCTTTCAAGCACTTTGAGCAGGAACATACCGCCTTTACTGTGTCCGATCAGAAGCGAATCAGCGTTAATTTTCTGTTCTTGAGCATCCAGTACTTCAAACCAGGCCGCCAAAGATTCGCCCTCCGGCGTAGGAAAGCGTGGTACGGAAGTAGATATGTCTTTGGCTTCAAGTTGCTTTTTGAGCCACGGAAACCAATTCCCCTCTGGACTACCCGCCGTGCCATGAAAAATAAAGGCGTTTTTCATAAGCCTCATTGTAACAGGGAGGGTTTCCTTTACGTAGTCCACAAGTATACATCACGTTCTGTCACCAGCTTGTGCTCCAGACTTCACTTATTGCTGGTTGCATTGCTAATCGTGTACGGTTTCCGTTTTTGCTATCATTAATTTATGAAAACTATAGAAGTACTTATCCTTCACGGATCCCCGGGCTCGGGCAAAACCACGTTAGCGAGAGCTATCGCCGAATATTTGAGGGCTGATGATATAGCTCATGCCGTGATTGACCCCGACGATTTATCCAAAATTTACCCACATCCCGAGCGCTCCTTCTCGCTGAACAACCTCAAAGCCATATGGCCAAATTATGCTGCTGTTCCCGGCCTAAAAGTAATAGTTCCTGCGGTTATAGCCGACAAGGAAAATTTGGAGCAGTTGCGTGACGCTATGCCGGCGGCAAAACTTGTAGTTTGCGAGCTAACCGCACCAACAGCTATATTGAAAGACAGAGTAGCTGCTCGTGAACCTAATGAGTACTGGCAAAAGAGGCTTCGGGGCTTTGTCGATCTGTACCAGGGACGTACCGACAACCAAGAGATTATGGACTTTCAAGTAGCAACCCATGGAAAACTAATAGACAATACGGCCATAGAAATTATAAAAAAAGTAGGCTGGAAGAAAAACAGTTAGTTGCAGGGGAGAACTTGGCTGGGGGTGTCCCGCGCTGGGAGCCCTTTTGTTAACCGGGTTCGTTCTTGTGGGCAGGAAGCTGGAGGAGCTTGGATTTGCTTACCTCGGTGGCAACGTAGTCGTTGAAGCACTGGATGAGGTGAGAAGCGAGTGAAGCCTTTCCTGCAGAAGGTCATTTTTGGTATAAAGGATGCTTGCCATGCCTAATTTGGCAGCGGCTTCTGTATTGATAGCTGAATTGTCGATGAAGATAATCTCAGATGGTTCTACACGCAGTTTTTGCACCATAATCTCAAAGATTTGTTTTTGGGGTTTCGTACATTTTACCTCTGACGAGATAACGATTTCATCGAATAGAACCCGCACGTTGTTGTTCATCAGGAAAGGATCAAGCAAGACGGCGTCAACGTCAGTAATCATGCCGATTTTGTATGTCGGTTTAAGGCCCTTAAGGATTTCTGAGGATTTCTGTGAATCCGACATTCAAGTGGGATGTGTCAGACATTTCGGCGCGGACCGTTTCCGGAGGGATACTGGTAAACTGCGTTAACTTTTCAAAGAAGGCATCTAGGGTGATATCGCCCATGTCACTTGCTTGCGCTGCCGCAAAGCAAGCAGCAACAATTCTTGAGTCGGTCACGTTATGCCGATGGAGCATATCTTTCAGGATGTCGTTATATAAGACGCCAAAACAGTCTGTCACAATGGCTTTAATCATTAGCCCATCATACCAGACACCTATTTTTCAGATACAGTATGTAGGACTCGAACTCCCAAGCCAAAATTACGGCAAAAGGGAGTTTTCTAGGGGTTAGCCAAAAAGGTTTTTTATGCCTATAACGGTCAGGTCCACAGCTATAGCACCGATGATAAAGCTGTTGATGCGCAGTAAAATATCCGCATTCTGGTCGAATACGATCTTTAGCTTGCGGTTGAGTGAATTGCGCAGCACCGCAAAGAAACAGATAATCAGAAATGTCAGCAGCATGGCGATGAATATAGCGAATGACCCTTTTAGGGGTCCAAGCTGACGGCCCACAAGGATACTCAGCGTAATGGTTCCGGCGCCAACCATGAATGGCAGTGCAATCTCTGCGGCTATTCTGTTCAGCTCGCCTGTTGTCGCTATAAGCGACTTTTTACCATTGATGATAAAAATCAGCGATAAACTGGCAACGATAATGCCGCCAAATACACGGAACGCCTCAAAATTGATATCCAACGCTTGGAAAAACTTTTCACCAGACACCGCAAAGATAAAGAAAATGAGGTAGGTAATAAAGCTGGCGCGCGCGACTATATTGATGAACTTGCGCAGCCCGACCTCCTTTTTCAGCGGCAGCAGGTAGAGAAAAAGCGCAATAGGATTCAGGAAAATCAGGAAGCTGACGATAGCTTGAAGCATGCTCATTACCTTAATCGTAATGAAATTATCAGAAAATACAAGCCGCTGAGTTTGCTCTGTTTGGAGTTTCAGGTGCAAATCTTATGCCCAAATAAAAACCCGACACTTTCGGTATTGCAAGAAACTAGTCCCGTTTGTACGGTAACTCTTGCAGCGTCCATCCGTTGCCATCCGGGTCTTTAAAGTAGGCGAAGGTTCCCCATGGCTGTTTTTCGATATCACTTATATCTACGCCTTTTTCTTGCAGTTTTTGTCTGAGGGCGCGAACGTCCTCCACTACCATCATAATGCCCTGTTGGGTGCCAGGTTTCATTTTGGTGATTCCTTCACCAAAGGCAATCGAGCAAGCGGATCCTTCTGGGGTAAGCTGCACAAAGCGTAGGCCCTCTTTGACTTTCTGGTCCTGGTCGGCATGAAAGCCTAGTTTGTTTACGTAGAAGTCTTTAGCGCGATCAACGTCAGTGACGGGCACAAAGATTACCTCAATAGTCATTTTTGTCATGCATCCTCCTTGTTTATCACCATCACTCTTATAGTATTGGTGCTAGCAAAGTGAAGAATTGTAAGCATAGGTGGCTTCTGCGGCTACGCAGGCAAGGCTCATGTGGTTAAGGGTGGCCGGATTGGCCTCGCCCGTTACCGGGAGTCCACCGGGCTGGGAGTTTGATATGTATTGCCACACAATTACTAAGTCCTTGGTGGCTATATTGTACACGCCGTCGGTGGCTACAGATGGCCAGGCGGGGTTGTTTTCTTGATTGTATTTGTCACGGGCTTCATTCATCCAGGACTGGATTACCCATACACATAAATGAGATGTAGGCGGCGTGGTGAGTTTGTAGGTGATTCCTAGCGTACCGCATGATTTAAGCGGGGTCACCAGCCAGTCATTAATACGCTTGGGATAGCTGGTATTTACGCCGTCTACGCCCGCGTCTATAAGGGGTTGCGTCTGTGCAGGAGTGTCAATAGTCCAGGCGTATACCTTGAGGCTGTTTTGATGGGCCTTCGTCACAAAACTCGTATTTACGAGTGCCATGGGAACTTGCAGTGACGAAAACAGTATGTCGTATGGGCCGGTTGAGTTGATGAATTCAACGACTTCATCAAATGTTGCGGATGTTGCTACCGTCGGACAGACGGCTCGGAATTGGTTCATATTGGGCTGGGTCGAACTAGATACAAGCACCCTGCCTTGGGCGTTGTTAGCAGTAATGACATTACACAGGGTAGTAGCTGCCTGCAAAGTAGTCTGTTTTATTTCTATGCCAATGCGTGAAGATGGAAAGGCGGTTAGTAGTTCCTGGAACTTAGGAATCTTAAGACCTGTGCCACGATGTGGATAGGTGGCTCCGCCATCGGGTGTCCACCAATAGGCTGCATCACATTGCGAAAGTTGTTGAAAGTTTTTGTTCGCAATAGGACCGGTACAATTAGTACGATGCTCCAACGTCTCGTCATGGAAAAGCACTAACTCTCCGTCGCTGGTTGCAAACATGTCAGTGTCCAGAACATCAGCGCCAGCCTGGTGTGCCTTGGTAAAAGCCAGCATAGTATTAGACGGGTACTCACCCTCTCCGCCCTGGTGGGCCATTACCAGAGGGTTTTGATCGCCCGGCTTGGGCTGGTACCACGGCCCTGTGGCTGGCACAGCCCGTACAACCGGCGCCACTAAGGCGGTTACAAATACTGAAAGTAATGAAATGAGTAAAAGTTTTGTCTTCATACTGTTTATAATACAAAGAGCCTTTCGACCTGACTGTGAAAATTCCCTCGCAGTCCATACTACTGCCGGGCGGACTTACTGAAATTGCTGGAGATTAGAAGCTTGATTTCTAGCTCAGTAACTTACTCTGTATTGAGGGAAGCTCTTGGTAGGTGCTTACTAGTTTTTTATCAAATGTTATCAGCTCATTGCAGCCATTCCGCACGGCTACAGCGATTTGTAGAGCATCCTCAAAATCTCCCCCACGAATATTGGTAAATGCCCACTCAAAGTCAGCATCATCTAACGAAAGTATCGTGTAATCCGCAAGAAACTTACGAAGTACCGGTAGGGCAACGATGGATTTGCCAAAATGTACGACAAGGTGCGCGGTTAATGCAGAGATATACAGATTTTCGCTGTTTCTTTCTATGAATTTTCGAGCAGCAGCTTCTTTATTTCTACCCAAAATTATTTCGAGCAAAACGTTGGCATCCAGGAACACGGCATTAGCCGACGTATTTTTTTGCGATTGACTCACTGTAAAGTTCTTTAACAGGTTTATTCTTATCAAACGACACACTAGACTTAGGCGCAGCATCAAAGGCTTGTAACCCTGCCAGCTTCTTGCGTTTGCTGGAAGGAGGAGTGTGCAAGGCACTGATGCGGACCGGGCCTTTGAAACGGTGACTGACAATGATATCTTCACCACCCAAGACTCGATCAAGCACACTATCAAGGTGTTGTCGTAATTCTTTTGCGCCTACAGTCTTCATACTATCGAGTTTACCCTAAGTTTACCCTAATAGCAATACCTTTTATGCTTGGTTGATATCGTGGCTGGGAATGTGTCCACCGTTGGGAATCCCATGCTCTCCGCCTTTCCTCTTGTCGCACACAAACCAGAACGGCTTGGCTTTCACATATCGTAAATAGTTGTAATGGCATGAGCTACAGGCGTTACCCAAACTTTTGACAATCCTTCATAAGTGTTACGATGCCACCAGTTGTAAAGTAACTTTTTCGCCATGATCGATCAAAGCTCCTGCGCCCACTGCCGCTTTGATAGCCGGGGTTCCCTGGCGTTATAACTTAAAGAAGGAAATTAATCGCAAATGAAAATTTTAACTGTTGAGGCGCTGGCTGAGTTAGTTCAGCGGCATGGCTTCAACGAATACGTGGTTGATTTGATGAAAGCCCTGGAGCGCGATTTTGCGAACTGGGAAAAATTTACTAAAATGCCACGTCCAGCCATGCATGTGCCTGATGGTGTGCTTGAACTGATGCCGATCTGTGACGACCAATTCTACAGTTTCAAGTACGTGAACTGCCATCCAAAAAATCCGTTGCGCGGCCTGCAAACTGTGGTGGCAACGGGCCAGTTGTCCACCGTGGATACCGGATATCCATTGATGTTCAGCGAGATGACGATACTGACGGCTTTGAGAACGGCGGCCACCTCGGCGCTTGCAACAAAGCTGATGTCGCGCCCTAACTCAAAAGTCCTGGCCATTATTGGCAATGGGGCTCAGAGCGAATTCCAGGTGCGGGCCTTGCAGATCGTAAGGGACATTACAGAGGTGCGCTATTTCGACATTGATCCGGCAGCCATGGATAAGTTCGAGCACAATCTACGCGACACATCCTTAAAGCTGGTGCGTTGCCAAAACGCCGAGGAGGCCGTGACCGGTGCGGATATCGTAACGGTTTGTACGGCCTGTAAAGCCCGTGTAGATGTTATCAAAGATGCCTGGGTGAAGCCGGGCATGCACATCAACGCTTTGGGTGGTGATACTGTTGCCAAAACAGAGCTAGAAGAGCCAATTTTGCGGCGGAGTCGAATCGTAGTTGAGTACTTTGACCAATCGTTTATTGAAGGCGAGATCCAGCGGTTCAGCAAAGCCGAAGCAAAAGAGCGAGTGCTTTGCGAGCTCGAGCAGTTGGTAACTGGTGCAAAACAGGGCCGAGAAAAGGAAGCCGAGATCACGCTCTTTGACTCAGTCGGGATTGGGCTCGAAGATTATTCGGCCCTCAGACTTACCTATGAGTTGGCTGAGCGTTATGGGATTGGCGATGAACGCAACTTCACCCCTGTTCTGGATGATCCTAAGGATCTAATCTCAATGCTAAGTTTGTAGAAAGAAAGATAGGATAACAACAAAAAAAGCTTGGGCAAGCTTGTTTTTAAGTACGAACGTCATGGCTGAGGTTATGCGACGTACTCAAGACTTTTGGAGCTAGGCCGCTGGTACATTGATCTGCTATTTCGGAAGTGTTATGTAATAATACGCTCATGTCAGCCCAACCAAAAATAATCAAACATCTATGGTTCGACATTAACGGCACGTTAGCTTTGTATACGGACGAATTCAATGCCGCCCATGACGAACTCAGGTACAGCACTTACGCAGAGATTACAGGCCGCCAACTAGACACCGCGTTAAAAGCTGAGTTCGAGAAGCTCTACGAAGAGCAAGGCAGTAATTCTATGGTGTTTCGCTCGCTTGGTCTCTCGGGTGATTTTTGGATGAATCGATTCAATCGATTGGAGGAAAATTTTGTCTACCAGCCGACTCCAGAAATCTACCAGACGCTCAAGAAGATTAAGGATATTCTTCCTATCTCGATTTTCACAAATAACTCTTTGGTGGGTACGTCAAAGATCCTTGACGAGATTAACGTTGATCGGGACTGGTTCACTTTCATAATTACCGGCGACGAGGTGCATGAGCGAAAGCCTGATCTGCATGGCTATAGGTTGGCGGTCGAAAAGTCCAAGCTGTCCGCAGAGCAAAACATGTACATTGGCGACAGAGTTAACGCAGATATTAGACCTGCCAAGACAGTGGGCATGCAGACAGGTTTAGTGTATTCGCAGTCTGATGAGGCCGACTATTGTTTTGACACATTCGACAAGATCCTAACACTGTTTTCATAAAAGGTTGTATTGCAACAAGGTAAGTCTATTCATGATTCGTACTATCGCAGATTAGAGGAGTTAAGGAGAGGTGTCGAGGAGATATTGGCGTCCAAGGATGCAGACTCCAAGGAAGTAGAAGATCTAGAAGTACACATACTGGCTATTGATGTGGAGTTACTTTACCTGAAAGACCTTATAAATCTAGACAGAAGTGCCCTGGATGAAAGGTACGAGGAATTGGGCCGAACGTACAACAGAGCAGACACAATGCTCAGGTGGGTATACTTTTCCTACATAGCAATTGCGCTGCTGGTCATCTACGAAATACTTAAGCCACAAATACAAAAACTAATAAGGCCGCACCGAATATAAGGTCCTAATGTCCAGAAGGAAGAACCCTACCAAGAACTCAAAAAGATTCTAGAAAAACAAAATCACACTACCTACGCCATGGAAGAAATAAAGAGATTGGTGATGGACTCTTGGTTTTTCATATGGAAGAAAGTGATATTTGACAGCGCAGATCTCACACACGTATATACTTGTATATACAAGGAGAATAATATTACACAGTCATTACAAAAATGGGGAAACGGCACTGCGGTACGGCTGCCGAAGAAAGTGGTAGACGCAGCTCATTTGAAGCTTAATCAACCCCCGATTGTTTCTCTAAAAGGTAAATCCATCGTGCTGACTCCGGTGAACGAGCCAGAAGAAGTTACGCTGGAGTCTCTTTTAAGGGGTGTCACGCCCTCTCAGGTTGGTGGCGAGACGGACTGGGGAGCTGGCGTGGGTGCTGAGCGTTATGAGTAAAGCTCCTTACCTTCCCAACCGCGGCGACATCATCTGGCTTATACTAGATCCACGCGTCGGTCATGAACAGCCCGGTCGCCGTCCGGTTCTGGTGCTGTCGCCACGCATGTTTACCGAGCGTACCGGTTTGGCCGTGATCTGTCCAATAACCTCTAAGGCTAAAGGGTTGCCTTTTGAAATAAAACTTAAACAAACGAAGACAAGTGGGGCTGTCTTGCCGATTCACGTTCGTAGTGTCGATGTGGGGGTCCGGAAAGCTCAATTTATCGAAAAGGCCCCCGCCACAATCCTGACCAAGACAACGAAATCCGTGGAAGCCATAATTGGTCAAATTTAATAGTTCTTGGCTGGGGAGAGTGAACCTTGATGCACTTTACCTTCTTCATCGAGTGCATCAAGAATCGCTCGCACAAATGCACCCGCAATACCTGCGTAGCCACGATCATTCGGGTGGAAGCGGTCCGGCGCAAGTTTCCCGCGCCAAGGTGGCCTAAAAGCTTCGCCCAATGGACAGACAACGAGCTTTCGCTGTTTGGCAATCTCTGCGATCAGGTCGCTCGTGCGCTTGCTGGTAAATAACGGCTTGAGGGGCGCAGGTGTGCCGGGGCGATCAAATATATTGCCTACGATGGTACCCTCAGGCAATTGCTCCAGCAGCTTTTCTAGGTTTGAGGGGAGATTTCTTCGATGCTTTAGCGCAAGTAAATCATTTGAGCCAGCGAGCACCGTAACAAGGGCCGGCTTAACGCCCAATGCATGCATGGCTGGAAGCTGTTTGCTCAGTACATCTTCAAGTTTGGCGCCGCTTTGAGATAGATTAATGATTGCATATTCCTTTCCTTCGGTCTGTAACAGACGGGATGCTTGGCCAACCCAGCCCTGATCGTAGGTGGACGCGCCAATACCTTGCGACATCGAATCTCCTAGCACCACCCACTTTGGCAGTCTGCATTTTAACGCTGTGCGGTTCTGTTTGTCCCATGCTGCGCGGTAGGACTCAATCTGATGAGATATGATTCTTGCAACCGGGTTCTTAATTTGCATATCTTACAAGTGTAACAGTCCCTGAGGAAGAGGAGGAGAGAAGGATTCGAACTTTTTTGAAGTAAAAAAGCCCACAGTTCAATCTGTAGGCTTACTCGATAGTAACTTTATTGTTTTATACTTATGGTATGGATGCAGAAGAACCGAATTTCAAACCAATCGAGCAAGCCGTTAGCGATGACGAGCTAAAAGATATTGTCGAACAAATCGAGAAGATGAAGCCGCTACTGGAAGAAGGTATCGCCAGACAGGCTGAGCTTAACACACTGACCACGCGAGCTAGTAACGCATATAACGGCACGGCCGACCACGATAGTGTGCAGTATCGGAAGTATGACAAGAGCCGTAGGGAGCATACGCGGTGGTCGCCAGTTCCTCGCTCGGACTATGTTGGCATGCAGCATGCCAACAGTTTGTTTGAACTCCAGCAGCAAATCGTTGAGCTTCTAAGTCTGCACGACGTAGATATTCAGCCTACGGAACTATTTATACCGCCGCGCTCAATGTTCACGGCTCGGACCCAGATCAAGAATATTCTGAGCCGGGCTACCAGCACTATCGACATCAAGGACGACTACCTGTTCAGCGCCAATCGGACGACCATGAATATCGAGCTTCTCTATATCATCGATCCGTTCATGCAGTCTTCTCTCAACCTTAGCGCTCGTCTGCTGGGTGATAGCCCCAATCCTCCTGCGGCCGTTGCGTCGGATGTTAAACTGTTCCTACAGCAATTCCCTCGGGCGGAAGTCAAAGGCAACGCACCGGCAGCAAACGGCCCAAAGCTCACACACGACAGGTTTATCATCATCGACAAGAAAGAGGTCTACAAGATCGGTGGCAGCGTCAAGGATCTCGGCTCGGCCCAGACCGCCATCGATCTAGTGAACGACCCTACGATTACCCAGAGCTATATCACCCAGTTTGATACCTGGTGGACGGGCGCACATGACTATTCAAACCTGATTTAAGACGAGTGTTTACCAGGTGGCTTTTCTGCTGACCATGTGTTCAAGTCCACAAACAAACTAGTCCCATCCCCCAGCGTTAGCCATCAAGTACTTCCCGTATCTGCTGAATGCTTGTTTCGTTTGGGATATTATCGAAAAATGTTCTATTCGTGAACCGTATCCCCAGCCATACAATCATTGGCACCTTTGTCAAGTTCATTGCAGCCTCCTTTTTTTTGCATCAGTTAGTAATGATTTGGTGCCATATGGGCTTAGGTGGATTGGCCAAAGTTTGAAAGTTCATAGGGATATCTGTTAAATTACATCAGTGAAAACACTAGAAGTTCCTACAGCCGACGAGGCTATAGCTATACTAAGCCAACATGTTGAAGAGGGCTATCTCCTGCATGGTTCGCCCCGGCCCGATCTTATGGTACTTGAGCCACAAAAATCCACGGCCTTGCAGGTAGATACCGATACTGGCGATGTTGTCCCAAACCAGCATGTACTTTGTGCGACCGAGCATCCCGTTCCAGCGATCTTTTATGCCACCGTGCAAGGTCCTGCAACAGATGCGAGCCTATACCGCGCAACGGGCGTAAAAGGAAAAGACTCAGAAGGAGATTTTCAGTACTTTGCCAACGAGGATGCGAAAGGTCTCGTGAGGACACGCCTGGCACATCGTATTTTAAGCTTCGTTTACTTTGGTAACAGAGAAGATTTTAGTTTTAGCCTGGAACTGGGACATTGGATGTCACACTCACCAACTCCTATAACTGGTAAGCTGGCTGTCTCCGCCACTTGTCTTCCTTTTAATGTCTTTGATCTTCGTTCGCCTGATAGTGATCCGGATATTCGTCGTTACCATGAACGTGAAATAATAGTTCGAAACCGGAGCTGCAACGCGAATTGCTAGAATCGGTACTTTCAAACGCCATTTCAACGATAAATCACTGACGTATTCGCTTCGCAAACCCTTTGATGTCGTTTCTGGGATAAGCAAAAACGCCCCGAAGGGCGCTGATGGCAAATCATGGCTGGGGCGGCAGGGATCGAACCTGCGAATGCCAGTACCAAAAACTGGTGCCTTACCACTTGGCCACGCCCCACTAATCTTGATTCTCTCGCAAATTTGGACAAAACTGCAATGAATCATTTAACAGATTGATTTTACCGCAAACTACGGTGTTCGGCAATGATTGCCGGGTCGTCACGATTTCCGATAAAATAATTTGTACAAAAGTACAACATATCGGTCTACTACATGCTTGTCTTTTGTCTGGTGAATACTTTAAAGTTCTAAGAGGATGCCGAAAAAGAAAGAAAAGAAAGAGCGTAACGTCGCTGACTTCATTGTTCCGCTGGAAATGAATGGTTTACAGGGGCGGATGCTGCGCTTGCCTGCGCCAAAAAACAAAAACCGCGAAATATTGTTTATTTATGGCCATCATTCTACCCTGGAGCGGTGGTGGGGTGTGGTGCAGGACCTGAATCAGTACGGTGCGGTTACTATGCCTGACCTGCCTGGTTTTGGCGGCATGCAAAGCCTGTACAAGATTGGCGAAAAACCGGATATAGACACCCTGGCCGACTACCTGGCAGCATTTATCAAGCTGCGCTACAAACGCCGGCGAATAAGCATAGCCGGCCTGTCCTTTGGGTTTGTAGTGGTGACGCGTATGCTGCAGCGTTACCCGGACATTGCCAGGCGCGTGGATTTGCTGGTCAGTGTAGTGGGTTTTGCCCACCGGGAGGATTTTGTGTTTAGCAGGCCGCGATACTGGATGTATCGCACGGCTGTTCGGTTCTTTTCCTACCGGCTACCCGCGATTTTTTTCCGCCATGCCATGTTGCGCCCGGCGCTTCTGAGACGTCTGTACCACCGATCGCGTAATGCCAGGCACAAGTTTAGCGCCGTAAAAGCCCAGAAGCAAAAGGATAAGTTCAATCAGATAATGGATTTCGAGATTCACTTGTGGCATACCAACGATGCCCGCACGCATATGTTTACCTCCCTGGAATTTTTAAAGGTGGACAATTGCCAGTGGCGGGTCGATATCCCGGTGCATCACGTTTCGGTCAAGGCGGACCGCTATTTTAACAATCATGTGGTTGAGCAGCATATGCGGGTGATTTTTAGCGACTTTATAGAGTTTCGCTCCCGTATGGACGGCCATGCTCCCAGCGTGATTGCAGACATGGCTACGGCGGCACCGTTGTTTCCTAAAAAGCTGCGTACACTTCTGGAAAAATCTTAGTACCCGACCCCACCTAAGCCTTCGGCAAGTTGGTCAGACCCGTAGGAGTAGGTGGGGTGGGGTACTAGGGCTGTCTTTGTTGGTATAATAAGGATCAATGGCCAATAAGTATTACCCTTACCTTCTGTGTAATGATGTGAGCTACGCATGCGTATAGGACTGGTCTGTCCCTATAACATATGCTTGGGCGGAGGTGTCCAGGAATCTGTAATTGCTGCCCAGCAGGAACTGCAAAAACGGGGTCATGAGGTTTACATCATTACCCCCCTTTCCCGGGAGGCACGGGAAAACCCGCCAGCCGGCACGATCCTGGTTGGTGCCGGGACTGACGTGCGGTCGCCCTTTTCCACGACTGCCCAGATATCTGCCAGCATCAATCCGGACGAGCTGGAACGGATTGTAGATGAGTACCAGTTTGACATTTTGCACTTTCATGAGCCCTGGGTGCCGGTACTTTCCCGCCAGCTGCTTGGCAAGAGTAAAAGTGTCAACATCGCGACCTTCCACGCCCGCATGCCGGACGGTGTTATGACCAAAACCATTGAAAGGGTCATTACGCCCTATACTAAGTCCATTTTAAAAACATTTGATGCGCTGACGGCTGTATCTGATGCGGCAGCTCAGTACGTACAAAGCCTGACCTCAGAACCAATAGAAATTATTCCCAATGGTATAGATCTAAAGAAATACCGTCCCAAACGATCACGGAGCGTTCGGGGCAAACGGACCATCCTGTACATCGGCCGGCTGGAGCGCCGCAAGGGCCTGAACCTGTTGCTGGACGCTTTTGCCTGGCTCAATGATCCCGAATGTCGACTCATCCTGGCGGGGAGCGGCCCCGACCGTGATAAGTTGGAGGCGCAAGCTGCCAGCCGCGGACTTACTAACGTCGAGTTTCTTGGCTATGTATCAGAGGCCAAAAAGATTCGTTTGCTGAGGGAAGCGAGCGTCTTCTGTTCGCCGGCAGTTTACGGTGAAAGCTTTGGTATTGTGCTGCTGGAGGCCATGGCGAGCGGTGTGCCGATTGTTGCTGGTGACAATCCGGGTTACGCATCAGTTATGCAGGGCCGCGGTCTTATATCCCTGGTAAACCCAGAGGACACCGACCAGTTTGCGCGCCGTCTGGCCCTGCTGCTTTACGATGACGAGCTGGCTAGCCTGTGGCGTAAATGGGCCCTGAACTACGTTAAACAGTTTGACTACCCTTTGGTCGTCGACAAATACGAAGCACTCTATAAGCGTCTGCTCAAATCATGAAAATAGGGTTTGTTTTAGATGACAGTTTGGACAAAACCGATGGCGTACAGCAGTATGTTATCACCATCGGCCAGTGGCTCCGAAGCCATGGCCATGACGTGCATTACCTGGTAGGGCATACGGAAAGAACGGATTTGCCGGACGTACACAGCCTCAGCCGGAACGTGCAGGTACACTTCAATCAAAACCGGATGTCTACTCCTCTGCCCATCAGCGCCAAAAAGATCCGCCGGCTGCTGGCGGCCGAGCAGTTTGACGTGCTGCATGTACAAATGCCTTACAGTCCCTTCATGGCGGCAAAAGTGATTAAAAATGCTCCGCCCGGCACAGCGATTGTTGGCACCTTTCATATTTTGCCATTTTCGCGGATTGAAGCAGCTGCCACCAGGGTGTTAGCCGTGGCCTTGCGCCGTTCGCGGAAAAAGTTTGACATGGTGGTGAGTGTTTCTGAACCGGCCGCCCGGTTTGCCCGCAAGCGTTTTAAGGTCAAGGGCGGTGTGGTGCCTAATGCGGTGCCGGTGGCTCACTTTCAGGCAGGCAAAAAACTTCGCAAATATAATGACGGCAAGCTGAATATCGTATATCTGGGGCGGTTGGTGGAGCGCAAAGGCTGCATGCACCTGCTGGAAGCAATAGAGCACCTGCATCAAAAGCATATGCTGCATACCGTGCGGGTGATCGTTGGCGGCAAGGGACCCTTGTTGCCTAAGTTAGAAAAGTATGTACAGGACCACCGCTTGGGCAAACATGTCCAGTTCATTGGCTTTGTACCCGAGGAGGACAAACCAGATCTGCTGGCCAGCGCGGATATAGCGGTCATGCCCAGCCTGGGCGGTGAAAGCTTTGGGATCGTGCTGGTGGAGGCGATGGCGGCCGGGGCCGGTGTGGTGGTTGCCGGAAGCAACAAGGGCTACCGGGCGGTTATGGGAACCCATAAGGACCAGGTCGTTGACCCTACGGACACGCAGGCCTTTGCCAAAATGCTGAAACATTTTCTATTCAATGCAAATGCACGTAAGCGCGCCAAAAAATGGCAACAAACTCATGCTATGGAATACGACGTGCAGGCAGTAGGCAGGCAGTTGCTGGGAATCTACACCGAGGCCGTACGAAAGAAAGCAGAGTCTGGCAGATGAGCATGAACCCACTTCAAATCTCCTCCCAAGTACGAAAAGCCTGTCACCAGGCAGGATTTACAGTCGGGAGGGGGATTTGAAGTGGGTTCAGTGTACGAAATGCACGCTTACATGACATAATGGGTCATAAGAAATGAGGGTATAAAATGTTTGGATGGCTCCAGAAAGAAAAAACCAGCAAAGTAGAGCTAAGCGTCTCTAACCAAACGGTCATCCGCGTACTGGTGCTGGTCATTGCGTCATTTATTTTTCTGAATATGCTACGCCAGGCGGCGCATGCTATTTCGCTTATTTTCTTTGCCTTTTTCCTGGCGTTGGCGCTCAATGCCCCGGTACACTGGTTTGCTCAACAGATGCCGGGCAAACTGCGGGGTAACCGGGCTGCGGCAACAGGCATTTCGTTTTTGTTGATTGTAGTTGTATTGGGCGGTTTTTTGGCCAGCATTGTGCCGCCGCTGGTGCGACAGACAAGCAGCTTTTTCCGGGCTGCCCCCGGTCTGGTAGAGGACGTTCGGGATGAAAACAGCAGCCTGGGACAATTCATCCGCCGCAATAATCTGGAAGAGCAAGTCGATAAATTCTCAGGCGAACTTTCTGACAGGCTGGACAACGTCGGCGGTGCGGCCGTTTCCACTGCGTCCAGGGTTGGTAGCAGTGTTTTTTCTACCCTTACGGTGTTGGTGCTGACCTTTATGATGTTGGTAGAAGGACCGGTGTGGGCTGCGGCCTTTAAGCGCCTTGTACCCAAAGACCGGCGTCAACACACAGAAAATCTTTTGAATGATATGTACCGGGTAGTGCGCGGCTATGTCAATGGTCAGGTTCTGCTGGCAACAACCGCCTCACTGCTTATCCTGGTTCCGCTGTTTGTGCTGGATATCAGTTACCCCGTAGCCCTCATGGTGATTGTCTTTATCTGCGGGTTAATTCCTATGGTGGGGCACTACATTGGAGCGGCTATTGTAACTGCCGTCGCCTTGTTCACCTCTCCGTGGGATGCGGCTATCATCCTTGCCTACTATTTTCTGTATCAGCAGATCGAAAACTACGTTATACAGCCTACCATCCAGTCCAACTCTACCAATATGTCTCCCCTGCTTGTGTTCTCTTCGGTCATTGTTGGAGTGAGCTTTGGCGGTCTGCTTGGCGGCCTTGTGGCCATCCCGGTAGCCGGCTGTCTACGGGTGTTAATGCTGGACTATCTTAAGAGTCGTAACTACCTGGAAACTTCACCAGATGCTAAGTCCCACACCAAACCCGCCAGGTAGGTGGGTTCTCTAAATAAAAAGCATATCTATCAAAGCACGTGTAACTGTTCTGTTTTCAGGATCATTGCTGCTGTGACCGGCAAGGGTTACGTACAGTTTACTTTGTGGGATTGCTTGATGTAGGGCATAAGCCGTTTTAAATGGGCAAGCCATATCATATCGCCCTTGGACTATGGCGAATGGTGACTTGACCTTTGACGCCTCTTGCAGAATATACCCATCCGGCAGAAAGCACCCTTGTGAGAGGTAGTGTGCATATATTTGATACGGCACGTGGTCGTAGGGTTCTTTTTTGTCCCCAGTCTGTATGGAAGGTATTGTAGCTGGGTAGCCCTGCCAATCAAACCGTAGTAACGGCAACTCAAGGTCTTCCAGAGCCTTTGCTGATGTGGCTATCTCCTCTGTGTTTCCGTATGCCAGCTTGTCGTAATGATAAGCTGTTGGGTTGTCGCGAAACTTTTTTGGCACGCTGTCTTGTAGCTGATCCCAGACTTCGGGGTAAAAATTTTTAAAATAGCCGTTGTCTACGTAGTCGGTTTCTGCACGAGAACCCGTGTAAACGCCTCCGACGATTGTAGCTTTCACAAGGTGCGGAAACTGAATAGTAAACAAGGTTGCCAATGTACAACCCCACGACCTGCCATATGCATACATACGTTTGATGCCCAAATGCGCCAGAATCTTTGAGGCATCGCTTATAATATCTTGAGTGGTATTGTGTTCGAGTTTTCCGTACGGCAAGCTGTTGCCGCAGCCTCGCTGGTCAAAAAAAATCACTTGGTGCACTTTAGGATCAAAAGCGATCGTCTTGTAATAGGCCTTATAGCGTGAGCCGGGACCGCCATGAAAACAAATAATAGGCGTCTTGGCTTTCGGGTTTCCCCACTGCTCAAAGTAAACTTTGTGGCCGTTCCCTACATCCAAGTGACCTGATTTTATAGTGTAGTTGTCAGTTTGTAGTTCTTTGATCTGTGCCATATGATTCTCCTGGGTTATATGTGGTGCCAGATTTGGCCGTGGGCGGTGTCGCGGACTTCTATGCCCTGCTCTTTTAGTTCGTCGCGGAGTTGGTCTGATTTTGCCCATTCTTTGTCATTGCGCGCTTTCTGACGCTGTTTTAGGATGTCTTTTTGGCTGGGCGTAATGTCTGTTCTGTTGGAGAGGTTAAGGCCGAACACTCTGTCAACAAAAGCTAGGAAATCTTTGAAGTGTTTTAGAGTTTTCGGGTCGTTTGGCAGAAATTCAATGTCATCTGACAGTCTGTCAAGCCATGTAATCGCCTCGGGGGTGTTGAGGTCTTCCCCGAGCTGCTGCTTTATGAGTTTTTGGGGCTCCTGCCAGTCGACCTTTTGCAGCGCCAAGTTGTCCTGCTTGCTGTCGACAGGCTGAAAAACAAGGTCTGCCATAGCTTGCCATTTCTGCAGGCGGTTCTGGGCCGCCCCCAGGTTTTCCCAAGTGAAGTTGGATTGGTTGCGGTAGTGGGATTGCAGTACGAGCAGACGGAAGGCCAGCGGGTCGTAGCCGCGTTCGCGGACATCCTGCAGCGTGAAGAAGTTACCTAATGATTTACTCATTTTTTTGCCGTCGACCAGCAGGTGTTCGTTATGAACAAAATATGTGGCATAGACATCGCCTTTGCCTGCGGTGCTTTGGGCAATTTCGTTTTCGTGATGAGGAAAGATGAGGTCTACGCCACCGGTGTGGATGTCAAACGGCTGGCCAAGGTTGTTGTCGCTCATGACTGAACATTCAATGTGCCAGCCGGGGCGGCCGAGCAGTTCGTGGCCGTCCAGTTCAAACTCCCACGCCGGTTCATCACCCTTGCGGGTTTTCCAGAGCGCAAAGTCATGCACGGACTCTTTGTCGTACTCATCATTATCTATCCGGGCTGCGCTGGTGTTGCTGCTGTCCAATTTTAGGAGCTGGCCGTACTTTTTGCCACTTTGTTTGTATTTTTCTATTGAAAAGTACACGCCGTCTTCGGCGATGTAGGCAAAGCCGTCTGTGTAGAGGTCGGTGATGAGTGCCCGCATGCCTTCTATGCTGTCCGTGGCGCTTACGAATTTCATAGCGGACGTGTCGTTGCCAATAGCCGCCATGTCACCCAGGAAGATCTGCTTGTAGGTGCCGGTGAGTTTTTGGAGTGCTTCTTCGGGGCTCATATCGGGATACTGCTCTGCGCTGCGGCGAATGGTTTTGTCATCCACGTCGGTAAAGTTCATAACATGCTGTACTGTATAGCCGGTGGCTTGTAGCGTCCGGCGAAGAGTATCAGCAAAGATGTAGGAGCTCAGGTTACCAATATGAGCATGGTTATAGACGGTCGGGCCGCAGGAGTAGAGTCGGACGGTGTTTGTGTGCAATGGTTTGAATACTTGGATTTTTCGGGTGAGCGTGTTGTGTAGTTTCATTAGGAGTCTCACTTAGTTTAGTTAAAGTATAGCGTATGGCTGGTCAGTTATTAGTGAATTAAAAAAGAGCCGGCGAGGCTCACTTTTTAACCCTAAAAAACCAACCCAGCCTAGGTACAGACTGCCTGACAGCGGCGGGTGCTTAAGAGTGTGTTGATAACCATATACGAGACAGTATATGCGCCTTCCTGCTACGGTACAAGCCTTACGCGGTCGGCGTGGGAGTTGTTTCTTCAACTTGCTCCAGAACCATACCTGGCAAAAGTGCTAAATATGAAACACCATGCTCTTCGATTTGTCCGCCTATACCAAGAAAGACATCAGTTTCGGGCTGCCGGAATCTTGTCGCTACAACATGTGTGGGCTCCCAAACATCCAATTGTGGTAGGCAGTCGACCGGCAGTACCTGGAGCCTGGTATCCAGAAGCCCCTTTAGACAACCAATAGGTGGGAGAGGCTCAGGCTCTTGCCTGGAAATATCCTCACCCCAGAATATGGCGTTGGCCACCGGACCGTCCAGACTTACTAGCGGCGGTGTTGTGTCCTCCATGGGGTGCGGTGCGCCTTCCTGGGTCTTTAGGACAGTTACATACGGAAATTGAAATGGGTCGGTGTCGGTGGATAGTTCTTCAACAACGGTGTGCCATCGAGTAGCTGCATCAATGTAAACAAGGTCTGCCTTGGCAGCGTAGGGAGTATCTTCATCGTGTCCGTACTGTCCTGTTGCCAGGTTGTAGCTTATTTCTGCTAATTCTTGGGGCACAGGCACTTGCCTACGAGGGTCATTCATGAGGTAAAACTATACAATACCGAAACCCATTAATCAACGTTGGTTAACCTGACTCTCAAAACCCTCCCCAATAGTCCGAAAACGTAAAAGACGCTACACTTTTCTCTGTTCCATTCGCAAAAACAAACAGGAGAAAAAGTATGCGTCTTTTACGTCAACATCATATCGTTAATTTGGTAGCAGTGGTAGATGTTTTCCTGCCAAGGAAAACATCTAATCCTCTCGGTGGAAGACCGGTCAAGTTGCACGTCAATGAGGCTATCGCGCTGCTCCTGTTCAGCAGCATGGTTGCTCCGCAACGCACACTGTCCGGCATCTACCAGTGGGCGCAAGCCCATTACTACCGGAAGTTCTGCCTTCCGGCATACAGCTCCTGGATGCGGAAGTGCCACCAGGCGCTTCCTGGCATGCTCACCATCCTGGACCAAGTGCTCGTGAAGGATACACCTCTGCGCTTCATGGATTCCACGATGCTAGAAGTATGCAGGCTGGTGCGGGCCGACCGGCACAAGGTAGCCAAAGGCGTTGCCGCCTTTGGCAAGAACTGGCAGGGCTGGCACTACGGCTTCAAGCTGCATGCTGCTTGCAACACCAGAGGACAACTGGCAGCGGTGCACTTCACGCCCGCCAACGAGAATGACGGACAGCAGATACCATACCTCGTGAATGACGTCACCCGCATTGCCGTTGGCGACGGCGGCTACACCGCCAGCGTGATGCGTCGCAAGATGTGGCGGGAACATCATGCCCACGTCCTGACGCCACCACACCCAACCCAGAAGAAACAGGTTTTAGCCAGATGGCAGCTCACCCTGCTCAGAGCCAGACCAAAGATTGAGTGTGTCTTTGACTACCTGAAGGAACATTTGCTCCTGGTCACTTCGTTTCCCAGGAGCGTGAACGGCTACGCCGTTCACTACGTGAGGGTTCTACTGGCCTACCAGCTTATGTGGGGGTTTTGAGAGTCAGGT
>DATHJH010000018.1:0-149030 GCA_035489815.1 Candidatus Limnocylindria bacterium
AAATCTCCAATCCCGCGCCAAAACCGCCCATTCCGGCCCCAATCCGCCCTGATCCGTCTGCCGTACCCACGGGTACGGCAGACAAACCAGAACAAATTGGTACTCGAAATGGAGCAATTTTGGCATCGGGAGCGAGATCCTGGATGGGTTCTTAGAAGGGCGATCACACTATATACTGAGTAAATGAAGAAAAAGCATATTATTACGATTGCCGGCCGGCCGGGCAGCGGCAAGTCAACAGCCTCCAAGGGTGTTGCAGAACAGCTGGGCTACGAGCATTTTTCATCCGGCGACCTGTTCCGGGCAATTGGCAGAGAACGAGGCATGGACGTCCATCAGACAAATCTGGCTGGCGAAAAGCAGGCTGACGTTGATCACCTTGTAGATCAACGCTTGCGGGAGATCGGCGCTACCCAGGAAGAAGTGGCAATAGATTCACGGATGGCTTGGCACTGGATACCGGATTCTTTCAAAGTCTTTCTGAATTTGGACCTGGAGGTAGCAGCCAGGCGCATTTTGCAAAATATGGAGCCGGAGCGGGTCAAGCACGAACATATCCCCAGTGATCCTCAAGAATACGCCACCAGGCTGCAGGATCGGTTGGCCAGCGAAGCCCGCCGGTACAAAAAATTGTATGACGTTGATCCCTATGACGCAGACAACTACGACCTGGTAGTAGATACCGGTGCCCGTGGTCCCAGTGAAGTACAGCAGCAAATACTGGACGCCTACCACATGTGGCTTGCTGGCTAGTCAGCTGGTTGCTACAGGGTCGTACCCTGAGCAAGGTGCGCTGGCACTCTTGACCACAGTCTGCTAATTCAGTACACTGACAAGAGTTATGACTGATCGTCAGAAGCAGATTCTCTGCGCGGTTGTGGAGCAGTACGCCGAGGTGGCCAGCCCGGTTGGATCGTCTTTGCTTGCCAAGGTATTTAGCGTTTCATCGGCCACTATCCGGACGGAAATGGCAGAGCTGGAGCGTCTGGGTTTCATAGTGCAGCCGCATACCAGTGCCGGCCGCATCCCTACAGACAAAGGCTACCGGTTTTATGTAAATCACCTGAACGATACCAAGTCAGAAAGTGCAGATGAACGGCGGGGCGAGCGGGCTCTGACTGCCCGTGTGCACCACGGGGGCGTGCCGGACCGCACTATCCGCAATGCCGTGGATACGCTGGTAGAGCTGACTTCTAATCTGGGCATGGCGACCATTGGCAACCAGCTGTACATGAGCGGCCTGTCCAACCTGTTTGGCCAGCCGGAGTTTATGCAGAGCGCCCAGGTCCAGCAGGTTGCCAGACTGTTGGATAACCTGGAGCCTTGGCTGCGGGAGGCCGCACCGAACGAACCGCTGAATGTGTTCATTGGCAAAGAAAACCCTATTGGCCGAAACGCCGGCTGTTCGCTGATTATCAGCCGCTTTCGCAGCCCCTACAGCGACCACAGCTACATTGGGGTACTGGGTCCGACCCGTCAAAGTTACCGTGATGTTATGAGCCTGGTGGCCTATGCCGGCCAGGCCCTGGAAGGAGCCCTGTATGAGTAAGAAGCCTACTATCAAAGACCTGGAGCAACAGGTTGCTGAACTGACCGAAGCCCTGCAGCGCGAGCGAGCGGACGTCATAAATGTTCGCCGCCGGCATGAGGAACAGATTGCCGGGCTCAAGAATATCATCAAAGCTAGTGTCGTCCGCGACCTGCTGCCGATTGTTGATAACTTTGAACGCGCCCTCAAGCACACCCCCAAGGACCTGGAAGACAGCGACTTTGTCAAAGGTGTGCAGGCGGTTGTCAAGCAGTTTGAAAAGACTCTGGCAGATATAGGCGTGCAACGTATCAAAACCGTGGGCGAAGTCTTTGACCCGCGTTACCACGAGGCCATCAGCATGGAGGACGGTGACGGAGTGGTAGAAAAAGTTACAGAAGAACTCCAGGCCGGCTATGCCTTGGGTGATGAAGTCATCCGCCACGCCATGGTCCGCGTCCGTATGGTGTAAGCCGTCCTTTCAAATGCCTTAGAGCTACTGAACATCTACCTGTCAGCTAAAATCCCAAGGTCTGCCACTTTTCACCTGTTCTTCGTTTTCCAACCGTAGCTAAGGCTACGCTTTAAAAAAGCGAGAAAACAGGTGAAAAATCAAGGCAGCTGCTTAGGATTCGCTTTCAACAGATAGATGTTCAGTAGCTCTAAAGAACTATTGGCGAAATCGTTATCCTACGGTATTATGGAGCCTTCATCTGATGATGTTTCATGGCACCTCGAGTATCTTGGGTGCCATATTCAAAAAGTAAGAATGGAGAAGTAAACGCTATGACAATGGAAGTACCAGGCCCTCCAGCGGGCCCTGCTGAAGTAGTACAGTTTGACCTTAGTAAGCTTCCTGGTACAGGGGATTATGAGGGTGTGAAGTTGTTTGCTGCGGCTTGGAATCGAGCAGAGGAAGGGGCGGATGTTCCAGTCGTAGAGGGGCAGCCTGGCGTAAGTACAGAAGTACCCGTTGCGGAAGCTACAGATGATGGGCTGCGGATCAACGTTCCCCGGCAGACGTAACGTCCCAGGGGCAAAGCCGAGTCCAGGACCTACCGGACACACCAGCATTCTTGACTAGGGTCAAGTCTGCTAACCATGTTGCTGTTTAGCCTGCTTGGACATGCACGCCGGCACATTTGTCTCTCCGGTCCTCGCCATCCGTAGCTACGCTACGCATGACTCCGGGCTTCAAGGCAAATGCACCGCTGCACACGCCCAGGCGACCGTATCGATACAGTACGCTGGCACTCTTGACATGCGACTGCTAATTTTTTATGCTAAAATGGTTTTAGCACTCTACTAATGCATGTGCTAATCAGTACCTATGAACGAACAAGTAACACCAGAACACGGCGCTCCGCCCGCATGGGAAATCGGTCCTAAATTCTTAGAATTTGTAAGGAGTGTTTTACCACGTCCTGACTTGGTAAAAATTAAGGAGCCTGTCATCCCGCTGCCTCATTTGAACGGTGAAGGTGTGCAGCGCCTCCGCCTCACGTTGGCAGCCAGGACACAGGCTATCAGAGAACACAGAGAGCGGCTGAGCAGCCCTATTAAATAAGTCTAACGAGGAGAAAATATGGGTAAAATTATCGGAATAGACCTTGGTACCACTAACTCCGCTATGGCGGTTATGCAGGCCGGCAAGGCAGAGATTGTGGCTAACAGCGAAGGCCAGCGCACCACGCCGTCAGTTGTCGCTGTTAACAAGAACGGCGAACGTCTGGTCGGCCAGGTAGCGCGCCGCCAGCAGGTGACCAACAGCAAAAACACGATTTATGAAGTCAAACGCCTCATTGGCCGTAACTTCAAGGACAAAGAAGTTCAGCGTGATCTGAAGCTTATGGGGTACGAAATCGTCAAATCCGGCAACGGCGTCAAGGTCAAAATGGGCGACAAAGAATACAGTCCAGAGGAAATCAGCGCTATGATTCTGGGCAAACTGAAGGCCGATGCCGAGGCCTTTCTGGGCCAGCCGGTTACAGAGGCGGTCATTACCGTGCCTGCTTACTTTGACGACAGCCAGCGCCATGCTACCAAAGACGCCGGTAAGATCGCCGGCCTGGAGGTCAAGCGCATTATTAACGAACCAACCGCCGCTGCCTTGGCCTACGGTTTGGACAAAAAGAAGACGGACGAAAAGATCGCCGTCTACGACCTGGGCGGAGGTACCTTTGACGTGTCCATCCTGGAACTGGGCGACGGTGTGTTTGAGGTCAAGTCTACCAATGGTGACACCCACCTGGGCGGTGCCGACTTTGACCGCGTACTGGTCAATTACTTTGCCGACGAGTTCAAAAAAGAAC
The DNA here is from genome assembly GCA_035489815.1 of Candidatus Limnocylindria bacterium. Classification (GTDB taxonomy): domain Bacteria; phylum Patescibacteriota; class Saccharimonadia; order Saccharimonadales; family JAGQNK01; genus DATHJH01. Next base: position 3,841 of record DATHJH010000018.1, read on the forward strand.
ATGGCATCTCCATTGCGGAGGACAAAGCCGCCATGCAGCGCCTGCGCGACGAAGCCGAAAAGGCCAAGATTGAGCTGTCTACCACTAACGAAGTTGACGTCAATCTGCCTTTCCTAACGGCTGACGCCGACGGTCCCAAGCACTTTGAGCACAAACTGACGCGTGCCAAGCTGGAAAGCCTGGTTGGCGACCTGATCGACAAAACTGCCGTGCCTTGTGAAAAGGCCCTCAAAGACGCCGGCGTAAAAGCCAGCGACATCGACGCCGTAGTTTTGGTCGGGGGCATGACCCGCATGCCGGCCGTACAGGCAAAAGTGAAGAAGATATTTGGCCGTAGTCCCATGAAGGGTGTCAACCCGGACGAGGTTGTGGCCGTGGGCGCAGCCATCCAGGGCGGTGTGCTGCAAGGTGATGTCAAGGACGTGCTGCTGCTGGACGTCACGCCTCTTTCCCTGGGTATCGAAACCCTTGGCGGCGTTGCCACTAAACTGATAGAACGTAACACTACTATTCCAACCTCCAAGAGTGAAACCTTCAGTACTGCTGCCGATAATCAGCCGCAGGTAGAAATCCACGTGGTCCAGGGCGAGCGTGAAATGGTGGATGACAACAAGTCCCTCGGTCGCTTTGTGCTGGACGGCATTCCACCCGCGCCGCGCGGTGTACCGCAGGTTGAGGTGACTTTTAACATAGACGCCAACGGTATCTTGAACGTGACTGCCAAAGACAAAGGTTCCGGCAAAGAACAGAGTATAACCATCCAAAACAGCGGTAACCTGGACAAGACCGAGGTGGAAAAAATGGCCAAAGAGGCCGAAGCCCATGCCGAAGAAGACAAGAAAAAGCGCGAATCCATAGACGCCCGCAACCAGTTGGACAGCGCCGTCTACCAGGCAGAGAAAATGAAGTCGGATAACAAGGAAAAGATTTCCGAGGAAGATCAAAAGGTCTTAGACGAAGCCATAGAAGCTGCCAAAAAGGTAGTCAAAGACGAAAAAGCTGACCAGGAAGCCCTAGAAGCAGCTGCTAAAGAGCTCACCGACAAAATGATGCCCATCGGCGCCAAAATGTATGAGTCCGCCCAAGCTGACGAGAATCCTTCCCAAGCTGACGGGTCAGCGAAGGAGGATACAGACTCCAAGGGCAAGGGTAAAAAAGACGACAAAGACGGGCCCGTAGAAGGTGAAGTAGTCGACGATAACAAGAAGGAGTAAGTCTATGGCCCCTGCCACAACATCGGGAGCAGCGGAAGGGATGGTGGCCGCGAACGGTACTATGTCGCCGGATGAATTTGCGGACAGGTTTGCTGCTGCCCGGCAGGAAGCCTGGCGGCCTCTGGCCAATGGGGTAGAAGGCGTGGCCATCTCCCCTGCGGGCGATCACTTTTACACTGCAACTAAGTCTGTGAGCGGCCTGGATTTTGTCCTGCAACATACCATTCTACTGAACGGCGCGGGACGCGGGTACTACTGGCGGGGGACTCAGGAGGGCGTAGGCCATGTTCTGCAAGCCGACGAGGATTTGTTAGAGTACGTTAGCAGGCGAGCCCTGGCTATGCAGCTGAAACCGGATGTGGTTGGGTAGGCGCGGGGCAAAATGTTATCCTGAGAAACAGAGCCAGGTGGAGTAGCTTGAAGCTAACGAAAAGGAGTAGATATGTCGCGTTCCGTAGAATGGTATGAAGAAGTCGAAGCTGTCGCAGCTGCAAGAGAACTTAGGCGGGGTGAGCTGAGGACCCGGGTTTTTGGAGATACGGATAGGGCTGCTCCGATTACTCCGGAAGATTTGACAGCTACTGTTGAAGCCGCTATCGCAAGTACTAAAGGCCGTCGAGCTCAAGTGCTCGGCCAGAAAGTCACCGAACACGTAATAAGCGTGCCTGCCGACAAACTTTCCAATCCATTTGATTCTGTGGAACTACATGGGTATGTAGGGCGCGGATTTCGCAGTGCACATAGGGGTGAGCTGGTTGCCGCCAGGTTGACTGCGGTCATGGATGAGGCGGGCTGGAGTGCCCCAGCGAAGCTGCGTGTAGATGAGTTTGTGAATCTGCTCAACCCAGTAGGGGGTACATCAACCGAGGTCTTTGAGTCGGAAGAATCCAGAATGAGATCCGCTGTTCCAGGGCCAAATTATGGGGTTGTCCGGCAGCTTTTAGGGATGGTTGGTGACGCCACCTAGGCAAAACAGGGAACAATTTTCTGGGCTGCAAATGCCGGAGCAAGTATTGAAGCAGGAGCACCAGAGAGCAAGGCTGGCACTCTCAATGCTCAAGTGCTAGAATATACGGCATGGCACAACGCAAAACTATGATGAACAAGGTGCTCATTGTAACCGGCTTGAGATCCAGGCTCAGCGCAGTTGACATATTTGATAGTACTCGGTATTATATTTATACCTCGCCTCGCTCTGGTTTTCGGACCCAGCGAGGTGTTTTTATTGAAAAGGGTAGCAGATGAAAACAATCGTTTTTATAGACGGCGAAAACTTACGGCACAAACTTGCAGAAGTGTTAGTCAAACATCGCAAAATCCGAGATGGCCAGAATCTCAAAAAGTTTGATATTCGTGGATTTGTGGAAGCGCTTGTACCCGAACCGCAAGGCTTGGAGATACGATACTATGGCGCAAAGGTGAAGCTTGCCGGTAAACATAAACAAACTCGCCAGAAAACACTCGCCATTATTCAACAAAAACGCGCATGGAACTCTATTCTCAAACAGCAGCGAGTTGATTACTTTGAGACCGGTGCGCTCAAGGTCCGCTCTGATGGGTATCCCAAGAACTCAGAGTATCTAGTGGAAAAAGGCGTTGATGTTGGTATGGCTGTGGATATGATTGTAGCTGCCCTAAAACATAACGTGAGAAATATAGCCTTTGTTAGCTCCGATGCCGACCTGCTGCCTGCGGTTCGTGTGCTGAAGCAAGAGAAGATAGCAGTAACTTATGTTGCGTATGAAAGCTTCGTCCTGCCTTCTCTCTCGCAATTTTCTAAAAAAACCCGTACTTTTACTGACCGGCAAATTTTGAAATATTTTGAAACGCATAACCCTCAGAAGAAACGACATGGCTAAAAGAGATTACTACGAAGTTCTGGGTATAAGCAAAGGTGCCTCTGCTGATGAGATCAAGAAAGCTTTCCGCAAAGCTGCTGTGCAGCACCACCCGGACAAAGAGGGCGGGGATGAGGCTAAGTTCAAGGAAGTGAACGAGGCCTACGAGGTATTGAAGGATTCGTCCAAACGCCAGCGCTACGACCAGTTTGGCCATGCCGGGGTGGGCGGTAACGGCGGGGGTGACCCATTTGGTGGATATAGCGGGTATGGCGGTCAGGCTGGTCAGAACACTAACTTTGACTTTGGTGACATGGGCCTGGGCGACATCTTTAGCAGCTTCTTTGGCGGGGGTGCCGGCCACCGCCAGGGCCGCCAGGCTCGCGGCCGCGACGTGGAAACAAATGTGGAGATCACCTTTGAACAGGCCGTCTTTGGCACGGAAGTAGACCTCAACCTCAGCCTGGAAGACGCCTGCGAACACTGCAAAGGCACCACCGCAGAGCCGGGCTACGAGCTGAGGTCTTGTGACGAGTGCGGCGGTTCCGGCCAGGTAACACGGGTTATGCGCACGGTCTTTGGCAACATCCAGCAGGCCACAGTTTGTCCCAAGTGTAAAGGTGCCGGTAAGGTGCCGGAAAAGGAATGCACCGTTTGTCACGGCAAAGGAACGCAGCGCAAATCCCAGACTATCGGGCTGAAGGTTCCTGCGGGGATTGACGACGGTGCAACCATTCGCCTGCGCGAACACGGCGAAGCCATTGCCAATGGGCCAAAGGGCGATCTGTATGTAAACGTCCGGGTAAGGCCGCATAAAAAATTCACCCGTGAGGGCGACCTGATTCTAAGCGAAGAAACCGTGAGTATGGTAGATGCGGCGCTTGGCGTAGAAATAGACGTGGATACGGTGGACGGCCCCGTCCGCATGAAGGTACCGGCCGGTACCCAGAGTGGCACAGACTTCAAACTATCCGGCCACGGCGTGACGCACCTGCGCCGGGAGACCCGCGGGGCCCACATTGTCACCATCCGTGTAGAAACCCCTACTAAACTCAGCAAAAAACAGCAGGAGCTGCTGCAGGAATTCAAAGGTGCCCGCAAAAAAGGTTTGTGGTAAACTGGACTTTCTAGCTAAATAATCAACCAGGAGTGCTCATGCCAGACCGAGGCGCTTTTTTTAATCCTGAAATTATGACATGCACAAATACTAATGGGCGCACCCTTGGCTTGCCCTGTGTTCCATGCCCTCTAGATGTTTACCCCGGCGAGTGCCCTCAGCTAAAAGTAGGCCAAGATCTAGCTAGTTTGAAGACTGATAATACCGCGCTAAGGCAGGAAGTCCAGACGCTTCTCCCTGCGGCACGGTATGATCCCTTAACGGGGTTACTAAGACCAGAGAGGTTTAGGGATGCTGCCCACAGAGTGCTTGAAAGAGCGCGCAAGGAAGGATCGGCCGCTCTGGCGCTGGTGGATCTCGATGATTTTAAGGGATATAACGACACCTTTAATCACAGTGCTGGAGACAGGCTCTTGAGAGCGGCTGGAGATTCCCTTTTGCGGCATATCCGACCCGGGGATGTCGTAGGTCGCCTAGGTGGTGATGAGTTCGGGGTGGCATATTGGTCGCCCGAACCGTTTGACGAAGGCAAGGCTGCCGGAAGGGGTGCTATGCTAAAGTCTGGCGTGGACGAGGATATTACTTATCAGGTTGAAATTGATCGACACCTCTTTCCCTCAGAGAACTTAGAGGCCATGCCCGAGGTAAGCATAGGAGTTGCTGAGTGGAGGCGAGACATGACCTTTACTGAAGCAAAGGATAAGGCAGATGAGCTTATGTACAAGAATAAGCAACGAAAGAGATAGTAACTGCTGTACAAATTACTTCTGAAGGTGTAAAAATAAGTATAAGATGTGTATGATTACCCTCCAGAAGGCGCAAGGGGATGAAAAAGCTTGATGCCGCCGGATTGGTGCCCCTTTTGTTGGTGATTTTGTGCGTAGTTCTTGCGGTTATCTACCTGGCCTATAGGCGAGTTGCCGAAATGCAAGGGTAGGCGGTTCAACCGTCCAAGCCGCCAGTCTGGTGGCAAGATGGAATTGCCTATCCCGGGGAAGTGCTTTACTGTGAGAGAGGTAGTAGCTTTTAATGGCCACCTGCAAGGGTGTCATAAGGGCATACTAGCACACGTATATTGCTTATAACAGTACAATGTTTTATAATAATACATTTATGAGTGTTGGCGTTAAAAAACTCGTGGGACGTGCCGAACTGGTCAGTTTTCCGGAGCTGGGCGGGTTAAGTATGGCAGCGCGTGTGGATACCGGGGCGAAGGTCTCTGCCATTGCCGTGACAAGTGTCAGGCAGCAGGGCGATGTGCTGGAGGCTGTGTTTTTTGGTGATCCCGCAGAGACGGTTTACCGCTTTGAAACCTATAAAAAGTCGCTGGTTGCCAGTTCTACCGGTCAGGTGGAGCGGCGCTTTAAAGTCCGGCTGCTGGTGGTGCTGGGCGGGAAAAAAATCCGCGCCTCGTTTACCCTGGCTGATCGCAGCGCACGGACATACCCGGTGCTGATTGGTCGCAACGTGCTACTAGGCAAGTTCCTGGTGGACGTCAAGGAGGGTACAGCCTTTCGTCGCAAGCCTTCTCTAAAAAAGTTACAGCGCCCCCCAACGCCCCATGGTAATCTGAAAACCCTGGAAGAGGAATTGGAGGAAAGGGTATGAATCCCGTTACAACCCAAAAGGCCAACAAAGTATATCTATACATACGAACCATACACACACGTATTCAACCGTTAGTCTATGACTGGAAGGGAAGTGGGTTGTAACGGGATGAACATAGCAATTTTATCTGCTGGTCCGGGCAATTACGCCACCAAACGACTCAAAGAAGAGGCTCTGGCCCGCGGGCACACCGTGCGGATTATCAACCACAAGCGCTGCTACATGACCATCGAACGCAGTCATCCAGTGGTCCGCTACGAGGGCGAGGACTTGTCCGACATTGATGTGATCATTCCGCGTATCGGTTCCAGTGTGACCAAGTACGGCACAGCCGTGGTCCGCCAGTTTGAAATGCAGGGTGTGTATTCCACCGCCACATCCCTGGCGATTAACCGTTCGCGTGATAAGCTGCGGGCTATCCAGATTCTGGCCCGGGCCGGTGTGGATATCCCAAAGACGGTCTTTTCCCGCGAAACAGCGGAAGTAGAGGACCTTATTCAGCAGGCTGGTGGTGCGCCGCTTATTATTAAAGTTGCCCGCGGTACCCACGGCAACGGTGTGGTGTTGGCAGAGACAGCCAAGGCTGCTCAAGCGGTGATGCAAGCCTTTTATGTAGAGGGCGTGAACTTTCTGGTGCAGGAATTTGTCAAAGAATCTGCCGGTGAGGACATTCGTGCCTTTGTGGTGGGCGGCAAGGTAGTGGCCAGTATGAAACGCCAGAGCCTTGATGATGACTTCCGGTCCAACCTGCACCAGGGCGGCGAAGGCACCACTGTTAAACTGACAGAGGAAGAACGCAAAACCGCCCAAAAAGCCGCCAAAGCCATGGGCCTTTCCATCTGCGGCGTGGACATGATGCGCAGCGAACGCGGGCCATTGGTGCTGGAAGTAAACTCCAGCCCGGGCCTGGGTATAGAAAAAGTTACCAGCCGCAACGTGGCCAGCAAAATAATTGAACACATAGAACAAAATGCACGAGGCAAGCGTCGTCGCGACCGAATTGGCGCGTAAGGTAAAACGGTGGACTCAACCCTGGCAGGTACGCATGGTACTAGCCGGCGTTGCGCTGCTGCTGGTGTGCGGCCTGATTGTTCATCGCTTTAGTGCCAAGTCTGTTTATACGGAGTGTGCCTTTCGTATTGCCTCATCCGCCGTGAGCCCAGAGACAAAGGGGGATGCCCACCGGGTAGATACCTGTGTACAGCTAGAAGAGACGTCCTCTGAAAGCGAGAGGGTTTTGGGGTTGTCCGGGCGCCGGTCCATGGATCGGAATCAGGGCATGCTGTTTGACTTTGCCCGGCCGGCCGAATACTGCATGTGGATGAAGGACATGCATTTTGCCCTGGATATGCTATGGCTGGATGAGCGTCAGGAAATTGTGTACATGATAGAAAACGTCACGCCGGACACCTATCCCAAATCCTTTTGCGGCCCCAAGTCCGCGCAGTATGTGGTAGAAGTAAATAGCGGCATCGTCAAGGCCGCCGACTTGCATGTCGGCCAACGCCTCCGTTTCTAGATTACACGTTTTAACACCTCTCAAGGTGAGACCTTATAATGCAAGATGCACGCCTCCGGTTTTATATGTAAAGTCTCCTGGAAGTTCACTCGCTGGCTCTCCCGTCCAGAACATAACCTCCAACTCCTGTCATTCCCGACCAGATCGGGAATCCAGTCAGTAAATAAATCAGCTTCAATTTCGGTACGGCTTGCAGCCGTCTACCGCCCTCCTTTCTTGCGCCAGCAAGAAAGGAGGCAAAGAAGTGGCAGGCAGTTGCAAAAACAGCGATTGAACCCAAGGTCAAAAGTGCCGCGCCGAAACAACGCCCCTAAAGGGGCGGTTTTGTTCATTGTCTTGTAGTTACGGGAACAAAACAAGTTTCGGCTTGACTCGGCACTTTTGACCTTGGGTTCATCGGTTTTGCAAAGCCTGGTCCTATTTTGTACGAGCTGAAGCTCGTGATTTTAAATAGCGGCTTTCGCCGCAGAGGCATGATTGCGTATGGCAAGAGCAGTTATATAATGAAGGTCACTAAGCAATTAATGAGGGCCACTATCATGACGACACCCGAAAGATTTGATCAACTGAACGGCATACTGCATCCTCAAGGGGAGCTGCCAGAAGGATTTGCATACGACTCCTTTCCGGCCGGAGCAATCGGCGGTGCTACTGACCAGGTAAGATTTGCACGGGGTTTGTTGAGCGTAGATTTAAGGCAGCAGCAGTCCCGCCACCAGCCACCCATACGCGTGAAGCTTAGGGCGCTACACCCTGCACTTGCAATAAACGTGCGCTACGAGGATGGGTTCACAGAGTTGCGTGGAGACACCTCTTTTGACGTATACGCCACCGGGGAGGTTGGGTATAATGCCGGTCTTCAAGGCCATGGACCAGTCACGGAGGGAACAAGGCTCAGTCATCTGGAGTTGGCGCTAGGTAGAGGCATCGAGCAGTGGCCACCGGCAGACGCAGACGCGCGTTGACCACGACAGCGTATGGCTGTTGCCGGTCAGATTGCCGATTGACCCACATGCACTTTTTCACCCGTCCCTGTCATTCCCAGCTTGACTGGGAATCCAGATAATAGGTAATAACTCTTTTATGCCTTGACCATGGATGTGGTAGGGCAAGAAAGTGCATGTGGGTCAGGGATGCTGCTAAGGCCGATAGCCGGTGTGCTATGATGAGCCTATGAATGCGCTTATCCTACTGGGGGCCATAGCCGGGGTTCCGGTGCTGCTGGCGCTGGTGTTCCGGGTAAGTGCAATTTTTCTTTTCCTCAGCGTTGCGGCGGGTAGTTTGTTGGTGACGTATGTTGGTGACGATGCTGCCCTGGCCCTGGGTATGGTGGTTCGGGGACAGAACACGACACTCATCACGCAGTTTGCACTGTTACTTGTACCGGTGGGGATGAGCCTGCTTTTCCTCCGTAAATCACTACCCAGGTCAAAGGTCATTTTTCATGTGCCGGTGTTGGTGGCAACGGGCGCGGCTCTGGCTGTACTGGCTCTGCCCTTTTTAGACAGCAACGCCCAGCAGCAGCTGTTCAGCACCCGCTACGGAAACGTCTTTAAGGACGCCCAGGACGTAGTAGTAGCTGCGGCAGCCTTCATGGCCCTGGTCCTGATGTGGCTGGCCTCCGGGCCCAAAGAAGACAAACACAAAAAACACCATTGAACCCATTGAAGTACGCAGCTACCGGGTGTTCGTAATCGTGTATTGCTGGCGCAGGCTGACATAAGCGCTCCACAAGAACGTGACCAGCACCGCCAGCATGATCAGTACAACTTGGGTCAACGGCATGGGCTCGCTGCTGCTCATTAACGCCAATACCAGCAATACCAGTTGTGCGGTATTGACTCGTCCTATAGGAGCCAGTAAAGGTCTCTGTTCTTTCCACTGGGTAGTCTTGGCTAGTTCGTTAAACAAGACCAGGTTCACGCCGGCAAGAAAGATAACGGGCAGTGCCACAAAAGGAACGGGTGTATCCGAAATTTGTACGCAGACGATAGTAATACCCAGGGCATAGACTGTCAACGCGGCTTTTGCCACGGTATCTACTGAATGACGCAGCAGGAAGGTCAGTTTTCCGTGTTTTTTGTCTCCATCCACGTCCCGAAAGTCTTTCAGCATGACACGCGAGCAAAATAATAGATACAACGCGGCAAGAATACCAAGGCTCGCTGCATCAATGGATCCCGAAAACGCTATCAGGCCAAGGCTGTATGGAAAGGCGACGTAACCCAGCGGCAGCAATGCTTGAGCCAGTCCGCCCCGGTAAGATATTCGTACCGGTGGCATGGAATATATCCAGTTCAGAAAAACAGTTGCCAGCATGACAGCGCCCGCAGTCCAGGTAATAGCGTATCCGGCCATGACACCGGTGAGTGCGGCCAGGACGGCTACCCGCCAGACAGTTTTTTTGGATGCGTTGCCAGTAACAAGCGGACGGTCCTTGTCGTGCTTGAGATTGATTTGATCAATCTCATAATCTGCCAGGTCGTTGATGGCTGTGCCGTTTATGTACCACATGGCGATACATACCAGGCATAGGCCCAGCTCAAGCAAGTGACCGGTTATCAGCTTGCCGATCGGGGTGCCCGAGTTACTGGCGACTACGCTGGCGGCAATGACTAATTGCAGGCAGACGATGGTGTAGGTGGGTACTCGTAGCAGGCCGCGGATTGTTTGCAACAAGGGGTGTTTTGCAAACCAGGTTAATGAACCCATTTCAAAATCCCACTCCAGCCTCAATCCATTCTGGCGGCACAACGGGGTCCCCACGAAACTTGTTTCGTGGGGTATACGCGCTTTGTCCGTTTCGCTTCGAGATCGTGGCCTTTTTTGGCAGTGCAGCGAGCTTAGCTCGCTGGCAGGCCAAAAAAGAGACCATGTCAGCGTATCTTCGGATACGCTTTGTCGCGAGAACGAACAAATCGTACTCGCCAGAATGCCCTTCGCTTAACAGACTGGGGTTTTGAAATGGGTTCAATAGCACTTCGATGAACCCGACAGTTCACAGGAGCGTACGCTCAAATAGATAGATGCAATGAAGATGGCAATCGCCAAAGATCCAAAAACCCCCACAAAGGCCAGTATGCCCAGGAACAATGCTTTGATCGTGAGCACGGCGGGCTGTTGCGGTTGCTTGTTGGACTGCTTTACCCGTACAACGGTATTGCGGGCAGCCAATATACCAATGACAAACGCTGCCAACCCACCGCCATAGAAGAAGATAGGGGCCGTTATTTGTATCAGTGCATAACTTGGTATGAGGTAGCTCATGGTGAATAGGCTGGCGCCGGCAATAACCACGAAAAAGTAGGCCTTTTTGATACTGATCATGCGGCGTACAGGCGGCTGTCCGGCTGGCTGGGGCTGTTCTGGCTGAGCGGGTTCCGCTGGCAGATTGGCTTGGGTCTCATCCGGTTGATACTGCGGATTACTCGGATCGGTCATAGGGCTATTCTAGCATCAAACGACAGGGTTAAAAATCTTCCTGGATGGCTTGCTGTATCTCCGTGATTGTTTTTGTCAGGTTCGTGTTCTTGAAACTCCTCGCGGCAATGGTATTGCCAAGCTGAACTTCTTTGTCGTAGTCCCCGTACCTGCTGCCGGACTGCTCGCCAGTCGTCTCGCGCTGTTTTAGCCGTTCTGCTACGACATGTTTATCGTCGTAAATCTGGTAGATGACATGTTTGGGATAGTAGTGTGCAAATTGTTTAACGAGAGGGGCTCTTAACAGCACGGTTGTAATGCTGTCAGTCTGCTGCCGCAAGGCAGGCAGCCCATACCAATACGGCAGCCCGAACATTTGTATCGTTCCCAGGAAGTCACCATTTTGCTGCTTTTGCTGGAACACTTCATTTGATACGAATACGTGTTCGAGTGATTCTGCGGCTTCATTGGGCCGGGGCGGCCTGGTTGTCCAGGTAGGTTCAACCACAATGATGTTTTCTAAAACAAGCTGCCTGAGGATGGTAGATTTCCCCGCTCCTGATGGGCCGATGATGACTAACGGTATCCGGGAATTCCGCTTGCTCACGTAACCGTCCCTTGTAGTAAAGCTGTCGCAATCACAGGTATAACAAGATTGTCAGTTCCATAGCTTAGCTGTGACTCTATGAGCGTAAGGATCAGGCTGGCCGCCAGCAGTTTGGCACCATTAGTCAGCGTTGGGTCAAAATACGCTACCAGGAACAAGCCGCCAACAATGAGCGTTACTGCGCAGAACGCCAGGCTGCCAACATATGATTTTTTGCCAGTGCCAAACCACGGCTTATACCTTTTGTGGCCGTACTTTGTGCCAAAGATGCCAGCCGCGGCATCTGCCAGACCCATAACCATTATTCCAAATGCGTACGCTGGGTTGGAATTGGCTACTAACGCCGTGCTGGCGACGCCGGCCGGGAATAAAATTTCACCTAAGCTCGTTCTGTTTACATCATAAAGCGCCCCAACCAACCTTTTTCGGCGTACGACCGCGAGGACGATCACAAAACTCAGGCCCAAAAATATAATCTGGCTCAGATCCAAAAACCACAGCAGCCCAACTGATGCGAAAGCACCCAGTATATGGACTGTCTTTCTGGCGAGCTCGCGCTTGAGTCCAGCCTTTTTGTACAGTGCTTCGCCAAGAAGCAGGGGCAAAGATGCAAGACCAATCGCTAGCAGCCAATTCATTAACCTAAAGTGTAGCAGAGTTTCAGGAGATGAGTTCTAGAACCCCACCCCACCTACCCCTACAGGTCTGACCGAAGGCTTAGGTGGAGTGGGGTGCTAGGCTTCCTGGCGGCGGATGGTGAGGGCGCCCAGCACTAAGACGCCGATAACGTAAACGCTGACAATGGCAACGTCTTGCAGGAACTCACTTGTCCAGCCGGTGTGAAGAGTAACTTGCTTCATTGCATCCACGCTATAAGTCATAGGCAAGACATTGGCCAGCCATTGCAGAGGACGAGCCATGTCCGCGCGGGCTGCAAATAAGCCGCACAGCAGCAGTTGGGGCAACACAAACGCGGGCATAAACTGTACGGCCTGGAACTCTGAACTGGCAAAGGCGCTGACAAACAGCCCCAGCGCCGTGCCAAGCATGGCTGCGATCAGAGCGGCCAGAACAACTTGCAACGTACTGCCGGCTACAGGTACATCCAGAAAGCCGAGCAATACCACGCAGGCCAGGGCGACTTGTGTAAGTGCAAGTAAAGAAAAGGCCAACATGTAGCCTAATACCAGATCAGCTTTACTAATCGGCATGGTCATCAGCCGGTCCAGCGTGCCGGTCCGGCGTTCGCGCAGCATGGCGACGGAGGTCACGATGAACATAATGATGAGCGGAAAGATGCCCAAAAACTGCGGAGCTATAGCCTGAAAAACCGGCTGCTGGTTCTGGAACACAAAGCGGAATATAGTGAGCAAAATAGAAGGTATAAAAATAATAAGTGCCAGTGTACGGTGATCGTGCCGCAGCTGGCTGAGGATGCGCCAGGCAGTACTCAGGGTCTTGGTTGCGCTCATGATTGGCCCACCAGTTTCAAAAAGCTTTCCTCTACGGTTTTGCTGCCAGTCCGGCGGCGTAGTTCCGCGGGCGTGTCCTGCGCCAGCAACTGACCGTTTCTGATCAACAGCAGTTCGTCGCAGCGCTCGGCTTCGTCCATGACGTGGCTGGAAATCAGGAGCGTGGTACCGGCCCGGGCGAGTTCGCCAAACAGTTCCCATAGTTGCTGGCGCAAGACCGGGTCTACGCCGACCGTTGGTTCGTCGAGGGCTAAAAATGGAGCCTTATTCAGTAGGGCACTAGCCAGCGACAAGCGCGACTGCTCGCCGCCAGAAAGAGTGCTGACCAGTTGTTTGGCCTTGGACTGCAGGTGGACTTCGGCCAATACTTCACCTATCCGCCCCTTGGGCGCGTCGGTCATGACGGCAAAATAGCGCAGGTTTTCTGCCACTGTCAGGTCAGGATAGATTGCCACGCCTTGGGTCATATAGCCTATGTCTTTGCGCAGTGCAGCAGCGCCCGCCGGCTGGTCAAGAACTTCCACGCTCCCGCTGGTGATCTTTTGCCGTCCGGCAATAGTGCGGATGAGGGTCGTTTTGCCTGCGCCAGAGGGGCCCAGCAGACCAATGATCCTGCCAGGCGTAAGTTGAAGTGATATATCCCGGAGGATGTCTTTGCCGTCCTTGACCACGGTCAAGTTTTTGATAGATATCACGGCCGCCATAGATTAATAGTACCAGAGTCGGGCACTTACCCCGGTTTGTTATAACCGCTGTGGTTCATTTCCGTCGACCAAGCAAAGCAAGTTTTTGCTTCGACGAGCCCCGCGCAGCCCAGTGGATTCGAGCTCTTAGAACCCATCCAGGATCTCTTCCTCTGACTCCGACCAGTTTTCGCATGCAATCCAACTGCCTTTTGCTCCGAAAGGTACCTACAGGTACCTTTCAAATCAAAAAACAGCCGGCTTACACCCGAAAACTACTCTCGGCAAGGAGAAAAGATCCTGGATGGGTTCTTAGAATCCATTCCGCTTATACTATAAAAACAATGACTAAGAACATTCATCCACTAAGCCAAAAGGAGTTTAATGCAATTTACTCAAAAGTCCCTCGTTTAACAATAGAGATTATTGTCAGGAACGAAAAAGACGCAATCTATTTAACAAAACGCGCGATACAGCCCTGCAAGGGTCAATGGCATCTGCCTGGCGGAACAGTTCATTTTGGTGAACCGATGATTGACGCCGTAAAACGCATTGCTCTGAGAGAGCTGGGAATTGAAGTAAAGGATGTTAAGAGCAAGAGTTATATTGAGTATCCAAGTCATTTCAAAAATGGACTAGACTCACCTGTCGGAATTGTTTTTGAGGTGACCAGGCATGCCGGTGCCTTAAACACAAACGAAGAATCAGAAAGTGGCGGCTGGTTTAAAAAGCTACCAGAAAATATGCATGCCGATCAAGACGAGTTCCTACTGCGAAACGGCTACTTGCATCAATAATCTGGTACGAGCCTCTTAATAATAGATGCCGTACCAATGAAGCGTCCGCCACTTAGCGGGGCTGCCTTGCAGACAGGGCCAAACACTCCTAGAATGAGGTCAGAGGAGCTTACTATGATGGCAGATGCTGGTTCGGAGTTGTGGGTTGGGATTATCCAGGGCGAAATTGATGAAGCAGAAACGACAGGCGTCCAAATAATGCCTTTGGGTGACGGCGCAGAGCTGCGGCTTCAACCTTTTTCTGGTTTGGCAGATGACGGACCATTACTGAAGGCTAAACTTGGAGCCATCGGGAATACAGGAGTATGTGCAGAACTTGGTCGAACAGATGTAACGCTTTATGCAGACCTGGATAGGCTCAGACAGCTGGATAAGCCAAATCGTGTAATCACCCTGCCCGAAGATGCTATATTTACCTCCCCCGATCGAACCGGTCCTCTGTTTGCATGTATTACCGTTCATGTGGCCGCTGAATATCAGGCCTGATTGCTATGGAACGACCTGCACAATTTCGTGATCCGGATTTGGACGTTTCCGGGGATAGGATTTGTTTCTATCCCCGGGAGTTTTATGTGTTTGATAACTTTGCGTCGTTTCAAGTGGACTACATGGGCCGCAGGTGGGCTACCTCCGAGCATGCTTACCAGGCATCCCATTTCTTTGATACCGCACCTCAAGTTGCAGAAGCAATTTTTGAAGCTCGTTCAGCCCACGACGCATATAAACTAGCCCGGGCACATGTGGACAAAGTGCCTGAAGATTGGGAAGATCGCAAGGCAGAGGTCATGTATGGGATTTGTAGATTGAAGCTGGCTCAGAATCCGTATGTCTGGCAGAAGCTGTTGGAGACCGGCGATCTGGACATCGTAGAAGATTCAACCAAAGATGCTTTCTGGGGGTGGGGCCCAAATAGGGACGGCCGCAACGAGCTGGGCAAGATCTGGATGCGCTTGCGCGGCCAGGTGCGCTCCGGCGAGGTCACGGAGCTCGAAACATAGCCCGAAAGCATTAGAAATACGTTTAATTCATCCATATTTTATAATTTTAGGCTGTTGTTTTTTTAAACATAAGCGTACGATATAATGGTAAATATATAATTTAACCGAAAGGTTTTAGAGGATGGTGAAAAAATACTTACAAAAAGTAGGGCTGGTGGCTGCCAGCACTGTGTCTATGTCCGGCTTTATGCTGGTCGCCGGAGTAGCACGGGTAGGTGCGGCCGTAAACACGGGTGACATTGTGAACGGTGCAGTCACAAGCGCAAAGATTGCCAGTGGAGCAGTAGGCACTGCACATCTCATGGGCAATGCCGTGCGAACGGGCGGTATTGTGAATGGTGGCGTTACCAGCGATGACATCAGCAACGGTACTATTCAGACTCATGATATAGCTGACGACGCGGTGACAAGTGCTAAGCTGGCAACTAACATTTCAGTCTCTGGTACCGTGACTTCCGGTGGTGCACTTACCGTGACATCCGGTGGTGCTACGGTAACTGCTGGCGGATTTACCGTAAACGGTGGTCTGGCCCGATTTGGTACGACGACTCCAGTTCACCTGGCATCAAGCCAGACAACTGCTCCAACCGCAGCTGTTTCCGTAACTGGACTGTCTGCAGCCGCTGTAGCTGGCTCTGACACAAAGGGTACAATCACCACAACGGGTACGCCTTCTGCAACGGGTACCGTTACGGTTACCTTTAACACGGCTTATGCCAGTGCTCCAGTAGTGGTCATCACTCCTGCTAACGCAAGTGGTAACGCTGCGCTTGCTTATGTATCAAGTGCTACTACCGGTACTTTTGTCATCACGACAACTGCCGCTACGCCTGGTGCTACGCCTAGCTGGAACTTCCACGCTATCCAGTAGATAGTAAGCAACTGTTTCTCTTTGAGACACGGAAGTAAGAATAAGGTACTCGTACGAGTACCTTATTTGATTTATACTACTTGAATGATTAAAAGGGTTTTTATTGGGGGTTCAATCATTGTTTTGACCGTGCTTGCGGCAAGCGGCGTCTGGTTTTTTGGCCTCCGGGATAAGCCGGCTGCAAAAGTCGAATCTGCTGTAGATCAATACACTCAGCTGCAAATAGGGCTAAAAGATGGAAAGCTGACGTCAGAAGCAGCAACCTATCTGGTAAACCCGGGGGTGGGACTGGAATTTACTGTCACCAGCAATAAGTTTGGCAAAGTAAGCGTACCCACCGAACCGCCACAGACCATAACTTTTACCCAGAGCCCCCTGGTATTTAAGTTTAAGTCTTCTCATAACCCGGGTAGCTACGCACTTTTATACCAGGCAGCAGACAGTGCAGAAGCTATTCAGATTGGTACTATTGTGGTAAGGGATACCCAGAAGTAGTGTTTGCTGTTCATGCAGTTAGGGACAGTCAGATGCTGCCCAACTATGCTTTCTTTATTATCTAATCCCGATTATACTGCCGGTACATGGATAGACTAAAAAAGCCCGGCAGGAATTTTTTACTGGTGCTCGTCCTGGTCCTTTCAGTGGCCCTTGTCGGCGTCACTATCTTTGCCTTTACCAGGGACCAGAAACCTGAAAACCAAACTGCTGCTCTGCCTCCTCGGGTCACGATTGCTCCCAGCGGCATAAAGTATCCATCGTCCTGGGCCGAGGCATCATCAATTGCAACCAGTGAGAAAGAGCTGGGGGTAACCTCGGTTGCAACAAAGGGTGAACCTACCACCAAAGTCATAGTCCGTGAAAGCAACGGCGACTTGTCAAAAGGGTTGGACCAGGAAAAGCTTCCAGACCAGATAGCCTCAAATCTGGGTCAGCAGGTGGAGGGTTTTAAACTGGTTGAAAAGAGGACGCTAAAAATTGACAAGCACGATGCTATAAAAGTTGAGTACACGCAGCTCAGCCCAGGCGACCAAAAAGTATACAGGTACGTAATGTTTATAGTCCCCACTACTCAGAAGACCTACTACATAACCTACTCAAGTGCAGAGGACCTGGCAAAAATAAGCAGCGATATCACCACTATCAACCAGGCTATCATGCAGCATATAGAGGCTCAGCAGCGATAGTATCTGGGCTTACCCAGAGCTGACCCACGTCAGCGACTCACGCCCGAAAAGTGGTCTTGGCCGTGGAGAAAAGATTTGGAATTGGCTCCAGAATGATCTTTATAGCGTATAACACAAAAATTAAGCTATCGCTCTCGTTTGGGTATGCCTGTGAGTAATTTATAACCTCTACCTCTAGAAAACTAAATCGCCACCAAGTTGGTGGCGATTTGTTAAATCTGTAAGATTCTTCTTGGAAGGCCCAGTTGGCCATAGGTGGAACACCTTGTATCCCAGTCTGCTCTTGATGTATGAGAAGTTAAAGAAGTTAGGCTTTGTGTATTACGACGGCCAGGTTTCTATAGTGGAACGAGAGGAAGCCTAGTCGTGCCTAAAGTCCCTGTGCTGCTCGTACAATCTGGTCGGCTCTGCTCAAGATTCCTGACGCCTTCGTATCCTGAAGCTCAAGGACAGTTTCTACTCGTCCGAATTGCTGATCGTCACCGGTCCAGTCTATGCCGACCCAGTGCCACCGACCATCCGGGCCTATACTCGATTGAGAATCAGGTGCTCTTAGGCCGTGAAAAAGTACCGTGTCTGGGGCATCCGGGGTTGCTGTCAAGCCCTCATATCCGAAGTGAGCGTAGTGAGCGCCGATTGGTTGACCGTCGTGTTCGTCTTCTGCTGGTACACGCGTCACAAAACCTCGCGCATTCACTTCGTCTAGGCTCAATGCAACCAAGCCGACGCTACGACGGATTGTTTCGATTGATTCCGCAGTCAGTTGCGCCACTTCAATTGGTGGTCGATTCATTTCTGGCAGGAATCGCTCTGCTGCTGGTGGAGTGGGAGCACTCCTCCGACCGAATAATGACATATACTCCTCCTCTTTATGCCTCTAAACTACCAGCTTCCCAACAGATTGCAAGCATAAGGTTTGCTCTCGGCTTCCACCAATGGGGTACGAACTCCTGATAACAGAGGTGATTCTTGTCAAACAAAAAAACCTACCAAATGGGCACGTTCTTGTGTCTGATATCGAAATTGGAGGGCCACCGAGGAAGTAAGTTATATATTTTGGCCGATGAACTGATGCGATGGAGGTCGCTGCTAGATACCAGGTTTGTGCAGTATAAGATGGATAAGCGACGCACGAAAGAGTTATATTCCCTGTAAGGGTTATGGTACCACACTTAGGGCGTATACTGGATTATAGTGGAGAATAATAATATATCCCTCGCAGCAGCAATTATTGCAGCAATCTCACTGACCGTATCTTGGCTAAATTACAGGCGAGATAAGCCGAATGCAAAAGTAATTGTATTCAAAACAGCGCTTATAGGAGGTTCGAGGAATACTGAGCCGCACACCTCGATTAACATAACAAACACTGGCCGCCGTCAGCTTACCATAACAGCTATCGGATACCGTATGTTTTGGCGGCCCCAGATGTCTATGGTGCTTCCTAACGCCCCGAATATACCCAAGAAGCTAACGGAAGGAGACAGCATAGTATGTCTCTTAAAGAAAGTAAACGCTTTAGAAAATAGCTCATGGAAAGGAGTAGCCTATGTATTCGCTTCCGATAGTGCGGGCAAAGAATATCATTGCAATATCGCTCCATCTTATAAAGTCTGGGTATTCAAACTGTATGGCCACCTTATAAACCCTTTACGCAGGGTAATTGGTAGTTTTAAGCAAAAGGATGACGACTGAGCGCTATGCAGATGCCTTAAGCGCAGCCCTCCCAAGCAGCCACAACGAACACACAAACACAATTAACTCACGCGGAATATAAACTCTGACACCTGGAATACTATGCACAATCGGCAAAGCACTAATGATAACGGTAGTTACAATCAAGACAATCAATATATAGTCGAACCGAGCTAAGCCACCTTGTTTTATGAGCCACCATATAGTGGCCAATATACAGATTGTTAGAGCAATCGCAAAACCCCAGTGCGTTGCATAGACAGTGTGATTGAGTGAATATGACGTGACCGCTACTCCGGTCATACAAGCGGCAAATGCGTAAAAGAACATACTAAGCGACTTTTTGATTAACCTTAGCCGCCAGCCAATCAGTGCTGTCAAGATAATCGTAATCCCAAAACCGAAGTAATAAGGAATGTAAGTGGACGAAACAGAGCCAAAGTAGCTAACGCCGTATTCATAATGCTGAAATACTTCCGGATACAACAATATGCAAATCGCCGCCGTACCAACAAAACTAATGCCAGCACCGATGAGGCAACGTTTGACAAATAGAGAGGCAGACTGCCCATTGCCTTTCGTTGCCGTACTCCCACTCATACAATTTCCACATTACCTTGTGCATTAAACACCGCCAGTATCTTTGGCTCAATAAAGGTATCGAGTAGCGATATATTCTCAAACAGCACATCAATGCTTGGCACCTCGCCGTCTTTACGCTGTGCGTATGCCGCTTCAATTACGCGACGATACTCCGGCTCCACAACAAGCTCACCTGAAAGCTCGTAGATTTCCTCGTAGCCAAGTGGGAATGTTTTAAGCTCAAGTATTTCAAGGCAGCGCAGCCCAAAAAGACACGACTTACTAAACTCCTCCATGCTTGTCTGCATATCACCAGTTCGGTAAGACAATATAGCGGCAAGTGCCATGCCTATGTCGAAGCGCAAACGCTGTATGAGGTCAAGTATGGTAATAGGCGGCGGAGGGATTTGCTCAACAAGATGCTCTCCAGCAATGGTCTGACCGCCCTTAACAATTTCACGCATATAAATAGACTTTTGGAATACATGACCAAAAGTGCCGCGCGATAACTCTCCCCACTTGAAAGGGTACGTCTTAACCTGTGGATTTGATATGGCAGCATGAATGTTGCTACGCTGCACATATTTGTCATCATCAAAAATAACGCCGATTTCATAGTCACTGTCGGGCTTAGCGTCGCCACGACCACGCGAACCATACAGAAAAACGGACTTAGGCTTAAATTGTGCAAGCTTATCCAGCGTATCAGTAATTATGGTGTCATTCATTTTTCTATAATACCTTACGCCAATAAGAAATACTCTAGCGGCACATACAGCACCTTGTTGGCTGTGTCTACCGACAATGGACGGTCAGTTACAACCATGCCGTACTTACCATTCAAGTCTTCCAGCGTCTGTACAGCCTGTCTGTTGGTCGTCTTCTTCACGCCAACCTCAAGCGACATTGCGTCTTTCTTCTCGCCGGTAGCAGAAATGATGAAGTCAGCACCGCCTTTGGCAGTATCGTACTCAACAACAGCCTTTTTTTGAGCGTCAATAAATATCCGTTTCAGGTACATGCCTACAATGTCTTCTAGAAGTTGGCCGCGCAGCTTCGACCTGCTATCATCCTCAACTTTTATTGCGCCACCGCTATTCACTAGAGCCAAGCGCATGGCCGGAGATGTGAACAAGTATTTGTACGGCTTAGTAACCCTACCAAAGCTGGCACCCTTTGGCTTGATAGCGGTCACTATCTCTGTTTTCTCCAATTCGTCAAAGATACTTCGTACAGTTCTGATGTGAATACTAAGCGTACGCGACAGCGAATCCATGCTTATCTGTTCTGAGTGTGCCAGTATGAAAAGCAGCCTGGGTAGTATGGCTACTGTTTGCTTATCGAATTTAGCCAACGCATCCACATCGCGGGCAAGCACTTCGCTAAGAGTCTGATAAATACGCGCCCAGATGACAGATTCGTTTGGAAGCGTGAGAGTAAAGGGCAATGTGCCATACGAGAAGTATTTTTTGATTAAATCTGCCTTATCGAGACCCTTCCAATACTCTTTAACCCCCGGTTGTAGTGCAGCAAGCCCGGTATACACTTGCGTGACGTTCTTTGAGTTAAACAGAGCCTCACGGACTCCACTGCCGACACCCTTAACAGGGTATTTTATGCGCTGGTCGTGATGAGCCTGTTCCATCATTACGAACTCGGTAAAACAAAGTGGATGTATCTTTATCACATCAGAGCGCCGTGCAATATCGGGGTTAGTTTGTAGCATTATGGCGGATGAGCCAGTACAGATTATGAATAGTTTCTTAGCTCGGTCAGAGATTGTCTTAAGTACCAAAGCCCAGTCGTCCAGGTACTGCACTTCATCTAACAAAATAAATACCGGCTTTTCGCTATCTTCAATCTTGCCCCCGATAACTTCCTCGATTACGGCGACAACATCTATCATGCGTCCACCTACGGATTTAACCTTATCAAGTGATAGGTAGAACTTCTGGAATGGCTCTAACTCAGGGCTATTGTAGAGCTGTGTCAGCATCGTAGTCTTACCCGTACCGCGCAAGCCAGGCATCACAATCCACTCCCTTGAGGTAGTCCCAGCCAAGAACTGACGTACATGTTGCTGCACGTCCAGAAATGCCCGGCGCTGTATTCCACTATTAGCAGTATTGGCACGCATCCACTCCAACGCACTCACTGGAGCTTGGACCAACATTTCAACTAGGTATTGCTTTATCTCAGGGGTCATATTCACTATGGTACTCTACTGCCATAGTCCTGTCAATACCTATGGCACTGTAATGCCATAGAGGCAGTTTTACACAGATATAACAGATACGGCAGCCAAAGTACGTCTGTAGCATTAAAGCTTGTCAAATAGCATCATACACAGCTCAAACGGGATTTTTAAGGTAAGCCTTGAGTCATCTCGATGGCGACTATATGCTTAGGCTATATGGAAGTGCTATCACAGGCAGCAAAGAACCGAACCGATATGGCCAGGATAAAGCAGCTTTACGCCACAGGCACAATCACACGGCCACAGGCAAAAGCAATGGCACAGCCGATACTGGATAGAATCAACAAAAGTACGGCAACAAAAACAGCCGAGCTTAACCGCAAATACGATTTACGTCGCAAGCCTGCACTACTAAGCTTCGTAAGCGCCATGCGCAACGAGTACTAAGCGTGGCAATCACCCGTCTACCACCTAATACAACAGACACAAGTACACTTACCTGCGCAATTTGCAGCGTCCAGCTACCACTTTCCAAAGCCACTGCCGGATTACTAAACGGAAAAGGCTACCAGGCATTCGCTTGCGTATCCCACTTTAGCGAAGTTGAAAAGCTCATTAGCGGCTGGGCTGATTTTATGGCGATTGAACGGTACAAGTACCTGCGCGAAGACCAAGAACCTCAAGCCTTAATATATGGAGCAGACCGTCTTGCACGGTTTGATTCTTGAAGAACACTCATTTGGTGCTAACCCTGGCACAAAAGACCTAGCGCGACACTTATTTACTAGAATGTACTGCGGCAAAGTGGTTATTATCGCCAACAATCCACTGGGAACACTGGCAGCACTACGCAAGCAGTGGCTGAAATTAGCACGAAAAGCACAGAAAGAAACAGCGAGTACCCTGAACGCTACCAGAACCTACGAGCTTAACCAGTTAATCATCAAAATGCACACGTTACAGTTCACCGCTAAGTGGCCGCAGATAGATTACCCGGCAGATGTGTATGTGATTAGTGTTCAGCAGGCGCTACAATGGCCGCCAGAGCCAAGCTGCCGCACCCTTTACGTCACTTGCGATACCGAACGGCTATACCTGACTACGAGTTGGCTAGATACAGGCGGGTTGGTAGTCATATGCAAGTTAGCCACTTAATTCCTGCTGCTATACTTAAAAGGTGAAAAAGACTAAAGAAGTTATCTTAAATATCATAAAGTTGGGCGTGCTTTTTTTTGGTATTACAAGAGTATTCAGGGGATTTGAGTTGCTGGCTAGTGAAGATGACTTTTATCTTGGCACTACTTTGATACTGTTTTGGGGCATTGTAGTCATTGGACTCATCTATTTTGAACGAAAGAAAAAGAAAAAACAGGAAGAAAAAGAGCGAATAGCTTACTGGGGAGAGTAGCTGACTTTCTATTCAGAATGTATTTTATTCCACTACAAATATGTGTTGCATAAGGGTGTTTGCAAGTTTTACACTTCCTACAGCGCTTCCATAGGGGCTTAAAGCTTTAACACTCTCATTAAAATAAGAACTAAAGTCATCGGGTTAAATCTACCCAGCGTTCCAGCCTACTTAGTTCTGAGCAGCACACCTTAAATATCGCCACACTAGCGTCTGGTGTTATTTGTTGTGGGTTGCAGAGAGAGTGGTGCAAATCATGCCCCAGGAGCATGAATCCTTAAAACAAAAAGTGACAAAAGCAGAATATAACCAGGCCTTCGACGAGTTGGCTGCTTTGCTATTCCGGCAATACAGGAAAAAGAAGCAAGCAGAATTAACCAACGATTCCCCTTGACATGTTGAATGTATTGTTTCAGAAAGTATAATTACATGCAGGAGCAGCCCAAATGGTTATAAAAAGAGAGAAAGCAATCGCGCTATGTCGCGTATCAACAAAAGGTCAATTACTAGACGGCAACCTTGAGCCACAAACAGAAAGCGTTAATAAGGCAGCAGGGCTACTTAATGTAGAACTCGCTAAGATTTGGGCGCTGGCCGTATCAAGTCGTAAAGGCAAGAACCTACAGCGCAAAGACCTGCTAGAGATGCTGGAGTATTGCAAACGCTACAGGTCGGTAAAGTACCTTATCGTAGACGAGGTAGACCGTTTTATGCGCTCAATTAAGGAATACTACTGGTGGAAAGTAGAGTTTGAAAGGGTCGGCGTCCAGATTCGCTTTGCTATACACCCCCTTGTTGACCCTGAAGAAGACCGTGCCGTTTTCGATGAGCTTATTGACATCTACCGTGCAGAGCAGAGTAACAACGAGCGCATCAAAAAGACGCCAGAAAAAATGATGGCAAAAATAAGAGCCGGGTACTTCCCGAGCAACCCACACACAGGCTACAAGATTTCTGATATTCCTGGCTTGCATGTTCCCGATGAGCCAAACTGGTCTGCCCTGCGCAACGCCTTCAAAGCCATGATTGCTGGCGAATGTGATATTAGTGAAGGTCTAAAACGTGCCACAAGTGACGGTCTGCGCACAAAGAATTACGGACCAAAAGCAGTGGGCGGCAAAAAGATAGATATGTACCGATGGAAATACCTGATGACCGATGACTACTACTGTGGCACTGTGAGGCTTGCAGATTGGCCGGAAGTAAATCCAAACGGTTTGCACCAGCCCATGATTACGCCGGAGGAACATACGGTCTTAGTTGCATTGGTCAAGAATAAGGGCAAATGCTTCATTGTAAATCGCAACAACCCAGATTTTCTACTATCCAACGAAACCGAATGTGCAGACTGCGTCCTAAGCAATGCCCCATACCCCAGACTGGTCGGCTACTGGCAGAATAACGGCAAGGCAAAGGGCTATAAACGGTATAGACGCTACCGATGCCGCTCCTGCAATCTTGGAGTAAGACAGGAGGCACTTCATCAAGGACTGACCGGTGAATTGGCGCAACTGACCCTCACACAACTACAAAAAGAAAAACTGAAAGAACATCTACGCAGGGTTTGGTCTGCTTACGAGACCGAGCGCATTGAAAGAGCCAGAATCGCATTAGGTAAGGCGCAAATCCTCAAAGACCAAAAAGCCAACGCTATGGATAGTTACCTAGCAGAACAAGACCCAAGCATGAAAACAGACATTAAGGAAAAGGTCGAAGCAATAAAGGCCGACATCATCGAAGCCGAAAAAGCTGCCGCAGAAGCACAGAACTTTGAGCGAGACTTTAGCGAGTTCATTGATTTCGCCTTTGACCTTATGGACAACCTTGATACCGAATGGTGGCAGCAGGACAAGGCAACGATGCGGTTATATAAACATATCCTGTTTCCGGCCGGAATACAGCTTACTCAGGAGAAAAAAGTTTATATACCTCAAATTAGCGTCATTTATTCCTATGGAAATGAAAAACAGCCCCCAAAGGAGGCTGAAGTTACTAAAGTGGAGGGCCCAGTGGGACTCGGTCACGTCCCGCGACCCCGGAACTTCGCGATTGCCAACCAGTTGGCATCGGAAGATTCCCTTGCGAACAGCCACAGGCTGTTCTCACCCACGACACCCTTTGGCGTGTCGTGAGTTCAAGACGCAATAAAACAACCACGAAAAAAGCCGACCGCGAGGGTCGACTGTTTTCGTGGAGGGCTCACATATACTTTTTTGAAACCCCAGCCTAACGATGATCTTATTAAAGATTTGATCTTACTATATACCAGGTTGGTTGATCTCGGTATGGAGTATCGTAACGGCAAGGTCTATCTCGCAGACTTGGAGGAAAAGGATGTTTAGGCGACGTGCGTTTCCCACTTCAAGTCTCTATGATCATGATACGTTTTATAAGGCATTCATGCGAGATATGAGTCACGCAAGAAAGCAACTCATCATAGAAAGTCCGTTTATCACAAGCAAACGGGTGTATAGGTTATTGCCGATCTTGAAAGATTTACGAAAGCGCGGTGTTGAAATTATTATCAATACCCGCGATCCCGAAGAACACGATGATGAGGCATACCAGGTACAAGCCGCCGAAGCTGTGGCATTGTTTCATATGTTAGATATAGTGGTACTCCATACTGGTAGACTCCACAGAAAGTTAGCTATCATAGACGGCCAAATTGTATGGGAGGGCAGCCTGAACATATTATCGTTTAGTGATAGCTGTGAGATAATGAGGCGGATTCACTCAGACGTAGAGGCGCGTACGCTCATTGCCTTTATTAAGCTAGAGAAGTTTACAGGACTCACATCATGATCAATTCGGACAACTTCAAGCGACCAGATATACACGACGAGGAGTTGATCGCCAAGACGATGAACTACCTAAAATATCATGATCCAGAGAATGCAACCCGCGAGGATGCTATCTCTCTGCTGGCGTTCATGCAAACTGTCGCTAAAGAAGTTGCAGAAACAATGAGCGCAGATAGTTTTGATGATTACTACAAAGCCTACAAAGAACATCAGTCAAAGTAGTAGTCCTGTCAGACTTACAGCCCCTTAAAGAGCTGCTCTAACGACATGCCAAGCGCATGTGTCAGTTTGTCCAATGTAGATACCGTAGGTCGGCGGCGTCCTTGTTCAATAAATCCAATATGTGCACTAGCTACCCCGCTCTCGGCTGAGAGTGCTTCTTGCGACCATCCCTTTTTGGTTCTGGCGGCATAAAGACGCTTGCCAATCTTTTGGTATAAGGTGTCCAGGCGCTTAGTCATTACCTAAAGCGTATGACTAACATAAGTTAGTGACCACTAACAAATGTTAGGGCTTGTTATTATTTTTGCGACACAATATACTACCAATAAGTCCCGAAAAAGAGGGGCCAAAATTGATAAGACCTAAACCATATTTTGTGTGGCATGGTCTAAAATCCCTGATAGATACTGATCCCGTCGTTCAGCATCTATCAGGTCATGCGCCGAAAGGTTCATGGGGCGAGAGCCCGCTGGCGGCGGGCTTTGTGGTTTCGCCACCAATAACCTGATAGAAAACTATGAGAAAACGACTCCATACAGTCGCTATGGCTGTATTTTTTATGCCAAATTTTCGCCAAATGGACGGAGTGGGCCATGCACAGCCTGAGTATTGAGCGCCGGAAAGCCGGTAGCAACAGCTCTTTGCCTGGAGATATAGCCTACCAGCTACGCACCCGGCTCGCTTCTGGCAAAGTCTGCGTAGTAACGGATAGGCCCAAGGACATGGTGGCCGCAGTCAAAAAACAATGCCACAAAACTACCCGTTTGCGACAGTTACGCTTCGTGGCTAATCCTAATGATGATTTCACAGGTACGGACATCGGCTTTGTGACGCCAGCCCAAGCGCTGGGCTATGCCCCTGAGTGCCGAACTATGTATATAGCCTGCAACGTCCAAAAGGATAAGCTCCACTTTATGACTGCCATGATGCCGCCCGGCGGAACGGTGGTAATCTATGATGCTAACTAGCGATTTTATTGCTTGTGTAGTGCGAGAAGATGGGCCATGTCCTTTTTGCCAGTATCCGCCCCAGGTAAATAGGAAGAAGCCTGTACTTTCTGCAAAAGACGCCCTCGTTTACCTTGAACATTTTAGGGATAAGAAGCAAGAGTTCATTGTTTGCCTGTCGCTGGATATTAGACAGCGTCTTATTACTCGACGCATTGTATTCATAGGCTCACACTTACGGCCAGCATAGTCCACCCACGCGAAGTATTTGCCGACCCCCTAAATGACCGCGCGTGTTCGGTGATCATTGCCCACAACCATCCTTCGGGCGAAACTACGCCAAGTGAGGCTGACATTAAAGTCACTCAGCAGCTCGTGGCTGCCGGGCAAATCCTGGGTATTCCCCTTGACGATCACATCATAGTCACGAAGGATGACTATTTCAGTTTTAAGGCCAATGGATTGATGATCTAATGGTGTTTTTTCCTGTAAGCTAATTGCTAACACCTGACAACAGGGATGAAAAGGAGTAAACTTATCATGAATATATTGTCCAATATATAAGGGAGCCCGAAAGCGATGAGTTCGAAATACCCCAGAGGTTCGGAGTGGCAGAAATGGGATTTACATCTCCATACCCCAAGTTCTTTTGATTACCACGACAAAAGCGTAACAAATACTTCAATTGTCGCAGCACTTAAATCAAAAGGCGTGGTGTGCGCAGCAATTACCGACCATCATGTCATGGATGTTGATCGCATTAAAGAACTTCAGCAACTCGGCAAAAAAGAAGGTATAGTCTTCCTGCCCGGCATGGAAATACGAGGAGACAAAAGGCACAAAGTCCCTATAAACATTATCGCGATTTTTCCTGAGGACTGCGATTTAGAATACGTCTCAGGCGAAATGCTGTCGAAGCTGGACATAAATAACCAGCGCAAGGTTCGTAAACGCAGCGAAGAAGAAATCTATATCAATACATTCGACGCCTGCGGCCTAATTCATGAGCTCGGCGGTATCGTTACAGTGCACGCAGGAAACAAATCAAACTCAATTGAACAGTGTTTCCCTAACGCTCTGCCAGAAAATGTTGCCGAAAAACTAGACCTTATAGAGAAAATTGATGTCTTCGAAATCGCAACGCTAAACGATGCGAAAAACTACCGGGAGAAAGTGTTTCCAAATATCCCTAAGAGCCTGCCGATGATAAAGACCTCCGACAACCACGATGCAAAATCTTATGAGTTTAAGGACGACCTATACTGTTGGATTAAAGCCGATGTTACCTACGATGGCTTACTTCAGATTATCTATGAACCAGACGACCGAGTATTTATTGGGCAAGAGCCGCCAGTCCTTGAAAGAATCAGGTCAAACAAAACTCGGTATATTAAGTCGCTTTCTATCAATAAAGTTCCTGGATATAAAAGCGGTCAGGGGGTTTGGTTCGAAGACATCAATATTGAGCTGAACAAGGAACTCGTTGCAATTATTGGCAATAAAGGAAGCGGCAAAAGTGCAATTTCAGATATCTTGGGCGTTCTCGGTAACACACATAATGCCGGTATCAAGCATTCAAATTTATCCTTCTTGACATCGGCGAAGTTCAGAAAAAAGGGTTATGCAGAAAACTTCACTGCCCAAATGGTCTGGGAAGACAAAAGTGGTCTTGGCGTAGACATCCCTTTGAACGTTGAGATTGATACTGATAAGAAAGAGAAAGTTAGATATTTACCCCAGCACTACTTTGAAACGCTTACTAACAGTATCGATGGCAAAGGCTTTGAAGAAACTCTTACAGGGGTGATATTCCTTCACATCCCTGACGCACAAAGGCTGGAAAGCCACACCTTCGCTGAGCTTGTAGAGATTAAGGGTGCCGGTATAGAGACAGAATTAACTGATTTGCAAACAGAAGTTAAAGCAATATCCGAACGGCTGATCAAACTTGAAGCGAAGAATCATCCAAGCTACAAAGTTCAGCTTGAGAGTTTGGTTAAAGAGAAGCAGAAGGAATTAACCGAGCATAATAAGATAAAACCAAAAACTGTGCTAGACCCTTCGAAAGCAAAAGGTTCGAGCAAAGCTACGAAAGCCCAAGAACAAAAATACACGCAGCTCCAAAAGCTGAATGCTGAATTTAAGTTACTGGTTGAAACTATTGCGAAAAAACGTATAGAGCTCTCAAAAGCTACAAAAGAGCATCAAGAACTGGACGAGCAGAAAAGCGCATTCGCACGTATTCAGGCACAGTTTGAAACTTATAGATCCGACAATGAGGCCAAGTTAAATGATCATGGAATAGATATAGATAAAGTTGCAAAAGCAACATTTGATAAAAAACCTATCGAAACAAAGGTATCGGCAAAGACAGGCTTAATAAGCCGTCTCGAAAAACAACTAAAGACTAAGGCGTCTATTGACTGGGATCCTGAACTTGAAGATGATGAGAAGGCTCTAGAAGCAGCCTATAAAGCGAGTCTACTTGTGCAACAGGAGGAGCTTCAAACAAAGATAAATGACCTAACTAAAGATCTTTCACAACCCGAAAAGGACTACCAGCAATACAAAGAAAATCTTGCTACTTGGAAAAAGAAAAAATTAGAGATTGTCGGCTCTAAAACTCAGCTAAAAAGCCTTGAATTTTATAAGAATGAGTTGTCCTACGTTGAAAAAGTATTGGGCGGAGAAATTAGTACGGCTCGTAAAGAAAGAGCCGATAAAGCAATTGATATCTTCAAGAAGAAAAAAGAGATTATTGAACTCTACAAATCCTTCAAGACTTCAATTGATAAAGAGATCCAGAAAGACAAAGAATTTAATGCAGTCTTCAACATGGAAATAGACGTTAACTTTAAGCTATCTCCTAGATTCTCCAAGAACTTCCTTGAGTTCATCAATAAATCGCGTAAAGGAACATTTTTGGGTGCCAGCGAGAAGGATGTTGAAGAATTATTCCTGGACAAAAACTTGCTCGAAGAAAAAGACATCCTTTCCGTGTTGGACGAAATAATTGATTGTCTTGAGTGTGATAGGCGTGAAATTGGCGATGTTCCTAAAACAAGACAAATAGCCGACCAAGTTGACAGAGTTCAGGGCTTTTACGATTTTATTTTCTGCTTGAACTACTTGAAGCCAATCTACGAACTTAAGCTTGATGGAAAAATTCTTGATGAATTATCTCCCGGCGAAAAAGGAACGTTGTTGCTCGTCTTTTATCTAATGATCGATAAAGAAGATATACCTCTCATAATTGATCAGCCCGAAGATAACCTTGACAACAAGAGTGTGTTCCAGGTTCTTACTCGCTTTATTAAGAGCGCAAAGAAACGAAGACAGATCATTATTGTTACCCATAACCCTAACTTGGCGGTGGGCGCAGATGCCGAACAGATTATCTATGTAGAGCTAGATAAAAAAGATGGCAAAAACGTATTTATCCGAGAAGTGGGGTCTATCGAGAACAAGGATATTAACGCCAGACTTGTAGAAATCCTAGAAGGAACAATGCCTGCATTTGATCAACGCAAACTGCGCTATAGGAATGATAAATGAATACTATTAAATGCACCCACTGTGGCAAAGATATCGAACTATCCGAAGCCCTGACCAAAGATATTGAGTCGAGCGTACTTGAGGCCGAGCACAAGAAGCACATTGCCGAGCTTGAAAAAGTTAAGGCCGAAGCTACCGCTAACGCTCAAAAAGAAATAGATGAAGCCAAGCAAAAAGCTACCGACCAAGCGCAGGCAAAACTTGCCACAAAACTCAAGGAGCTTCAAGAAGAGTCCGCCGAGGACAAGAAGGACAACCAAGAGCTTCGTGAGCAGCTCAAACAACTCATGCAACAGCTACGAGAATCAAACAAGGCAAAAGACAATATAGAAATCGAGATGCAGAAAAAGCTTACTGAGGAAGAAGGAAAAATCCGCGAAGAAGCCCAAAAGTCTGCCGATGAGAAACAACGCCTAAACCTTGCCGCCCGTGACAAAACCATTTCTGATCTCCAAAAAGCACTTGATGAAGCCCAGCGCAAAGCAGCACAAGGCTCGCAGCAGCTCCAGGGCGAGATTATAGAGCTTGACCTTGAAACAGAGCTTACAAACATATTTCGGGATGATGACATAGAGCCAGTCGCCAAAGGCACAAGAGGCGGCGATATTCTTCATACTGTAAAAAGTCCGCGTGGTACTGCGTGCGGTGTAATGCTCTGGGAAATAAAGCGTACCAAAAACTGGGTTGATGGCTGGATCCCTAAGCTCAAAGAAGACCTGCGGAACGGGAAAGCCAACATCCCCATTATTGTTAGCGAGGTAATGCCTAAATCCATCGCCGAGGATATCGGTACGTTCAATGGCGTATGGATATGCAAGCCGCGCATGGCAATTGTCCTAGCAATGCTCTTGAGGAAAAGCTTACTTGATTCCGGGCTACAAAAAGCCCTGGCTGAAAATAGAGGCACGAAAGCAGATGCCCTATACAACTTTGTAACCAGCCATGAGTTTGTCCACCAGATAGAAGCAATGGTAGAGACTTATCAAGAAATGACCCAACAAATTACTAAAGAACGTACATACTATGCTAAGTTTTGGGCCGAGCGAGAGGCGCAGGCCCAACGCCTACTACTTGGAACAGCCAATATTATTGGTAGCATGCAAGGTCATGTCGGCCAGGCCTCGATGCCTAAGATTAAAGGATTAGAGTTGCTTGAAGCTGGCGATGAATGATTGCAAAAGAGTAAAATAGAAAATGTCGCATGAGCGACTATTAAAGGAGGTTTCTTATGACCAAACTTTTGATAGCCGCATGTCCGCGCAGTATTAGGTAAATGGCAACTTGCTTCAGGGGCCGGGCCTATAGCTTGACCTTGAACTAGCTGTCGCGGGATAAGACTTATAGTCTAAAAGAGAGGAACTGGCAGCTTAGTCCCGGTAACAGCCTGTCGGCAACCCTCTCCATGCGTCATACCAGAAACTCAAAACCCCGGATCATTGAAATAATCTATGCTGAAAATATCTGATGCTTCGGCAAAGTTATTACGCTCCCATTGCATAAAAGGTTTTGGATTGCCCTTTGGTGATATTTCTTCGTTATAGAATTTTGGATTTACTACAGCTTTTGTAAACTGTCCTATCGCAAGCAGATGATTGCCGCCAACGTCTTTTGGCAGGTCAATAATCTTGCACTCTATCCAGCCGAGGGCGTCTTTCAGTGTTGGGCCGTATTCTGAAAAGTCTAGGTCTAGGCTGGCTTTGAATTCTTCGATTTTGTCTTTGTCAGACTTATAGCCAGAGTATTTTTGACCTAGCTTCCAGATCAATTCAAGCTGTTCCTTATGGGGAACTGAAACGGTGAAGCCCTTGGCACTCCTGAGGTTGTCGGCTGTAATCCAGGGTTTGTAGACGGCGATTATAGCCATCCCAGGATCAGTACTGATTGACGTGATGTTGTTGATCGGGATAATGTTCTTGCGGCCATCCGGCGCTGTCGTGCCGATAGTTACAACTAGGCGTGGTGCTAAAATGCGATGTAGTTTTTCGGTGACTTCAATCATGCCCCTGCCTCCACTCTAACATCTACAAAGTTACCATTTATCTCCTCATCTGCGTTCATCCAAATCTTTAGGGGTACGGCTTTGTAAATTCGTCGTGGACAGTCGCCAAGATACTGTTTGCCGTCTGATGGGTTGTAAGGATCATTTTTGAAAACCAGGGCAGCTTGCATGACTTCTTGCTCCTCGCTTAATTCAACGGCTTCAGCTTGAATATAGACTCCGCCTGAAGGCTTATCACCAGCAGGCGTTGAATCGTAGATAGCAATAAACACGCGGCCATTGCTTTGAATATTCTTGGAGTGTTGGTTATCAGTCCATGACGCCCAATAAAACGTATAGTCATTGTCAAAGCGGAAGCTGGCTACTGGCGTGTTCCAGGGTTGACCGTTTTCATCAACAGTAGCAAGGGTGATGTACTTTATCTGGTCAACTACTTCTCTGGCTGTTTGGTTGGGCGTGACCATTAATCAACTCCTATTTTCAAAAACGCTCAAAATATCCTTAAAGCTCATAAAACAGTAGTCGGCTTCCGGTGAGCTAGAATAAAGCAAGCAAGTCTGTATACCGACAGCCTTAGCAGGTTTCACGTCTACGTCTACTCGATCACCGACGTACAATAGGTTTTCTGGCGGTAGCTTGGAGCGTTCGATCATCAAATGGAAGCCATCTAAGGCAGGTTTACGCTCCTTAATGTCATCGCCAGTCAGCAGAACAGTAAACCAGGCCGGGTCAATCTCAATAGCTTTCAGCGTCGCTGTCAGACGCTCTAGCTTAACATTGGTGAACACAGAGATGGGTACGATTTGTTTGAGCTGTTTAAGTGTATCGTTTATCTCTTGGCTTGGCTTAAAATATTTTGTTTCGTCTAGCGAATTGAAATAATGCTGCCAGTAGTCTGATGGCAGGCCGAGTGATCGGAAAACAGCTGAGTTGCTGCCGTGCTTTTTGTAGAGTTCTTCAAACTCAGCTTTTAGGGCTCCGCCTACCGGCCTTTTGACCACTTTTGCATAGGTCTCGTAACGAAGTTGGTTGTGCGCTTCGTGGAATTCGGGTGTATGGACGGTAAGTGTGCCGTCCAGGTCAAACCAGACGTGCTTGACTGGTGCGCTCATCGCAAGTCAACTCCACAGTGCTCTTTCGTCCAGTTTTTGACACTTGATTCGGCACCAGCACCGCTGAGGCTGGCGGCAATGGCTGAGGACGGGTCGTCCTTCATCTTCTTGTAGAGGGAGCGTAGGGTTTCGACGTCATTTTTAATGTCGTCGGGGGCTACTTTTTCTAATCTGTCGAACGAGGTGACAAACTCGCCTGCGTCGCTTAGCTCGTCATTGAAAACGCCGGACGGCCAAGTGTCGCCGGGGAATTTTGCGAGACGGGCTCTTTCTTCCTTGTAGACATCGCAGTAGGCCGCAACTGATCGTTTTGGTGTTGTGAACTGAGCTACAAGTAAGATTAAGACGATTATTCCTACCCCAACTAAAACGAAGTTTCGTTTCTTGGGGTCAACTCCCTTATGCTTCTCGATTGTTTTCTTCTCCATATCCCGATTATATCACCTCTCTATAACACTTATGCTTTGCAATATTGTTTACGCTAGGTAAACCTTATGATATATATTAACTCATACAATAATCAAGGGGCCGCAAGGAGGGAAATCTGTGCAAAAATACAAAACCTTAAAAGTGGTAGCGCTTTTTGTGGCGTTGGGTGTGCCGCTTGTCTTTGCTCATCCCGCGCTTGCCGCTGAGGGCAATGTGGCACAGGTTGAGAACTTTATACGGAGTGTCATCAAGGTCATTGCTGGCTTGGCCGGACTGATTGCCACTGGCTTCTTTGTGGTGGGTGGCTTGGGATATATCACCAGCTCTGGCGCTCCCGAAAGGTTGGACAAGTCCAAGCAAACACTCTTGTGGTCAAGCATTGGTCTGGCGATTGTGATTGGCGCGTTCGTTATTAGCAACATCGTGACTGACTTAGCAACCAGCTCCTTCGGAAACTAGCCAATGGGTACACTGGTACATCTACCACTGTCGCTATTGGCAGATGCTTCGGCCGCGTCCAATGTGATGCGCTCCTATATCACACCAGCCGTTGCCACGATATGCGGACTGGCTTCGCTGGCTTGCGTATTCTTTCTAGTGAACGGTGGCATCCACTACATAACCAGCTCAGGTGATCCCCTCAAGCTAGAGCAGGCCAAAAAGATTATCAAGAACGCGTTGGTCGGGCTGACCCTAGTGCTTGCTGCTGCTACGCTCACCGGCATACTAAATCATGCCTACACTAGTTCTAACACCACGCCCACCGAGAAGTTTCCTGTCCTAAAATCTATCGAGCCAGCTGATGACGGAGTAGACATTTGGGATGTGTTTATAAACGCGGTGGTCGGGTTCTTGAGAAATATTGTGGAGACTGTAGCCGAACCCTTCTTAAAAGGTTTGAGCTACTTCCTGAACAGTACGCCGCTGGTGGGCAATAATTCCAGTGTCTATGACCTATGGAAGGCCGTCGCTCGCATAACCAGCGTGCTGTTTATTTTGGTAGTGGGGCTACTAGGTTTTCATATCATGAGTGCTTCTACATTTGGACTTGAAGAAATCGAGGTTAAGCAGCTTTGGCCGCAGCTTGCCCTGATTTTTATTTTGTTAAATACTTCCATCTTCGCGATTGACGCGGTCATCAGTTTGTCCAATGCCATGATCCGCGCGCTGCAAAGTAGTTTTCCGAGCACAGACGTATGGCTGGTACTCGCCAATATTACCAAGCAGTCTTCCGACCTAGGCGTTGCTGGTCTGTTGGTCATGGTGGCACTTCTCGTACTCTCAGTTATGTTGCTCGTGTACTACATTCTGAGACT
The DNA here is from genome assembly GCA_035489815.1 of Candidatus Limnocylindria bacterium. Taxonomy (GTDB): domain Bacteria; phylum Patescibacteriota; class Saccharimonadia; order Saccharimonadales; family JAGQNK01; genus DATHJH01. The sequence continues at coordinate 39,435 of DATHJH010000018.1, forward strand.
CGTGACACTCTACATCGGCGCGATACTTTCACCGCTAGTGGTGCTCCTATGGTTGATACCCGCCTTCAGGGACTTTGCACTGGCCGCTCTCAAAACGTATCTGGTAACTATTTTCGTCTTGTTTGTGCATGTGGTCATTTTACTGCTCGCTGCTTCGATATTTACCGGCTCGATCCAGGCTGACACAAGTGGTCAGCCAAACACACTGATGGCACTTTTGGTCGGCTTGGCAACCATTGTGGCGCTACTCAAAACACAAGGTGTCATGCAAGAGCTGTCCTATGCCGCCAGCGGGCCACGAGCGGCGCGTGAGCTATCTGGATCATTCATTAGCGGTGTGAGTCATCTAAAGCAAAGTGCCAGAACTACCAAGCAGGTGACAAAGAAGGCCGTAAATGGCGGGAAGAAGGTCAAAAATCAGGCACGCAAGCTTATGTCTAGCGATAAGAAGTCAGGCAGCCCAAAAAAGGATAAAAATGACCAGGGTAAACGCGCGTCGGGCGGAGGGGCATCGGCCAGCTCTAAGCCACTTAAAACTGGTGAGGTAAGACCCGCCACACGCCCGAAGAAGGAGACAAAATGAGAACCGCAATAGTTCCCGCCCAAGTTACAACCGTCGAAGACAGTATTGCCGGCAATCTTAGCCTGTCACAACTGCTTTTGCTGACCAGTCCAGTCTTTGGTAGTAGTGCCTTGTTCGTGCTGTTGCCACCATTCTTTAATTACGCAGTATACAAAGTTGTGCTAATCGCTGGACTTGCCTTTTTGTGTGGCCTACTAGCTATTCGGATCAAGGAAAGAATTTTACTTATGTGGTTGATCACCTTGCTGCGCTACAATCTCCGGCCAAGATACTACGTCTTTGATAAGAGAAGTCCGCATTTGCGTCAAGCAAGGAGTGTAAGCAATTCGAAGAACGTTATCGAGGAAGCCAAACCTAAAAAGCTCACTCGTCCCGAATTACCACCATTGAGCGCGGCAGAACTTGTCAGGGTTGAGGACATCATATCTGATCCAAACGCCAACTTCCGCCTTGAGGTCAATAAGAAAGGAGAGCTAAGTGTTCGCTTTACAGAAGTCTAATAAGAAAACTTCGGCACGTCAGCAGATCAACATCAAGGGCGTCAAAGATGGCATCCTCATGTTGCCGCGCAATCGCTACCGCATGGTGATGGAAGTGTCATCAGTCAATTTCGAGCTAAAGAGTGAGGACGAGCAGGATGCGCTCATAGATACCTACGAGAGCTTTCTAAATTCCTTGCCTTGTCCTTTGCAGATAATCGTCCGTATCCGTGAGCTGGATATGAGCAAATACCTAGCCGACCTGGAGAGCAGACTGGATAACGAGAAGGAAGCCGTCTACAAGTCACAGATCGAAAACTACAGCGAATTTGTGCAAGACCTAGTGACCAATAACAGCATCCTTTCACGGCATTTCTATGTAGTATTGCCGTGTACTACCGACGACTTTGACACGGCCAAAGAACAGCTTGCCACTAATAGCGATATGGTCAGCAAAGGCTTTTCTCGCCTCGGTATGCACACGCGACAACTCAGCAGCCTTGAGGTGCTTGATCTATTCCACACCTTCTACAATCCCGACCAAGCCAAACGCCAGCCGATCACCGAGCGAGTCGTGCAGTTACTAAACAGCTCATACGTTAGGAGCGAGGAGCTATGAGAGAACCTTTAGCGCGAATAGCCGAGTGGAAAAAGCGCCATGACGAACGACCAAAAGAACTAGCTTTGAGCTTTGGCGAACAAGACCAGATGGACAGACTATCTTACGAAGGCATGAAGGAAGAGGCCGACCACCTTTGCATTGACGGCCAGTATATCCGCACATTGCTTATCTCAGGCTACCCATTCAATGCACAAAGCGGTTGGCTCGACAGCCTCATCCACTTCAATCACAATGCCGACATTTCGTACCACGTCCATGAGGTTGGCGCGCTTCAAGCATTGCCTAAACTAAACCGCAAAATAACTGAATTCAGATCAAGAGAACTGGCGCTGATGCGCAAAAAGAAAGAGATAGACTCTGAGCTGAGCGATCAACTTGACTCCGCAAGAGAGCTACGAGACAAAATTATGCGAGGTCAGGAAAAGCTTTTCCAAGTTTCAATCTATATAGCTCTGCGGGCGGAAACACTAGACGAACTCAATAAGATCACTAAGCTGCTCGAAAACACTCTGGCCGCCCGCCTTTTCAATGTCAAGACAGCGCGATACCAGCAGCTAGAAGCCCTGCAATCCATATTGCCGCGCGGAGAGGATGAGTTAAACCAGCAACGCAACTTGGACAGCTCGGCCGGAGCCCTGACATTCCCGTTCATGTCGTCAGAACTCGTACAAGAAGGCGGCATCTTGTACGGTGTCAACAATTCCAATAACTCCTTAGTCATCCTGGATCGCTTTAGCCTGCACAACGCTAACGGCATTGTGTTTGCACAGTCTGGCAGCGGCAAGAGTTACGCCTCAAAGGTTGAAATCCTGCGCCAGCTCATGCAAGGCACAAAAGTAATCGTGATTGATCCTGAACGGGAGTACAAAAACCTGACTGACTCCGTGAAAGGCACATATATCAAGCTGTCCGCCAAGTCCAAAGAAAAGATCAATCCCTTCGACCTAGCCACGACGAGCCACAACAAAGGTGATATTTCCGAACACGCCCAAGACCTGACGGAAGTTATATCACTGATGGCAGAAGGTTTGAGCGCCCGCGAAAAGGCCGCAATCGACAAAGCAATTTTGAAAATCTACAGCAAGACCAAGAAGGAACCACCCCTACTCGAAGACCTCTATGCCGAGCTAAAAGACTTAGGACAACTCAAACTCCGTGAGCGCCTGGAAAAATACATCAGCGGCACACTGGCAAATGTCTTTAATGCTCAGACTAATATTGAGCTGGATAACCGGCTCATCGTCTTCGACATCAAAGACCTACCGGAATCTCTGCGCCAAATCATGATGATGATTATCGCCAACTTCGTGCAAAACCGCGTCAAGGCCAAGCCAGAAAAGCGCCTGCTTGTCATAGACGAAGGCTGGTTGTTACTGGAGCACGAGGAAAGTGCTCGTTTTGTGGCCGGACTCGTGCGCCGCGCACGCAAATATTACTTGGGCGTCACCATCATCTCGCAGCAAGCAAACGACTTCCTGAAAAGCGATTATGGCCGAGCTATCGCCTCGCAAAGCAGTCTGCGTATCCTCATGAAGCAAGACACTACTACGATCAAGAACGTGGTAGCCGAGTTTAACCTAAGCGAATACGAGGCCGACTATCTACTGACGTGCGGACGGGGGGACGCCCTAATCATTGCCGATCAAAACCATGTCGCGGTTCGGGTGGTCGCGTCCGCCAAGGAACATCCACTCATCACCACTAATCCAGCCGAGCTATACCAGACATGACGCCCTTCTTCCTTCTAAAAGCCATGCGCTCCACCAAGAAGGAAGTTGCTATTGTGCTGGTTTCGATGAGCGTCATTATGGCGCTACCTATTGCCGCCGTTTCTACGACTACCAATTTGAAAGTATTGGCAGAAACGCCACTCAAGCTATTTACCGGCACGGCTTCGACTAACAACACCTACGATTACGGCTATTGCACCTTTTGGGCGGCACAACGCCGAGCCGAGACGGGCCACCCCATTCCGAACACTTGGGGTGACGCCCATACATGGGATGATCGTTCCAAAACGGACGGCTATTTAGTGGATCACCTACCTGCTGTCGGTGCCATCATGGAATCCGACGCGGGCATATGGGGACATGTAGCCTATGTAGAAAAAGTTAATCCAGACGGGAGCTGGGAAGTGTCCGAAATGAACGTCAAAGGCTGGGATATTTTGAGCAGCCGGACATTCAGCGCCGCGCAGGCGCAGGACTACAAGTTCATTCACTGATATGGAAACAAGCACAACTCTTGAGTGGTTTCACAAGCTGGAAGGTCTTTTGCCTCTAGTGGTCACCGTTTTAGTTTCGGCAGCTGTCATTGGCGTGGTCGCCATAGTAATCCTGAACTTATTGGATTTCTGGCGGCTACTCAAGCAAAAATCGATCTTTCTGGAACTGACTCCACCAGCTAACACAGACTGGACACCAGACGCCAATCAGCGACTATTCGCAGTACTACATGCCGCAGAGGACAGCCGTTCACTGCCGGATAAGCTAATGAGGCGAAAGGTTGTTTTTACTCCTGAAATCCCGTCTACTCGCGGGCAAGGCATACGCTACATCATGCGAGTGCCAGCAGATGAGGCCGATTCCTACGCTCAGAAAATCGCGTCACATGATCCAGGCGTCAAGGTACGGCAGGTTGACGACTATTTGCCTGAAAACTTGGATTGGCGTAGTGTCCGAGTGCTTTCATTCAGACAGACCAACTCTTTTGCTTATCCCTTGCGTACACAAACCGACTTGGAACGCCAAGACCCCGTAGCGTATATCAACGGCGCTATGACACAACTCCATCAAGATGAGCTAGTAGCCCTGCAACTTGTCATAACTCCGGCAAGAGTACGCGAGGCAGAAATTATCCAGAACCGGCTCACACATAACGAGATGCTGGTTACACATTTGGGCAAGCGTCGCTTTTCCGGTGGCAAGGTGCTTGAACTCATCAATACACTGCTGTTCGGGATTTTGGATCTTGTCGGCGACACCGTTCATGGGCCGAGCCGTAGTATGAGCACGAGCCAGAGAACGGCTTATCGAAGGCAAGAAGTAGCCTCAAAGATCAGACCGGCACGAACATTGAGTTTAATCGAGGAAGAATTGGCGGAATCGGTAAACAGAAAGTTACAGCAGCCACTATTTAGAGTAGACATCCGTGCTTTGGTCATAGCAAAAGACAAACAGCGTCGCAAGCAGCGAGCAAATGATATACGCAACGCGCTCGATGCTTTCAAGGTGGCAAAGTATCAATCCCTAAAAGCTCGCTTTGGTTTTCCGGCGCAGCTCAAAGGCCGCTACCGTCTGTTTGCCTTTCAGCATCGTTTGCCCTCAATATTCGCGCGTGGTGCCTCAATTCTTGCCGCCTCCGAAGTAGCCGACATTTTCCACTTTCCGCACAGTCAGTCGGCTAAAACCGAAAATGTAGTCAAATCTCTCAGCAAAACCCTACCCGCACCCCTTTCGCTCAAGAATGGGACAAAACTAGATGTCCTGTTCGGTCGCAATCACCATCTCGGAACCGGCACAGACATAGGCCTGACCGCTGCCGAACGTGAACGTCACATGTACGTCATTGGCGGCACCGGCAACGGCAAGACAACGATGCTCAAATATCAGATTGTCCAAGACATACAGAACGGCAAGGGCGTTGCAGTAGTTGACCCTCACGGTGATTTAGCCGAAGAATTGCTCGGCTACATACCCGAAGACCGGATAGACGATGTGGTTTACCTTAACCCGGACGACCTAGACCGACCCATCGGCATTAACTTACTGGAGCTACCGCCGGGACTTGAGGGCAATGCCCTGAAACGCGAAAAAGACCTGATCACTGAGTCTACCATTTCAGTCATGCGTAAGATTTTCTCCGAGGACGATTCTGGCGGTCACAGGATCGAGTACGTCTTGCGAAACACTATACAAACGGCACTGACGCTAGAAAACCCGACCCTGTTCACCATCTTCCGGCTACTGAACGATGGCAAATTCAGTAAGGGAGTGATCAAAAACCTAGAAGACCACGACCTAAAGCTATTCTGGAAGAACGAATTCGGCAAAGCCGGCGGCATGCAAAAGGTCAAAATGGTCGCTGGTATTACTGCAAAGATTGGACGATTCCTATTCTCGGCCAGCGCCAGGGGCATGCTGGAGCAAGAAAAGTCCACCATAGACTTCAATGAAATCCTAGACGGCAAAAAGATACTCATCTGCAACTTCTCTAAGGGGTTGCTCGGTGAGGACACTTCCATGTTGTTCGGCGTAACCATCTTAGCCAAATTACAGTTAGCTTCACTGAGACGTGCCAGGCAAAAGCAAGCAAGCCGTAGCCCCTATTATCTTTATGTTGACGAGTTCCAAAACTTTGCCACCATGAGCTTCGTTCAGATGCTCAGTGAGGCCAGGAAGTACAAGGTGTTCCTGACAATGGCTGAACAAAGCACGCAACAGCAGGCGGATCAGAAGCTGGTTGATATTATCCTGGCAAACGTAGGTACGGTTGTCGCCTTCCGATCTGGTAGCCCGGCGGACGAACGGTTGATTCAGCCACTTTTTGCACCTTATGTGGAGGAAGGCGAATTGTCCAACCTACCCGCCTACAGTTTCTATACGCGCATAGCCGCTATGCACGCCCAAGAACCAATGTCCGGCGTGACAGTTTTACTTGATGTTGAGAGCAATGCAAAGGTTGCTGAGCGTGCCAGGGCTGAGTCTCGCACCAAGTATGGTCGCGAAGTTGAGCGAGTAGAGGCTAAGCCGCCCCTGAAACATGCAGCAAAGCCTAAAAAGATTGAGTCTACCGAGGTAGCAGCAGACTTGTTGCAAGTGGAGGAGTCGGCTTAGGGCTGCCACATTAGTTTTCCTAGAGAAAACTACTCAACTCCCAGAGCAAGCTCAGGGAGTTTACCATACGCTCTCGCTCATTCCGTCTCACTTTTTGGTTCGGGTAGGCCCTAGCAACCCAGACCTGGAACTTTTATTCTGGAGGTGTAGGGGATTCATCATTCTGATGTACCACACTAAAGTTGGCTCTAAATTGATCTAGATCCTTATTCCAGGGCGACTCCATCTACTCTATACAAAAGTCCACCTTCAGGATCGTGGCGAACTATAGGTTTTAATCCTAACGGATAAGGTATTATTAGCGCATGAAGATATTATTCGTATGCAAAGGCAACAACTGCCGCAGCCAAATCGCTGAGGCGATATATAACCGTCTGACCGATTCAACTGATGCAAGTTCAGCAGGTACCCGTGTAGAGGGTGCTGGCGATACGCTAGGCGATTTCGGTGACCGCCCAGGCGTTAAGTCCTTTACGCTCGATGTTATGCGCGATGCTGGATTCAATATCGAGAACAACAAACAAGTACAACTCACCAAGGATATGCTTAACAAGTACGATCTGGTGGTCAATATGGCCGCAAAACAGTTCACCCCAGCCTGGTTGTCGTCAGCACCAAACTATATACATTGGAAAGTGACTGACCCTAGGGGTAGGAGCTATGCCGTAACGGCTAGCGCCAAGAGAATGATTGAGGACAAAGTTCGTGAGCTAGTCGAAGTTTGAGCAGGCGGATATCACACGCTGTTGCATAATGTATCTGATAAAATGCAAGTATGCAAAAAGGACTACCTACAGTAACGGCTCAGCAGATAGTAGACGAGGCGTTCCCATATTTGGGGCGTGGTTCGTATTTCCAGACTACAGCGTATGATACACACCTGTTTATCAGCGGCTCAGACGAATATGACATATTTCATCATTTTGAGTTATTTGGCAGAAAGATACTTTGGGTTAACCAAGTACAAGATGAAGTAATGGGCGAGCTGAGAGCCATAATGCCCCGAACCATCTTCCAATGCGACCCGAATAACTTTGACGGGCATATTGTGGCACACAGACTAGCTAGTGTGCTGTGCTATGTTACGCACGGTACATTTATTAATCCTAGACATTGGGTAGGAATAGCGCATCCAGCACCAGGCACTTCTCAGCCAGCAGAAAAATATGTGAGTATGCATTACGGGCACGACCAAATAGACATGGGCATCCAACGCCTAGATTTAGATACATTTACAGAGAAGCGATGGGCAGCACTTGCACACTACCGCCAGGCATCACTAGCCGTAACGCCGTACTACCGGGTCTTATCGTACTGGAAGGTAATCGAGCTGTATTTTGGCAACGCCAATACACCTATGAACACCTACATAAACGACCTCTATGCTTCCCGGCCCGACATCTTCCACGAGCTAGGTACATTTACCGGTACGGCATCTAGGAAGCTACGAAACATTAGGCATGCAAGTGCTCACTTTATGCTCGATGGGGATACCGCCATACAAGATCCAGATAACCCCGACGTCTACAATGAGGTAAGCAACGGACTATTTGCCCTGCGTCGCCTAGCAGAGGGACTGATAGATAGGACTACGGGGTGGTAGCTACTTCTTCGCAAACGAGTCTTTTACAAAGAGTTTCTTCGATTTCTTGATATTATTTGTTCATGAAGACAACGACACCAATTCTCCGGACAGACATTCCATTTTATCCAAGCCACGCAACTAAAGCTTTTCCTGAAGGTGAGCATTGCGTCGTTATGAGTCTCAAGATGATTCTGGGAGTATTGATGCCGGAACGTCAGTTCACTATCGAGGAGCTGGAGAAAATCACAGGCAAGGCTACTGAAGGTGGCGCTTTTGCAACGCATTATTTGATCTGGATGGTTGATCAAGGCTTTGAAGTGAAACGATGGGACACGCACGACTGGAAGGCCTTTGAACGCGAGGGTGTTGATTATATCCGACGAGTTATTGGCGATGGCGCAGCAGACTATGTCGCAGAGTTCGCTGATATTCCGTACGAACAATCGGTAGTGGATGAATTTTTGGAAAAGGTTAGATTGGTACCGCAAAAGCCGACCGTTGACATGGCCGAAAAAGCTTTTCGTGATGGCTGGCTGCTGCGAGCTGCGGTAAATAGCCGAATACTCAATAATCGTGAAGGGTACATGGGACACTCGATTGTGATCACCGGCTTTGATGGCGATGAAGTAATCTTCCACGATCCGGGTTTGCCAGCAGAGGCGAACAGACGGGCCTCGCGCGAAGTATTCCAGCGCGCCATGGACAGCTTCGGCGGGGAGCTTGACGCTATTAGACCAAAGTCAGATTTGCAAACAAAATAACCCCTCTCTCGCAAGAATTCAGGGGCTATTCGATCTCATAGTAGTACGGAGACTAAGCTAGCTCCGGAAAAAACTGCGCCCCTGTATTGAGGCCACCAGGTACAAAATCAAGCTTCTTGAGTTCCTGCGGTGTAAACCAGTCGGCGCGAGATGCTTCCCAATTTAGTTTTAGCTTGTTTGTTTTCACTTCAGCCAATACGGGTATGATGAGCCAGGTTCTGTTGTATTGCGGTGCTTCATCAATGATGACCTGACCGCGCTTGAACTTCACAACATCCTTTTTCTCCAGCCCTAGCTCTTCTTCGAGTTCTTCAAGCACCTTGTCTTCAATGGATTTGTTGTCATCAAGAAAGCCGCAGACCCAATCCCAATAGTTAGGGTAAAGTCTCATACCAGCCGGACGTCTCACGGCTAATATTTTTCCCTTATACATCACGATAGTATTCACTGTTGGTGTATAGCGAATATTGGTGTAATCCACCTGGCCGGGTTTGGGTATGAATTTTGGTTCTTTGGTCATATCCTCCATAGTACACTGCTAAGAGCTATAGAAGTTGCCAGTTCAGTCAAAACGCCCCACGGCCTCTCGCACCATTGTATTGCTCTGTGAGTCTTAATATGTAATTTGGATAACCCCTGAGCTGCCTGATCTCTTCTTTCGTACATCAGATAGTTATATAGACCAACAGCGTCAGGTGATGCAGCAACTAAACCAGTCATCAGCGCAAACCACTCTCTATTTACCATCAAAATGCCTACGATCGCTACACTGGAAATCAGGGTAAAACCAGCAACCCCATAAGACAGTTTGTGTTTGAGGGCTTCGGAATAACCTTTCCTGCCTGCATACCCAAAGTGCGGTAAAGCATCCATAACAAAGTGCGACGCAAATGCTAGTAGAGCCGCCACTATGGGATTATGAACGGTCATGCCAATGAGCGCGCCAGCCAAGATATGATTTGTTACAGTCATAGCCTAACTATATAAACCAACCCTGTAGCCATTCGGGTCTTTCAAAAAAGCATGCCTCGCGCCCCAGGGCATATCGGTAGGTTTCTGTTCAAAGGCGACATCCTTGGATGAGAGCGCTTCATAAAGTTTATCTATATCATCTACCTGTATATTGAGCTCGATGCCAGAGCCACCAATTTCTGTGGCGTCTCTTTGCTCCATGCCGATATAGAAGCCATTTTCACAAGCCAGCCGGACGTATTTTGGCTCGTCCATTACAATCTTTAGTCCTAGGCTCTCGTAAAAGGCTTTTGACCTTTGAAGGTCTAGTACTTGCATAAAAACGTGGGTGATCGAAGACATTTGAGATTCCTCCTTTACAATTCGGCCACTACTCTTGCCGGAGCTGCTTCAAGTTCCCAATTCACCGGCATGGCATACAGTTTGAAGCGTTGGCCTGCAACTTTGCCAAGATTTATTAAATTCTCAATGAGCAAAATGTCATTGCCAAGCAGAGTCTTATGAATCGGGAAGGGTGCATCATGGTCAAAGCTAATCATGTCTACGCCCACCATAGATACTTTTTTCTTCACCAGCTCATCAGCTAGCCCTTGGTCAATGCCGGGGTAGTCGATGGCATAGGTCTGCTCAGTGTACTTATCGCCTGTGCCTGCATAAAACAGTACTGCCATACCTGGGACTATGTCCATGCCTGCCAGCAAGTCAGCAGTTAAGGCTTGGCTGTTCCGTGCGTCAACACAAATCGCATCACAGATAAACCTATCGGCACCGTACTCACTCAAGGGCTTACCGCCCTTGACCATATGCACAGGAGCATCAATATGCGTGCCCAGATGTACGTTGATGTGTACGACCGTGTCAATTACGTCATGTTCTGCAAATGCACCCGTAGGCTCAAAAACTGGCGCCGCGTCACCAGGAAACACAATCGTCTTTTCATTCACGGGCATGGAGAGATCAATCAACATACTTACCCCGCACAGACCCCATCAGGAACGGCCTTCTCTGGCATAGCCAGGACTGGCATAACTTGATTTGCGTAGCCAATGTCAAAGACCATACCTTCGGACACCTCACCCATCATTTTCCTAGGCTCCAAGTTCACTACGAATAGAGCTTGTTTGCCTTCAATTTCTTGCGGATTCTCACGCTCTTTTTTCATGCCGACAAGGATTGTTCTTTTGAACTCGCCAAAGTTTACGATGAGGCGGACAAGTTTGTCGGACTTCTCGACATCTTCGACTTTTTCGATCGTACCAACGCGTATATCTATTTTTTCTAGGTCATCAAATTTGATGGTTGGTTTGACGGGTAATGCTTTCATAGGGGATAGTATATCTTAAGATAAGGCTGCAACGCCTCTTTTCCTTTGGAAAACAGGCCAACTTCCATTTGCAAGCAAATAAAAGTTACGATAAAGAGCTCAGGCTGAGTTACTGAACCTACTGGCTTGTTGTATAAGAGTAATTAGATCTTCTTCTTTAAAATAGGCGTAATTAAAGGAGAATAAAATTTCCTTCATTACCTCAAGAGTAATTTTGTTTCGGGCTTCCATGCTGTCAAGAATGTTTGTATCGATCTTTCTCCTGACAAGGTATCGGCCGATTATATTTTGAGGCAGACGGTGGGCATCATAGGGAAAATGATAAGCGCCAGTCTTATAGAGCATGCAATTCTTCTCGCCCTCAAACTCAACCCTTAGTTGCAAGTTTCCAACGATGCCAATTTTAGAGTAATACTGTTGAGCGAATCTCAGGACGCCGTCTATACAGGTGACGATATTAGTAATCTCCACAATCGGATGCTCTATGCCCCTATCTGATTTGTGATGCTTTTCTATGGGGTCAACATTCATAAGGTTACCGTAGATATCAGCACCGAAAAAGTAATGATGGTTTGTACGTTCATCCTTGTAATGTGTCGAAGCTCCGTACTGGTAAATGGGTACGCCACCACGGGAATCTGGCGTTTGGTTACGGTAGTCATTCAAGCCGTTGCTGATGGGTTCGTGGAGGAGGGCACGTTGCACTGTGGCCGTGTCAGTTGCGGGGTTCTGCGGGTACTCTGGCAATAAAGTAATGATTTGAGTTCCATCAAAATGCCGTCCCTCAAAATAAATGCTGGGGCTTGCCATTGCCATCACAAGGCCCGGCTGCAAGTTAGCTTCCTCTTTTTTGTCGTCTTCCTCGTCCTGATAATCAGCTCGCGCTTCAAAAATATCCTGCAAGAGATCAGCTAGTTCGCCTCTCAAGTCTACGCTGGCCTGTCGTCTATTCCGCAATAGCTCCCACTCATGACTTGAGGCGTACTTTTCCCAATCCTCGCTTCTTGACCGATCGGCGACGCGCGTAAAAAGTATGTTCTTGCCTTTATAGTCCATCCAATGTGGAGTAGAGGAACTTTGTGGCATGTAGGCAACGACGAATGCTTTTGTGCCATCGTCGGATAGGCAAACTTGATAAAAGGGTAAAACGATGGGACTTACTGTACTCACTATTGAGTTGTTTATTTTCTGGACATGGTTGTCTTCAAAATCCATGCCAGTAACCGGCAGCTTGGGCTTATCATCTTCATCATCAACACCAATAATCAGCCAACCGCCATTTGTGTTCGCGAAAGACACAAGTGCCTTTACGACGTTAGAAAGAGAACTTAAATCCCTTTTGTAGTCTAGGCTCAAGCCTTCGGTGATTCGCTGGTCGCAAAAACTAACAATGTCCGCAAAAGTGACATCCTTGAGGGCTTTACCGAAGATACTTGTATCCATATCCCTAGTTTATCAGGGAAAACTACTAATGTGGGCTAAGACCTCCCACTGTCTCTCCAGTGTAAGAACATAAATGCCCGTATCAAGGTCGTTCAGCCGTGGGGTGCTCCACCTTGACACGGACATTTATAACCTTACCCATCAGACAGAGTGGGAGGTCGACTCGCTCGAAAGTCAGTAATAACTTTAGGAGGTTTTTATGGATACAGCGGGTGCAGCAAAAGTTGCGCGTCTCAATGACGTGTTTCGGCGTGAGACGTCTGCGATCATGCTAACGCAGGGTGTAGAGGTGCTGAGTGACTTGTCCGGGTTGGTCGAAGAAGTGCGGCGGTTCGATAAGTTCACCGGGGCAAATGACCCGCACGGTGAGCATGACTTTGGCCAGATCGCCTGGGATGGTGAAAAAGTTTTCTGGAAGATTGACTACTACGATGAGTGGCTTCAGTACGGTGAAGATCCTTTGTCGCAAAAGTGTCACCGGATACTCATCGTTATGCTGGCTGGCGAGTACTAGGGTTGTCCGCCCTGGGCAAGGCGTGAAACTGCCCGGATTCAATCGGCAATGGTATAGTAAACAGCAAACATGGAAGCAGTAGAAGCTTATAAAATTTTTGGGCCTCTGAGTGTAGTTGCCATATGGGCGGCGATGCTATTTATTATCAAGAAGTGGCCCGGACATCGCGGCATGACGGTGAGCGCGCATGTTGCCGCCTATAAAGAAGCGTACCTGTTGCTCGCGATTGTTTGTTCTATCTCTTATCCATTTTTCGCGCTCTTTATGTTCGGTTGGTTTATCCCGGCACTACAGCTTCCACTAGTTTTCTCGTGGCTGACAGGGCTCATACTCATACTTGATTTTATTATTGCCTGGGTGCCCCAGCTTCCGGGGTGGAAGGGCACCGTTCACCAATTTGCTGCTTATGCCATGGCGAGCACCTTTCTGCCTTTTGCGATCATGTTGGCTAGGGCTCCGGCTGTGTCGGGCATTGCCCGAGCCGTAATTGTGGCATGCACGTTTCTGATGGCTCTATTCTGGGTGATATTTATTTTGAGCAAAAAGTCCAAAGAGTACTTCTTGTATTTCCAGCTAACATATTTCTTATTGTTTGATACCACATTCCTCGCCGCTGCCTTTTTGTAGCTCATATAGAAACATCCCAACTAATGCGGTGGGATTGGTTTGAGTAGCTAGGCCAAAATGTCCTTAACCTGGCCTGAAACTGCTCGGATTCGGATGTCGGATTCATCGAGATACTTGTCCTCAAGCTGTTGCTTTATATACCAATCAAGCTGTTTTCTTTCACTTTCACGGCTCCGGACAATAACAACCTCCGGATACTTGTCACCTTCCCAATTATCAGACTCATAGTGCTGGATGTATCTCCTGATCCTTTTCTTTGCCAGGAACAAGTGCTGCCCATCGGTAAGTTCAATGAACGACTGTTTACCTGTTGTCCGGTTTTGAACATAGAGGCCTGGGTATGGCCATATAAAGCCCTTCAGCGTCCCCATCTCGGTGGCCGTGAGGGCTACCAGCTCATCTGAGGCTGTATCTTTAATGTCCAGATAAAGCTTAAACAACTCAACCTGTAAGTCTATGAAATCCGTACTCTTTTCGGCCTCGCGTCTGCGGGTCAGCAGTACCTTCTTGCTTAAGCCGTGCTCTTTGCCGGATAGAAACTTTACCGCGTCCGGGGTCAAGTAGTACCTGGCTGATTTACCGGCGAACTTGTAAGACTTATCATACAGCTTACCGAGATAGCCGGTTTCGTTCAGTATTGTTAGCGCGCTGTATGCTGAGTTGTGCGTAATGTTGAGTCTTCTGGCTAGGTTGTTTGTTGTTAGGTATCTGAATTTGTAGGTTAGTTTGAGGATGTGTATTTGTTTGTCGTTGAGCTTTGATTTATGGGAGGTCATGCTTTGTTCTTGCCCCCACCCGTTATGTTTTTAGCACTTCGTATACGAATAGTATAAAAGAGAAAACAGAAATAGAGCAAATAACAGATAGTGAATGCTTAATCTTTCTAATACCGGCGTTAGAAGTAATAATTCCATAAATCTGTTGTAGAAAAGCTCAGAATGCCTTGAATAATAGTAATATTAGTATTACTATTATTACAGAGTTAGCTAAAGTTACTAGCTCCTTAATAATTCGACTAGACAACTAAAGGAACGTAATTACTAAATTGTCGTTAAGAGGTCTATTATTGTATAATAGACCCTAATGACAAATCAGAAACGTGTAAAGTTCCAGATAGATACTCTCGAAACAGTGCGTGATCGTGCTAAAGCCGTAGCCTATAGTCGCGGCAAGCAGCTCAATGAGTTTGTGTTAGAAGCGTTGGCCAAAGAGGGCGATAAAGAACTTACCGATCTCATTAAAAAAGACCTGGCAGCAAAACAACGCCCAGGTCGCCCACAAAAATAACTCTATTTAGTGTTCTAGTCGAATTATTAAGGAGCCTTGACGAGGGTAAATATGTCGAGGCCAAAGGGCAGCAAGAATAAAATACGACGAGTGCCTACCGAGCAGTTTAGTTACACCACTGAGCAGCGTATCGAGCTAATTGCTGACCTTATTGTTGAAAAGATCATCGAAGACCAGCGTAACGGTAAGCATTTAATCAATTTCCTGGAGGGGACAAATGCGGCCACAGCAACTCAGCAGTAAAATGCGGAATGGTCTGCTGGCTATTCGTGTTTCGTCAGATAAACAGGGTCGCGATGGCGATTCGCCAGAAGAACAACGCCAGCGGGGCGAAAACCTTGCGACCACTAATAATATCAAAATTATTGATACGGCTATTCTGGTTGAGTCGGCTTCTCACGAAGATCAACCAATGCAGCAAATCGTTGAGCGATGTAGGGCAAATCCTGCTATTGAGGTTGTACTGATTAAAGCTATTGACCGTTTTACGCGGGGCGGTTCTGGAGCATACATCAAGCTAAAAGAGCAGCTTGATAGTCTGAATGTTATTCTTATTGATACCTTTGGCATTATTGATAGTCGTCGCGTAAATACTCTTGAGCACACTGGCTTTACATACTATTGGAGCGATTATAGCCCTTCATTTAAGAGCGAGATACTGGAGGCTGAACACGCCAAAGACGAGCTGCGCGACATTATGACTCGTATGATCGGTGCAGAAATTCGTTATACCCAACTAGGCTACTGGATGCGCCAGCCGCCATATGGCTTTGCAAGTGAAATAGTTGAAACTAATCACGGCAAACGCGCTATATTGAAGCCGCACCCCGAAGAAGCACCATTTATAATTCGTGTGCTTGAAATGCGCGCGCAAGGTATTTATAGCAACCAGGAAATTGCTGATGAGTTAAACCGGCTGGGCTTTAAGACGCGCGTTACTTATGTGCGCGATAAATACGATCGCTCAAAAGTAAAACGCATTCTTGGCGGCAAGCCAATGGACGTCAAAATGGTTGACCGTATTACGCGTAGGCTCATATATGCCGGTGTTATCAAAGAGAAATGGACAAACGATAAGCCAATTAAGGCGCAGTTTGACGGTCTGGTATCACCAGAACTGTTTAATCGCGCTAATCACGGCAAGCTCATTATCGAGATAGCGGCTAGTAATGAAGCTACCGTACGCCACAAGCTGCCCCCTAAGTGGCAGCAGGTAAAAAAGATGATTAACCCAAAGTTTCCGTACAAGAAAGTCATAGCTTGCCCGCATTGCCGCAAGCCGTTAAGTGGCAGTGCAGCACGCGGTAAACTTGGCAAATACTACCCGGCCTATCATTGTAGTCGTGACGGTCATTATTTCCGTGTCCCGCAGCCGGAGTTTGACGCGACAATCGAGCGTTTTGTTAAAAGTATCGAGGTTGCGCCGGAGCACATTGATAAGCTCCTGGAAAAGATCGAGGAATCATGGCGGGCAAAGCAACAAAAGTCCGTTCAAGACGATCAAAACCTCATAGAGCAGCGTCAGGCACTTGAAGCCCAAATCAGGATTGTGGTAGACCGAATGAAAGTTGTAGCCAGCGAAACGGCCATTAAGTACATGGAGGAGGACATTGTGAGCGCAGAGAGTCAGATCAAAGAGCTAGATAATCAGCTAGTCAATAAGAACGAAAATGCCGTTGATATTGACCTCGTGTTGCAATACGCAGAATACCTTTTGAAACACCTATCAGAACTGCTGCTTGACCTCAGTAATCCACTCAGAAAAGCTGCCTTTTTCGGCGTCATCTTCAACACTATGCCAAGTTACGCAGATTTAGATTTTGAAACCCACGAAAAAAGCCCGCTACCAGGGGTAAACGGACTCTTTCGGATAGCAGCTGCTACCAAATCTACTTCTGGAGGGCCCAGTGGGACTCGAACCCACGACACCCTGCTTAAAAGGCAGGTGCTCTAACCGGCTGAGCTATGGGCCCTTAATAGGGCGTACTATAAATCCGGTGTTTTGTTTTTTTAAGGTAGCTCTACTCGGGCTTGCCGGTTAGAGCACAGGTGCTCGGGTTATCTATTTTGCAGCAAGCTGCGGGGCTGAGCTATGGGCCCGCGTCGTCGTGTAATGTTTAGGTAACTCATTTGCCGACAAAACAAGTTTGCTCGGCAAAAGTAGTTACCTAAACAAGTCGACTCCTTCTCAAATTCGAGAATCCTCTCTCGAATTTGGCTGGAGACTGTCAAGCAGCAGGGCTGCTTGGATTGAAAGATTCGGGCTGCAGGTAATCCAGTTTTTGATTGTTAAAATGAGTTTTTGCTTTGCTTGCTGTAAGTTCGCAAATGGGAAAATTAACTCCTTACATTATCCTTATTTTTGGGGAAATGTCAATCTGTTACGCAGGCTGGTATGTCCGGGTTCCCTGACTTCCCGGCTGATCTTGAGCGGCTCGACCTCAAATTACGAAGATGTTGACAATGAGCACGAGGGGTTTTATCCTTAAAAACTATGCCCCCAACAAGCTTATTTGTTCCGGCGCTCCCGGATTGCCCAGTAGAGGTTTTGCGTGACAAAAACCAGCAGTTGGATCATGGCCTGCTGACTCCTCGTGCCTTTGATCAGCATTTGCCTGGTGATCTTGATGGCACCCTCGTTTTTGTTGACCAGCAATACGACCCAAAGGATTTTGAAACAGGCAGGAAACTACCAGGCGGCCTTCACATTTTGCGTGGTGTGGACCTGGAAAGTCGACTTGGTTTTGATGTTATAGAAGAAGCGCGTGAGGTAGCTGGCGAAGAGCCGACAAATGTTGTACTTACGCCTGGTTTATTCGAGCAAGCTCTGCGGGGTGCCCTGGATGATCCAAGTTTGGACTTGCGTGTGCTGGGCGCACGGAGCCAGCCTTCGAAGGCCGCGACTTTTATATTTGGGGTTACGACCGACTGGGCAGATTCTTTGCCAGTTGTATAGTAAGTTCCGGCAAATTCCAAGAATAATAGTTTAGTGCACTGATATACTTTGGCATGTGAATCTGAAGTTTCGATTCCGGCGGACGACGATTATTTCTGCTAGTTTGCTAGCCTTCTTGGTGGGGTTGGTTTTGGCCAAGTCCGGGTGGCGCGTGGACGTGGTCGTAGCCTTGATTCCGGCTGGTTTGCTAGTTGTTTTTCGGAAACGGACTGTTGCCACGGTGTTGGTGGTGCTGGTTTTAGGGTTACTGTTAGGCGTTTGGCGTGGTGGTGCCGTACAACAACAAGTTGCCGAGTACGGCCAGTTTTATGGCCGAACTGTTTTAGTGAGTGGGCGGGTGCTGGATGATCCGGTGTATGACAAAGCCCAGTTGGATTTCCGTCTGGGCGCTGTGCTGGTTGACGGGCACAGCCTGCCGGGGCAAGTACGCGTGAAGACGCTGGCAAACGGCATCCGCCGCGGAGACGACTTGCGGGTACGGGGCAAACTGCGGGATGGGTTTGGCAATTATCAGGCCAGCATGTACTTTGCAGATGTAGCGGTGACTGCTCACTCCAACAGTCCGCTGGAAAAGTTGCGCCGGGAGTTCTTTGCTGCGGTGTACAGTGTGCTGCCGGAACCGCAGGCCAGTCTGGGACTGGGGTTTTTGGTAGGGCTGCGCTCATCCTTGCCGGAGGATCTGGACGAGCAGTTGCGGATTGTCGGGCTGACACACATTGTGGTGGCTTCCGGATACAATTTGACGGTTTTGGTGAGGCTGTCGCGCCGAATTTTGGCAAAGCACTCCAAGTACCAGGCGTTTGCCGGGTCGATTGCTTTGATGCTGGTCTTTCTGGCAGTAACTGGTGCCAGCCCGTCAATGGTCAGGGCAAGCGTGGTGACCGCCCTTAGCCTGCTGGCCTGGTATTACGGCCGGCGGTTCCAGCCGGTGCTTATCATCCTGTTAGGTGCTGCTCTGACAGCTGGCGTCAACCCGCTCTTTATCTGGCATGATCTGGGGTGGTGGCTATCGTTCCTGGCTTTTGCGGGTGTGCTGGTGTTGGCGCCACTCATTTCCGCCCGGTTTTTGCGGGACAAATCGCCGCCGCTGTTAGCACAAGTGGCTATTGAGACATTGGCCGCGCAGTTGCTCACCATGCCGCTGATACTATTCATGTTTGGGCAGCTGTCAGTGGTTGCGTTGGTGGCCAATGTGGCAGTTGTGCCGCTTATACCCTATGCTATGGCGAGTACGGCGCTGGCCGGCCTGGCTGGAATGGCATTGCCCGGCGGTTTTGCTGGCTGGCTGGCAGTGCCGGCCCAACTGTTACTGAGCTATGTGGTTTCGGCCATTCGCTTGTTTGCCCTGCCGTCTTGGGCCCAGCGCGAGGTCGGCATAGACGTTGTGGGGTTGGTGTTGCTCTATGCCCTGATCCTTGGCGGGACGACTGTTCTATACGCTAAATCAAAGGTGACTTTTTCCAAAATTCCTTCGGTGGTAGAGTAGCCGCAAGCACTCCTTTTGTTATACTCAGTTTCATAAGTTCATAGAGAAGAAACACTCGCTTGGAGGTATATATGCGGTCTGTGACGGTGGAAGATGGGCTGGAGATGATTGATCCATATCTGGAGGTCGCTGCCGCTAGCAATCATGTGCCCGGAATGGTCGTAAGTATATGGAATTACGATGGGATGGCCTATAACCGGGCTTTTGGATTGGCAGATGTCGAAGCCGGTACGCCCATGACTACTAATCACCTGTTTCGAGGGGCATCAATCCAGAAAATGGCAACCGCAGCAACCTGCATGTTGTTAGACGATTCGGCCGATTTATACCTGGACCAGCCTGTGGCTGATTTTGTATCAGAGCTCCACGATCATCCGGACGAAGCCTTTTCAAGCGTAACTATCAGGGAGGTTCTGTCGCAAAGTACGGGTCTTATTAGGAACGGGCCGCGGCCATCGTGGTGGTGGGACGAAAGGGTACCGTTTCCAGATGATGAAACGCTTATTGATCTGTTCATGGGGTCGACTTACGATTCTAATCACGAACAGCGAGGCATGGGCAGGTATTCAAACGCTGCTTATGGATTGCTCAAACTGGTAGTCGAACGAGCCAGCGGCCAGTCGTTTGATGATTTGGAAAGGGAGCAAATTATATCCCCCTTAGGGCTAGAGGCTTCCATGTACCCTGATTATTCACCCGAAATTACTGATCAGTTGGCAACAGGGTATACCAGTTACGTCGCAGGTGAACGCTACCCGGCGCTTGCTGGCAGGAAGGCTACGAATGCTCTGGCCGCCAGTATGGGAGTGTGTCTGACTTCAGAAGCTGCTTGTCGGCTAGGGGCGGCTTTTCTGGATGAAGACACGACCGTGCTTTCGGACGAACAAAAGCAACTGATGCTGCCGACACATCAGTCAGTATACGGGGCACTAGACAAGCTGCAGTATGGGTTGGGGCTGCAGGTATTTCGATCTGATCCGCCGCTCTTTGGGCATACGGGGGGCTTCAACGGATTTAGGGGTGCCGTGGTCGTAAACCCCGAAGAGTTAGTAGTGGTGTCCGTGCTCATGAATTCTACAGACGCCTCGCCAGATAAGATGGCGGTAGGCATCATGGACACTTTGAAGTTGTTAAGTAAGGTTAGGCCCTCGCCGGGGTTGCTGCCACTTAAGGGGGTCTATCGGGGGGTTATGGCGGATATATACCAGGTGACACCTACGAAGAACGGACTCTATTTAACCGACCCCACGACATGGGATCCACTGCGGGGCCTGCAACGTTACGACCACGTGGGTGACGGCAAATTTTTTTCAGGTTCTGAACACCCCGACGAACTAGTGCACTTTTGCGAGGACGGCAACCATACAATTATGGTAGGTCGCGGCGGACTGGAGTTTGTTCCTATCCAGGCTTTCCCCGACTACATGTGAGAGTGGGGCAGCCTACAGCCATTGCTTAACTTTGGCAGGATTTCTTGGTACTGGGCCTGGAGTTCCGCAGCGTCAAGTGTTGCTAGCTTGCCGAGGCCTGCGGACAGTCTGTCGACGGCTTCATCATATTCGGCCGGACTGCAAGAGGTGTCTCCAGGGCTGCTCCATTCCTAGCGGACGCTGATTGGCGCCCCAGATAGCTTTTATTGAGCCCAGCAGCCAGAGGATGGGCTATTCACGAATACACGTCACCCGGATGTTCCCCCCGGAGTCGGTCATGCAACTTCTCCCAACTTTTCATTACCATGCGTTTGGCACAGTACTATCCTGGCGTCGGGAGGTAATTGGTGCATGATCTCATCTATGCTACCATGCGCAAAGAGGGAAAACATAGTACAATAACAGATACGACAAGTACGGAAGGAGAGCCAATGTCCGGACACAGTAAATGGGAAACGATCAGACGCCAAAAAGGCGCCAACGACGCCAAGCGCGGCGTACTGTTTACCAAACTGGGCAACGCCATTGCCGTGGCGGCCAAAGGCGGGGCTGACCCGGACATGAACTTTGCCCTGCGCCTGGCCGTGGATAAGGCCAAGGCCTCGAACATGCCGACGGCTAACATTCAGCGCTCTATAGACCGCGGGTCCGGCAAACTGGGCGGCGCACAAATCCAGGAAGTCATGTATGAGGGCTACGGCTCCGGCGGCGTGGCCATTCTGGTAGAGTGTGCCACCGACAACCTGAACCGCACTTTGCCGGAAGTCCGGTTGGCTTTTTCTAAACACGGCGGCCGTCTGGCGGAAAAGGGCGCGGTGGCTTTCCAGTTTGACCGTAAGGGTATGATCCGGGTGGCTGGCAACGGCGATGACCTCATGTTGCAAGTCCTGGACGCCGGGGCCGAGGACATGCAGGAGGAAGGCGAGGAATCCATCGTCTACACCGACCCAAAGGAATTTGCCAAAGTCCGCGACGCTCTGAAAGACGCGGGCCTGGAAGTCCTGGAAGCTCAGTTGACATACGTGCCAAACACTACGGTAGAGATTACGGACGCGGCAACGGCTGGCAAAATTATGCGGGTCATGGACGCGCTGGACGACCTGGACGACGTCACCGCCACCCACACCAACTTTGACATCCCCGAGGAACTGTTAGCGGTATGACAGTAACTAGCTCTGACATTCACGGTACAAAGTACCAGGTGGCTCTGGACCAACTGGAGTGGCGGCCAGCTGCCTATGCAATCGTTATACAAAACGACAAAATTCTGCTCACCAGGCAGCATGGTGTTTTTCACCTGCCAGGCGGCGGCGTAGAGTTTGGCGAAATGCCCGACGAGGCGGTTGTTCGTGAGGCGCGGGAAGAAACAGGAGCTGTCATTGCTAACCCAAAGCTGGTGGGCTGTATATCAGGCTTTTTTACCTGGTATGATGGCAAAAAAGACACCCATGTGCAGTCAATCCTTCTGTACTATCACTGTGACTTTGTGGGCGGCGAGCTCTCCACGGACGGCTTTATGGATGATGAAAAAGAAATAGGCGAAATGCCCGAATGGGTTGCGCTGAAGGATTTGGATACTATCACAGCAGGAAGCACCATTGACTGGCGCAGGGTGGTTAAGGATCTGGTAAAACAGTTCAATAAGTAACCGTACTTATATTCACAGCATAAGCTTTTTGACATGTACTAGTTGGTAAAGTATTATTGCCGTGATGGGTAAATGTTTTAGTGCTAGTTTATTTATTTTGGTGATCCTTGTGCTGGTGACAGTCCGGCCTGGAGTGACCGGAGCGGAAGTTGGGGGTGCCACCAGCACAATCCTCATCAGTGAAATACAGCTGAACGGTGATGATGTGCGCCCGCAGTTTGTAGAGTTGGTGAATACGACGGCCCAGGCTATCGACCTGACGGGCTGGGTGTTGGAGTACGCCAAGCCAGCCTTTGGACCGGAACTATGCACGGCTGCGGACTGGTTGGCTGCGGCCCCAAGCGGCACGGCCGCTGGCTTTGAGCTATCTGGTGTGATTGCGGCAGGCGGGGTGGTGGTGTTTGAGCCGCCGCCGGGGCAGATCAACAAAACAACGGCTGGCGCGCTGAGGTTGTTGTCCCCGGAGGTTGCTGGTGTGCGTGTACAACATGACCTGCTGGGCTGGGGTTTGGCGACGAGTCCGGCCCCGTGCCTGGAAGGAAAGCAGACCCGGGTACCGCCCAAGTCCAAAAGTCTGCAACGGTATGTGGAATGTGACGGCGGAGCGGTCGTAGACACTAATAACAATCAGCTGGATTTTGGAGTGGCCTCGCTGCCAAACCCCACGGCCTTGAACCCATTGCAGCCGGAAAGCTGCGGTCCGGAAGTGCCGGCGTCGGCGTGCGACGGGGTGGTTATCAGCGAGATCCTACCCAACCCGAAAGGGGCGGACCTGGCCAAAGAATTCATCGAACTATTCAACCCGACGGCTTTCCCCTTGGCGTTGGACGGTTGCCAGCTGGGGCTGGATAGCGCTGCCAAGCCCTATACGTTTCCAGCAGGTACAAGTTTGCAGCCGGAGGAATATCGAGCCTTTTCCGACGAACAAACCGGCCTGATCCTGTCTAATGCTGCGGGTGGTGAAGTAATGCTTGTCAGCGAAAAGGCGGAGTACGCTTACCGTTATCCGGCTCACTTGAAAGACGACGAGTCCTGGGCCTCGGTCAGCAGCCTGTGGCAGGCGACAGATGTGCCGACGCCGGCTGCCCCCAATCAGCCCGCCCAGCCACAAGCAGAAAAACCGGCTGTGGGCAGCCCGGCGCTGGCACCCTGCCCGGATGGCAAGTTCCGTAACCCCCTCACCAATAGATGCAAATCGCTCGTTGCAACTGCAGTCGCCTCAGCTGCAGGCTTGACTCCCTGCCAAGCCGGCCAAACGCGCAACCCAGCCACTAACCGGTGCCGCAGCACCGTGGTTGCGGCCTCTTCCGCACTCACCCCATGCAAACCAGGGCAGGAACGCAACCCGGCGACCAACCGGTGCCGCAGCGTGTTGTCGGCCGCCACAACGCTGAAGCCCTGCGACGCCGGGGAGGAGCGTAACCCCAAAACTAATCGCTGCCGAAAGGTTGCTACGACCCTTGCGTCGGCTGGCTCTAAGCCTTCAGAAGGCCAAAACTCAGGCTCGACGGCAAGGAGCAGGATCAACTACGGCATCCTGGGACTGGTCGGTGCTTCGGCCATCGGCTACGGCGCTTACGAATACCGTAATGACTTTCGTCATAAACTCGCCGCCCTTAAATCTCGCGTGGGTAAGTCTGGCAAGTAGCAGCAACCTGGTATGCTACATGCATGAGAGTTATTGGCATTGACCCTGGCACCGGCATCCTTGGTTTTGGCGTGGTGGATGTTGACTTGCGGGGTAAAGCGGTGTTGGTAGACGCGGGCGTTATTCGTACGCCGGTCCGACAGGCAGACAGCGACCGGTTACTTACTATTTATAATGAACTGCAGGTCATTATAAAAACCACCAAGCCGCGGGTAATGGCGGTAGAAAAACTATTCTTTTCCCAAAACGTCACCACCGCTATGAGTGTGTCCCAGGCCCGGGGGGTGGTATTGCTGTTGGGCAGGCAATACAACTTGGAGCTGCACGAATACACCCCGCTGCAGATAAAGCAGTCTATAACTGGCTACGGCAAAGCGGATAAAAAGCAAATACAGGAAATGGTCCGGGTGATGCTGGGACTGCGGGAAATCCCAAAACCGGATGACTGTGCTGATGCTCTGGCCACGGCCCTCTGTCATTCTATGCACAAACGCTACGCCGACTAGTGATCACCAGAGCGCTAGAGGACGGACCCTTAGCAAGGGACCTAGCAGGATTTTTTACTGATCGGCGAGCTCCCAATGGATTTCATCCAGTATAGCTTTATGACCTTCGTAATCCCTAACAAACTCAAGGTATTGTTCCTGTGAAGGAAAGATGTCTAGTATTTGGTCGGGTTTGACCCAGTCGGCCTGAGCGTTTCCCAGGTAGTAGCGAAGGCTCGAATATTCATAAGTTTCCCACTCCTTGGGGTTCAGGTGTATGTAGCGTGATATGTGCTCTAGATAGCTGTCTTCTGAAATTCGGCTTGCCTTATAACGACTCTGAAAAACAGGCCCCACACGTTTGTAGCGTCTATTAAAATACATGCTATAGCTTGTCATCAGGGATCTCATGAGCTCTACGATAGCCTTCTCGTCACTCTGAAAGAGTAGTAAGTGAAAGTGGTTTGACATAAGACAATACGTCAGTAGCTTGGCCCTTTTACCATAACAAGGATACGCGACGCGGGCTGTGCTTAAAGAGGGTTCATTTGACAGGTATCGTTTGAGCAGGCCCAAAAAGTACATATAGTCTTGCTCATCCAGGTAAACTGCCTGTTTGGCGACCCCCCTGGAATATATGTGATAGTACTGATCTGCAGCATACTGTTTAACAATATTTCGTCCCGGCATGCACTCATCATATGCTAGAGGACGGACCCTTAGCAAGAGCGGGATGTGGGATAATGGTGGTTATGATTGCGACATTAAATGGCGTTGTTGCCGAAAAGTTGGCAGAGTTGGTAGTTCTGGACGTCCAGGGGGTGGGCTATGGCTTGCTGGTACCGATAGAAGAGTACGGCCGTTTGGCCGTTGGTGATTCGGCTAGGTTTTACGTCTATGAACACATCCGTGAAAATGCTCATGACCTATACGGATTTTTGCATACGGACACCAAACGGCTCTTTGAGCACCTGTTGGAGGTGAATGGGGTAGGACCAAAGATGGCCCTGAATATCCTGGGCATAGGATCAGCAGAGGCTGTTCGTCAGGCCATTGCTGCCGGTGACACAAAATTTATCCAAGCTGCCAGCGGGGTAGGTAAGCGTGTCGCGGAGCGTGTCGTCGTTGACCTAAAGGATAAGGTCGGGTTGGCGAGCACCGCGTCTGATTCAATATTCGTCGGAAATTCTACGCTCAACCAGGATGAAGCAACGCAGGCGCTGATTGCCCTCGGTTATACGCCCCAAGATGCTGCGAATGCCCTTTCGCAGATTGACGAGAAACTCAGTACAGAAGACCGTATCAAACAAGCCCTGAAAGGTGCTCGATGAAACTGTATGTGACACGGCTCCAAGAAGGCCAAGACTTACTAGCAGGAATAGTTGGGTTTGCGCAAGCAAAAGCACTGACTTCAGGAGTGGTACTAAGCGCGCCCGGCAGTTTATCCCAAGCTTCTATCCGTACGGCTTTTTCAAGAGACGAAGAGCCGGCAAATCGTAGATATGCCGGTCCGCTTGAGATTGTTTCTTTGATCGGAACCGTCTCGTCAGATGGAAACCCACACATACACATTTCTTTCTCAGATCGAAACGGCCAAGTTTTTGGCGGGCATGTAAGTAAAGGGTGCATCGTAGATACTACCGTTGAACTTGTGCTGGGGAATGACTCAAGCCTGAACTTTACCCGTGAACTTGATCCTGCAACCGGTTTTAATGAATTGAAGGTGAGCGATATTTAGATGGCGATTGAACGCATTGTAAACACCGGTGCAAGCGACGATGACGACCAGGAAGTAGAGCTGGAGGTTACGCTCCGCCCGCGGGATTTTGCTAATTACGTTGGCCAGGAGCGGTTGAAGAAAAATCTGCAACTGGCTATTGCCGCGGCCAAAAAGCGGGGCGAACCGCTGGACCATGTGCTGCTGCATGGCCCGCCAGGACTCGGCAAGACAACCATGGCCACGGTCATCGCCAACGAAATGGGCGCCAACATCCGGGTGACCTCCGGCCCGGCCGTAGAACGGGCAGGGGACCTGGCCAGCCTGCTGACTAACCTCCAGGACGGCGACATTTTATTCATTGACGAGATTCACCGCTTGCACCGGGTGGTAGAGGAAGTGCTGTACAGCGCCATGGAGGATTTCAAACTGGACATTATGCTGGGCAAGGGGCCAAGCGCCCGCAGCTTGCGGCTGGATTTGCCAAAGTTCACGATTATTGGCGCAACGACCCGCATGGGCGCCCTGGCGGCACCGCTGCGCGACCGGTTTGGCATGACCCACCGGCTGGAATTTTATACGCCGCAGGAAATACACCAGGTCATAGAACGCGCCGCACAGATTCTGAATGTAAAGATTCATAAAGAAGCAGCAGAAAAGCTGGCCACCCGCGCCCGGCTAACACCGCGTATTGCCAACCGCCTGCTCAAACGCGTACGTGACTATGCAGATGTAAACGGCGACGGCATCATTGACCAGGGCATGAGCGAAAAGGCGCTGCTGCTGCTGGAGGTAGACGAACTGGGGCTGGACCCGGCCGACCGCATGCTGTTGAATGCCATCATTGACAGCTATAACGGCGGCCCGGTGGGCGTGGAAACCATAGCGGCCCTGACTGCTGAAGAGCGGGGAACCATCGAGGATTTTTACGAACCGTACCTTATGCAGATCGGGTTAATCGAGCGTACGCCACGCGGTCGAAAAGTCACCCCCAAGGCCTACACGCACTTGGGCAAAACCCAACCTGACTCCACCGGCCAATCTTCGCTCATATAGATAGGGTATAATAGGCTACGAATGCATACGATGGACCCCAAACAATTGTCGCCGAGCGCCCGGAAGGCCTTTGGGCTGATCGAGCTTGATGCCGATGAAAAACTGCTGTTTGAGGTGCGCAAGCACTGGTGGGGCCTGTTCCAAATCTACTTTATTGGCAGTTTTGTAACCGCGGTGTTGCTGGCAATTGCCCTGACCGCCGCGGCGATTACAGAGGACACCGATCTTGGCACCGGAGCAGACCTGACAACCCTCAGAATGCCGGTGATAGCTATTTGCTTTTTATTGGCAGTTTTTGTGACCATTGTTACCGCTATTGCTGCCTATTTGTATCGCTCCAATGTTGTGCTGGTGACGACTGAAAAGGTGGTGCAGGTCCTCAACCCTTCCCTGTTCAACCGCAAGATTTCACAGCTAAGCATTGGCGATGTTCAGGATGTGAGTGTTCACCAGCGGGGTATTTTCCCGCACCTCTTGCGCTATGGCACGGTGGTGATTGAAACTGCCGGTGAACAGCAGAACTATAACTTTACCTATACCCCTGAACCTTATGACGCCTCCAAGGTGATTGTGAATGCCCACGAGGAAAACCTGAAACTCTACGGGAACTAATGGCAATCCGGTTCTATCTTCCGGGTACTACGTCTTTTCTAATTTCTCTCCACACACGATTGAGTTTAGAGGAAACCTATACCCTACCGCCGAACACGCCTACCAAGCGGCGAAGTGCTCGGATCCACAGGGAAAAGAAGCAATCCGGACTGCATGCAGTCCGCTGCAGGCAAAACAGCTTGCCAATGGAGCATATAAAAAAGCAAGGAACCCTCGTTGGAATGAGCAGAAACTGGCAGTCATGGAAGAAATACTCCGGGCTAAAGCCGACCAACACAAAGAGGTCAGGGATGTCCTATCTCAAAGCCGCTCAGAAGAGTTGGTTGAGGATTCTCCCCTTGACCACTTCTGGGGACGAGGCAAAGATGGGACGGGCGGCAACCAGCTTGGCCAGCTTTGGATGAAGCTGAGAGACGAGCTGCGGGTAGAGTAACTGCGAGGTTCGCACCGGAGCTGGCCTCGGCGGCTATTCCCCACTCAGTCCATCTGGGCAGTCTCAAGACTGTACCTAAACTACATTGGCCTATTGGCCATAAGGCCAATCATTGTAACAATCCTTTAGGATTGATAACTTTCTGAAGCCCTCCCGGGCCTTGAGGCTTCCTGGTCTGAATGGTGAGGGCCTTTGGCCGAGTCATTGCCGAGGATCAGTCCCATTCAAGTAACTAAATAAATGGAATGGGACCGCCCCCTCCACATTTTTTATGTGGGGGCGTTCCGCAAGGCACGGCCAAAGGCCCTCACCATTCACCAAGAAGACTCAATTGTCCGGGGAGGTTTTTGCATACTTTTGACCGCAAAAGTATGAGGGATAGAAAAGTTATACTGCTCAGTTCGATATGGGTGGCTGGCGGAAAGGCCACTCCCGGAAGCAGCTTCTTGAGGACAGCAAAGACATAGTTGATTACTTTATTTACTGGATCCCGGGTCGGGGCCTGGGATGACGGCGGCAAGGTTGGGCGTTGGTTCTTGGAAAGAAGGAGTGGCTACTCGGCAAAAGGATTCTTGCGGGCTTCGTTGAAGATGGTTTTAACCTGCACGTTTTCTTCCTCCAGCGAAGTAATCTTATCCACCAAAGATTGATCTATCTTGGGCCGGGGAGAGGCCGTGGCTTTGTCCGCAATCTGCTTGTCGCTGGGCGGACGGGCGTTGATGCCGTTTACCTGTGTGATGATGTAGCCGTACATAACGCTGAAAATAACAAACACGACAATGAACCGGAACCGGCGGATGAACGTCACGAGCACCGTAGCTTTTTCCAGGAGTTGGGTTTTGTCTAATCTTGGTGCTTCCATTGAGTCTATCTTACCTCAGGCCTTTATATATGCATTAACTTTGAGGCTGAAGGTAACGAGGTTTCGATCTTCCTCGTCCGGCTGAATTGACAGGTTGGTGACGTGCGAGGTGCGGCGGTTTTGTTCCAGCCGTTTCAAAAAGTCCAGCAACTGCGGGTAGGTGATGGGCTTTGCCTTGTCTGACTCCACGGCAATCTCCATAGCGTATACGCCGGTCAAACCGGTGACCGGTAGCAGCTGGGTGGTTCCGGCTGGTGCCGCAGGGGTCTTAGACCCTTTTTTGGCGGCCGTTGGCTTTTGTCCCAGGGTTGATTCAGGGAAGGTAATGGTGCTAAGCGAAACACCGGATTGGCGGGCCAGGCTGACGATTTCACGCACCGTGCGGGCCTGGTCCTTTTCCTGGGGAACAATAGATTTTGCGACTTGTTCCAGGTCGCTATACTTTTCTATGTCTTTTTTGGCCTGGGCGAGTGAAGCTTCTTCCCGGTCCAGGACAGTGTTTTGCAGCTTTAGATCCAGTAGTTCCTGCCCGGTTTTTTTTAACATTTTGGTGCCGTAGACCGTACTGGCTCCTGCGCCAAGCAGGACAAGAATCAGAAGGCCAAGCAGTCCGTAGAAGACTTTTTTAGAAGGAGCGCCTTGCAGGAACCTGTTCATGACTTAGCCTCCTTGCTAAGCAGCAGGAAGGGGTTTTCCGTGGCCGGCAGTACGCGTAGCGTGACCTGGCAGGGGTAGGGGTTGGGTTCTTCGGCCGCTGGCGTACAGGCGATATTGATGAGGTCGGCCTTTTCAAACAGCTTGTTGGCCGGGTCCTGCAGGTTGACCTGAATTTGCGAGGCGCTTTGGTAGTCTACGGCTTTGGCGGTCAGATCAATGGCCGTGGTCTCTGCCTGATCGGTGCCAAGGCTCAGGTTTTCCAGCACGGTGCCCCGGGGCATAACCAGGCCGACCTGTTGCAGGAGTTTAGAGAAAAGGACTTCGCGGGACAGGACATCAACCACAAGTTTGAGGCTATCCTGAATGCCCTTAACCTGCTTCAGGGTTTCTGCCTGTTTTTGGGCGCCCAGCCGCTGCTGGCTACTGGCAATGGCACTGTCAAAGGTATCGGCACTTTGCCGCAAGTACATCTGGCCGCCCAGCACTACCAGCACCACGCCCACCAGACCGATGCATGCCCCTGCAATCCACCGCCGCAGTTGCGTGTTATACCGGGCAAAAGCTATAACCTCTTTTTCAGCTGGCGGCAACAAATTAATCATTTTAGAAGGCATCCTTTGGTTGCATCATGGCCAGGCCCGTAGCGGTCACATACATGGACTTTTCCGAACTGCTGGGTGGCTGGAGTCCGTCAAAGGACAGGTTTTGCCAGGGGTCGCACATCCGGGCTGCCAGGCGAAGGGAGTTGGTCAGGTATTCGCTGAGCCCGGGCATGTTGGCGCCGCCGCCCATGGTGACTATCTGACTGATCTTGCGTTGGTCGGTGGAGCGTTCCTCGTAGTAGCGGATCATGCGCCGGACTTCCTTGCCCAGCTGATCCAGCATAGGTTTGAGCGCGTCGGTGATCTCTGCCTGCTTTTTACTGACACCCAGGCCGTAGCGGGTTTTAATCACATGAGCCTCCTGCTTGCTGACACCAAGCTTGTCGGCAATGAGACTGGTAAAGCTGTCGCCGCCTCCTGGAACGGTACCGGTTGTAAGGATAGCCTGGTCGTAAATGGTGATGTCGGAAGAGACAGAGCCAAAGTCCATCAGGATAGTCGGCACACTGCTTTGTTCGGCTTGGACAAACAGTCGGGTAGAGGAGCTGATAGTGGTCTCTACAGCGACGATCTCCAGGCCCAGAACCTGCATAAGCGATAAATACGAATCTACGATGACCTTGGGGGCTGCCACTACCTGGAGTTCAGTGCCTTCCGGCGTTTCGCGGGTGATGTCAAAGTCTATGTAGAGTTCGTCCATCTGGGCGGGAATATACTGCTCTATTTCCCCTAACACCGCAGGCCGAAGGTCTTTTTTAGCCATTTTGGGCAGGGAAAGGGATTGGGTAAAGGTCCGGGTGGAAGGCACGGCCAACACGACCCGGCGGGTAGAGATGTCACCGGTAATCTGGTTGGCAAACATGGCCTGAATAGACTTGGCCAGGGATTCGATATCTGCAATCACCCCGTCTTTGATAGCGGCCGGGTCAAAGGCGGCTACGCCATACCCCAACACGGTGTTTTGTTTTTTCTGGCCGACAGCTACCTGCATGACTTTGACGCTGTCAAAGCCAATATCCAGGCCAAAGACAGGCTTGTCATGGTAGAAGTACGTCTGTTTTGTGTTCATTCCCACCTTAATACCCTCGGCACCATAAGCACTTTGTATAAGTATACCATCATGCAGCTTGCAGGCGCATGAGTCCTGACCCACATGCACTTTTTCCTTCACTCCTGTCATTCTGAACTTGATTCAGAATCCAGAAATTTTCAATAACTCCTCTCTGATACCGGATCAAGCCCGGTATGACAAAAAGTGCATGGGGGTCAGGCATGAGTCAGTCAAAGTCCTGCTGGTAACTGCGAATGGTCCACACGCTTTCGCCAGATGCGAGGGTGGTGCCAAAAACGATAGTTCCTGACCCGCTCAGGTCGATGGTTTGGCCGATGCCCGCCCCGGTAGTACCGCTGCCGCCAAGTACCAGCCTGCCCCAGTAGGCCTGGAAGACCGCGCCCGGTGAGTTGCCCGACCCCCCGATGTCCACGGTAGTAGTATTTTGGGAATTCCTAAGATCGGTGCCCGTAACACTGGCGCAGTTGGGGTTGCAGGAGGCAGTACTGCGCCAACTGATGAGATGCACGCTGGTGCCGCTGCTGTTTGGTACGAGCGTGCCGCTGCCGCCCAGCGTCACGTTGCCGTCGGCCAGGATGATCGGACGGTTTGTGCCGACGCCATTGGCGACAGTTATTCGTGCCGAACCGCCGATACTAAAGGTACCGGTGACGTACACGTTGCCATTGATAGTCAGCCGGCAGCTGCCCCCAATGCTGACATTGCCGTTGAGCCGGAGGTTGGCCGGCCAGGTTTTGGTGTCCGAACCGCCGCATGCGTAGGTGGGGTTGCTGGCGCTGGAGGTGGTCGTCATGCCGGCAATGTGTGCCGCACGGTCATATGTTGGCATCGTCACCGGCGGGGCAACACACCCCGCTATGAGTCCCTGTCCGCCCGAACCGGGTAGGATGTCGGCAGAGCCAAAATCGGACGTTGTCTGGTTGGTCGCGCAGACACTGCCATAGATGCGGGAGCTCCCGGACATTGAAATAGGCTGGCCAGAACTACACACTTGCGGATAGGTCGGCCCCGGGCTGCTGCCAGTCGGGCAGGCCTGGTGAGCGACGTTGACGGTCAATGGCTGGGAGGAGGTGCCGATCCTGGCCGATCCGCTCATACTGATGTTCCCGTTGACGGCAACCTGAGAGTTCGTAATGTTGGCGCTGCCGCCCAGGATAAGCCCGCCCGGCCCGGTATACACTGAGTATCCCGAAGAACTCGTCCCCACGACGGTGACCCGGATTTTGCGTTCGCTGATGGGATTGGTTGTTTGGTTGTGGCGGTAGACCCGGCCGGTGGTGGTAATGATCTTCTCGTTCGGTCCGGACCCGGCGGACACGACGCTTTGGTACGTGCCGCGGCCTTGTATGGCACTGTTGAAAAACACTGTTTCCGCAAACCCGGCAAAGTTTGTGTTCTCGTTCAGCTCGTGGAGCGACTGCTCTACCCCGGCCTCGGCGGTGAGCAGGGAGTTGGACACGGATACGTTTCTGGTAGTGCGGGCATGCTGGGCAATGGTCAGGTCGGCCAGCGACAGGCCGATGAAGGTCAGGAGCAAGCAGACCAACAGGACGGTGATGAGGATGATGCCTTGTGAATCATGGTTTAGTCTCAAACCAGCGCGTCGCTCGCTTTTCGCCTCCCAAGACCGTTTCACGCGGGTAATTTTTGCCACTAGGTCAAAAATTAACCCGGTTGCACTGAAGCCTTGGGCGTCGAAAAGCGAGCGACGCGCTGGTTTGAACTTAAAGTCATTTTTACTCATTGCGGAATACCGTCCTTGTCGAGAATTCGGCGTCTATGGTGCGGCCGTACCTTTCTTTTTGTAGTTGCAGGGTCAGCTCAACCGACCGGGCGTCGGCCGGGTCAACCTCTACACTTTCATTGTTATAATAGCGCACCGTAAAGTCCAGGACTGTGTCCACCAGCGCCCTGTCATCCTGACAGCTGTCGGCGGTCGACGGCGGGCAGGTGGTCTCTGCCACGTTGTTGGCTACGGGGTCTGCCAGGATGCGTTTGTACAGGACGCCGTTCGATACAAAATAGATATTGTTGTTTTTGTTGCTGACATAGTGCAGCGGATCAGAAAACAAAATGTCCTTGCTGGAATTTATGGCGGCGGTGGCTAGTACCAGGGTATCCACATCAGATTCCCAGCTTAGTTCATTGGCAGGGGCACCCGGGGCATTAGCGTCCTCCCAGCGGTTTTGTTCATCGGCGTTAGCACTGAGCCGTATTTCCCGTCCAATGTTGTCCAATGTCAGCTGTGCTTCGCGCAGCAAGTCCGCCCGGGCAGAGTCAATCGTATGATTAACCACGGTAGTGATCATAAAGTTCATAATGAGCACCACCAGCATACCGGTGATGACCGTGGCTACCATTACCTCCAAAAGGCTGTAGCCTTGCTGGGCAGCGTGAAGCTTTTTCATTGGCCAATACCTATAACGCCGATTAACGAGCTCAGCTCAACTTCTTTGTTTATGCGGCCGTCTTTGTAGGTGATGTTCAGGTCTACGCGCTTAATACCGTCTGTCGGTTCGCTGACTGCCACCGTGGCTTCCCGCGGCGTGGGCAAGGTGTCTGGCAGTTCATCTGTAAAAGTGATGACAGAATCAGCCTCCAAGCTGTTGTAGTGGTTGTTGCGCAGTTCCTCTATCTTTTTCTCCCCGGCCCGGGTGGCTATTTCCAGCAAGCGGGTCTTGCGCTGCGTAGTCTCTATGGTAATAAACAGGCTGGTGATACCAACTACCAACAGGCCGGTGATGCCTATAGCAACAACCAGCTCTACTAAAGAAAACCCTTTTTGGTTGTGATGAGTCATGATGCTTATGGTTATTTTATCATATAAAAACCAGCCGATTTCTCGGCTGGTTTTGGTAGCTCTAATGCTATCTACTAGTTCACACTGTTGAGGACGTAGGCACCTCCGGCACCTGCATCAGGGTCCTCGGTGTTTTCCAGTGCAGCAGAGAGGGTGAATGAAGAACATCCGGCGGTATCACACGTTCCGGTGCCAGTATATGTGTAGGCGTCGTTTCGCGGACCAGTTGTTTCTTCTGTGCCGGTAATGTCAAGGTCTGTTGCCAGGTTGGCAGTGAGCGGGTAGTGTCCGTCGTCGTTAAAGCTTGTTTCAAGCTTTTGTTGTAAGTTTTTGAGCTCGTTCTTACGATCGGTGTCCCGGCCGCGGGCCTGGGCGCTAAACAGGTTAGGCAGAGCCAAGGCAACCAGTATGCCGATGATGACGATCACAACCAAAAGCTCGATGATTGTAAAGCCCTTCTGGCCCTTTAATTGATCTTTAGACAAATTTTTACGCATTTATCCACTCCTTAAATGCTAGTTTTTACTTTTTTTAGTACTACCCTAAAAATATACGCTTAAGCTTAACTTGTCAACTACTATAAGGTTCAAAGCTGAGACCTATCCACAGCCTTTTGAGTCATTTGTTAAAATCCAAAGTATTGACAATGTCTATACAATAGTAATACAATATAAACATGAATACGGCAATTTTGAATATCAAGACAGACCCAGAAACCAAAGAACAGTTGAAAAAGTTTGCGGCGCAGCTGGGCTTGCCGGTATCTGCACTTATGAACGCGCAGATCAAGCAGATGTTGCGCACCCGCAAGGTGGAATTTGGTTCCCCCCTGGAGCCTACCCCTTACCTGGAGGAGATCATTAAAGAAGCTGAAGCTGATTACCAGGCCGGCCGCAACATTATTACGACCAAAACAGACAAAGAGACTTTGGACTTCTTGCGCTCGATATGAAAACTACATTCCATAAACGGTTTGTAAAGCAGTATGCTAAATTGCCGGTTGCCCAAAAGAGGCGTTTTGAAAAAGCGATACTACTTTTTAGGAACGAGCCGAATCACACGAGTTTATACAACCACTCATTAACTGGCGACTGGACGGGCTATCGCTCCATTGCATTCGGTGGGGATTGGCGGGCGCACTATCTTCCTAAAGGCAAAGACGAGGCACTCTTCGTTGCTATTGGTACGCATAGCCAGCTTTATAAGTAGCGAATTCTAAACAGCGCCTTGCAGGGAGATGATGGGCCCCAGGACGCTGGCGACGATGACGCCGACGACGCCGCCCAGGGCGACGATGAGGATTGGTTCTATGATGGAGGCCAGGCTGTCGATGACGGTGTCTACCTCTTGTTCGTAGAATTCGGCCACTTTTTCCAGCACGGTGTCCAGCTGGCCGGTTTCCTCGCCCACAGCGGTCATCTGGATGATAATCTGCGGCATGACGTGGCTTTCTTCCAGGCTGTCGGCGATGTTTGACCCGTTCCGGATGCGGACAATGCTTTCCTGGATACCCTTTTTAATGACGGCATTGTTAAGCGAGCCGCTGGTAACATTGAGGGCTTCTATCACGCTCACGCCCGCACTGGCCAGGGAGCTGAAGGTCCGGGCAAAGCGGGCGACATTTACCTTCATAATGATCTTGCCAAAAATCGGCACCTTTAGCAGAACCTTGTGAAAGTTGTACTGGCCGCTGGGTGTCTTGATGTACCTCCGGAAGGCGACGGTACTAACGACAATGCCCACAATCAGGAAGGGCCACCCGTGTACCAGAAAGTTACTAAGCGCCAGGATAACTTTTGTCTGGATGGGCAGTTCGACCTCGTTCTCTGTCAGGATGGTGGCGAGCTTGGGGATGACCCCGGTGAGCAAGAAGCCCACGGCGCCGATGGCTACGACCGTCACGACCGCCGGATAGACCATTGCCCCCCGCAGCTTGCTTTTTATTTGGCTGTCTTTTTCCACCTGGTTGGCCAGGCGGACCAGGATCTGGTCCAGAATGCCGCCGGCCTCGCCGGCCCGGACCATGTTGACGTAGACCTCGGAAAAGATCCTGGGGTGCTGGCTCAGGGCGCCGGACAGCTGGCCGCCGCCCTGGACATTGGCGATGACCTGGTCTAAGGCTTCTTTAAGGGCTGCCGAATCGGTTTGGTCGCGCAGGGTGGATAGCGACCTCAGGATGGGCACCCCGGCGTTGATCATGGTGGAAAACTGGCGGGTAAAGATGACCAGGGCTTTGGGCTTGACGCCGCTCCGGCCGGGCAGTTTGATGTTTTTGCCAAAGCCGCTGCCGCCGACTGGTTTGACTGTGATCGGGCGGAGGCCTTTTTGTTTTAGCAACGCGATGGCTGCTTGCTGGGAGTTGGCGGTGATTGTTCCGTTTTGCGGGTCGCCGGATTTGGTCCGGGCAACGTAAGTAAATGATGAGGTTGCCATTGTTGTCCGGACCTATCCCTCTCCTGTTGTAGTGACGCGCAGGAGTTCCTCTATTGACGTCTGGCCGCGCAGGGCTTTGATGAAACCGTCCAGCTGCATAGTTACCATGCCTTCTTTGATGGCCTGGTTTTGTATGTCGGCGCTGGTGGCATTGGCCACAATAAGTTTTTGCACGTTTTCAGAGTTGGACAATACTTCGTAAATGCCGACCCGGCCTTTGTAGCCGGTGCGGCCGCAGGTTTCGCAGCCGTTTTCGTGGACCTTCCAGAGGCGGGTGATTTTAGCCGGCGTAGTACTAAGCTGGTCGGTCTTTTCAGACTTGCCCGGATTGTTACTACTGGTTTTGCCAATGCCGCCCTCCAGCGCCTGCTTTTCCAGGTCGTGGACGTACTGCATGACGGAACTGTTGTCTGTTTTGAATATCTCTGCCAGCTGCTTTAGTGTGGCCGCATCCGGCACGTAAGGGGTACGACAATCAACGCAGAGCCGGCGTACCAGGCGCTGGCCCACGACGGCCCGGACGGTGCTGGCAATCAGGAAAGGTTCTATCCCCATGTCCAGCAGGCGCGGCAGACAGGTAGCGGCGTTGTTAGTGTGCAGCGTGGCAAAGACCAGGTGCCCGGTCAGGGCGGCCTGCACTGCTAATCCGGCTGTTTCGACGTCGCGGATCTCTCCGACCATGATGATATTCGGGTCCTGGCGCAGCAGGGCGCGCAGGCCGTTGGCAAAAGTCATACCGGCCTTGGGGTTAACCTGAGTTTGGTTGGCCCCCGGGATTTTGTATTCCACCGGATCCTCTACGGTAGAGATGTTGACACTTGGTTTGTTCAGCAAGCTCAGGGTGCTAAAGAGGCTGGTGGACTTGCCGGACCCGGTCGGACCGGTGACCAGGATCATGCCATGCGGCTGGGTAATGGCCTGGTTGATGTGCGCCAGGGCCGGACCCCAGTAGCCCAACTCTTCCAGTGTCAAGGCCTCGCTGGACTCGCTCAGGATGCGCATGACCACCTTTTCGCCTTCGCTGATGGGCAGGGTAGATACGCGCAGGGCATAGACGGCGCTGCCGATCTGGATTTTGAACCGGCCGTCTTGCGGTACGCGACGTTCGTCCAGTTTGAGGTTGGACAGGATTTTGATGCGGGACACCAAGGCGCTGTG
The DNA here is from genome assembly GCA_035489815.1 of Candidatus Limnocylindria bacterium. Lineage (GTDB taxonomy): Bacteria > Patescibacteriota > Saccharimonadia > Saccharimonadales > JAGQNK01 > DATHJH01. The sequence continues at coordinate 77,522 of DATHJH010000018.1, forward strand.
GACTTTCTTAGGCAGTTTGTTAGCTTCTTTCAAAATGCCGTCTACGCGGTAGCGAACACTGATGTAACTGTCCCGCGGTTCAATGTGGATGTCGCTGGCACCGCTGCGGATGGCGTATTCGATCAGCAGGTTGACGGTCTGGGCAATGGGCGAATCTTCGGCCAGGTCGGCCTCGTCAACCTCCTCCTCTTTGCCTGCCTCTTCTTCGTCGCTGGCGGTCACCACCTGGGTCAGTTCGCTGCTGATGTTGCCGCGGTAGAGGTCCAGCGCAGTGCGAATATCGGTGGTGGTTGCCACATGGACTTTGATGTTGTCCCCCAGTTGCTTCTGCAGGAAGTTGACGGCCTGGATGTCGTCCGGGTCCTCCATGGCCAACAGCTTGGAACCGTCCCCTTCGACGTCAAACAGTACCACGCCGTACTGTTTGGCAATACGTTCGGGAATGAGTTTGAGGACCTCCCGGTTAATGCCCGTAGCGTCGACTTCTGTAAACGGAATGTCTATTTCTTTGGCGTAGAGTTTGGTCAGGTCCTTTTCAGATATGACCTCGTTTTTAATCACGATGTCCTGCAGGGGCTTTTTCTCGGCCTTTTCCTGGTCCTTCAATTCAGCCAGCTTCTCCGCAGAGACCTTTTTTGCGGCCACCAACAACTTTTCCACCAATGAATCAGAGATACGCATAGTTTGAAATCATTATATAGGAATAGGAAAGCCGTAAGCAATTTAAGTACTTCAAAAAGGAGGTTAATGCGGAAAGGGGCTGGCTACGGTAGGATTTTTGGCGTAACAGCGTCACAGTTCGGCAGCCGGGCAAGGATAGCTTCTGGATCGAGCGTAAAAATTTGCTGGGGCGTTTCATCCTTGCTGCCCTCCATATGGAGTAGGGCTGTGAAGCCTGTTTCGTTGTCTGCGTTCTGGGCCAGAACTATCTGCAGGTCACCTACCTCCTCTGAGGTAGCTCTGCAAAGTGCAGTCACAACTTCCCCGGCCTTTAAAAAGCCGGCATAGCCTTGGAGGTTATTTGGTGTGGTCATTTCCTCATCAACAAACAGCGCAAGGTCAGTAGTCAATGCCGGATTGACCGTAAGGTCAAGCTCCCCTACTGATTCAAGGGCCGTAGTTCGGGTAGTTTCTTGTGCTGCGTTATCCGCGGGGTCGCCCTCCGATGAGCAGCCGCCAAATACCATCGCCGCAGATGTTCCTACAATTGCCAAACCCATCTTCATTGTGTGTATACTCCTTAGTAATCTGCGTAAGTAATAGCAAGCTTATACGCCTCGGGCCTATAGGATATCGCACAGAAATCAAAGAATCTGATCCCTAACAGATGGGGATTTTGCAAGGCTGGGCCGTTCTGAGACCTAGGACCTAGAGGTCGGGCCTCTAACAGATGGGAAATACGCAAGTTTACCGCCAAGTCAGTCCGGTGCACTGCACTTAGATATGTAAAAATTACCGATGATGGGTATTCGGCGGGTTTGCTATACTTAAGCAGAATAAAGAAATAGGGTGGATTAAGGGTATAAGAAACGAATGGCAAAGAAAGAACCAAAGGCAGATCCGACAAAAGAGCCTAAGGCAGAGGACGCGGGCGGCAGGTCCAAGGCCTTGGGGCTGGCGATGGAGACGATTGAAAAGAACTTTGGCAAAGGGTCTATTATGAAACTGGGCGATGCCCATAAGACGGCGGTAGAGACCATCCCCACCGGGTCGCTCAGCCTGGACATTGCCCTGGGCGGCGGTCTGCCCAAAGGCCGGGTGATTGAAGTTTACGGCCCGGAAAGCTCCGGCAAAACCACTCTTACGCTTCATGCTATTGCCGCTATACAGAGACAGGGTGGCACAGCTGCGTTCATAGATGCCGAACATGCCTTGGACCCGGCCTATGCCCAGCGCATCGGCGTAGATACAGCTAATTTACTGATTTCCCAGCCGGACAACGGCGAACAGGCTTTGGAAATTACCGAAACCCTGGTGCGCTCCAACGCCGTCGACCTGGTGGTGGTAGACTCCGTAGCCGCCCTGGTACCGCGGGCAGAGATAGAAGGCGACATGGGTGACAGTCTGCCTGGCCTGCAGGCCAGGCTGATGAGCCAGGCCCTGCGTAAACTGACCGGCGTTATTTCCCGCTCCAAAACGACCGTTATATTCATCAACCAGATACGCATGAAGATTGGCGTGATGTTTGGCAATCCAGAGACAACAACCGGCGGTAACGCGCTCAAATTCTATGCCAGCGCCCGCATGGACATCCGCCGTATTTCCCAGATCAAACAGGGCGAGGAAATCATCGGCAACCGCACCCGGGTAAAAGTGGTCAAGAACAAGATTGCGCCGCCCTTCCGGGTAGCCGAGTTTGACATCATGTACAACGAAGGTATTTCCATGACCGGCGACGTGCTGGATCTGGCTACCGAACGCGGTATTGTAGAAAAGGCCGGCGCGTGGTTTAGCTACAAAGACGCCAAAATCGGCCAGGGCCGCGAAGCCACCAAGGCTTACCTGAAAGCAAACCCCAAAGTCCTGGACGAAATAGAAAAAAAGGTTCGCGAAAACGCCGAAGCCGCAGCCACTGCGGCCAAGGGATAGTATGGCTCACCAGCAAATAGTTGTGGTTGACGAGAACGACCAACCGGTCGGTGTCTTTCCAAAGGAAGAAGTGTGGGCAAAGGGCCTGTCGCACCGCATCGTACATATCATGCTGGAGGATGATCAGGGCAACCTGCTGCTGCAAAAACGCTCCATGCAAATGGATACCGCTCCAGGTTGTTGGGACCATGCGGCTGCCTGGATGAAGTCAAACAACTCATCCGTAGCCACCCCAACCAAGTTACCGATGGTCTTGCGCTGGTTATGGACAGGCACTATACGCCAAGGGGTCTAGCACGCACTGGGCAAGAGATCTCTTGATATAGCGTACATACTTATGTACAATTTTAAGTACAAGGAGTAGTATGATGAATATAACCTCAGTCTCGGAACTGCGAAAAAATACCAAGAAATACTTTGACCGGGTGGCAGACGATGAAGAAATTATTATCGTGACTCGGCCCAATGGGAGGTCAGTCGTGCTCATGTCAATGGATGCATACAACGATATAGACACGACCGACTACCTAAGCAGTAGCGTAACAAATCGACTTCGTCTGCTAAAGTCGCTTGAACAGGCCCGTGCTGGCAAAGTCATCCCAAAGACAACTCAGGAACTAAAAGGTGACTAAACGACTACTCACTTTTACGCCGATTGGGTGGGAAGACCATATATACTGGCAGGAACACGACAAAAAACTGGCGCGTAAGATCAAGCTAATTTTAGAAGTACTGAAAACGCCATTTACGGGAAGCGGAAAGCCAGAACCGCTGAAGTCCGATTATGCCGGCTACTGGTCTCGGCGTATTGATAAAGAGCATCGTCTTATCTACAGTGTTTCTGACGAACATATTTTAGTGGCGCAGTGTCGGTTTCACTACGACAGAAAATAACAGGCCCAGAGTATAAGGGAGCAATCTATGAAGATTACTGCGATCAAACAACAGATCAAACGGCAGGATCGCTACTCTATTTATGTAGATGACAAGTATCTGTTTTCTTTTTCTGAAAATGAGTTGATTGGTTCTGGGTTGAAGGTAAACCAGGAACTGTCAGAACGGGAGTTGCTGGCGCTCAAGGACCAGGCTGTTCTGGGTAAGGCCTACGACCGCGCCTTAAACCTCATTTCTCACCGTCCCCGGAGCGAATGGGAACTGCGCGACTACCTGAAGCGCAAGGACTACGATGAAGACGTTATAACCAGCACGATTGAACGGCTGCATGATCGCGGCTATGTAAATGATCTGGATTTTGCCCGGCGTTGGGTGCAGTCGCGGCGGCTGCTCAAAAGCACCAGCAAACGCAGATTGTCCCAGGAGCTCCGCCAAAAACGCATCGCAGACGATGTCATCAGCCAGGTGCTGGAGGCAGACGAAACCGACGAACGGCAAGTCCTGCGCGAACTCATAGAACGAAAACGCAAACAAACCAAATACCAGGACAACCTCAAACTCATGCAGTATTTATCGCGCCAGGGCTTTAACTATGATGATATTAAAATAGCACTGGCAAAAGAGTAACTTGCTATACGGTCCGGCGGAGTCGGGTGGGTGGGAGCCACGGCTTGCGATAAATCGGCGGTTTCTTGTTTTGCCTTTTCGTACTTTTTAGCTCTTAGTTCGGTGAGCGGGTGCGGAACAGGCGGACGGATACAAAGACGCTGACCAGCAAAATGCCGGTGCACCAGGCCAGGGCTTTCCAGCCGTAGTCGCCAATGGGGGTGCCGACCAGCAGGGCGCGGATGGCTTCGATCACCTGGGTGACGGGCTGATTCTCTGCAAAAATGCGCAGGTATTTGGGCATGCCGTCGGTCGGGACAAAGGCGCTGCTGGCGAAGGTAATGGGGAAGACAAACACAAAGGTCATCCACTGGACGGCCTCTACGCTTTTGGCAAACAGGCCCATGATGGCCGACAGCCAGGACATGGCAAAGGTAAACAGCAGTAAAATGGCAAAGACCAATATCCATTCCAGGAAACTGGCGGCCGGGCGAAAGCCCACGGCCAGTCCGACCAGGATCATGATGATGCTGGATACGGTGTTACGCACCAGGTCTGCCACGGTGTGCCCAACCAGTACGGCAGAGGGCAGCATAGGCAGGGATTTGAACCGGTCCACAATGCCGCGCTGCATGTCGGTAGCAATGCCAAGCGCGGTGTAGCTGGCGCCAAAGGCAGCGCTTTGTACCAAAATACCGGCTACCAGGAAGTTAACATAGGTGGTACCTTCGGTTTTGATGGCGCCGCCAAAGACGTAGCGGAACAGCAGCATGAACATGATTGGCTGAAAGGCCACAGACATCAGCTGGTCCGGGTTTTTTATGATGTGCTTGGCGCTGCGGACAATAAGCGTACCGCAGTTGCTGAGCGCCCAGTACAGTTCAGAGTGTTTTTGCGGCTTAAAGGCAGTCTCAGTGGAAGTTGCCATTACTTTTTCCTCCTTCCGGCGGGTTCGTCTTCGGGTTCGGTTTCCTGTGACGAGTCGGCGGTTTGTTTGCCGGTGAGGGTCAGGAAGACGTCGTCCAGGGTCGGTTTATGCAGGGCCAGGGTTTCTACGGTAATTTTGGCTTTTTCAAGTTCAATCAACAGGTTTTTGACCTGGGTGGCGCCGCCGTTGTTGGCGATGGACAGCTTCCGTTGGTCTTCGTCGACTTGCAGGGCTTCGCCGTCAACGATCTGTTTGGCTTTACTGAAATTGCTCTTTTCGCTGATGGTCAGTTCCAGCCGTTCGTTGCCGACCTTTTGTTTCAGTTGGTCGGCGGTACCTTCGGCAATGACTTTGCCGCCGTCAATCACTACGATCTTGTCCGCCAACAGATCTGCTTCTTCCAGGTACTGGGTGGTCAGGAGGATGGTGGTGCCCTGGGCAACCAGGTTCTTGATGATGTCCCACATGGCAATGCGGCTGCGGGGATCCAGGCCGGTGGTTGGTTCATCCAGAAACAGAATAGGCGGCGTGGCAATCAGACTGGCAGCCAGGTCCAGCCGGCGGCGCATACCGCCGGAATAATTTTTAGCAATCCGGTCCGCTGCTTTGACCAGGTCAAACTGTTCCAGCAGTTGTTGGGCACGCTTGGCGGCGTCCTGTTTGCTGAGGCGGTACAGCCGGCCCATCATTTCCAGGTTTTCGCGCCCCGAAAGGTATTCGTCCACGGCGGCGTACTGGCCGGTCAGGCCAATGACTTCCCGGACTTTTGCTGGTGATTCGTGCACGTCAAAGCCGTTGACTTTTATGGTGCCGCTGTCGGCCTTTAGCAAGGTACTGAGAACGCGGACAATGGTGGTCTTGCCGGCACCGTTCGGGCCCAGCAGGGCAAAGACATTGCCCGTTTCGACGGTCAGGTTGACGCCCTCCAGGACTTTTAACTTTCCAAATGATTTATGTAGATCTTTGACTACAATCGCAGTTTTTGGCACGCAGGTACGTCTCCCTAAATTTTTTAATTGTCCAAGTTAGACCTTAATTGTATCACTTTTTACTTCGGTGTGCATCTGTTACTGGTGCTTTTGTGTGCGGCAAGTACCCTGCAACCAGTCGACTATCACCAACCGGGAGAGTTTTACAGCGACAATATAGACCAAAAACCGAACAAAACATATCACCAATGTGTCCGGCTGGACACATTGGTGATATGTTTTTGCGGAACTGCCAGTAGTATTGCATATTGCCACTAATGGGGTACTAAAGCTTAAGCGGCGGGCGAGGTTGCGGTCAGCGGAGCTTTCTGGCCCTTCAGGATTTCCTGAATGATGATTTTTTTGTTGGTGATTTCAGTGATTTGCGATCGGTCTACACTTAGCTGTCCGCCGCCCAGGCTTTTTAAAATGCTTTGGGTGATATAGAGTTTTTGGATATAGAAGGTGGTGGTTTCTGCGGCAAAGTCAGATACTTTGCCGATTTTTTGTTTGCTGGTGGTAACTACCTGTTTGCCAATCAGCTGGAAGTCAAGCTGCATGATGTCCTGCAGCCGGACCAGTTCGGCCGGTTCGGCCAGTACCTCGTAGTCGTTGACCACGTAGCCTTGCGGCAGGGTGTCGCGGATGTCCTGGGTTAGTAAAATGAGTGGTCGTTTCTCAAACCGGTCCTCACAGTAAAACCCTTCAATCTTCAGATTATTGGGGTTAATAATAGGACGGGAAACAGTGGCCACAGGACCGCCCGTGCGCAAGGACATAACTTGTTTATTCAGAAGGCTATTGCTCAGCTGTAGCATACCATTCAAGTATATAGGACTTTGGCGCTTGAAAGGAGATGGGTTCGACCTATTTAGGCCGCGTCACCGGCAGTATACAGATCAGTGTCTGTGCGGTGCTAGAATAGCCATATGAAATGGGTTCAATGAAACTTCAGATTAGTACTACCGGTGCCGGGCAGACCGAAGCCATAGCAGAAAAGATCGGCAGGGCTCTACGCGGCGGTGAGGTGATAGAACTTGTCAGTGATCTGGGGGGTGGCAAAACCACGTTTACCCGCGGCCTGGCCCGCGGCGCAGGTAGCCCTGACCGGGTGGCCAGCCCGACTTTTACCATTAGTAAGGTATACCGGGGCACAAACCTGGAAATTCACCATTTTGATTTTTACCGCCTGGCAGACGCCGGCCTGATGGAGCACGAGCTGCATGATGTGATCGGTGATCCGGGAGTGGTAGTGGTTGTAGAGTGGGGCGATGTGGTGGCTCATGTGCTACCGGACGATCGGCTGACTATTCAGATCAGGCATACTGGCGATGATAGCCGCGGGTTTGAGCTGTCCCATCCCGAAGAGTTGACTTACCTTGTGGAGGGCCTATGATTTTGACTATCAGAACTGACAAACCAGAGGCAGAAATCGGCCTGTTTGACGGCCGAAAAAAGGTTGCCTACCAAACCTGGCAAGCCCACCGCCAGCTGGCCGAAACCATCCACCAAAAAATGCACAAAACCCTCTCTGTTAAGGGTCGAACCCTAGAAGATCTAGAAGATGTGACGGGTGTTGTAGTGTACAAGGGGCCGGGGAGTTTTACGGGGCTGCGTATTGGTATGAGCGTGGCCAATGCTTTGGCGTATAGTCTGGATATTCCTATCGTAGCAACTGCGGGCGACGACTGGATTGCTGCGGGCATCACCTCTATCCTGGCGAACCCTTCAAAAATTCCCGTCATGCCCAAATATGGCTCATCCGTTCACACGACGCAGCCGCGTAAGTAACCGTAATCGCGAGCCGGGTTCATAGAACCTATCCAAGATCTTGGATAGGTTCTTACTACTCGCCGTTTTGCACATCCTGGTTGTAAAGTGCCTGGAGCCCCAAAACTTCCTTCTCACTGGTTGTGATGAGAGACTTGGTAGGCTTTGATTCACCCAGTAGAGTAAAGCGGGTAATTGCGCCCGCTGGTCGTGACATAACCTGGCGGGCAATGACGTGCACCTCGTTGTCATGCGCTTCGTCGTCCGGGCCTGTAACACTCAAAAACAACTCAGGTTCCGACCAGGCTGGAGGTTCGCTTTCCATCCCTTCAGCTTACTACACATTGACCACAGCGGCGCGAAAACCTATAATGAGACCAGGATTAACTACGCTTTTTGAGAGCAGAGTCCGATTTATAAATTTTTGTATACCTAGGTTTCGCTTAGACTAATGAAGTGAAAGTGATCGTCAGGCAGAAATCCTAGACCGATAGGAAGGAACAAGCATGGAAATACTAGCCGTTTTGCTGGCAGTTGCTGGTATTGGCGTGGGGTTTGGCGCAAGCAACTATACCACCAGGAAAAAGATTGGTTCGGCCGAAGAAGCCGCCGAAAAAGAACTAAAAAGAGCTAAAAAAGAAGCCGAAAAGGCCCTGTCGGACGCCCGCGAAGAAGCCGCCCAGCTGGGCGACCAGGCCCGCAGGGACGAAACCACCCGCCGCAAGGAACTGAAGGAGATAGAACAGCGCCTCCTGGACCGCGAAGAGGCTCTGGACAAAAAGCTGGATCAAATAGACAAGCGTACAGAGACGCTCCGAAAAAGCGAGGCAGAAGTAGAAGACCTTAAAAATGAAATCCGCGACATCCGCAAAAAACAGCAGGAAAAGCTGGAAAAAGTCGCCAAACTGAGCAAAGAGGATGCCGCCCAAAAGCTGATGCAGATGACAGAGAGGGACATTCGGGGCGACCTGACCGGACTCGTCAGCAAATTGCAAAACGAAGCCCGGGAGCTGGGCGAGGAAAAGGCCGGCGCCATCATCGTCGAAGCCATGGAGCGCATGGCCAGCGAGGTCACGGCAGAACGCACGGTCACAGCGGTCAAGCTGGGTGACGAAGAAATGAAGGGCCGCATCATCGGCAAAGAGGGCCGCAACATCCAGGCCCTGCAACGCGCTACTGGTGTGGACATTATGGTGGATGACACCCCGGGCATGATTATCCTCAGCAGCTTTGACCCGGTTCGCCGGGAGGTTGCCCGGCAGGCCCTGGAAATGCTTATGAAAGACGGACGTATCCACCCCGGCCGTATAGAAGAGATAGTGGAGAAGGCCCAAAAGAACGTCCAGAAAGACGTCATGCGCGCCGGCGAAGATGCCGCCCGTGAGGTAGGCGTCATAGGTATCCCGCGTGAGGTTCTGCAGCTGTTGGGCGAGCTCAAGTTCCGAACTAGTTATGGTCAGAATGTGCTGAAACACAGCACCGAAATGGCCCACATTGCCGGCATCATCGCCGAAGAAGTCGGCGCCAACGTAAAGATCGTCAAGTACGCTGCCCTGGTCCACGATCTTGGCAAAGCGCTGACCCACAAAATGGAGGGCAAGCACCACCACATTTCTGGTGAGATGCTGCGCAAATACGGCGCCCCGGAAGAGGTCGCCCTGGCCGCCGAACAGCACCATGACGATGTTGAAGCCACCACCACAGAGGCCATCATCGTCCGGGTGGTAGACGCCATCAGCGCCTCCCGTCCGGGTGCCCGCAACATCAGTGCAGAGAACTTTGCCGAACGCATGAAGGACCTGGAGAATGTGGCCAATGGTTTCCCCGGCATAGACAAGTCCTACGCCATCAGCGCCGGCCGCGAAGTCCGCGTGTTTGTAAAACCTGGCCAGATTGACGACCTGAGCGCCATCAAGCTGGCCCGGGACATAGCCACCAAAATAGAGTCCACCATGCAGTACCCCGGAACGATCAAGGTCAACGTCATCCGCGAAACCCGTGCCATAGAATTTGCCAAATAATGTAGTATAGTATCTATAGTATGTCGTAGTATTCCCTCAGGAGAACCGATGACAGACACTCTACTCACACCCACAGAACGCGCAAGCGATGAACAAGACCTCATCCTGGGTCCACCGCTCCCCAAAAGGCACCAGGTACTGGAAAGAGGAGGCTGGGAATTAGTCGTGAGATATTGCCCGGCAGCAGGAGGCACGAAACTGCCGCACGACAAAGTGCAAGCTGGACTGATCATGGGGGCTCTGGATCTGGAGCGAGTATCCTCAGAAAGCGGCCTATGGCGCGAAGCGTGGTATGTCAATCCAAAACAGCCCCAGCTCGCAGAAGCCTGTGCCGTTGCTGAAAATATATGCATGGTGGTTCAGAGCATGGGGGAACTCGTGACCAATGTAGAGTTTGGCCCTCAGTTCAAAGCTTTATAAGGCTGATGTTTCTGACCCGCATGCACATTAAAATTCACCCCCGTTCCTGTCATGCCGCACTAGATGCGGCATCCAGTCCATTTAAGAAGTTGATTTTTTCCCACTGGATTCTGAATCAAGTTCAGAATGACAAAGTGCACGCGGGTCAGCTGATGTTTTGGTGGCGTTTCCGGTAGTGCTAAAATGAGGGCAGATATATAAGAACCGGAATCTATATGGCCAAGCAAAACGAACGCGAAATTTTAAAAGACATCCTCCATGGCATACGCGACCTGATCCGTCAGACTCGCACTAACCGCCAGGAACTTCAGAAACTGGAGGCCGAGATAGTACAGCTGCACGACGCCGGCCATATGTCTGATTTGTTTTACGACATAGAAATGGAACGGGCCCGCCGGGCGCACAAAAGCGTCAACTACTGTATGAAAAGCCTGGAACGCCAGAAAAAAGTGGCCCTCTGGCAGCTCAAAGAACTCGAATAATCCTTCATCCTCCAGATTTTTGCACCAAATAACACCATTGAACCCATCACAAAACTCTTCCCCACTGCAAACCCTACCTGGTGCACTATATGACTGTTTTGCTTCGCAGAGTAGCTACGGCTACTCTTTGTCACAAGAACAGCCATATGGCACTACCAGGACAGGCTTTTCGTATTTGGGAGGAGTTTTGCAATGGGTTCATAGAAGTACGTCTTCTAGGATTTCTGGCATCCAGTAGGCCCTAAAGTACCGTCTGCCGTATACTAGACAGTATGAAACTAACCAAATTCGTCCACTCCTGCTTACTGGCAGAAACGGCAGATCAGACTGTTTTGTTTGACCCCGGGGAATTCAGCTGGGAGTCCGGTTTATTTGATATAGCAAAGTTGGGTAAACTGGACGCCGTGGTCATCACCCACGAACACCCGGATCATTTTAATGAAGAGTTTGTAAAAGCGATTGCCAAATCGTTCCCCGAGGCGTGCTTCATTGCGCCGCCGTCAGTCGTGGCTGTGCTTCAGAAAATGGGTATACCAAACGCTTTTTGCGAATCAACAGACAGTATCAGAGTCTTTTCCACTAAGCGCCACGCCAGTATGGAGCCGCTGGCGCCCCCTCCGCCGGAGAACATTGCTGTACACTTTGCCGGCCAGCTGACTGTTGGCGGGGACCGGCATGATCTGGAGGAGTCTATGGAGATTCTGGCTCTGCCAATCACCGCTCCGTGGGGTAGCGTCCGGGAGGGCGCGGAAATGGTCATGCGGCTTAAACCAAAATATGTCATTCCCATCCATGATTGGCCCTGGAATACTAGCGCCCGGCAGGATGAGTACGACCGTTCCAGCAGCGTCTACAAGCAGCACGGCATCACCTTTATCAAACCGGTAGACGGCCAGGTATTTGAGATCTAAATGCAGACCGAGATAGAGGCTAAGTTCCTCAATGTCAATCATGATAAACTTCGTGCCAAATTAAAAGAGCTCGGTGCCGAGTGCGCACAGCCGATGCAGGTTCTGACGCGCGTAAATATGGATTTCAAAGACAAATCACTCTCGGAAAAAGGCGGCTGGGTGCGTGTCCGTGGCGATGGAAAAAAGGCCACCCTGGCATACAAGGAACTGGGCAGCTGGACGTTGCACGGTGTCAAAGAAATAGAGGTCAATGTGTCGGATTTTGCTGACACACAAAAGCTACTAGAGGCAATCGGGCTCGAAGTCTACGCCTACCAGGTGACAAAGCGCGAAACCTGGGAATACAAAGGCGCAGAAATTGTCCTGGACATCTGGCCGTGGGTAAAACCATTTATAGAAATAGAGGGACCGTCAGAAGAAAACGTACGTGAAGTCGCCGGCGAACTGGGGTTTGAGTGGGACAAGGATGCGGTGTTTGGCAGTGTAGAACCGGTTTACCTGGCTGATTTTGACATCACTAACGAGCAGTTTTATACGCTTGATAAAATGACATTCGATGACAGGCCGCCAGAGTGGCTGGAAAAGAAGAGGCGCGGGTGAATCCCGTTACAACCCAAAAGACACCCAGAATACACAGAACGGTTGAATCTGACTCTGTACTTCAGCCGTCTATGGGACGTACGGTAAGTAAGTGGGTTGTAAGGGGATGAATATTCTCTACATTGGCGACATCATGGGCGAGCCGGGGATTGAGACGGTCCGTCAGCTGCTGCCCCGGCTTAAAAAAGATCACAAAATTGACCTGGTGATTGCCCAGGCAGAGAACGTGACCGAAGGCAAGGGGCTGTCAAAGGCCGACTTCAAGCGCCTCAGGGACATGGGTATAGATTTCTGCACCGGTGGCAACTGGACTGCACATCGTCCAGAGATAGAAGACTACTTGAGCGATCCGCAGCAGCCGGTTATTCGGCCGGCCAACTACCCGGCCGACACACCCGGCCGGGGCTGGAAATATATTGACGTAAAGGGGGGCAAGGTTCTGGTCATCAGCTTGCTGGGCAAGATTGTCGGCAAAGACTCGGACAAGCCGGTAGATAATCCCCTGAAAGTCATTGACGCTATTTTAGAAAAAAACAAAGGTGTGGAGCGTCTGGCGACAGTAGTGAATTTTCACGGTGACTACAGCAGTGAAAAACGGGTCATTGGCTATCACCTGGACGGCCGGGTGACGGCCGTGATAGGTGATCACTGGCATGTGCCAACGGCAGACGCCATGGTGCTGCCAAAAGGCACAGCGCATATAACCGATGTCGGTATGTGCGGCAGCCTGCATTCCAGCCTAGGCGTAAAACTGGACAGCATCCTGCCCCGCTGGCGCGACGGCCAGATCAACCGCAACGAACTGGAAACCGCTCGCCCTTACCAGTTCAACGCCGTCCTCATCAAAACCACCCCCGCCGGCCTTGCCCAATCCATCGACCCGATTCAAATAATTGTGTAACTGGTTCTAATGTCTTTCGGGCGCGCGATACATCATCTGCCTAAAAGCCTGGTCGGCAGTTTCTTGTGGCAGTGGCGACAAAGGATCGCCTCCATGCAAAGATACGCGGCCAATATGCATGCTTGTCAGGTCCTCATCCCTGAAAGCTTCATGGCAGTCATACCAATCAACGTTTAGTTCTGGTCGTCCAGAGCCTCCTGGCAGCACATCTACAGTACCTTCTTCTGTGTAACCAATGCGGGATGTCACGACCGCAAAACTCGGGTGTGCAAGCGACAAGAGAAAACGTTGTGGATCAGGACTTCTTTCTATAGCCTCATCTAATGTTGGTGGCTCGCCGGAAGCGGGATGATAGGCGTCAAAAAGATCAATAACGTTTACGCCTGGGTAATCTGGTTCGGGAGCAGTGTGCACTCGCTTATAGTGGCCCATTTCTAGTGCGTACCAGCGATGCGCCAGTACTCTTGGGCCGTCGGTTGTACTAACCTTTAGCGAATAAACCTTATCACCAAGTAGGGGGACCGTATCCACAAATTCTGCCATAATTATAACTCCTTATTCAGCCCATTGTATGTTTCTGAGATACAAAAGCAAGTACTGGGCGCAAAACCTCTGTTTTTTCTGGGGCTGTACTGCTTGTGGGGTGAAAGGGCAAAGCACGCCTAGGCGTCATGCTCCCCGGCTGTCTTTCAGACAGCCGGGTGCGCGCGATAGTTAACGACCGAACCTTCGACTTACTCTAACCAATGAAAAAGACTGTCAGAAAAGACAGTCTTTTTCATTGGTCGGGGTGAAAGGACTCGAACCTTCGACCTCCGCGTCCCAAACGCGGCGCGCTAGCCAACTGCGCCACACCCCGGCGTCGAGGTGTAATGGTCAGGTAGCTGAAGTGCTGGCAAAACAAGTTTGCCCATCACTTCTAGCTACCTGACCAAGCCCTCTCCTCTACAAATTCGAGAATCCTCTCTCGAATTTGGACTGGCTTCATTTTGTTAAGGACGCTGTGCTTACTGGCAAAACAAGTTTGCTCGGCACTTCTAATAACACACCAAGCCGCTCCTTATCAAAATTGCGGATCCTCTCGCGTTTTGGGCCTACGTGTCGAGTCTATTTTAACAGATTAGGCCCAGGGATCAAAGCTTTGTGGTTTTCTTAAAGAGGATCACCAACGTAGGTCACGGCAAGGTAGTTATTTGTTGCACTGCGAAGGGTGCCACAGTTGCTAGATCAAGTTAGAGGGTGCGGGTGCTTGCTTGAACCTTCGACTCTATATCAATGCCTGCTATACTGCTAAGGTTTTTAACCCCGCTAGACCAAAGTTTGGCGGGCCTTGTACGGTTCTTCCTTCTGGGCCCCGCGAACACTTCGCCGAGCAGAAGTTCTGTGCAGGGATTTTTGTTTTACCAAAATCAGGAGGACTATGGGCGAAGGAATCGAGGCAGTAGAAATAGCGATGCATAAGCACCTTTTGAGTGGCATTGATGACAGTTTGCGGCAGCTAAATGGCCAGGGCTTAGCCGAACTGGCGACCCATAATCCCTCGGGTGCCTATGCAGTCCTGCGCGCGGGCGTTATAAAATATGCTGAGAGTACTGAATCTATTGAGGGGTCGTTTGCAGCCACGCGCACAGATGATGGCGAGCAGGCAACCACCGGCCTGGCCAAGCAGTCTATAGCAGCTCACCTGCCAGAGCCCGACACTCAGGCTGTAGAGGTGGTACTATCAACATTTTCCAGACGGGCTCATCGAGGACTTATCAGTATTCGCGAGCCCGGAGCTTGGGGCGATGGTCCTGTCCCTACCCAGCTGATTAGGTTCCAAGTTGTCCCGCCCAACCTTGGCCCATGATGACTGCGCCGCCGATGTTTTTCGTTTTTGGTTCGTACTGACAGGGTCCCAACAGGGGTTATTTCTTTCGACAGACAAAGAACGGGCGCCAGTTGGGGTCTGTTGGTTCCAGGTTTCGTACGTCAACGATGTCTTCTACGGTAAACAGTTCTGAAAGTTCTTTTTGGATGTCCTCTACCGGGAAAGAGACCTCGTGGATCATGTCCTGGTGCAGGGCGTAGCGGCCGTCTTTTTCCTGCTGGAATATTTTGACATCCCAGTTGAACTTTTCGTCCTCTTTTTGGACGCCCATAACCATGTAATCGTTGCCGAGTTGTTTACTAAAAGGCGGGTTGTTGGCCAGCCACTCCAGACGCTGGATGGTGTTGATGTCAAATATAAAAAGCCCGCCATCGTTGAGATGCTTGTGGACGTTCTGAAACATCTGGCGCCAATCATCCCACTTTTCCAGGTGGTTAACTGAATCAAACACGCAGAGCACCACGTCAAACGTTTTGCCAAAGTCAGTAGCGGCCATATCACCAACCTTGAATTTAACGCCCGGTAACTTCTTCCTGGCAATGTCAATCATCTCTGGTGACAGATCCAGGCCGGCAACATCGTAGACGCTGGACAGTTCTTTTGTAATGATCCCCGTGCCGCAGGCCATCTCCAAGAGCGTTTGGGCTTCTGGTGCATGTTCGCGCAGGAGCTTTTTCAGAAAAGTGACTTTGTCGCTCATGTCACCCATGGCGGCATCATAAAACGGCGCAAACACGCTATAACTAGAGTTTGTTTTGGACATAGACCCCATTGTAGCAGCAAAACCTGGCTTTTACGGTTGTGCTAAACACGGTGCAGTATCTATACTCATATACAGATCCAATCAAAAAGAAAGCGCAACATGGAACCACAAAACACTCCACCACAGAACCAACCGCCCTTGCAGCCCACCGGGCCGTCTTTTAACCCAATCGCCAGTAGCGAGACCCCCGGCCTGCCGCCAAAAAATAGACCAGGCCGCAAAAAGCTGGTCTTAGGAATACTGCTCTGTATCATCGTGCTGGGCGGAGCCGCTGGCACGTGGTTTGCCATGAACCGCGATAAGCCTCAGCCAGCCGCGCAGCCCGCAAACAACCAGACAGTTCAGGAACCGGCCGAGCGCCAGCTTGTTCCGAGCACTCTAGTCTATGCTGCGGGTGATGTCTCTAAGGGAGAGGCGGGGTTTCGGATCAACCAGCTTGGTTCTGACATATACGCGGTCACTCACAAGCTGGCCAAAGACGTGACTCCCTATGGAGCGACTGTCTATAAAAACCAAGTAGCCGTAATAGCGGTGCCGCATGCGGCCAACAAGGAAGGGTTGAGCGTCTTATACAGTAAAGATAGCGGCAAAACTTACCAAAGCATATTTACCGGGACACCCGCCAAGGGGGCAGCCCTGGGGGATCAAATCACCAGTATAGACTTTTCTGACGATGGCACTAAACTACTCATCGCGCTTTTGCCAGAAGCTGGCGGCAAAAATACCGTAAAGGAATTGGACCCAGCCACCAAGGTTACCAAAGACCTGTTCACCGCCTCTGAAAGCGGGGTGTTCGTAGAAGCCTACAGTCCTGCAAAGAAGGAGATCTACTACTACGCCGGTTGCTATAACTGTGATGGCAACCCGTTTAACAAGCTCCTAAAAAGAGACCTCGCCACCAACAAAGAGACCACTGCCTACGAAGACCGTGCCCATACGGGCCTGAAGACGGTACTGAGCCATGACCTCTCCAGGGTACTCCTCCTGAAAGGAAGCGAGCAAACCGGCATAGAGAGCGGCCCGCCGTACGACCTGGTAGAGGTTGACCTAAAGTCTAAGGCTTCTACCGCTCTATTTTCTAACTACAAGGCCGGTCTGGACTATCCAGAAGTCGGATACCTTGAAGGATCAGACACGGTGTACTACACCAAGGGCAAGGACTTGTACCAGTATAAGAGTGGCAGTGCTACCGTACTATTCACCAGCACTCAGGAACTGCAGGACGTCCATTTTGTAAACGAATCCACAGCTGTAGTGACCAGCGGCGATCAGAAGACCAGTATGGTTTCAAGCGTTGATCTAAAGACCAAAAAGAGCACTCGTATGCTGGACGCCGACGGAAATACCTTCGTCTTCGGCGTCAGCTGGCAGTAGTGCAGACCTTGCGATTTTAGTAAGGCAGAGAGATGTCAGTTAGCTCTAGCACCTCATCCCCACACCCTGACGGGTCTGCTCACCCAGGAAACAGCACCAGGCGCCCCTGGGCAACCATCTGGCTGTCAGTTCATGGGAGATGAGGCACTAGGCGGCTGAGCTTTGCTGCAGTACTTTTTAGCCCATTTTTTGAGTTCATGAAGGGCGGCTTTTAGTTCATGGGCTTTTTCGGTCAGGCGGTATTCGGTGCGGGGCGGGAACTCTTTGTATTCGCGTTTTTCTATCAGGCCGGCGGCTTCCAGCATGTGCAGGCGCTGGGTCAGGGTCCGGGGGTTGATGCCCTGGGTCTTGTTCTGGATGTCTACAAAGCGCCGGGGGTGGTCAAACAGGCACAGCAGGACCAGGCCGGACCATTTGTCGCCCAAAATACCCAGGGCCGTTTTGAACTCGGCATATTCCTGGGGATTCTTTTTCAAGTGCTGGCGTATTTCCTCTGAGGACATAGGTAAAACCAAAAAGTTGCAGCGTTACTTTACATAGTATAGTCACATGTGTATAGTAGGCTGCATAACTATACAAAGTATAGTATAGCACAAATCCCTACCCTTGGTAAGGGGTACGCTGTTGTACTGCCAAAAGGAGAATCTATGGCTATAAAGCTTCTAAAAACTAAAGACTATGTGCCGGAGAAGGTCTACGCCCGGCGTTGGTGGATCCTTGGGGTGCTGTGTTTGTCGCTGCTGGTGGTTATGATTGGAAATACCTCTTTGAATGTTGCGCTGCCAGTGCTGAGCCGGGAGCTAAATGCTACAAACTCTCAGTTGCAATGGATGGTTGACGCTTACTCACTGGTCTTTGCCGGGTTGCTGTTTACGGCCGGAGCGCTAGGCGACAGGTTCGGTCGCAAGGGTATTTTGCAGATCGGCCTGGTGCTGTTCGGGCTGGCGTCTGCCTATGCGGCGTTTGCGGCTGATAGCGCCGGGGCACTGGTGGGTGCACGGGCAGTTATGGGGATGGCCGGTGCATTCATTATGCCGGCAACCTTGTCCATCCTCACCAATATCTTCCCGCCCAAGGAGCGGGCCAAGGCAGTGGGTATCTGGGCGGGTGTAACCGGTGCCGGGGTGGCGCTGGGACCGCTGCTGACCGGTTTTGTGCTGGAGCACTTTTCGTGGCCGGCAGTGTTTACAATAAATCTGCCGGTTATCATCCTGACCATGCTGGCGGTAGGCTTATTGGTACCCAGAACGGCTGATCCCAAGCATACCAGCCTGGACCCGGCCGGGGCTTTGCTGTCCATCGCCGGTCTGAGCGCGGTAGTCTATGCAATTATCGAGGCGCCGGTGCACGGCTGGCTGTCCGGCAGCACACTGGCCATCGGCGCAGCCGGCCTGGCAGCATTGGCGATGTTTGTCTGGTGGGAGCTGCGGGTCAAACATCCCATGCTTGACGTCCGGCTGTTCAAACTCCCCGCCTTTGGCATCAGCGCGCTGTCCCTGACACTGGTATTCTTTGCCCTCATGGGTATGTTCTTTAACCTGGCTATGCTCATGCAACTGGTCTATGGATATTCGCCGCTTTCCTCGGCTGTCAGGATGCTGCCGGTGGCCTTTACCCTGATGGTGGCAGCTCCGCTGTCTACCCCTTTGGCAGCCCGATTTGGCAAACGGCGCAGCGTTGCCGCTGGTATGTTGATTGTGGCCGTTGGTACGGCACTGCTTTCTACCGTCGGTGTTGACTCCACATACTTGCATGTTGTGCTGGGGATGGTAGTGATGGCGTTTGGTATGGGGGTGGCTATGTCGCCTACAACTGACTTGTTGATGTCCGCTGTTCCGCGTGAACGCGCCGGCATGGGGTCGGCCATGAATGACACAACACGTGAACTAGGCGGTGCGCTCGGCATTGCCGTGCTGGGCAGCCTGGGTGCCTCGCAGTACAGCGCCAGGATTGCTCCGGCTATAGCCGGCCTGCCAGAAGCCGCTAAATCGGCCGCCGAACAATCATTAGCGGGGGCTATGATGGTCGCCCAGCGTATGGGAACAGAGGGGCAGCCGCTACTGGTGGCTGCCAAAGACGCCTGGATGAGCGGCTATCACCGGGCGTTCCTGACGGGCACGGTGCTGATAGTGGCCGCCGCAATCATTGCCTACATTGGCCTGCCAGATAAAGCGGCTGATCATATTCCAGAAGAAGGTAATTTCGAGGTTTAGGCTCCTTGCTACTCTAGCTATCCTCTTTCAATAAAAACCTCCCTATGCGGGGAGGTTTTTATTGGCGCGTGACTTCCAGGTCGTGTGTATGGCGTTTTTTGCGGACGCGGAAAAGCAGAACAGTACCGGCAAGTATCATGAGGGCGGGGACGCCAACGGCCAGCGCCTGCCCCGTGTTAACCAGCCCGTCATCCGTGGTGGCAGCGCCGCAGACCCCACCGTTGTCGTAGGTACCGGCTCCGTAGGCCCCGCAGTTATAGTCTGCCGCCCGGACAGATTGCAGCTGAGCAGGCAAGAGGCACAGGCAAAACACCAGAACAGTAGCGAGTATCCGGCGTGCAGGTATGGTTGCTGCGTGTCTTTGAAAAGCCATAAGCATACTTATTTTGTAAGTATAGCAGATGACTTTTCCACAGGAATCCAAACAAGAGGTAACCCTACTAGGCAAATAAAAGTAAGCGGTTTATACTAAAAATACAAAAGCTAACAAAAACGGTTAAGTCAAAAATGAGAGAACAAATAGACGAACTTTTTAACAAGGAAATGTCACGCAAAGAGTTCCTGCAACATATTGTGTCAGGCCTCCTTATCCTCTTTGGTATGAGTGGCGTGATCAAAGCGCTTACTCAGCAGAGTGGGCACCCGGGCCGCCGGGCTATTGGCGGCTATGGCTCCAGCGCCTATGGCGGTATGAAGAAATAGCCTTACCCACCCGCACCTTTCACCCCAAAGAGACGCTCCGCGCGGGGTCCGTCTTTGGCGGACTCCGGCTTCACACTTCGTCAGCCTCTTTGGAGGCAAAAGGTGCGGGCGGGTCAGTAGCCTGGGATTGCGCTATTGGTTCTATGTTATACTTCTATATGAACCAATAAGGAGAAGAAATGTTTGGATTAGGAATGGGCGAACTGATTATTATTCTGGTCATCCTATTGCTCCTGTTTGGCAGCACCAAACTGCCTAAACTGGCCAAGAGCATTGGCGAATCAGCTGGCGAACTACAAAAGGGCTTTGACGGTGCCAAGACGTCTGCAAAAACCAGCAAAGACAAGTCTGACTCAAAGCAAAAAGCTGCCAGCTAACTAAGGGAGCGGGGGCAAGGTGGCTGTAGCGACAACCCATCCCAGCGCAGTCGCTGACGCGGGCTCTAAGCTTACGTTTGCTCAGCATGTGTACGAGCTGCGCAAGCGCCTGATGTGGTCGCTATTGTTTGTGGGGATTGGTGCCGGCATAGGCTATGCCCTGAATGACGCCATCCTGACCATTTTGCAGCATCCTTTGCATGAAAAGCTTTACTACACGACGCCTACCGGGGCCTTCAGTTTCATTATAAAAGTCTGTTGTGTGTTTGGGTTTGTGGTGTCGCTGCCGGTGGTGGTGTATCAGGTTTTTGGCTTTTTTGGACCGCTCCTGCCGGTCCGGACCCGGCGGTCATTTGTGCTGTATAGTTTTCTGTCGGTATTTCTGGCATTGATGGGGGTCGCTTTTGCGTACTTTGTCAGCCTGCCGGCCTCGCTGCGTTTCCTGGTAAACTTCGGCAGCGGCAGCGGTAACATCCAGGCGCTCATCACCGCGGATGAGTATTTCAACTTTGTGCTAACCTACATTGCCGGTTTTGCGGCACTTTTCCAGTTGCCGCTGGTTGTAACTTTCATAAACAAAATCAAGCCGCTAAAACCAACGCAGCTGCTGGGCTATACGCGCTATGTGATCCTGGGCAGTTTTATTGTGTCGGCAATCATAACACCTACGCCTGACCCTTTGAACCAGGCGCTTATGGCCGGTCCGATCATCCTGCTGTACTTTTTCTCTGTCGGCGTGGTAGCCGTGGCCAATCGGGCCCGGCGCCGTAAGAACTCAGCCAAAACCGGTCTGAGTCAGAGAAAAAGATTTTGGATGCGTTCTAAGGCGGAGCCAGTCGTGCCCGAACTGTCAGCAGCCAGCATAGAAGCAGTACTCGCCGACGAAGATTCCCTGCGTCCGTTCAGTCCAACAGCACCAACAGTACCAGCATTACCAGTGGCGCCGGTACCTACTCAACCGGTGGGCCTTGAGATCCGCCCGCTCGGCCGGGTGAGTGTCCAGGGGCCTGCTCCCCGGCGCATGGTCTCTGACGTCGTGCGTCCGTCGGGACGCAATCAACCCCTGGCTCCCTTTGCCCGGTCACAGCCGGCAAGTCCAGTGGTGCCACGGACTGCTCCCCGTCCCATGCGCATGAGAGTAATATCTGATTTTATTCCGGCTACGGAGCAGTAGGCCCTTGTAACCCGTCGGGATTTCCGCCGATACCCATTTGCCGAAAGATTCCGGACAGGTTCTGCAATTCGGCAGTTCCCATTACTTCATCGGATTGTTCCGGTGTGGTGAGGTCCAGGTCGCCTGTTGGCGGTATTGGTGGTCCGGCTGTTTCTGCGTGTAGGAATTCCGTTGCTGCTACCTCCGTACCAGCCGGGTCCTGGCTTTGTAAAAAAGTCCTCCAGGGCTCTGCCGCAACTTCGTCAAACGGTATATCAGCTGGATTGTGAGGTCCCTTTTCCAGGGGCTCAAAAGGTTCTGAACCTGTTGTCATATGAACTCCTATTGATTTTAGTACCTCCATACTCTATCAGCCGGCAAAATAAGTCAACGGGCTGTGAAGCTGGACTGGTTTTGGGCACCCTGGTTATGATGCTGTTTCCTGATGAAAGTACTCCGGGTGGGCATCCAGTAAGGCCCGGACTTCTTCGTAGTACTTAGCAATAATCGGGTGACTATGCGCTTTAGTACGATGCGCCTCCAGGCTTTTATTGTAGTTGGCCAGGGTCACTTTGCGCTCAAGGAATAGTTTGCCTTCGTCCATGAAGTCAAAGGCGCAGGCAATGTATTTGTCCAGGGCATACACAAATTTGGCTTCATCCGTGTCTTTGCGCTCATACGCCTCAATAGTCTGGATGATCCAGGGAAAATGGGCAAATTCTTTGGTGATGCGTTCCAGGGCCTGTTCCTCCCGCTCTACCTTTGAGGCCAAGTGTTCCTGGCTTGCAAAAGTTGAAGTATCGTCAGCGTAGACTTCCACCAGATCATGGGCAGTAGCAAACTGGCAGATCTTGCCCACATCCAGGGCGGGGTCCACTTCCGGGGCCAGGCTGCAGGCCAATAAGGCCAGGGACCAGGAATGTTCGGCGTCGTTTTCCCAGCGGCGATCGTCGCCAGGCAGCGGGTTGTCCCGCTTTATGTGGTAGAAGGGCAGAACCAGCTTGCGCAGCAGGTCTTCAATTTGATTATGAGTAGGATGCGGCACGAGTCTATTATACAAACCCTCGATGTTTATTTTTATCCAGCTTTTAATTTATGCGCTAATCTCTCTAGTAAAACTTTGTGAAATTCAGTCATGAAGGGTTCCAGAGCATGTAGGGACGTTTGCGTTTGACGATAAGGTCAATAATTTCGTCTGATTCAACCCCTACAAATGCTTGCAGCGCCAAATGGCTTACTGGTCGGAGTGGGCGGACTTGAACCGCCGACCTCAGCGTCCCGAACGCTGCGCGCTACCAACTGCGCCACACTCCGGAGTCGACGTGTGATGGTGGGGTGACCAATTTGCCGGCAAAACAAGTTTGCCCGGCAAATGCGCTCACCCCACCAAGCCCTCTCCTCTCAAAATCGCGAATCCTCTCGCGTTTTTGGCTTTTATCTGTCCAAACAGCCGGCAAGCGGCTTGGTTTGGGGTTATAAACCAAGTGCAATAACAAGGATAGTATAGTTCTTCAGGGACGGAAGGTAAATGCTGTTACAATGGACTCATGGTCGGCCCTTTGCTTGGATTAGGCGGCGTTGCCGCGATTTTATTTTGCTCTGAGTTTTTGTGGCGTACCCGGTTGTTTAAAAGGGCGGAAACGCCGCGCAAACTGGTGCACATTCTGACAGGTACCTACATAGCTTTTTGGCCGCTGCTTATGAGCCTTCGTTGGGTCCAGATCCTCAGCCTGGTCCTTTTTGCAGTGGTGTTTGCCTCTAAAAAGCTGCATCTTTTCCGGTCTATCCATAGCGTGGACCGTCCAACCTACGGCGAGCTGCTTTTCCCCGTGGGTGTACTGGTGGCTGCCACGTTTGCCCGGTCCGGCTGGGTGTACATGGCGGCTGTATTGCATTTAAGCCTGGCAGACGGCATTGCCGCGTTAGTAGGCATACGGTACATGAAAAAGTTTGGGTATAAAGTCTTTGGCCAGCCAAAGACGGTCATTGGCACAGCCGCCTTCTACATAGTGTCGCTCGGCATCCTGACTACGACTATGCTGTTGGACCCAGCGGCATACGGCAGTAGCGCCGCGCTGGTTATTCTGCTGCTTCCGCTGGGGACGACACTTATTGAAAACCTGGCTATTTACGGTACGGACAATTTGTTTGTGCCGATTGCCGTCATTGTTATACTTGACACGTTAAGAGTGGTTACTTAAACATAAACCGACAAAACGTACCACCAAATGGTCCGGCCGGACCATTTGGTGGTACGTTTTTAGGGGTGGGTCAGGGGGGAAGGTTCGGGATGGGTGCTAAGGTGTTAGAATGTTAGTAAAGCCTATGAGTATCATAAACAAAGTTAAACAGCATCTTGAAGATTACCTAAGTGAATTTGTCTACGGCGGCATTGACGGCGCAGTTACGACCTTTGCGGTGGTGGCTGGCGCCACTGGCGCGCGGTTTGACATCAAAATCATTCTGGTGCTGGGGTTTGCCAACCTTATTGCCGACGGGTTTTCTATGGGCGTGGGATCTTATCTATCCACCAAGTCTGAACAGGAGCTGATGGTTAAAAAGGGTGAGTCCATAGCAGATGAACCTTCGCCTGTCATAAACGGTGCTACAACTTATGTTTCATTCATCCTGGTTGGCCTGGTGCCCTTGCTGGCTTATACGGTAGATGTAGTCTTTGACCTGAACCTCTCCAACGTATTTGGTATTGCCACGGCACTTACGGCTCTGGCATTTATTGGCATTGGTTTGCTGAAGAGTCGGGTGGCAAAGTCCGATGTCACACGGGCGATCACTGAAACCCTGATCCTCGGTGCCATTGCCGCCTCTGCCGCCTATGCCCTTGGTGATGTCCTGGAGCGCATCATCACCTAGGCGCTTCTATGCCTAAAGCTGGGTAGACGGCTGGCCGGTTTCTGCCGGCTCGGCGGCTGGATGGTGTTTGCCCAAGCGGTACTTTCTGCCCATAAATGCAAGAAGCAGGAAGACGAACAGCCAAAAAGCACCATAGGCACCGATGGAAAATCGTTCACTACTGAGTGCTGCGCCCTTGCCAATAATCACATAAGCCAGCGCTCCGAACATGCCAGACGCCAGGCCTGGAATAGAACCGATGGTAGCCCGCTCGTCCCCTTCTGCGGCGTCCTGGATATGGTGCTGGAACAGTGCCCGGAACAATTGAAAGAGCAGGCTAAAGAGCAAGAGTAACAGGCTTCCACCAGCTCCGCCGAAATATAATCCCATGAGCAACAGCCCGACCCCCCTGCCATAACCAGCATTTGTTTAGGCAAAGAAAAGTGCACAAATGACTCCAGCCGGGTTAGCACCAGTACAGTAACTACCAAGGCAACGGCGAGCAAAAGGGAAATGGTGCTTTCGCCCAGGCCGAAGGCCGCATACAGCCGCGGCAGCAGCTCCTCAGCTACGCCAATCACCATAATGACGGCAAACAACCCGTAGCAGATGTAGCGCAGCAATTTGGAACGAGCAACTTCCCGGAGCCCGGCCATGAGAGTCTTCAGGTAGGAGTCCTGCTTTCTATAAGGATGTTCTGGGGTGGTCAGCAGGACAATGGAAAACAAAAGGGAAGTTGCGGCACTGACCCCAATAAGTAAATGCGTATGTTTGAGCGTTAGTGCTGATGCCGCCCATATCCCACCAGTCGGCCGAGCCAATGGGCAGACATGGTCCAGCCAAAGTATCTGGTGTATTTTTTGCCTTGTCCTATCGTATCCAGTTCAGTATGCAAATAGGCGGCAATTGCCCCGGATGTGCAGGCGATCATGCAGCCCCACAGGGAAAAGCCTATAGCATACCCTGTAAAACTTGGCCACAGCATCCAGAACGCAAAGCCGACGCTGCGTACCACTCCGCCCAGCATGATGACGTATTTTCTGGACCAGTAGTCGGCCAGCACACCGCTGGGTAGTTCGGTTACCAGGTAAGCCAGCGACCAAATAGAAAACAGCACACCGATCTGCTCGAAGGACAGCCCGCCGACCCGTTCAAACATAATGGCGTACAGGGCCATGATTGGTACAAACCCTTCCAGAAATTGCTGGAGGGAAAGCACCCTCACGATCCGGGGCGCTGCCCGGAACTGGGTTAAGCCCAATCGGTTCATCATTACCCTTTAGTATACAGCCAAGTATTCTACTGGACGGCAAGATCTATGGGTACTTACCAATCGGGTGTTCAATGAATGGTTTAGCGGGGCGGTTGGGCTTCAAGCGCGGCCAGGGCAACCGTCAGAAAGGGCGGTACGTTGCAGCTCTGCCATGATCGGTCAGAAAAGGGAAGTATCTCAATGACCGGGCTGGCCCGCCCGGCGTCCGGGTTTTCTCCAGAAAAGCAAATCCGGCCAAGAGGGTGTACGACCTGGGTCTGGTCCTTTCCGTGCAAAAACATCTCGCAGCCAGCATCGGAATATAAAACAGCGGGCCGAATGTCCAGTGAGGGCGCGGCTTCAGAGATATTTTCTGGGTTTGGCACCTTGACCCACTCAAGCTCAAGAGGCTCATTGTTGTAGACAGGTATGGACTCAGGCCTGAATCTTTGCAGCTGGGAATGAAGGGAGTTCCGCTGGGCAACAACCTCGGCGGGGGGATTTTGCTCACCATGCAGGAACCCAAAAAGTGTCACACATTAAATTGTAATTAAATATGCTGCATAAGGCAAAATAGTTTCAGCACAGACTCAGGGGCCTGGCATGGTGTGTAAGTGGGGCATGTCTCCCATCATAGCAACAAAAAAGACTTCCAGGCAGGAAGTCTTAATCTTACATATATGGGGTGCCTGATGGGATTCGAACCCACGATCTCCGGAACCACAACCCGGCGCATTAGGCCAACTATGCTACAGGCACCTCGTCGGCGTGTAATGGTTGGGTAGCCAATTTGTCGGCAAAACAAGTTTGCCCGACAAAAAAGGCTACCCAACCAAGCCGCCTCCTCTACAAAATCGCGAATCCTCTCGCAATTTTGGCTGGAAACTGTCAAGCAGCAAAGCTGCTTGACTTGAAAAACTGAGTGGCTACATTTTGTTAAGAGTGACTTTGGCAATCTTACCAAGTCTTTTTTGCAAATCCGAGACTGACGCTCGCAATTTGGTTTTTCAAGTCGTCCAAACAGCCGGCAAGCGGCTTGTTTGGGATTTTAATTTCTGGCTACAGTGGCTACGGCCAGAAACAGGGGTGATTATACTTGTTTTTTGGGAATTTGGCTAGTCTAATGATCTTTAATACTCGACTGTTAACAAATATACACGATCGTGTATATTTGTTAACAGTCGAAGGGCGGTATTACTCTAATGACTCCAGGAACTCTTTGAATTGGGCGAAGGGGCGGATTTGCAGGTAGACCTTTTGGTAGTCTTCCTTGCCCAGTTCGGCCCGGGTAACGTTATAGCCGTCGGGGATAAATAGCTTGTCTCAGCCAAAGCCGTTTTCTCCGGCTGGTTGATTGGCAGGCAATCTGACCTGACAGCACGCCCTCAAAAAATTCCAACCGTTGGCCGTCGTAATAGCCGAACATGCACCGGCCGGTGGCGGAGCGGTCTTTGCCGTCCAGGAGCGAACATATCTGGCCAAGCTCTATCTCCTCCAAAAACCATTTGATGAACGGGCCTGGCAGGCGGCCAAGGGCGGTGAACTCCAGTGACACATCCTCTACCAAAACCGGCTTTTTGATCTGCGCGTAAGCCTGCCAGACCTTGTGCTCCACAATCTGCCTCAGGTCCAGCGACTGGATCTCATCTAGATCCAGTTTGACGTGATCAACCGGATACCCCAGATACCTGGCTAAATAATCCGCCTTATTCTGATTGCCGGTAATAAAAGTAACGTTGCTCATAGGTAGAATGGTACAGCATTGTTGCAGGGGTTAGAACCATTTTAATAAGTTACGCTGTATAGAAATGTTCTGGGTGTTCATCATAATAAAGAGCATTAAGGATTCGAACTAAAATAACAGATACAGCAAACTATAGTGGCTTGCCTATCTACTCAAAACCAAGCCACTTCAGCCACTTGGAGGACTGCAGGTTGTATTTGCTGGCGCCAAACCAGTGGCCCAGGAGTTTGGACTCCAGGCACATAAATTGTTTGGCGTGGTGCTGTAGGGCATCGCGGAGCTTTTTGCTGTGGCGGTAGAGGAAAATCCTGTCGCGCCTGGCGACAAACAAAAGAACCTTCACGTGCTTGAGGCGGTGGGCATTCTGCAAGGGGGAAAACAGGCTGGCTGCTTTTTCTACCTCCTCCAGCTTTTTGCCGGCCAGGAATTTCTCTACGTAGCCCTTGGGTACCTTGCGGGTTGGTCCAAAGTCAAAAAGATTGGTAATAGGGTCGGCGTACGGGACGTTCAGGACCAGGCCTTTGACGCGCTTGGAGGACACGGCCAGCCTGGTTGCCGGCAACGAGCCGAGGCTGACACCTGCTACCAGAACTTTTTTATCAGGCGGCAGCTCAGCTAATCGCTTGGCTGCGTCCGCGTAAGCGCCTTCAACTGTCTGCAATCGCCTTAGACGCCAATGCTTACCGGGCACTGGATGATGGCAATCTAAAAATTGCCAACTATAGTAAAACTACAGCCCAGCTTGGCCTGCCGGTTCCTGTGCTTGGAGAGCTATACCATGGTGTGTTTTTGGGAAGTAACTACGAAAAGAATCTGAGCAATCTTAACCGTTTCCTGACACTGCCACGCCTGGAAATCCTGCATATAGATGAGTCAACAGCTAAACTGTTTGGTGAGATCGCAACCGAACTAAGGCGCGCGGGCCGTCCAATGCAACAAAATGATATATGGATTGCGGCCTTATGCAAGCAGTATGACTACAAACTTGCCACCAACGATACTGGCTTTGAGAATGTTTTAGGCCTGGAAGTTATTGTCTTTTAGAGCCCATCCAAGATCTTTTCTCCTTGCCGTGGTCGGGGTCAGAGGAAAAGATTTTGGATGGGCTCTTAAGAACCACCCGCGTGTATACTGAGGCCTATGGGAAAAGCAGCCAGAGCAATTATTATCGAAGGCGACAAGATTTTGGTCATGCACCGCCACAAACACGGCAGCGAATATTTTACGCTGGTCGGCGGCCGTACCAATGGCGAGGAAACGCCGGAACAAGCGCTGGTACGCGAAGTCAGGGAAGAAACGGGGATGGACATCGCCTCCGCCCGGCTGGTATTTGTTGAAGAGCATGCCGCTCCCTCTAACGAACAGTATATATTCTTATGCACGGTAGCACCCCACCAGGACATTGCCGTTCAGGATACATCGGAGGAAGCATTTATGAACCGGCTGGACGCCAACATCCATAAGCCGTTGTGGGTAGAGGCCAACGCTTTTGCCCGGCTCTATTTCCGCACCCCCCAGCTCCAGGAAGCAATCGTAAAAGGCCTTAAAAAAGGTTTTCCTGCCGAACCCGTAAAGCTTTAATCTTATATCAAGCTGATACAATTTATACCAGATGACTCAGAACCCATTTCAACCCTCACCATCCGGCCTGAAATCATCCAGGCTTGGCCCAAATCTGCCTGAGGCTAGTCAACGTACCTACGGGTATGCCTCCTCACCTCAAACAGATTTTGACTCAAGCCTGGAGCAATTTCAGCCTGGAAGGGAGAATTGAAATGGGTTCTAATATTGTTAAAACGCTGGGCCTCATGCGCAGCCTCAGACCCCTGATTGTCGCGAATGTGGTGGTGGCCGCGATTGTCGGCGGTCTGACCGCCTTTTTGCCGTTTTCGATCAAGTTGGTACTGGATAAGCTGATCAACTCATTGGATTCGGGGATAACCCTGCAGGATATCCTGCTGGGGCCATTGCTGATCTGGCTGGCTCTCCGGGTTACTTTGATTATTGCCGAGTATGTCCATAACTTTGTGTGGGATCGGCTGATGCCGCGGGCGATTGCTTTGCTGCGGGAAATTACCTACGAAAAGTCACTTAGTTTGTCGCTGGAATACTACGAAAAGGTCCGCGTGGGCGAGATCACCCACCTGACCATGAACGCCCCGTTAGAGTTTATGCCGGAGTTTTTGCGGGAAATGAGCGAGAACATGCTGCCTAAACTGAGCGCTATCACGGTCGCGTTGGTGCTGCTGGCTGGCATTTCGCCGTCGGCGGCGCTGGTTGCTTTTTTGGCTTTTGCTGTACTGCTCGCCATTAATTATCACAAACTCAAGCTCACCAAAGTTTTGCGATACGAACGGAACGAACACGTCAAGGAAATGAACGGCTACGTAAATGAGGGGTATTCGTTGGTCCGGCACCTGTTTGCCATGGGTGAACTACGGGCCCGGAGCGGCTATGTCCGGGAAAAGTCCCAGTCGATCATCAAGATCGCTGATCGGTTGCATGGGCTGGAGCGGCGGTATAACGTGATTTTTGGCATCATCAACTTGAGTGTGTTCTTTGCGGTGTTTGTGCTGACGATCAACGAGATACTGCGGGGCCGTCAATCGCCGTCAATTATCCCAATGATCGCCGTATATCTGGGCCTGTTCACCGAATCAGCCCTGGCCTTTAGCAGATTCCTGGGCCGGGCTGCTGACGTAGAAGCCACGCAGCAACAGCTCCATGAGCTGCTGGCCCAGACGACTTCAGTTATCGATCGGCCGGATGCCAAGCCACTGAAGAGTATACAGACGGTTGAGCTCCGGGATGTGTACTTTGCCTACGACAAAAACGAGGCTCTTAGGGGTGTCAGCTTCAAGGTCGAAAAGGGCCAAAAGCTGGCCTTGATCGGTATGAGCGGGGCAGGCAAGAGCACTATCATCAAACTGCTGCTGCGGTTCTATGATGTCGACAGCGGAGCCATCCTGATCAATGGAGAGGACATTCGGAACTATGCCCAAGAGGACGTGCGGCGATGCTTCGGCACAGTGCTGCAAGACGTGGCCTTATTTAACGATACGGTGGAGGAAAACGTCCGGATGGTAAAGCCCAAAGCATCTGATAGTGAAGTCAAAAAGGCCGCAGAGTCAGCCCACGCAACCGCCTTTATTCAGAATCTGCCAGAAGGTTTTAAGACTGTTGTGGGTGAAAGGGGGGTAAAGCTCAGCGGCGGTCAACAGCAGCGTATAGCCATTGCCCGGGCCATGCTGCGTAAACCAACGGCTGTCATCCTGGACGAAGCAACCAGCGCCCTGGATACGGAAAGCGAACGGGCAGTCCAGGCCGGCCTAGAAGAACTCCTGGAAGGCAGGCTCAGTATTGTGATCGCCCATCGCCTCAGCACCGTGCGGAACGCAGACACTATAGTGGTACTGGAAAACGGCCAGGTAGCAGAAATCGACAATCACGCCGGCTTGCTCAAACGCCAAGGCTACTACGCCCGGCTGGTAAAAATGCAGGCTGCTTAACCCACCCCAAATAATATTCCAACCCCAATTTCCTAACGAAATACTGTACCACCCCACACTTCGTCATGCCGGACCCATGGTCAAGGCATTCAGTTATAAGGAAGCATAAGGTCTCACCCTGAGAGGTGTTATTTTGTGTCATATAAATTCGGTTCGCTCACTGGATAAAGAAAATTGCGTAAAAACAGTCTGCCAAGTTCGGATTTTTCGGGGTGAAATTGTACGCCGTAGATGTGCCGGTTTGCTACGCGTATTATCTGGTTTTCACAACCCGTAGAAATGTCTCCGTCCGGGAGCGACCGTGCCAACCGTATCAGTTGGGGTGCGTCTTTGATCGAAATTGAAGCCCAGTGAAGGCTGACGACCTGGAAACTCTTTCCCAAGCCTGTAAAAATCGGATCATTTTGCTGATCCTCCATAACCTCTACGGTGATGGTACCTTTTTCTACTTCTTCGTTACGTCTCATGCTTGCCCCAAAGCTTAGCCCTATGGCCTGGTGCCCCAAGCAGATACCGAGTATTGGTACCTCAATTTTCAGCAACCACGGTTCCAGGAATGATTGTAGTTCTTCTGCGGACTCAGATGGATGGTGTGTCGGGATGCCGCCCACAATGATTCCACGAGAAGCCTTCATGAGCTCGATTTTGGCATGGGCCTCACGACCGGGCACAAGTATTGACTCAACTCCAAGTTCGCTCAGTGCGTCGGTAAGGTCATTATTGAAATCCTTGTCTTCGGGAAGGGTGCTGTCAATGATTACTGCATACGCCATTGGACAGATACTACTCTCAAAATATGTGCTCCTCAATAATAAAGAATTCTATGCTCTTCACTCTCATCAAGAACTGTTTGCGATTTATAGGTGTGGTACGCTCACTGGATAAAGGTGGAACCACATTATATCCCCTGGTTGCTCAAGTCTTGCTCAAGTCTAGGGTATAGTTCGAAGTTAGAACCACTTCAGGGCATCACTAGTCGGTAGGATGAGTAAATAACTGGCGTATTTCTGTGAGTATTTGCTGTAACTTTGAAGAACTAACAGTACCGTACACTTTGTGTACCATTGATTGGTCGGCAGTAAATAATTTGTCTGGACGTACATAGCTGTCAAGAGGCAGTTTGCCCTCTGCGAAGTCCGAAATTGCTAATCTGACAGGCTTAGAACTTGAATATGCTTTTGAGGTAATCTGACAAAGAATGACATCATCGAAATCCCCAATTGCTACCACAAGAGCAGGCCTCAGTTTTTTGGTGGTGAGGTCTGAGAACGGGAAAGCGCTAGAAACTACTTGGCCTACTGCAAGCTTGCCCATGCTTCATCCTCTTCGGGCCGCAGCCAGTCCCTGGCCAGTACTTTTTCTGATAACAACATGGTTTCGGAAATTCTTTTGTTTGGCTTCGCAGCTATAATGCTGATCTTGCCTTTCACGGCTTTAAGCTCAACGCTGCCAGATAGCCCGCTTTCCTCAAGCAAGGGCTTGGGTATGCGGATACCCTTTGAATTGCCAATAGTGATAATGGATGCCTTCATAGTGATTACATTATAGATACATTTTAATTGCCGATCAAGCTCTTAAGCATAAGCAATTTGGTACCCCCGGTAGGATTCGAACCTACGACCTCGACGTTAGAACCGTCTTGCTCTAATCCACTGAGCTACGGGGGCGCACTGCTAGATTACCTCATATTGTACGGATACGCTACCCTGGTGGCCGCTGGTCCTGCAGGGCGGCAAATGCGCCAGCCGCCCATACCAGCATAGAGCGTTTATCGCCGGGGATTACCCCTGGTGTTCCTGCTTCCGGGGCCAGGAGCCAAAGGCCGCGCTGCGCAGTGGCGCTTACCATACTCTGGTAAATATCAGCGTTGCCCGTTATTGGGGTAATGGCTATTGGAGGTATTGGGTTGTCTCTGCATAGTATTCCGAGCGCTATGGGCCATTCCTGAGAGGAAGGACTATCGCCCTGTTGATACGGAAAACTTCCGTCCAGTGCAACCAGTCCGACTGTACTCAAACGTCCACTGTCCGCCAAGTCTTGAAGGGCGACGGTATTGCCAACTCGTTCAACGGGCAATTGTAGCTTTTCAAAAGGCCGGCACAGCCAATCTGCCGGTCCCCCAATGAGGTGGGCGTCTTCGTCATCAACTATCAACACATGTGTTCGCGGGGTCTCTGTTGTCATAATCTGCCCAAGTTTACCACATGGTGCGGGATGGGGTAGTCGAAACCCCGTCTGAAGTTTGGAAAACTTCCATATTAACCGCTATACGAATCCCGCATGTTCTATAAAACAGGGGTAATTATACCAGATTCAGAGAATTTGAACAGATTCTAAGCTGGTTCTAGTTACTTGCAGCCGCAAAGAGTGCCTCGGCTGCGGGTTTTGGACTGTAACTGCCGTCTTCATTCTTCTGCCAAGGGGCGTCGTTGCCGTATTGCGGGGGCGGAATACTGTACCTGTCGTCAGGTTCGGACGTGAAGTAAAATTCATTGCTGGCCAGCCCCCAGAAGTTGACGCTTATACAGTTCTTAGCACCCAGTGCTGTGCGCACAATCTTTTCCGCCATCTGGGCCTGCTGGTCGGGGTCGGCGCCTTCTATGCTGAGTTCAGAAACGCGGACCTTCAACCCCATATCTTCCAACTGTTTAAAGCGCTCGGCCAGGATGTCTGAGCCGAGCAGCTCGTTGATGTCATCCGAGTCCAGGTGGGCCTGGAAGCCAATACCATGTACAGGCACGCCTTCTGCCTGAAGATCGGTGAGTAGGCGGATGAGTGCATCCCAACGATCCGGATCATGTTCCAGCCCCCAGTCATTCAGAAACAGCAGGGCATTTGGATCGGCCTCGTGCGCAGCCCGAAAAGCTTCACTAATATAGCCTTCACCCATTGCGTTATACCACAGGTTGGGCCGGAATTTGCTCCAGTCGTCTTCGTCAAAAGGTTCATTTACAACGTCTACAGTAGCGAACTGGCCCCTGTATCGAGTGAGGGGTTCTTGGATATCGGCGCGCATAATTGCCCGCGCTTCTTCGGGAGAAGCGGTGGTGAGGGCTGCTTCTTTCCAGGCGGGGTTTGCCTCGCCAAAGACGGTAGTGTGGTAGTGAAGCTGCTTGCCGTGCCGACGCCCTAGGTCCACAAAAGCATCTAGCTCGCTCCACACCCGTGCATTTGATTCTGGTTGCCAAGCCTGGGGTTTGGCTAGCATTTCAGGTACTAGCCCACCAGCGTTAGCAGTGACCAGTCGGGCATAATTTTGGTCGTAGGTAAAGGCGGTCAGGTCGATTGCTGTGCTGATAACCAGGTCCGGGCGTACTCTGGCAACGGTGGCTTGTAGTCCATTCGGATCAAGCTCGCCCAAGTTAACTTGAGCACTGTCAACGACCTCAAGCTCGTTTTCTCCGAGTGGGTAAGCTGTTAGTTCCACGACATTCCATTGCTTGGCGGCGTCCATGCCAAACCACAACTGGCCGGACTCAAAGACTTTGGCTTCTGGGAACTCTATCTTTTGATCATCATTGACGTGGACCACCAGTCCGCCGGCGGTTTGCTCTAGCCTTAGCTCGACCGCATCAATCGGCGTGCCTAGGTCGATTGCCTCTGTCTCGTCCGGCTGCTCACCGGTGCCATACCACAAGTTGGCGGTTATAACAGAGCCCTCTACGGTGACGCCCATACCTGCTTGTTGGTAGATGCGCTCATCGTAGCGGAGCGTGGGTCCACTTAGGACCTGCAGCGAAGCCCGGCCGGATATGTCGCTTAACCGGGCCCGAACACCCACATTGCCATCTGCCTGGCTCATTTCTACGTGCGTCCAGGGATTACCGGGGGTGACAGGGAAATACTCTGGTGTGTCTGGGTCCGCCCAGGCGCCCTGTTCTTTGCGCAGAGCAAGGCCGGTATGGGCTACGGTAAGGGTGCCGTTTTCTGATGTTACACCTGGCGTGAAGCTCCAGTTCGCCTCATCCAGGAGGTTGGTTTCTGGGCCTTTGGGGTCGAGTTCAGCTTGCATAGGTGTCTCTCCTTCCGGGTGGTCTTGCTCGGTGCCTGACCCACCTCCTGACGAACATGACACGGTAAGGATACTGGCAGCCAGCAAAACAGCCATGCCACGACGACCTATAGGAAAGCCTCGTCGGCCTTCGTCTACTTGTGGCTCGGCGGGAATGTGGTCCATGCTGTTATGCTTTCTAGCTTGATTGTTTAACGGAAAACAATCTGGTGGCTAGCAACATCGCTAGCATCCATAGAGGCAATATCGGTGTACTGGGTGGTAATTTGTTTGAAGCTGCCATCATGGTCGCGCCGGACAGTACCTAGGCCATACCAAGTGTTATCATCGCCCTGATGTACGGCAACTATGAGCTCATCGGGATTGCATGGATTGGTCTGGAGCTCGTCGACAGGAAGAATGCCTGCCTCTGGTGACGGATCGTTATCACCGCCGTTGTCATAAATAATTGCAGCGTACTCAACATCGGAATACAGAGATTTATCTACTGTCATAACTACGGCTGTAGGTGTATCTTCTAAATCCAGGTATTCGGCATCTGGATCTCCTTTGACCATCTCGCCCTGTACACGTACGTCACCGGTAAACATCAATGCAGTTGGCTTGAATCCCCACTCGGCATCGCCTTCTATCGGTGCGGCACCAACTTGACTAGCTTCGCAGTCTAGCGGACCTTCGTCGCCATCCATTATAAAAGAGGCTGCTAGTAAACCTAGGCCTGTTGTTACTGCTGCGCCTGCTAGGAGCCTCGGCCACCTACGTTTTGTTTCAATAGGGCCTTGGCCTTGCTGCGGTGCTTCTGCTTCTGGCGATGGTGAATCGAATTGTTTCATAGGCACTTAGGATAACAAAACGCGGCTCGCTTCGCAATGCTACATAATTGCTTTGACAATCATACATTATTGAGTTATTCGTTCAACTTTTTTATAATCCGCCTTGGTACCCCATGAGTGAGATCGGCTATACTTATGGCTATATGAAAATGCCTACGCTGCGGCAGGTAAACAACGGATTGAGTCTACTGGTCATTGGACTGTGCCTCTATATCCTGCTGGCGCCGCTGTGGCCGCAGGCAACGTTGCGGCTAAAGGATGCTCCGCCTCTGGTTG
Source organism: Candidatus Limnocylindria bacterium (assembly GCA_035489815.1). GTDB lineage: Bacteria > Patescibacteriota > Saccharimonadia > Saccharimonadales > JAGQNK01 > DATHJH01. The sequence goes on from DATHJH010000018.1 coordinate 113,540, forward strand.
TGGCAGAAGAGAAGGTTGGCCCAAAGCGACCAGATCCACCGCCCAAAGAAAACACCTTAGTCGTGCCGCGTATGAAATTACAGCAGACCGTTTTTGAAAGCCAGACCGGCTACCCGGCGCTTAACAAAGGCATCTGGCATCACCCCCAGAGCGGCACGCCGGGCCGGGGTAAAAACACGGTGCTGATCGGGCATCGGTTTACCTACGGCGGCCCGGCGGTGTTTTACCACCTGGACAGGGTCCGGGCTGGCGATCAGATTGTGCTGTATTGGCAGCAAAAAAGACATGCATATACAGTAGAAAAGGTGCTGGTAGTGCCGCCCAGCGCGACCGACATAGAAAAAGCAGATGTGGGCGGGGAGCGCCTGACTATCTACACTTGTACACCACTTCTGACAGCCCGGGACCGGCTGGTTATCCAGGCAACGCCGTTGGATGAGACGACGGAAGGAGCAATCCCATGAAAGAATGGCACCGAACAGTTATACTGGCTGTCTTTTTGATCATCGCACTCGGGCTTATATTTCTAGCACGCCGAATGCCAGAAGCTGTACTCGTCACCTGAATCGTCAGGTCAGCCTGTAACAACCTGCCGGCCCACGCGCTGGGGTGAAACCCAGGTGCTCTTTTGGTCCTGCTGACCAACCAGGCGGTGCGTGCGCATCAGGCATTTGACGACCGCAATGAACTGGATGAGGTCCATGAGGTAGAAGATAAAGTACAGAAACGGCGTATAACAACTGAGACGCAAGCAGTACAGCTTGGGGAGGTGTTCGTCGTACCAAAGGGTCAGAAGCGTATAGATGGTGATAGTCAGGTAGGCGCCTGCGAACAGCTGCAGGCTGTGGGTGGCAAGACTGATATAGACGACGTAACCCCAGAGCAGGGGCGCACATAGAATGGCAAACTCGCCAATAATAGCCATAGGCAGCCGGTACCAGGTAAGCCGCCGCGTGAAGCGTTTGTCCAGGTTGAAGATCAGGTGACGATATTTCACCACGTTTTGCAGGCTGCCGTATTTCCAGCGGAACCGTTGTTTGAGCAGGCCCCGAAAGGTGGCCACACCTTCTGTCAGGGCGGTGACGTCGGCGGCATAGATAATTTTGTAGTTACGGTTCCCCATGTTGCTGATGATCTTGATGCTCAGGCCAATGTCTTCAGTCCAGGTATCGGTGTCATAAAAGCCGACTTCCTTGAGGACCTCCATGCGATAGGTCGAGGCTACGCCGCCAATGACAAATTCGCTCTTAGTCAGCGAGTAAGTTTTTTTAGAACGGTAACCGATCATGTGTTCAAACTTTTGCAGGATGCCGAGTATAGTGGGCTCTTCAATAATCCGCACGTTAGCTGCCACGCCGACAATAGAAGGGTCGTCAAAATATGACACGGCGTTCTTGATCGTGTCATGCTCTAACATAGAGTCGGCGTCAAGCGTCATAACCAGCTTGCCCTTGGCGCGGTGCTGCAGGGCGTAGTTCAGCCCCTGGCCCTTGCCGACGTTTTTGTACCGACGGACAATACTTAGATCAGTGTCAGGGTGTTCCCGCTTGTATTCCAGGACCAGATTGTAGGTGTTGTCTTTGGACGCGTCATCTATGACGATAATCTGGAGGTTCTGGTGGCTGCCAGCCCGTATGGATTGCAGGCAGCGCAAAATAACCTTTTCTTCGTTGTGGGCGGGGATGAGCAGGGAAACGAGCGGTTCAGCATGTGCGCTATGGCGCCGGGCAGCGGCCAGATGATGCCGCCGCTTGAACTGCCACATGTCGTAAAAATTGGCCCCCACCAGGTACATGCCAAAATGCATAACATACATGGCGCTGGTCGCTGCAAAAAGATAGAAAAGGATTAAGCCCCCATCCATATCAAGTTTGCTCCTCGGCCCGGGGTTTATTCCACGTACTTATTTGGGTGACTGGCGGAAACTGGCCGGATCTGGACAGTTTTTTGGTACGCATGTGGTACATCATCCGCACAGCACTCCGCATGAAGGCTGTAGCCAGGACCATGCTCCAGCTCCCTATACTTACGATTGCTAAAAACACCAGCAGTGCCCGAAAAGAATGCGTTGGCACATACGTGGCACTAACTATAGACAGAAGTTGCATACTTTGTTCCCATATTTAAACACCCTAAAGCGATCCCCAACTTACCTGATTCGTACAATACCATAGCTATTTCATAATAAGAACTTTAATGGCTTAAGTGTTGCAAAAACTACTTTAATATGTGGATAAGTCTTGACGGAAGCCTGCTGTGGCGGACTGGTATTCATGCTACTATAGGGTCCTAAGGATAAGAGGGGTATATGAGGGGGAAAACAGGGTGAAGTTCTGGAGCAAACTGCCTACCGTTCCGCGCGAAACTTTTCTAAGCGTGGGGGTGCTTGGCGTCATAGGACTGGGTATACTCTCTTTTAACGCTATGAAAGACATGTTTATTGATACCGGCACAGATGGTGTGACGCAAGGCGTATCATCTTACGAGCCGGATTTGCTTGATGGCCAGTGGGCCTTCATGCCCGGGGTTACTCATGATGACCAGGGTCTGCGAATCATGCCAACGAAGCTCACTATTGTTGAGCAGGATGGTTCTGGCGGTCAGGCTAATCCGCCTGTGAACTTGTTTGGCAGTCACCTGGAAGAGGTAACAGACTTTACTATGCACACCAGGCTGGAAGACCTCAAAGACAAAGGGATCATTCAGCTGTACGGCCAGGCACCGGTTATTGCCGATGAGTTTCGGGTGGAGCGAAAAAGCATTCGTTTGACGGTGTCATCCAACTCCTTGCAGGCGGATTGGTGGAACGGTGCCGGCCAGCAGCCTGCAGCCACGCAGTCTTTTGCTTTTGATCAGCAACCTGATCAGCAGTCATCAGTTGACCTGAAGCTGGTATATAAAGCAGGCGTTGTAACCTTCTGGGTCGATGGCAAAGAGCTTGGCACCCTGGCAGCCGCAGACGTGTTTGCGGACAAGAAGGTGTGGATCGGCTTGGACGGCACCGACAGCTGGCTGCTGTCCCGGCTGGAAGCCCGGGGCGTGGACGGGTCAGAGCTGGTCCAGGTTGATGCCTCTCAGCTTAGGGTGTCCGCACAGGGAGACGAAGGTCTACAGGCAGCGGTAGCAAAAAAACGTTCCGATTTTCTGATTGGCACGGCTGCAGCTTTAGGGCCGCTTACTACTGATCCGGCCTACGCCCGGACCGCGCTGGGCGGTACGTTTGGACTGTTCACCACTGAAAACGCGCTTAAGTGGCAGTTTGTCCACCCCAAACCGGATGAGTACGCCTTCCAGGAGGCAGATGCGCTGGTTGCCCTGGCTGAAAGACATCAGGTAAAAGTCCATGGGCACACTCTGGTCTTTGGCGAGGCTAACCCGCGCTGGGTGCAGGACCTGCCGGTTGGCGACGTGGAAAAGACCATGCTGGACCATATCAAACAGGTTGTCGGCCGGTACCAGGGACGCATGCACAGCTGGGATGTAGTTAACGAGCCCATTGCTGACTATGATGAATTTGAGCGGGGCGATGCTGAACTGCGCAAACACAAGTGGTTCCAGGCTATGGGCGAGGCCTATATAGCTAAAGCCTTCCGGGCGGCCCGCGCCGCTGACCCCAAGGCTCAGTTGTTTATGAATGAATACGGGCTGGAGGGAAGCGTGGGCGACGAAGACACCGAACGCTGGGATGCCTTCCTGGAACTTATCCAGCGGCTACTTGACCAGAAGGTGCCGATTAACGGCGTGGGTTTTCAGGCCCATGTCTATGCGCCGGAGGATCGGATCGACACCAGGGTGCTAAGGTCCCGTATTCGGATACTGGAGGAGTTGGGGCTGAAAGTACGGATTTCCGAGATGGATGTCTACAGTGACGAAGGTCCAGAGGTACAGGCTGCCCAGTATGCCGAGGTCCTGCAGGCTTGCGTCGCCGAACCTGGCTGTGCTTCCTTTACTACATGGGGGATTTCGGACAGGTATAACTTTTGGCGGGATGATGACGGGTCCCTGCAGCAGGGCGAGGATTTTTTGTGGGACAAAGCTATGCACCCCATTGCAGCTGTCACCAAGATGCTGGAAATTCTCCAATAGATATAGATATATAGGGGCCGGCTCACCCTCCTATGCGTGTTTTAAAGGCTCCAAGCGAAGTGCAGCCGGGTTAATTTTTGACCCTGTGGCAAAAATTAACCGCGCGAAACGGTCTTTACAAACACGCATAGGAGGGTGAGCCGGCCGGCTTCATAGCAGCTACATACTATTTGCGACAAAACCTGACCCTCAAAACCCCAACCCTCCACTGTCATTCCCAACTAGACCCAGGAATCCAGTAGATACAAGTAATTAACTTTTCTTTATTGACTGGATACCCGGGTCTGGCCCGGTATGACACGATTGGAGGTTTTGAGATTCAGGTCGACAAAGCGTTGTATAAATTGTATTGCTATTGCTTTTTAGGGTTATTTAGGATATTATCTAAACTAAAGTTTTAGTTTTAGGAACTTGAGAGATTAAGCTATATTAACGGGTGGTGCGAGGAGTGTGGAATGAAGCGCATTAAATTTAATGGTCTTTTGGCGATGACCCTGTTAACACTGGTTGCCCTGGGCAGTTCACTGGTCCGCCAGGCGACTGTGACTGCGGCTGTATTGCCAAATGCACCTACCGGACAGGTGTCTTTTACCTTTGACGACGGGTTTTCTACCTTTGCCACTAAGGCGGCTCCAGCTTTGGCGGCCCATAACCAGAAGGGCACATTGTACCTGTCAACCGGCTGTGTTGACGGCACAGGAACCTGCCGCCAGAACGTTGACCCGGCCGCAGAGTACCTGACCTGGGACCAGGTGCAGACACTTAAGAATACTTATGGGTGGGAAATTGGCGCCCACACTGCCAACCACCCGCTTATGACCGAAATTACGCCAGCTCAGCTGGAGGCAGAATTTACTGCCAGCAATCAAGCTTTTGCGGCGCATGGTTTGGCACCGACAGCCTTTGCCACACCTTATGGCGACTACAACAGTTCAGTAGTAGCAGCCATTGCCAGGAACTACACCTCACACCGTGGTTTTCATGACATCGGCTACAATGCCTGGCCAGCCAATCGCTACCTCTTGCAGGTACAGCAGGTTCAGGCCGGCGTGAGTGTTGCCACCGTCAAGGGCTATATTGATCAAGCCAAGGCTAACAACACCTGGTTGGTGCTGGTTTTCCACGATATACAGGACAACCCTAGCAGTGACCCTGAAGACTATCAGTTTAGTACTGCTAACCTGGAAGCTGTTGCAGCCTATGCCCAGGCCCAGAATATCAAAAATGTCAACGTGACCGAAGGTCTGACCACTGGCCAGAGTAACCTGCTGCCTAACAGTGGCTTTGCTAACGGCCTCGGTAGTGGCTGGAAGACCAACACTCCCGCTAACGTCGTAGCCAACACCGCCGGCAACGGCGCCGTGGCTTCACCGGCTAACTCTGTTGCTATGACTGCCGCCGCCGATCAGAACGTCTACCTGTTCTCGCCGACTATCAATATAGACCCCACCCGCCGCTACTGGCTCTCTGCCTACGTAAATACAGTGACTCGTACGAGCGGCGAAGTAGCCTTCTACGTAGACGAATACGACACCGCCGGCAACTGGATCAGCGGCCAGTATAAGCAAGCTCTGACGGTGCCGGAGTTCAAAGACGCTTCGTTTATCTATCAGCCTACCTCTGCGCAGGTTAAAAAGGCCAGCGTGCAAGTAATTGTCACCGCTGGCTCGGGTATCACGACTTACATTGACAACGTCGAATGGTATGGCCTGGACGCTGCTGCCGACCCAGATCCTAACCCCACGCCTACGAACCTTAACCTGCTCCCTAATAGTGGCTTCAATAACGGCGTAGGTGATGGATGGACAACTGACAATGCTGCAGCTATAGCCAGCGACACCGCCAATCACGGCAGCCCGGCCAGCCCCTCGCACTCTGTCAAGCTGACGGCACCTGCATCTGGCAATGCCCACTTGTTTGCGCCAAAGGTAAATGTACAGTCCGGCACGACATATATTGTTAAAGCCTTCCTGAACATCCTGACCCTGAACACCGGCGAAGTAGCCTTCTACGTAGACGAATACGACACCGCCGGCAACTGGATCAGCGGCCAGTACTTGTTTGCAAAGCGCAATGAAGGTGAAGAGCAGGTAGAGTTTACCTACACTCCTACCTCAAGTAACGTAGCCCGGGCCCAGTTGCAGGTCATCCTGACCGGCAACTCCGGCATCAACGGCTACCTGGATGAGGTTCAGTTCCTGGCACCTCAGGGCACGCCTCCTCCGGTTGTTGATCCACCCGCGCCCACACCAACCACGACAGTTCTAGAGACTGCTTTTGCTAACGGCATTGCCGATGGCTGGCACACCGATACTGCGACTGCCATTACCGCAGACGCAGCTGGTAACGGCGCTGCCGACGAACCACAGCACTCTGTCAAGTTGGTATCTGGTACTGCTAACGCTCAGCTGTTTTCACCAAACGTGAACGTGAGCGTAGGCACTACCTACACCCTTGAGAGCTATCTGAATATTGTGCAGTTGGCAAGCGGCGAAGTAGCCTTCTACGTAGACGAATACGACACCGCCGGCAACTGGATCAGCGGCCAGTACTTGTACGCCCGCCGTACCGCTGGTACGGTAAACGTCAGCTTCAATTACACGCCTACTTCGGCTGCAGTTGCTCAGGCGAGCCTGCAGGTCATCCTGACAGGCAACTCTGGCATTACTGCCTACCTGGACAGTATCAAGTGGTTAAGCGCCTAAGGCGTCGCACCACATTTAGAACCCATCTCATATCTCCATCCCATCCCAAAACCGCCCATTCCGGCGTCAATCCGCCCCAGCTTCCCGGCCGTACCTACAGGTACGCTCTGGAAAACTGGAACGAATCGCTGCTTGCTTTCTAAAGGAAATGGATCAATTTTGGCATCGGGAGCGAGATATGAAATGGGTTCATAGAAGTTCTCGGCCAAGCCGGGGACTTTTATTTTATGTTCCTATACCCCATGAAACAGGTTTCAGGGGGACCCCGGGTCTTGGTACCCGGCACGAACCTGTCGCCCAAAGGGGCTAAAGTAATATGATAAAATAAGCTTTACAATATAACATAAAAGTAGTAATATATAAGTTAGAGGGATCTCGATGATCTTCTGGTTGATCGCTTTGGCGGCCTTCCAGGGGTCACATCGGGTCCTTTATTTTATTAACCGATCTAAGGAGTAATGGGATGTACCAAGACGGACTAGGCGCCTCAGGCGTTGTTGCCGGTGCAGTTGTTTTGCCTAACACAGGCGGAAACAGCGTGCTTATGGTAGCTGCTTACACCAGCATTGTTGTTGGCGCAGCAATTTTGCTTACATCGGCAGTTCGTTTTGTCGCTAAGCGGGCTACTAAGGCCTAAATAGAGACAGACGAAGATACGGGGAGGGAGGACCGCGGCGGTTTATCCGTTTCGGACCTCCCTTTTTGTTTGAAATTGTTTGAAGCTTATTCGAAAAAGGTGGTTTGACTATGAAAATAACGAGACTTATAAACCTTATCGGCGGTACCCTGGTACTGGCCGGAACAGTGGTAGTGCTGTACGGCATGTATGCGCGTAGTGCAAATGCGCGTGTCCAGGCGCAGCCGCAAATTACCGCCCAGAACAGTGTCCGTCCACAAATCACTGAAGAAAACGTGATTCAGGGTGAACCGGCTGAGCTGGCTATTCCAGGTCTGGGCATAAAAAACTCAGTTATAGCTGGTGTTTTTAACAGCCAGAACGGACAGTGGACCCTGACGCTGGACAAAGTGCAGCATGCCATCATAACTCATACCCCCAATGACAGCCGGGGCGTTACCTTTCTGTATGGGCATAACCGCCCGGAGGTCTTTGCCCGCCTGCCGCAGATACAGCCAGGAGCAGAGGCAGTCATAAAGACCAAGAACGGCCACACTTTCCGCTACCGGTTCAAGGACAGCCGGACGACTTCTCCGGCAGATGTGTCGGTGTTTGAGTACGACGGACCACCCATCCTGGTACTGCAGACCTGTACGGGAGTTTTCTTCCAGCACCGGCAGCTTTTTACCTTTGAATTTGTAGGAGTGAAATAATCATGGTTGCAGACGCATTTTTCTACACTTTTATGGCTCTCAGCCTGCTGTATACAATTCATATGGGCCTCTATATTGTGGGCGCCAATATCTATGATATATGGCAGTACAGCCGCCGTGCCCGCCTGGCAAAAATTCCGCGGCCTCACCGCCGCCGACCGCTGGTCAGCGTGATCATTCCGGCTTATAACGAGCAGTACAACATTACCCGTACGCTGGATTCAGTGCGGGCCAGTTCTTATAAAAAGATTGAAATAATCGTGGTGGATGATGGTTCCAGCGACCAGACTTCCCCGGTGGTACGCGAGTACATCAAGGCGTTGCCGGGCTTTAAAACCTCTTCCTACGTGAAACGCTATGGCAAGAGTGCTAAACTGTGCCGCCGGTTTGTGCGGGCAGAGGTGGATCGCATCCGCATGATATTGGTGACGCAGAATAACGACGGCAAAGCATCAGCGGTTAATAACGGCGTCAAAAACCACGCCCATGGCGACCTTATCATGACACTGGACGCCGACTCTATGCTACAGTCAGACGCCATTGGCAATGCCGTACGCTACTTTGAAAACCCGCGGGTAGTTGGTGTGGCCGCGAATGTCCGGGTGGCTGGCAGCAATACTGCCCTGAGCATCCTGCAAAAGATCGAACACATGATCGGCTACCGGTCCAAGAAGTTCTACACTATGACCAACTGCGAATTCATCGTGGGCGGCGTGGCTTCGACTTACCGGACAGAGGTACTGAAGGAAGTCGGCTTTTATGACACCGACACCCTGACCGAAGACATTGGCCTGAGCATGAAGATCGTAGCCCAAAAAGGCAACCGCGACTGGCGCATTGTCTACGCCGCCGATGTAGTGGCTGGCACCGAAGGCGTGCAGACCTACAAAGCCCTCTTCAAACAGCGCTATCGCTGGAAGCTGGGTATGCTGCAGAATCTGTTCAGGAATATCGCGCTGACCGGTAACCGGGACAAAAAGTACAGCCGTATGCTGACCATGTATCGTATTCCTATGGCTTTTCTGGGCGAAGTAATCCTGATGATTGAACCGGTCATGCTGGGCTACATCATCTACCTCAGCGTGCTGCATATGACACCGCAGGCTCTGCTGGGTGCCTACGCCACTATTACCCTGTACGTACTGTGGACGCTGTGGCCGGACGAGTATCTGACGCTGCGGGACAAAATACGCTTCAGTTTCATTGCACCATTTATGTACTTTACCTTTTACATCATGAATGCCGTGCAGATCGTAGCTGTCATCCGCTGCATACGAAACTACAAAAAGGTACTTGGCAAAGTAGAAACCGTTGGTCGCTGGATATCGCCTGAACGCGCCAACGCCAGTTCTTAAAGCTTATAGCTCATTCATGACCGTGATGCGGGCGCCGACGGAGTTGAGGCGTTCGGCCAGGTCCTCATAGCCGCGGTTGATGGAGTAGACGTTTCGGAGTATAGAAATGCCATCCGCAGCCAGCATGCCGATCAGCAGCAGTACGGCCGGGCGCAAGGCTGGCGGGCAGACGATGTCCGCGGCGCTGAACTTGGTCGGGCCGTCAATGTAGGCCCGGTGCGGGTCGGCCAAGGTGACATTGGCACCCAGTTTGCGCATTTCGGTGTAGTACAACGCGCGTTCCTCGTATACCCAGTCGTGTATGAGTGTGCGGCCTTTGGCTACCGCGGCAATTGGCACAAAGTAGGGGAGGTTGTCTATATTGAGACCCGGGTATGGACGGGCATAGATCTTTTCCTCCAGCGCAATGAGCTGACCGTCGTGCTTGCGGATGGTGACGTCAGCCAGATTGGTGTGGCCGTTGTCCGCTTTGTACCATTCACTGATGTTGTACTTGAGCCCCATGTGCTTGAGCTTGGTCAACTCCAGCTCTATAAACTCAATCGGTGCCCGGGCAATAGTCAGCTGAGAGTTGGTGGCTATGGCCGCTGAGATGAAGGTCATGGCTTCTACTGGATCTTCGGCAGGGTAGTAGGTGACGTTTTTCTTGATGTCCCGTACGCCTTTTATGCGCAGCGTGGTAGTGCCTACGCCATCGACTTTGACCCCGAGTTTGCGAAGGAAAAAGCAAAGGTCCTGGACCATGTAGTTGGCACTGGCCATTTTGATGGTTACTTCGTGCTCAAATCTGGCGGCGGCCATCAGGACGTTTTCGGTCACCGTGTCGCCGGATTCGTACAGCACAATTTCTGCGGGCTTTTTCCTGGCGATTTTGACGTTATAGTGGCCGGTTTTGGCCACAACGTCTACGCCGAATTCTTCCAGGGCAAACAGGTGCGGCCGAACGGTGCGGGTACCTAGTTTACAGCCCCCGGCGTAGGGGATTTTGAACTCCGGGAACAGGTGCATGAGCGGGCCAAGCATCATCAGGACGGACCGGGTCCGGCGGGCGGCCTGCTTGTCCATTTTGTCCATTTGCAGTTTTTCCGGCGGTTTGATCTCCAGGTCGTTATTGTCGTGCCATTTGACGCCGACGCCGATACTGACCAGCACTTCAATAATGCGGTTGACCTCCTCTATGCGCGGCATGTGCTTGAGCCGGGTGGTGCCTTTGTTCAGCAGGGCGGCAAACAGCAGGCAGACCGCGGCGTTTTTGGATACCCGGGTCTTAATGGTCCCTTTTAGTTCATGCCCGCCCTCTATGCGCAAGTTTACGGCGCTGCCGGTCAGGCTGATGAGCGGCTTTTTCAGCACGTCGCTGATGCGTCCCAGCGTTTCCAGGCTGAGGTTTTGTCTGCCGTGCTCTATACGGTTGACGGCGGATTGGCTGGTGCCCAGTTTGCGGGCAAACTCTGCCTGGGTAAGGCCCCTGTCTTGTCTTATCTGATGAATTAGATGGCCTATTTTCTCGTTTGTTGTGTTCATTGCAAGAAAGATTATACCCTCCATGATATAAATAACAAGCACTTTTTAGCTGTCCGGTCCTCACTTTTTCACCTCCAAAGAAGCTGACGAAGTGTGAAGGCGGAGTCCGCCTTTTTCAGATTTATCTTTTATATTTCCTGAATTCCTGCTTGAGATCAGCTTGTTCCTGGCGGAATTCGGCCATGACGTCTTTGGCTGCTTCTTTGGTTGTGTACCGCCTGGAAGGAACCTGGGTAATGGTCTCCGGGCCAACCAACCTTTCGATTCTGGCCAAAGCCAAAGCAGCGCCCGTCTGGACGCGCAGCAGGCGTGAGTCCGGCCTATAGCCCGGCAGGTCGTGGGGTCCGCCCTCATCTTCTTCTTCCGGCTTGGCGCCAATGGCTTCAGTGGTGCGCACCATCACTGCATCAGCCGGGTCGTCCGGCAGTATGTGGGATGAGACATATTGGGCGGGGTGACGTTGCTCTAAAGTGCGGTAGAGTCCTGCAAGAATAATGCCACTTACCTGTGGCACGCCATCTTCGGTATCAACCCTGTCCTGGACATTGGGCATGACATACCCTTCGCGGAAATGGACGTACCGTCTGTGGCTGATGGCGCGGCCGATTGGTGCGGGCAGCTCTCGTTTTGGGGGAACCAACATCTTGGTCCAGCATTCTATAGGCGCGAGGGGTCCTTTGAGATGAGTGGCTGAGGTGTTGTTAGAGGTCAGCACGCCGCTGATAGCGTCGCCATTTGCGGCAAAAGTAACAGCTACCTGGGGTTGGCGATGCAGCTGATCCTTGTTCCAGCCCGCACCTACCAGCTGCTGGGGCTTAGCCCGGGACTCCTGGTAGGCTGACAAATTTTTTCGGTTCACAATCACCTCGGCCCGGTCCCATTCGCTCCGGGGCAAGTCGGACATTATAGATTCCAGATGAGCAGTTTGGAGGGGACGCCACAGTTCGGCAGGTACAGCCGGCGCATCATAGACCACTGTATGCAGGCCGTCCATGCCGGTTACGTTGATAGTGGGCTCTCTTTCTGGCATGTGCGGGTCTCCGTTTTGTTACAGATAGTATACCAGTTTAAGCAGTTCACGTCTGGCCCGGGCAGAGAACTATCCTGGACCTATAGACATCACACTTTGTCTTGCCATCAGAGCTGGCTGATGATCGCTGAACTAAAACTGCTCTTTGCGACTGAAGCATATCCATAGATATGTTGAAGGAGTAAAGAGCAGTTTTAGTCAGTGAGGGCAGTCAGATTGGGGCAAGTCAGAGTGTGATGTCTATAAGTTCGCTATTCGTCTGCAGAAACAGCCTCAATCAAGAGACCTACGTCTCTCCTCAGCGCCTCTTCCACACCAGGTATAAAGGCGATGTTGCCTTCTCCTCTCAGCGGCCCTGGGGGGCCAACACAGTGCATATTTACAAATCCGTGGTTGTCGCCGAAGATTTGCCAAAAGGTGCTTTCACCGGAAGCACTGGTTGCGTAATTAAGGCCAAATCCCTCGGCTGACTGTTCACCGTATACGCTGCCGCTCAGCGCCAGGGCATCAGGGTGATTTTGTGTAAGCTCATCTAATGGTACACCATAGCGCCGGGTAAATAGATCTGTCAGGTGGGTATGTTTCAGCTGGCGCAGTCTCACGGGCATACCAGTAACGCCAGCTGCCTGCAGTTGTAGGGCGAGTTCTCCAGCGTAGGAGGCAACTCCTTGTTGACGCTCTACTGCTTCACTTCTGCCCGTCGCTATGCTTTCAACTTCCGCCGGACTAAAGAACAGGCCGGCAGCTGCTGCCACGGTCTGGCTGTCTCCCCCTTTTTCTGATAAATATGCCTCCAGAGGGTCTACTCCGCCCGGTGGACGGCATCCCTCAAGGTCGCGAAGTTGCATGGGTTGCTATACCTCCAAAGTTTGCTTCATGTTATGCCATCTCATAGTTTTGCAATTTTACCACAGACCCGGACAGGCTGGTGCGGTATACTTCTACTACAATAGGGGCTGCCAGCTATGAAAGATTCAACAATTCTAAAACTCATCCAGGCAGAGGAAAAGCGCCAGCGCGAGGGCCTGGAACTGATCCCTTCAGAAAATTATGTCAGCCGTGACGTGCTGGAGGCTATGGGGAGCGTGTTTACCAACAAGTATTCAGAGGGCTATCCGCACCGGCGGTACTACGGCGGCCAGGAAAATACTGACAAGATAGAAGAGCTGGCCATAGAGCGGGCCAAGCAGTTGTTTAAGTGTGATCATGCCAACGTCCAACCTCATTCTGGTGCGCCAGCTAACGAGGCGGTCTACAGCGCCTGGCTGGAACCAGGTGACACGGTGCTGGCCATGGACCTCAGCCACGGCGGGCACTTGACCCACGGCGCACCGGTTACCAGAAGCGCCAAGCTGTACAACTTTATCCGCTACAAGATGAAAGATCCGCATACCGGAGAGATAGACTACGACGAGCTGCGCGAACTTGCCATAGAACACAAGCCAAAGATCATCCTGGCCGGTTTTAGCGCCTACCCGCGGGAACTGGACTATGCCAAATTTGCGGCCATAGGCAACGAAGTCGGAGCGCTATTGATGGCCGATATGGCACATATTGCCGGGCTGATTGTCGGCGGTGTGGCCAAAAATCCCTTTGACTACGGCTTTCATGTGATCACGTCCACGACCCATAAGACACTGCGCGGACCGCGCGGCGGGCTGATCCTGAGTAACGGGGTAGTGGGCAATCCGCTGAGGAAGGTCGAAAAGACCCTGGAAAACATCCCGACACTCATTGACCGGGCAGTCTTCCCGGGTATGCAGGGTGGTCCGCACATGCATATCATTGCGGCCAAAGCCGTGGCCTTTGGCGAGGCGCTGCAGCCTGAGTTCCGTGACTACGCCGTGCAGATTGTTAAAAATGCCCGGGCACTGAGCGATGCGGTGTTAGCCAAAGGTTTTCAGCTGATTACAGGCGGAACAGATAATCACTTGCTGTTGGCAGACGTGCACGGCGCCTTTGGCATAGACGGCAAGGTGGCCGAAGAGGCGCTGGACGCCATTGGCCTGACACTTAATAAAAACGCTATTGCCGATGACCCGTTGCCGCCGTTTCGGCCCAGCGGCATCCGCTTTGGCACGCCGGCTATTACCACGCGCGGCCTGCAGGAAAAGCATATGGCCCAGCTGGCCGATTGGATGTACCAGGCAGTTACTCGCCATGAAGATGTTACGTTGCTGCAAAAACTCCGTGGTGAGGTAACCGACTTTGCCTTACAGTTTCCGCTCCCCAGCGATAGCACTTAATACTACTTAGGCTGTAGCCCCTATAAGTCATTTTGAACGTTGAAGGCTTCTCTGACGAGCTGTGCGCTGACAGCGTAACGGGCATCCATGGCAACGACCGCCGCAACCTCTGGAAGAGTTGCGGCGTCATTTTCGTCCAGCATATAACCACAGCCTAATACAAAAGCAGCCCCACTGAACTCTGCCCCAATTCGAATATCCTCCACGCCGGCTGCGTGACAGATAGCGCCGTAAGTCATAGCACGACACCCCAATTCTTCGTGAACAAAATCTGCACCAGTCCATCGGGCTGACCAGTCGTCAACAACGGCGGGGACTTTGGGCTCTTCGGCAGATGCTTCGACCCTGTGTCTGACTGCCCGCTGGACAGATTCAACATAATTTAATCCAGAGACAACCCTATCTTGCTCAGTGGGCGTTGCGAGGCGCTTGTCAAGTATGGGCAGGACGGTAGCGGTAAGCCACACTTCGCGGTCGCGTGCAACGGGGTCTGTAAGGTATTCGCCATAACATTCTCGTAGGGTGTGGACCAGTCCGCTTTCTGCACTCATATAGTCTCCTGAAATTGTAATAACCAAGGAGTTACCTTGGTTTTTGGCTTCGGCAAAATTCCTGGCAGGAACCCTGAAGAAGGTATCACTTAGCATACGCTTTTGTCCTGAAATGTCCAATAAATTATTTCGAATTTTAATGAACAATCCGAAGACTACGACTTCGAGAAAATAAGGAAGAGTATCATATTTTATGAACACCAGCTGCCTTTCGGCATGAAACTATACTGCATGCCATGCCTCCTGAAACTAGCTGGGGCCCGACGGAAAAAACTTGTGCCCAATCACTCCGCAGACGATACGTGGAAGGCCGGGTATACACAAGTTTTGTAAGATCAGTTATTCGAAGCGGTAGATTCTTACGGGAACACAAAACTTAAATCGTCGTCTACTATCCATTGCCTGTATGCTGAACTTACGCATGAAAACAACAAGGCACACAATAAGTATCAACGGTTTGGACGTGGCTTATTACCAGTTTGGCCACGGAACACCACTGCTATTTTTGCATGGCGGACGGGTGCGGGCACTGACATTCAAGCGTTCACTCGAACAGTTGTCAAAGCGGTATACAATCATTGCGCCGGACATTCCAGGCTATGGGGCTTCAGCAACCCCAAAAGGCGAGTGGTCATACTCGGATTATGCGGTATTTTTTAATAGCTTTCTAGACAAACTGGAATTGGACGACGTTACTCTCGTAGGCTACTCAATGGGTGGTGGCATCGCGTTCAACCTTGCCGCAATAAACAGTCAAGTTGCCCGGTTGGTGCTTGTAGACTCCTCGGGGCTACATGCCGTTAACAAAAGATCCAACCCTCATGATTTGCGTCGCCTTTCGTTCTACCTTAAGCATCCGCCCTACTACAGTACGTTAGCTGTACTCCTGAGGGAATATTTGCAATTTATATGGAAACATAGGGGTGACTATTCACACATGCAGCACATACGTCAGTCGTGCCGCAAAACATCGTATGAAAAAGGGCTCCGGAAGGTTTCCGTTCCCACGCTTCTAGTATGGGCGCAGGACGACCGGATTATCCCAGTCGCAACTGCAAACGTATTCCAAAAGCGTATTCCAAAAGCCGTACTGAAAACCGTTAAAGGGAACCACGACTGGCCGCTTTATAAGCCTGCGCCCCTGGTAAAAAGTATCCTAACTTGGACCAAAACTACTTAATGTAGTATCGTATCGGTCCTGATATAAAGTAAAATGAGGCGTATGTCTTCTGGCTCACTTGGCGGCAAGCATGACACTGGATACGGTCTATATGGTAGACCCGACTATTACAATGCACTAGCTGAAAAGATCGGCAAAACAAAAAAAGGTGATCGTATTGTTGTTGCGACTATGACCCTCAGCCTTAAGGACCCGTTTGTGCAGCGAATAATGCATGAGCTTCACACAGCAAGCAAACGTGGTGCTTTTGTGTACATGCTCGTAGACGCTCTTACTTTTATTGCCTACAAAGGATTCATGCCAAAGTATCCATTGCATTTAAAGCAATGGGCTACGTCGGCTCGATCTCGGGAAGTGCAGTCCTTGCAAAAGTTGGCCAAGCTTGGCGGCTACTATTCAATACTTAACTGGCCGGAGAGGTCGCAAGTAAATCCGTTCGCGCATCGCTCACATCTTAAGTTTGCCGTTGTGGGAAATTCTGTGTTCCTGGGAGGCGCCAACCTTACCACCTCCACGGTCACAGACTGCATCGTGGGATGGGAAGATGCCGCGAGCGCAGATTGGTTGTTCGGACAAGCCACGGAGATTGCGGCAGAAAAGGATGTAAGTAGAGCCTTGGATTTGCATGATGTGGTTTTCCCGATCTCTGATTCCTCGCAGATTTTATTGGATGCCGGCTTGAAAAGGCAGTCAATGATTCTTCAAAGAGCGCTTGGGCTTGTGGACGCCGCGAAGCGAGAAGTGTGGATTACGAGTCAATTCTTCCCTAACGGCCGTATGGCTCGTCACCTGTCAGAAGCTATATCGCGCGGTGTGCATGTCAGGGCCTTTTATAACAGCCCCGCCAAGCATAACCCGCTGATTGCAGCCTGGCAGCGTGCTGTAATCGCTACCGCCCAAAGAGCTTTATCACCAGATTTGTTTACTAACCAGCTGCCAAGCCAATCTGATTTTTTACATGCAAAAGTCCTCGCTACAGAACGCAGTGTCATGATCGGCAGCCATAACTATCTAGATAAAGGCGTTATGTTCGGCACGGCTGAAATCGCATTACAGAGTAATGATCCTAGATTGCACAAACAGACTATGGATATGCTCAAGAAACTCGCGTAACAATTGAACTACGCATCCTAGTACCCCGTCAACCATCCCTTGACGGGTCTGCCCTCCCAGAACCAGCACCAAACAGCCCGGCTGCCCTGAAGGGTAGCCAAGGCTACGCTTCAGGAACATCCAGACTGCCTGGCACTACTTCTGGAAAGGCATCTAGCTGTCAGAGTATGGTTGACGGGGTACTAGTGCGCTTCCGTAAAGATGTCCGCAATCGCTTTTATCTTTCCGCTTTGCACAAGGATCATAGACCAGTCGGACCGCTCAATAATCCTTAGAACCTATCCAGGATCTTTTCACCACGGCCGAGAGCAGTTTTCGGGTGTGAGCCGGCTGTTTTTTGATTTGAAAGGTACCTGTAAGAAGGTACCTTTCGGAGCGATAGTCTATCAGAAGGCAGGTGGATTGCGTCTGAAAGGTGGTCGGAGTCAGAGGAAGAGATCCTGGATGGGTTCTTAGAACCCGGAATTGGTTCTGTAGTAGGTTACCTCTCTATTCAAACGCTTTTAATTTGGACTTGGAGAACAATAGTTGTCTAATCATCATTGTTCTGCTTCTCGTCCTTTGTTGCGCTGTTTGCATCAGCTTCGTCTGGCTCCACCCGTATTAAATTCTATAATCGTCCCATATATCTCTGGGACGGAATCCGGGAAATAATACCTGTGGCTTTAGGCGATAAGTTCTGGTTCCTGGACGAGAGTCACGTTGAATTTTTGCTGCACGGCACCTACAATTTTTTGCTTGAACTGCAATAGGTCTGCGGTTTTCCTGGCGTGTTCGTTGACTAATACGAGTGGTTGTTTTCCCCAAGTGGCCATGCCGGTTTCGGGGTCGTGAACGTCCTTAAAGCCGGTTTGTTCCAGCAGCCAGGCGGCAGACAGCTTGGTGTTTTCACCGTCAACTGCCCAGTGTGGCATAGCGGGGTAGGTTTCCAGCAGTTGGGCTGCCTGGTCAGACGGGATAATGGGGTTATGAAAGAAGGATCCATTGTTGGCGACCTGGGACGGGTCTGGCAGCTTGCTGGAGCGGATGGCAATCACGGCATCGCGAATAACTTGCGGCGTGTAGCTTGTTCTGCCGTGGGTTTCCAGGTAGCTTTGAAGGGCAGGGTAGAACGGGGGTTGGGGGTTGGTTTTAGTTACATGCAAGGTGATGGACGTGATGAAGAATCGGCTCTTGTCCTCCGCCTTGAACCGGCTGGTGCGGTACCCAAACTTGCACTCATCTGCCCGAAGGTTCACCAGCTGCTTGGCCTGCGTGTCGTAGGCTTCGACTGTCACTAAGACATCTTTGATTTCACGGCCGTAGGCACCCACGTTCTGAATGGGTGTGGCGCCCGCCGTGCCAGGAATGAGAGACAGCTGTTCAATGCCACTGTAGCCCAGGTCAACCGTTTTTCGGACGGTTTCGTCCCAGTTTTCGCCCGCACCAACCACAACATACATATCCGCGTCGTCCTGTTGGAGCGGTTCGAATCCCATGATTTTATTCACCAGGACGAGTCCGGGGAAACCCCCATCGCCCCAGATAATATTGCTGCCGCTGCCGATCATCATGACGGGCAACTGGTGCTGTTCGGCCCAGGCCACTGCTTCGGCAATCTCAAACCTGTCAGTAATGTCTGCCAGGTAGCGCGCCGGACCGCCGAGGCGCATGGTCGAGTGCTGGCTGAGAGGGACGTTTTCCTGGATTTGCATGAGATCATTGTATCAGCTACACCTTGATCACTGCGAGTAACAGGAGTACCATATAGCAACGTATGAGTGAGAAGCAAAAGAAGGAGTATCCTTATCAAACCCTGGGCATGTGGCTCAAACGCATGCGTGAGAAAAAGCAGGAGAGCCTGGCAGAAGTCTCTGGAGCGGTAGAGATTGATACTGACCTGTTGTCTGACATGGAGCGCGGTGTCAGACGGCCGGGCGAAGACATCCTTATGCTGCTCATCAGCTATTTTGCGGTCAAGGAAGAAGACGCCGTAGAGATCTGGGAAATGGCCGGCTATTCCAGGCCGGATGAGGCGGACGCCGCAATTGGACCAGATACTGTTGTCCAGCCCGTGCTGGTTATGCCCATGGACGCGCGTATTGTCTATACCGATATGGTGCACCTTACCACTACGCAATACGGTGTTACGATTAACTTTTTGCAGTCGGACGGCATCGGTAGCCAACCGCTGGCCGTGTCCCGCGTGGGGATGAGCCACGAACACGCCGTAAAACTCCTCGGAACGCTGGAAAAGGCGCTGCGGCCCAAAGAACCAAAACTCCTGCCGGCACCAGAGTCAAAAACCGATACATCTCAGGACGGCTGAAGCTAAGCCCACAGACACATTTATCCTCAAGACGCTTTCAGCTGGTGATACCCTCTTTGTTGTCAAAAATGCCGTGGGTCAGGTTGGAAATTATTACCAATAGGGGTACTATAGGCTTAAGCGTTTCATGATCATACATCAGATCACTAATGAGAAGGAGATTGTACATGAACCCAGACGCCGCTAACCCTAATCCCCAGGCCCCAAATGACCCTGTGTCCCCGGCTTCACCCGTTGTTCCGCCGGCCGCACCGGATGCCGGAGTACCGGCTCCAGTAGATTCCACGCCGGTCCCGCCTACGGGTCCAACTGAAACTCCGGCCGCACCGGTAGCAGAAACACCCTTTGCCACAGATCAACAAGTGCCAGCTGCGGGCATGCCGCCAGCGGCTCAGCCTGCCGTCCCGGACAAAAAGTTCATCATCATAGCCGGCGTCGCAGCGGTTGTACTGATCGCAGTACTTGCCGCGTTGATGCTTATGGGGTAGATCACCCAAGCGTAGATAAGAAAAGGTTACTCCAAGCTTGTATCTGAGAGCTAATCCAATTCTCCCTGTCCGCCAAAACTGAAGGTCTATGGAGAGGAATCTGGTATAGTAACTGAAATGAATGAACCGTTATATCTGGCACAAGTGCCTGAGTCCAGGCGCTGGTCCCAGCCAGGGGTAGGGGGGGGTCGGCAGTAGTTGAATTTCTTAATTGACTGGATCCCGAATCAAGTTCGGGATGACACGGGGAAGCCGAACGTCATATCAGCTTGACTGGGTATCCAGTAGAAAATAAGGTTCGGTACTTCTACGGTTGCGGGGTTACTGCGTACGGTATTTGAACGACATTTTTGCCAAGGTTTTTGTTCGTCAATGACATTGGTTACAATAAGTTACCAGGGCACCTTGTGCAATATGGTACCAATCGGTACCATGGTTGTATGGCAGATACTATTTTTGACGCTGAATGTCCAACCCGTGAGGTGCTGGAAAACATTTCCAAAAAATGGGCAGCAGTAGCACTGTGCCTGCTGAGCGAGCGACCTCACCGCTTTAGCGAACTCCTGCATGGTATGGGCGGCGTATCGCAAAAGGTTCTGACCCAAACGCTGCGCAACCTGGAACGCCACGGACTGATTACCAGAACAGTAAACGCTACGACCGTGCCGATATCTGTTATTTATGCGCTGACCGGGCTGGGTGAGTCGCTGGCCGAGCCCATCGGCGCCATGCGTCGCTGGACCGAACAGCACATTGATGAGGTGGTCCGCGCCCAAAAAGTTTACGATACCAGGGAATGACCCAGCATCTGTTACGAGGCCAGCACCCCACTCCACCTACTCCTACAGGTCTAACCAACAAGCTCATCTTGCCGAAGGCTTAGGTGCAGTGGGGTTGCTATAGATAGCCCGGAGTCCCTAGACCATTCGCGCGGTTCAAGTCCTTGCTCAAATATGACAGCATCCGCGCCACCTAGAAAGGACGTATTACCTTGGGCACGTATCCAGGCTGTTTCTGGCAGCCCTATCACAGGACGCGTATTTTCTTCATGGTACTGCCTGATTCGCTCTTCCCTGGTTCACCTTGATGGTCCTCTATGAGTGGGCCAGAAACAAAGTGTGGATTGATTTGAAAATCGACTAAGCCAATGGCCTCAAAATTGCCAAGCTCTACAATCGGCATATCATTAGTAGTCATGATGGTTGGACAGGCGACATTGCTGCCCGCGCTTGTGCCCATATAGCCAGCGCCATGTTTAACTTTTTGTTTAATGGCGTCAAGCAAATCGTTGTCCTGGAGCGCTTTGAGCAGCCGGAATGTGTTACCGCCTCCAATAAAGATTGCCTTTACGTCATGCGCCTCTATGGCCCTGCGAGGGTCAGGCGTTCGATGCAAAGAAATAAATGTCCCGCCGACAGTCGGGTCAAGTCCGGTAAAGAACGCCTGAGCTGTATCGGCGTAGCCGTCCAAGTCGTACTCAGCGTATGGGGCAAACAAAACATGACCAGGCGGGCAGCTATCCAGAAACTCTTTTACGGTTGCCCGACAATGCTCCAGGTATTCCTCATCTCCTGAGTACGAACTACTGATTAGTAGTAAGTTCATATGCCAACTATAGCAAAGAAAACCTTATAACGAAGCCTCTTGAAACATAAGCAAAATGGTGCCCGTGGTAGGATTCGAACCTACGACTTTCTGCTCCGAAGGCAGACGCTCTAATCCACTGAGCTACACGGGCAAGTGATGCACGAGTTATTGTACCAGATATCACCCCTGTTTGTTATAATTACTCTGACTGCAGCCAGTCCCGTTGACCAAACCAAGCAGCTTTAGCTGCTGTTTGGGCGACGGAAGAGGAGAGGGCTTGGTTGGGTAGCTAGAAGTGATGGGCAAACTTGTTTTGCCATCACTTCAGCTGCCGAACCATCACACCTCGACGCGCACCCGTAGCTCAGCTGGATAGAGCGTTGGTTTCCGGTACCAAAGGTCGTAGGTTCAAATCCTATCGGGTGTACCAAATCAACGCATCAGATTGTTTTAGTTCTAGTTCTATCACTCTATAGTTTGCATCATCTGTTATTTTAGTTCGAATCCCGATTGCTCTTTGATACAATTGCTTATATGAAACAACTTGAACAGACATACATCATTCATGCACCGGTTGAAAAAGTATGGCAAGCCCTCACAGACGCTGCCACGGCAGAACAATGGGGCGCAGGTCCGGCAAAAATTGATGCGACCGTGGGTGGTGAATATAGTTTTTGGGATGGAGATATTCATGGTGTATTTACGAAACTTGAGCCAAATACCAGAATTGAGCAAGACTGGTACGGCCATGACAATCCAGCTTGGAAATATAACGTAGTATTTGAGTTTGAAGGCGATGATAAGGTCACAAATGTTAAGTTGACATACTCCGGCGATATTCTTGATGAACAAAAAGACATTACTGACTGGCAAGATTACTATTTTGACCCAATTAAGAAACTGCTGGAGCGGCCAGAATAGTTCTAACCTGTGCCAAAGCGCTGTACCATTTCAACGCAACAGATTACATTAGTTCGAGAATTTAAACTCATTTCAAAGTCTTATCTGTTATTCAGTTCGAATCTCGATAGGTGTCAATTATTTTGACTGAACGGATTCCAATACCGCTTCTGCGTCAAAAGGTGGCCCCCAAACTGTTGCAGCCTTACCTGAATTAATGACTGTTGTCACATCTTTGTGACTTGATATCATGGTCAAGTTTTCGCCTAGCATTTGCTGATAGAGTGTCCAGCTTGGATTAAAGAGTATTGGACGTTTAGCTAGAACAAACAATGAGCTGTCTCCAACTGTATCACCCATGTGTACATCAAGATGGCTCGTATCGCCATTTCGAGCATCTGCGTATTCAGTTGCTTTATCAATACTATGAGCCTCGTCCGTGAACAGTCCTTCACGAGCTACATAGGTACTTCCCATTAATGCCACAAAACCCAAATCTTCAGTAAATGGACCCATCAGCCACTCTGGCATAAGTGAAATTGAAACTACATTATGAGTTGCGTGCAGTTTTTCTATAATTGCTGTGGTTATATTCCAACGCCTATGTCGTTGCTGATTTGCAACAATACGAGCTGCTTCATTTAGTTGACTTACCGATTTTCCAGGTACCTGTTCAATAAAGAAACGAACGAGTTGACCTAAATGGGCAGTATATTTTTGTTCGGTATTGTCGTTTTTCCATTCTTGCTTGGCTGCGGTTATTTCAAAGGGCATTGGATCAAATACAGATTGTTGTGATAACCAATCTGTATAGGCTTCGAGTACAGTCATTTTGAAAACAGTGCCGTCCAAATCAAAAGTTGCATCGGGCAAATCTGGATTAATACCGCCATTAAGCTCAATCATTCTCTAAATATAGCAAAGAAGCCTCCTCTAACTATAAGCACAACTGAGAAATAAAGTTCTAACCTGTGCCAAAGCGCTGTACCATTTCGCTTATGTTTAAACCTATCAGATTTAGGTTTTTTTGTTTGATATGATGTACTTATGCGAACTATCTATCGCGATATCGTTGCCGGTTTAGTAGCCTCCAAAGACAACAAGTTCCTGTTCGGCATGAAAGATCCGAAAGGTGGCGGAGTTTATGCCGACTGTTGGCATACTCCTGGAGGTGGTATTGAAGAAGGAGAGACTCAACTCGAAGCGCTGGCAAGAGAGATGCAGGAAGAAATGGGACTTGATACTTCGAAAGCAAAAGTTACATTACTTGATGATAAAGGCGAAGGCGAATCAGAAAAGAAGCTGAAGGACACTTACGAAGTAGTGAAAGTTAAAATGAAGTTTTTTGTATACAAAAT
The DNA here is from genome assembly GCA_035489815.1 of Candidatus Limnocylindria bacterium. Taxonomy (GTDB): domain Bacteria; phylum Patescibacteriota; class Saccharimonadia; order Saccharimonadales; family JAGQNK01; genus DATHJH01. Next base: position 137,300 of record DATHJH010000018.1, read on the forward strand.
TGACTTTGATAAAAATGCTGAAGATATTGATGTTAAACCTGGTGATGACATAGAGAAGCTGTCTTGGGTCGACTCCGCTAGGCTAAAAGACGCCAAACTCACTCCGCCGTCGGTTGAACTTTTTAGTAGGCTTGGCTGGTTGAAGTAGAGACCAGGATGGTTCTATTTTGTATATCCTGCTGTACCAAATTCATATGACACAAAATAACACCTCTCAAGGTGAGACCTTATAAAACCTTATAAAAATAGGGGTAGTAAGCATAAGTAATTTGCATTCATACGTATGATTTGCTAAAGTATACGTATGAAAACGAAACTTACACTGAGCGTTGACCAAGATCTGGTGCAGTTTGCACGGCAGCAGGCACGTGCTCATAAAAAATCCGTTTCAGGTATGTTTTCGGAGTTTCTGACACATCGCAGAGCACAGGTAGACAAAGTAGCCGTGCCAAGTATTGCCAGCATGGCAGGCTCTCTGAAACACTATGCTGTTGACGACTCAAAAGAAGCTATTCGCGCAGCTTATGCCAAAAAATATTCTCGTTGACCTCAACGTTATTTTAGACGTTTTGCTTGAGCGCCGAGGGTTTAAAGCGTCGCAGTCAGTCCTGGAACTGCAGGTATCCAATTCATATAACGTGTATGTAAGCGGGCATATCGTTACAACCTTCGCACACCTACTTGAACGTGCTAAAGTGCCACAGACAGAAATTCTGCGGCATATCAATTGGCTATTGCAAACATTTTTAGTGGTTTCCACGACAGGTGACATACTTAAAAGTGCAACCAGGAGTCGTATAACTGACTACGAAGATGCAGTTATTGAACAAGCTGCTCTGGTGTGCAACGCTACAGCAATCATTACACGCAATATAAAAGATTTTAGGCACAGCGCAGTAAGCGCAGTTACGCCCGAGCTCTTTGAGCAGTGAGAATCGTTCTAACTTAGAAGCGACGCACTCTTTCACGTATGCTTAAACAGAGGCAGGCAGCTTCTGTTTTTGTTATACTTGCACAAATGAGCAACGACACACGGCATGAGTACACGGGTACTCAACCTGACCCGCTTCCCAATGAGCCGCCAGAACCGCAAGCAGTTGGCAATGGTGTGGCTCTGTCTACAGACGGTACTGCTGCCGGTGCACCGCAGGCTACTCCGCAGAATATTGTTCAAGGACATAACGTCCCAGTGCCGGTAACCCCTGTGTTTTTGACCGGTTCACAAATACAGCTGGAAAAGAAAAAGCTGCCAGTCGGGGTTTACGTGTTGACCGGATTTACCCTGCTGAGCTTTTTGGCCAGCTTTTTTGATAGTTCGCAGACCAGCGTTATCTACTCGGTTGCCATGCTGGTAAGTTTGCTGGTTGCAATCGGACTTGTTCTGCGTATGGAGGCAGCCAGAAAGTTCATGACTGGATATTCAGTTGTGCTGCTGGTGCTTACCATTGTCAGCATAGTACTGCTTGTTGGTTTGCAGCAGAGGATACGGCAGAACAAAGCCAACTACGAGGCGGCGGTGAACCGGATCGATCAATCGCGCTTAACTTCAAACCAAAAACAACTGCTGGAGGCCATGAGTATGACGCTCGCTGCACAGGAAAAACAGGCCGGCAAAGCGATTTCATTTACCTATTTTAAGCTTGGCTCCACTGCGCTGGTATCACTGGCAACGATTGTCTACCTGACACGCCCTAAGGTGAGGGAGGCCTTTGAGCCGTCCAGGCTTTAGTGCCGGTTTTGGAGACTTGTATACATATGAAATTATTTGTTTGGGATTTTCATGGAGTGCTGGAAAAGGACAACAAGGATTTAAGAACAGTGCTTCAGGAGCTGGAGTAATTCTTGCATATGGAGAGGATGGGACAAGACGAAACACGTATAAGCATGCGACGCCTCTGGGAAGGGGCGCAGCAAGAAATTCTAAAGATCGGGGTACTGCAAGATTACTCTGAAGGAAGGGATGGGGAGACGGCTTCCTTGCAGGCGTGGATGGCGGGAGACAAAACAGCTAGCAGGGCATGCATGCAAATTGAGGCTGAGGAACCCAACTACTACACTGCAATGCTCTTGCGGAAACGGGACGAAGGTGTGAGCTGGTGCCGTGTTGACTACGTCGAAGAACCCCTGACGCCATATATGAAGTGGTCGTATGAGTACTTGGCAAGAGTATGTGTGCCAGCTGGTGAAAAGTTGCTGCAGATAGGCCAGTCCGACGTATCGGACTTAGAGCTGCCGGCTGGTGACGTGGTGATTGTTGATAACCAGAATGTAGTGGCCTATCGGTACGAAGGGCTCGGCCGTCTGGTCGGAGCAGAAGTTTACACTTCTCCGCCCGATGACATCGATTCTTTCTTAGGCCTGAAGGCGACACTGCTCCAGAGGGCCACGCCTGTGCCGCCGCCAGAATCCTAGCCAAATCCCTATATGTTTAAGGTCAGAGTCCGACCCGGGTAGCGCTGCCTACTCCTCTTCCGCGGTGGCCCAGTCCTGGAGCAAATCTGTGACTGCCAGGCCCCAGTTGCTCCGCTGCCACAGGAAAGTTAGGACGCCAGCGGCTGTAGCGCCAAGCCGGCGGCGGACTGCCAGCTCTTGTCCGCTGTCTACGCCCAGGGTGCTTATGATGTCAAGCTCGTCACCTATCAGGTCATTCCACATTCGTAACTGCTGCCGTCCGGTCTCTTTGGTGGCGGGGCCGCTCATCCCGCCGACGCCGCTTGGCACACTGAGGATAGGCTTGCCAGCGGCGTCTGTGGCAACCTGATTAGGCACACTATTGGCGGTTACTATGAACCCAAAGACAGGCTTTTCCTTCAGCAGTTTGGCCAACTCTGGCGGCATTTGCTTTTGCTCGTCAGAGATATAGGGCGGCAGCTTGATGCCAACCTTGCTGTCTATCGTGCCCGTCCAAGGCGCTAGTTCGGTTACCAGCTGCTGCATGCCCTCCAAGTCATAGCCGAGTATGGGTTTACAACTGTCATCTTCCGCAAAAATGTTAGGACAGCTTGGGTTGACTTCTATCAGATCAACGCCGGCCAGCTGAAACTCGTAGATCAACCTCTTAATTTGGTTAAGGGTGTCGCCGATTTCCGGGGTGGGCTGCACGGGCGATACGCTGGCAATAACGGGCTTACCCTGGTGGTGTGCTCTGGCTAAGATCTCTGGCATCACAGCCTTGGCGCCGTCCAGCCCAATATTGGGCAGACCCAGAGCGTTATAGGTGGTGCCTGTTTCTCTGTCGCGATGGTACACGGGGCTGCCAAACTTAGCCTCGTTGCCGCTTTGTTCGGGCACGGTAAACGATCCAACTGTAATCGCTCCAATCGCGGTGCGGGACAGGATGCCGACTGCCTGCACTATATGCTCAGGATTTGTTCCGTTTATGGAACCGGCGGCATTTACCAGCGGGGTTTCGATTTCGTGCCCCACAAGCTCATACGTTTGCATTGGCTAGAGTCCTAGCGACCGTTTAAGGTTGGCGCGTTCAGAGGGCAGGGGCCAAGGGTTGAACTTGCAGCCCTGGAGGTCTATGGATTGTTGCTGCATCACTGGCGCCAGCTGCCCGGACCCACTGCAATTAACGTGGCCAAACTCAAACCAATGTCCGGTTTCATGGTTGATGACCATGCTGCGGTAGTCGTCCAGGCTGCCGCCTTTTTTGTTCCAGGCGGCGGAAGCACCCTGCCAGCGGTCAAAGTTTATCACTACATTTGGGCCGACGCGGCAGCTCCAGTTGGCGTCGCAGATGGCGCCAAATGCCGGCATTTGGTTAGCAGCGGTGAGCCACACGGTAAAGTCGCAGCCGCTGCCGACTCGTTTTAATACTACTTGTCCGTCCAGCCCCCAGCCGCGGCTGTCGCCAAACACGGCGGCCAGTTTGCTGATGAGTCCGGTCAGGTGACTGGCAGGTACTCCCCGGACGGTCGTGCAGTAGGTAAATGTTTTTTGCTTGAGCGGGGCGCGCTCCAGGGCAAAGCTCAGGGACTTTTTAGCGGTCAGGGCTTTACTGGTCTCACTGGCGGCCCGGTCCAGGTTTTTAATGCCAATGCCAAGGCCGATGCCCACACCTATAATGCTGCTGCGAATCTTTGCCTCGGACAAGACGTAGGATGTGCCTTTGGGCTCAAACCATGCCGTAATCTCTGCAGCGGTCATGGTTCGCTGCTTGCCGGCATACGTGTAAGTAACGGCGGTCTTTTGCCGGGTCTGCAGGTCCTGGAGGGCAGGGGTCAGGCGGGCGGTGGTTTGTTTGGGTTCCAAAGTTTTAGTGGGTAGCGTAGCTGTGGTTTGACTTTTTTCAAGGGCAGTCATAAGGGCGGTTTTGGCGGCTGGGACATCAAGTTCGTAGCCATTTTGGTGGTCAACTATAGAAAAGCTTGTGCCTTTGAGGGCGATGCGCGCGTCCCGGGCGGCTTTATGGTGTTTGGCCTGCAGGCGGGTAAGCTCCGCGTCCAGTCTTGTCGAGTCAGTGGTTATAAAAACAGGAACAGTTTGCTTACTAAACAAGTTAAGTATGGGCAGCCAGGATCGCCGGGCCCTGGCCTGCCGGGTGATCTTGTCTTTGTCTGCCGTGATGCCGGCTTGTGCCAGGCTGACCCGTTCCGATTTGCCCTGGATGGACACAGTTACATCAGCCGGCAGCAGAGAAAGGCCGGTAATTTTATCTGGCAACCCAGCAAAACCAATGCCGCCAATCCTGGTACTGCCTACCAGTGTGTTCGGATATGTTTTTTGCTGGTACAGGACAAAGACAGCTCCATTCAGGAGCGCAAAAAGTAAAGCCGCACCCAGCGCGGCCCTGCGGAAGGTTTTCTTACCCAAAAGACGCAAACCTCTATTCCCCCAGTGTTGTACGTTTCTAAGTCCCATACTTCTATGTAGTATAGGATATTGACCATAAATAGTTTACCGGATACTGCATAGAATCCATTTCATAGCCGCCGGCTGTCCTGCAGCCGACCAGCCTACGTGCTTGGACAAATAACCACAAAGATACTATGCTAAGTACCTCATGACTGAATCTCATAAGCATTTACCGTTTTGGACGGCCCAACAGTCAGAGCCTACGTCCCTAGATCCGGCTCTAGTAAGCAGGCGTGATCTTGAGGAGTTGGTTGCTACCGAGGACGGTCAGCGGCTGCTGGTTAATGGGGTAAGGGCGGCAATCACATCGTCTGTTCGCGCGCCCGGTGACCTATGGCCAGGACCCCTTAAACAAAGTGGGCTTACTTGTCAAACGGTTGCACTTATAAATGGCATACGTGCCTGGCAGGCGGTAGAGTCACCTGATCAGGTGTGGAATCCTACTCAACGTGATGTGGAGGCTATGCGACAGGAGGCTGATAAGCTGGCCACCCTTGGTGCGGAAACGACGAGCATTGTAGCCCGGGTACTAGAAGGCCAGGGGTTACTCCATACGCACGCTACAGGGACCGGAGCCGGCAACCCCATTCAACATGCAGGGGTTATGAAAGAGTCAGGTTTTGTGGTTGTGACTAACGAGGAAACCTCCCATTCATACACCATTACCCCTAACCTGCCGGGCTTCGGCGGGCCATATGGGGCGGCGGATTTTCTCCGGCTTGACTCATACGGGCCTAGACAGGATCCTATGACTGCCGCGGAATTTATAGACGAATATGCGGCCTATCCGCTGAGGACTATCGACGTATTTAGTGTTGTTCAGGCTGATTCTGTACAATAGCTCCTATGCAGAACTTTGCAGAGGTGCACCGGTATTTGTCCGGACTGATGTCAGAAACCCGGTCCCGTCGCCACGCCTATACCCTGGAACGGATGAAGGCACTGACGGCCTATCTGGGCAACCCGCAGGACAGCTACCCAGTTATACATGTCGCTGGCACCAGCGGTAAATCATCGACATGCCATTACCTCAGCTCGCTGCTGACAGTCGGCGGCAAAAAGGTGGGGCTCAGCATTTCCCCGCATGTCGACGAGGTCAACGAACGTGTCCAGATCAACACCCGGTCGTTAGGCGAGAAAAAGTTTTGTCGTGATCTCACCCTTTTCTTACAAGAAGTAGACAAAAGCGGCGTCAAGCCGACGTATTTTGAGCTGCTGGTGGCGTTCGCTTTCTGGGAGTTTGCCCGGGAAAAAGTAGACTACGCGGTGGTAGAGGTAGGCCTGGGCGGGCTGCTGGACGGTACTAATGTTATGACTCGATCAGACAAGGTTTGCGTCATCACCGACATTGGCTATGACCATACCGACACCTTGGGTAAAACGCTTACTGCCATTACCGCTCAGAAAGCTGGCATCATCCTGCCTACCAATGTTGTTTTTGCGTACAACCAAGTGCCGGAAGTCATGGACGTTTTGCGCGAAGTCTGCGACCAGCAGCAGGCCAGGCTGCATGAGCTGCAGCCGCCCCGCCTTGATAGGTTGCCTAAAAACCTACCACTTTTCCAGCGCCGGAACTGGCATTTGGCACACCGAGTCTACGATTACCTGGCGGAGCGCGATAGCCTGACAAGCTTGGACCGGCAGACATTGATCCGTAGCACAGAAGTCCATATCCCGGCCCGTATGGAGGTACTAAAGTATAGGGGTAAAACGCTCATTCTGGACGGCGGGCATAACCCGCAAAAGCTGGGTATGCTTATGAAAAGTGTCGTCCACGCCTACCCGCGGCAATCCATTGCCTGCACAGTGGCCTTTGTCCGTACCAAACAGACCAAGGTGCGCGACAACTTGTCTGTGCTTGTGCCGCATATGTCACATTGTGTTGTCACCGGCTTTAGCAGGGAAGAGACCGAGCACTTTTCCGTTGACCCGCTCAAGCTGGTAGCGGCCTGCGAAGAACTGGACTACCATGCCTGGGAACTCGAACCGGACCCGGCCCGGGCTTTGCAAAAACTGCTGGCGCGTCCAGAGGATGTCCTGCTGGTAACCGGATCGTTTTTCTTGCTCAATACCATCCGGCCGCTCATAATGAACCACAATGAGTTCAATGATACGGGTAATCGCCGCACTGGATGACAAACGCGGCTTGGCAGACGAACAGGGCATACCCTGGGATTTGCCCAGCGACCGGGCCTACACCCGGGAAAAGACCATGGGCGGGTCGCTGCTTATGGGCTACCGGACTTACTTGGAATTCACGGCACCCTTACCTGGCCGGCGCTGCCTGGTACTGACCGACGGGACAGAACCGCTGCGCGATGGGTTCGAGGCCGTGACCGACCTGGAGGCATTTATGAAAAATCCGCCCCAAAAGCTGTGGCTGTTCGGCGGTGCCGGCGCTTTTGCGCAAACATTGCAGTATGCGGATGAGCTGTACCTGACCCGGGTGGAGGGCGACTTTGGCTGCACCAAATTCTTCCCGGAATTTACGGACAAGTTTGAGCTGGCTCAAAAGAGCCCGCCGCAGCTGGAAAACGGCATTACTTATTGGTACGAAATCTGGAAACGCAAGTCCAGGCAAGAGTAATATATTCCACATCTTCTACCTAGCCGCTGATGCTACACTGCCCGAACGATAAAAATTGGGGGATGCATGGACAGAGAAAAGGGATTCCTGGAAAGAGCTTGTAGGCCTATCCTGGCTGGGGTTGCGGTCTTAGCACTGGGCGGGTTGGCCTGCGGTGGTAAGGAGGGTTCTGAAGAGGGTGCCAGCCCAACAACCAACGGGGATGATATAGAAGTTACCGTCAATTCAGGGAATGCCCCGCTTCCTACGCGAGGGCCGGAGGTCGCAGATGATTCCGATACACTGTGCGGCGAGTATGGTCCAACAGAGGGCGTCACGCATATCCTGGGTAAAGAGCTTTCTGTGGATCAGGCAGATAATCAGGCGCTTATAGTAGCTATGCAAAGCCTTACCAACGGAACAAATAACATTCCGGATCTCCTCTGGACTGATGCGCAGTTCAAAGTGAGGGCGACTATTCGCCTAGGTGTGGTAAATGAGACACTTTTAGCAGAATATAATTCTCTCGGATCTGATGAGCCTGTGCGGCAAGCGGTGGACATAGCGGACAGGGACGGCGATGGTCTCTGTGAGGTTGGGCGAAACCCATCGGCAGAGCTGGATGAAAGGACCTCTGTTTCATTAGCCAACAGATTCGACAACTCTCTGGTCAAGCAGACATCCTAGTCTATGGACCTGTATGTACGAACTGCGAGTAGCTTCTTCTAGCTGCCCTTCAGCTCGCGGCCGTCAGCATCCTTCAGGTTCTTGGTGGCAATCAGAATGACATCTACCAGCCACCAAATGCCACAGCCACCAAAGGTAACAAGCTTTAGAATACCCAGGCCAATGTAGCCCATGTAAAAACGGTCAATCCCCAGCTGTCCCAGGAAAATAGACAGCAGCAGGGCGACCAAAAAGTCTTTTTGCTCCGGGTTAGTAGGCACTTCTGTGGTTGGTGGGTGTTTTGGCGCGTCCATGAGTTTGCTCCTCGCGGTTATTTTCCCTCAGTGTAGCTGAGACGTCTATCCCTTGTCCATATCTGGTAGAAATCTTTGGCTAGCAACATTCCCGCAAGGACAACAACCAGCAGAATCAGCCAGTTGAGTTCCAACGCCTCGTCTAGCCGGCCATGCAAAAGCAGCCAATAAGCCCGGGTCAGGCCAATTGAAGGCACCCAATCCAGCCCTAGGCGCTGCCAAAGTGACAGCCCACCCAGCCACCGGAAAGGCACAAAATACACCACCACACTTGCTGTAAAAACAAAGATCACCCGCCCGCGAGCAGTAGAAAGGCCAATAATTTCCAGCAGTAATCTCTTTGTCACCAGTAGTAAAATCCTAGTACAATATGCTATTACTATAGCTTAAGTTAGGAGAGTTTATGTTTGAAAGACGCGGTGGACGGAGCAGGGAAGAGATGGACGAGGCCTATGCGGCTGCGGCCGAGGTTAAACCGCTACCTGATGAAATACGCAGATCCTATCTGCTTGATGCCGGGCCTGGCCCCGGATGAGCTACCCCAAGAGCTGCAGGATTTAGGCGGGCCCGCCGTGGGCGAAGAGCCCACCGCCTCGATTCCAGAATAGCCGCCGAAAACCTTGCAAAAACAGAGGTAACTTGCTAAAATCCCCCTGTTGCAATTGCAAGAATGCAGCCATCCCAAAAGACCAAACCAAGCAACTTGTTGCTGTTTGGGCTTTTGAAAAGGAAGCGGCTTGGTGAGATAACTAGGATTGACGGGCAAATTTGTTTTGCCGGCAATACAGTTATCTCACCATCACACGTTGACGCGGGCCAGTAGCTCAGCTGCCCAGGCGCCATAGCGCCGAAAAAATAATAAGCACCAGGTGCTCTAACCTACTAAAGTTTAGGTATCATACAGCACCTCGAACCTTCAACATATTACTAACTATTACGGGCCAGTAGCTCAGCTGGTTAGAGCACCTGCCTCTTAAGCAGGGTGTCGAGGGTTCAAGTCCCTCCTGGCCCTCCACGGAAAAACCGTCCTTTTGGGCGGTTTTTTCGTGGTTGTTCACATGGCTCGAATCCTCGACATGCCAAAAGGGTCTCGTGGGTGAGAACAGCCTGTGGCTGTTCTCAGGGAACTTTTCAGGTTATTAACTTGTAAATAGTATGAAAATTCCGGGCCCCAAGGAACGTGACCAAGTCCCTCCTGGACTTATCGTGACAAACATTCCTCTCTGTTAGAAGACTGTCTTCTAGATTTCTTCTAGATTTTAGGGTTACTGCGCCACGTAGTGGTGCAGAGAGATAAGACCGTAGCAAGTGCTTGAGCGCCTCGCTGTGTCTTACTGCCAAAGCTGCGCTTCCGTTTTAGCACCAGTTGTCTCAGATCACGTTCCGCCCGGTTGTTGTCACACGGGGTATCTTTGGACAGACAGACCAATAGTCTGTCCTTGCCAGCTCGCAGGAGTTGAGCTTTTAACTTGCGTAGTTTGTCTGGCTCACCCGCTCTTGGGCGTTGCTCTTGGGCTAGCAACCGTACTCGTTGCCAGAGTTCCTGGGCTTGTGTCTCACGCACTACCAACTCGAACGGCTCGTCCAGATACAACCGTAGATCTTGGTAGATAGCTGCAAACTGTTCGTACCACTGCGTGACGTAGGCTAGCTGCTCTTTTGGAAGATTGGCATTGTAGCGGAGATCTCGAATGGCGCGGTATAGATGTACCCAACACAGTTGTTGGTTGCCCTGTAGTGTGCGGTAGGCTTGGTAGTCGTCAGAGATATGGACAGCACTGCTGTCCTTGCCATGCAGCCGCTTGGCGTGTGGAGCGCCCCGACTGGTAGCACAGTGAAACAGTGTGTTTGGACTGTTTGCAGCACTCATGACCCAGGCATATCCAGCGTTACCTTGGTCTTGGATAGCCCATGGTGTTTCGTCGTAGCGGCGAACCGGTGCCGCCCGTATGTCGGCTCTGAGCTGGCCGTAGGCTGGCAGCCAGTTCCGGTGCTGTTTCTGGAGTATGTTGGCGATCTCACCATCCGTGATCACCAAGCCATACAGGGTCAGGATGAGATGAGCCGCTTGCGCGTAACTCATACCAGCAACGGCAATGAGGTGGGCTACCAGCAAACGGACATTAGGACCAAGAGCAACCTGGGCTCCGCCCAGGTCTTGGCCGCTTGTCGTTTTGCCGCAAGCCAGGCAAATCCCCCGCTGCACGACGTATCTGGTGACAAGTTTTGCTTGGTAGCCAGGCGTCAGCTCAGGGAGCGGAATATCTTCCACGTAGCGATCGTGGCTCGTAATGGCATCTTGGTCAAAACTGCCGCCACAGGCACAGGCCTGAGGGAGTAGTACAGACACCTCGGCAGTAATGGCGGTTGCTGGTGGAGTGGAGCGGCGGTAGGAGGCTTTGGTACGAGCCTGTTTTGGAGGTTCTGACAGAACAGGAACAACCGTTCCCGTTGGCGGTTGTTTTTTCTTGCCAAAGACCATGGTTTGGAGTTCGGCAATCTGGATGGCCTGGGTTTTGTTTTGCTCAAGAGCTTGGTTAAGGAGCTGACGCAGTTCCTGATTCTCTTGTTTTAGCTGCCCGGTGACTTCGTCATACCTAACCTTAAGGTCACGGTAGAGGCGTTTGTAGTTGCGACCCTCGACAAGTCTTGCTTGAATCTCTTGGGGTGTGAGCAGTTACAAAAATGTTGTCCAGAACAAATGGCTTGCCGAGCTGCGCGAGACCCATTATAAAATTGATACAAGATCGCAATTCACTTGATACACAACGACAGGGGTTTATTACCAGAGCCGAAAACTTTGTTGTCGAACTAGACAATTCGCTTCCCAAAGGATTGTGCCATTTAGATTTTGATAATGACATGTGCTGAGTAAAAACAGCGTAGTGACAGCTGTTCTCGACTTTGACGACCTCACAATTGCGCCCTATGTAATGTGCTTTGGTATACACACTGTGGGACGTGGCTTATGAGTTAGGCCTGGAAGGCGTGTTTCCATACATCGCAGCCTATGAAAAACTCAGAACCCTTACCAAGCACGAGAAAAGTTTCATCAGGCCAATCATACTTTTCCGTCACTACGTTATTGGCTGTAAAGTCATGGCAGATGGACAAATGGATGAGCTGGCGCTTAATCGCTATCTCGAACTGGAAAAGCAGCTTTTAGGCCAGCGGACGACACGCCACCTGAATTCCCACTCAAATCGCAACACCCAGGTAAGGCTTGAGTAGCTCGGCAGGGCTTTTGTAGCCGTGTCGTTTGCGGGGTCTAGTATTCAGGAGCGTGACCGCTAGGTCAAGCTCCTGTTTGCTAATGCTGCTAAAG